>DATGJZ010000082.1:0-84483 GCA_035294925.1 Candidatus Angelobacter sp. | reverse complement strand
ATAACGAGATTCCTCGGAGCGGCGAATCTCGTCTTGCAAACCAAGGATAATCGCAGGCGAGTCAGCAATGGTCAGTGGTTTCATATCTTCTATGAAATCACAATCGCAGATCATGCGCAATTATTTATGTCGCTGCGTTTAGGTGCCTGGAGCTAAGAAGGCATAAGGTGTTTTTTGCACTGCCTTCTCCTGGCCTTGGTAAAAAGCTCTCGCGAGGCTAAGACAAAAGACTGATTTCTCCAGCTCTGGATTCAGGCGATAGTGCGCCTCCATGACCAACTTGAGAGTTTCATCCTGTGCAGGCATTCTCTTGTTCTTCTTCGCGCTCCTGTCCGCCTCCATGGCCCTGGGGCAGGTCCCCCGTTCCCGGCACGTGTACATTGTGGCGGAGGAAAACCGCAGTTATGAAGAGATCGTAGGCAGCCGCAACATGCCTTACCTGAACAGCTTGCTGGCAAGGGGCGCAACCGCAACCGAGTTTTATGCCAACGAGCATGGCTCCCTGGAGAATTACTTCTGGGTGACCGCCGGCCAGAGGATTACTCACGACAACTCCACCACCCTGACGTTCAACGTGGACAACATTGAGCGCCATCTGCTCACCAACGGGATGACATTCAAGTCCTACGCGCAATCGCTGCCATTCGCGGGATTCACCGGGCTGTTCTCCGGCGCCTATCTCAAGCGCCATGCGCCGCTGATCTACTTTACTGACATGGCCGATAGCAGCCTGATCCGCAATCACGATTCCACCACGGTGATGGCCGGCGATATTGCCAACCGCACCCTGCCCGATTTTGCTTTTATCACCCCGGACGGCGACCACGACATGCACGACTGCGCCGCCACGCCGGCTCCATGCCTCCAGACTGCCGATACCTGGCTTAAGGAGAATATTGGCCCGCTGCTGGCCTCTCCGCCTTTCCAGCCGGGTGGAGATGGGCTCCTCATTATCTGGGCCGATGAAGCTGACCTGGGGACAGACAATCGTTGCAGCGCCACCGTCCCGAGCGGTTGCGGCGGGCGAATCCTGGTGGCGATGATTGGTCCGCAGGTGAAAGCGGGCTTTAAGTCGGTCACCACCTATCACCATCAGAGTATTCTGCGAACCATGCTGGAGGCGCTGGGCACAACCGCGAATTTTCCTGGCGCCGCGGAAACCGCCCAGGATATGGCCGAATTCTTCAAGCCATCAGGAGCCAGTCCGTCGGGAGCAGTGACAGTCCTTGCGCCTACCTCTGGGACCGTGCCGGGCTCGCCGGTGCACGCAGTGGCCACGGCCTCTGCCGCAAATCCGATCACGGCCATGAGCATTTATGTCGATAATCGGCTGGTTCACATGGTCAAAGCCAATAGTGTGGACACCAATGTCTCAATGACCACCGGAACGCATTCTGTGGTCTTTCAGGCATGGGATAGTAAGGGAAACGTATACAAAGCGCCCAGGACAATCACGGTGAAGTGATGGCAGCCGTTGGCGATTGCCTGGCCCCGGGAAATCCACCATGGCGTATTACAGGCGCTGTGGACAGATCGAATCGAGCCGTGTTACGCTGTTCAAGTCACTAGAGGACAAGAGTTTACATAGGAGCACACCAGTTTCAGTGTTAGCCAGAGAGCAAAAAACCAGCGTCATTCACCGCTTCCGCACGCATGAGTCAGATACGGGCAGCCCGGAAGTCCAGATTGCCATTCTCAGCGAACGGATCGGCGACCTGACCGAGCACTTCAAGTCCCATAAAAAAGACCATGCCTCCCGGCGCGGTCTGCTCATGATGGTAAGCAAGCGGCGCCGCCTGCTTGATTATTTGAAGAAGTACGATACCGAACGCTATAAGAGCGTTATCCAAAAACTTGGCATCCGCAAGTAATTTACTCGACCATATCGGTTGCACGGTACCCGGCATACACCTGTTGTGTGTATGGCTGGAGGGCTGTGCCCAAGTTTCTTAGACGGCAGACTCACGTGTCTTCCGCCGTTTCGTACTGACCGGCTCTCGCTGAAGAACCAAGATTTTGACTGGTCTCTCCTCAAGAAAAGAGGAACAAATGAAACAAACAGCCACTGTTGAACTTGCTGGCGGAAAGACCCTCCATTTAGAAACCGGACATCTGGCAAAACAAGCTCAAGGATCTGCCGTTGTGCGCCTGGGCGATAACGTTGTGATCGGCACAGCCTGTGCCAGTAACCAGCCCCGCGAAGGAATTGATTTCTTCCCCCTGACCGTGGATTACCGCGAATATACTTACGCCGGCGGACGCATTCCCGGCGGCTTCATCAAGCGCGAAGGCCGTCCCAGCGAGCGCGAAGTTCTTACCAGCCGCCAGATTGATCGCCCGATTCGCCCGCTATTTCCTGAAGGCTTCCGCAATGAGACCCAGGTGATCGCCCTGGTGCTCTCCGCCGACACCGAAAATGATCCGGATGTGCTGGCCATCAACGCCGCGTCGTGCGCGCTCACGCTTTCCGATATTCCCTTTCACGGGCCGATCGGGGCGGTGAGAATTGGCCACGTGAACGGCCAGTGCGTCGTGAATCCTACCTATGCGGAGATACACGAAAGCCAGCTCAATATCATGGTGGTGGGCACGGTGGAAGGCATTGTGATGATAGAGTCCGGGGCCAAAGAGGCTTCGGAAGAGACGGTGCTGGAGGCCATTGAGTTCGGCCACCAGGAAGTCAAGAAAATCTGCGCCGCCATCAACGATCTCGCCGGACGTGCGGGTAAGAAGAAGCGTCCATTTGTGGAACCCGTCTTTGATGATGCCTATTACAACGAACTGAAGGGCAAAGTAGGGGTGCAGCTTACAGACGCGCTTGATACCAGCAAGCACCCGAAGACCGAGAGCTACGAGAAGGTCCACGAGATCAAGGAAAAGCTTGCGGCCGAATTGCCCCCGGACGACGAAGACGCCAGGAAAAAACTCTCCCACTATTTTGAAGCATTGCGGGAGCGCATCTTCCGCGATCAGGTCACGCACAAGCGTCACCGTCCGGATGGCCGCGCGTTCGATGAAATCCGCGCTATTTCCATTGAAACTGGCGTACTGCCGCGCACTCACGGCTCGGCCATCTTTACCCGCGGCGAGACCCAGGCGCTGGTCACCACTACGCTGGGCACGCCGGATGACATGCAGCGCGTGGAAAAATTTGAAGGTGAAACCAAGAAGCGCTTCATGCTGCATTACAACTTTCCGCCATTCTCGGTGGGCGAGGTGGGCCGCATGACGGGCGTGGGCCGTCGCGAGATCGGGCATGGTGCGCTGGCCGAGCGGGCAATTTCTGCCGTCCTTCCCGGCGAAGACAAATGGCCTTACGCCATGCGCGTAGTCTCTGACATTCTGGAGTCCAACGGTTCTTCATCAATGGCGAGCGTCTGCGGAGCCTCGCTTTCGTTGATGGATGCAGGGGTGCCGCTCGAATCCGCCGTGGGCGGCGTGGCCATGGGCCTCGTGAAGGAAGAAGATTCATACGCCATCCTCACCGACATTGCCGGCGCTGAAGATCACTACGGCGACATGGATTTCAAAGTCGCGGGCACGCGCAAGGGAATTACCGCGTTGCAGATGGACATCAAGGTCAAAGGCATCACCTCGCAGATCATGCGCGAGGCCATGGAGCAGGCCAAGCGCGGCCGCCTGTTCATCTTGGACAAGATGGAAGGCGCCATCAGCGGGCATCGCGAGGAGATTTCTACCTTTGCTCCACGCATCTACACTCTGCAAATTCCGGTGGACAAGATTCGCGACCTGATCGGGCCGGGAGGCAAGACCATCCGCAGCATCATTGAACAGACCGGGGTGAAGATCGATGTGGATGATAGCGGCAAGGTGAATGTGGCCTCCAATGATGGGGTCTCAGCCGCCAAGGCTATCCAGATGATCAACGACCTCACCGCGGTTCCCGAAGTCGGCAAGACCTATCTCGGCAAGGTGGTGCGCATCGCCGAGTTTGGAGCGTTTGTCGAGATCATTCCCGGAACGGACGGCTTGCTGCACATCTCGGAAATTGCCGAGCATCGCGTGAAAGACGTGACCGATGAGTTGAAAGAAGGCGATCAGGTGCTGGTCAAGGTTCTGGGCATCGAAGGCAATCGCATTAAGCTCTCGCGCAAGGCGATCCTGAGAGAGCAGCGGGCCAAGATGGTGGCTGCCAATGGCGGAAGCGCGCCGGATGGCGCTGCTCCACAGGCCCAGCCCCCGGCACAATCCCCGGCGCCGGCCGAGGGAACCATCACCTTTGAAGGCGGTGGCAACTTTGATGAAAACGATGAAGAGCCAAACTTTAACCGGGAAGAGGCCAACCGTGAAACCGTAAGCGCGGGTGGAACGCACCCTGACCGCGGACCAGATCGTCCTCGTGGCGGCGGTGGCGGTCGGCCTCACGGTGGTGGTGGCGGCGGTGGACGAGGGCGGCATCGTCGTGGTGGCCGTGGCGGAGGCCCGCCGCGCGGGGATCGTGGTCCTCGCGGTGGTGGCGGCGGAGGCGGAGACCGCGGAGGACACAACGGATAGGCTCGATATACTCGATTTAGAAAAAGCCGCAGGCATTCTCTGCGGCTTTTCCTTTAGGGGAACTTTTCGAGAGAGATGTTAATTTTATGAGTTGGTAATTGAGGCGATGGCGGAAGTCATGTCCTGACAAATTACCCAAATACCGAGTTGCCCGGTTTCCCAATTCCATCATGCGTCGCCCACACGTTATCGCCTATATCTCCCTCTGCCTGATCTGGGGAAGTACCTGGCTGGCGGTGCATGTGCTTGTCCATGATGTTCCACCCTTCTGGGCGGCGGCCCTTCGCTTCTTTCTGGCTGCAGTGCTCCTGTTGGTCTGGGTCATGGTTCGCGGAGCAGAATGGCCTCGCGATAGGCGCCAATGGAATGCCATCCTGGTTTTGGGCTTCACCGTAATAACCATTCCTTACGCATTGCAGTTCTGGGCGCAGCAGTATGTGACTTCGTCCCTGAGCGCAGTGCTGTTTTCGGCTCTGCCGCTCACAGTCGCACTATTGACGCCCCTGATGACGCACCACACGGTCCCGCGCCAGGCGGTTTTTGCCATGCTGATGGCGTTTGGTGGGCTGCTGGTCCTGCTGTATACCGATTTGGAATTCGGCAGCCGGGCTTTTTGGGGTGGGATCGCCGTGCTGGTTTCCATGTTCGGCAGCGCATGGTCGGCCGTCTATGCCAAGGTGCATTTGCGTGGAGTCGATCCGGTTATCTCGACCGCGTTTCAATTGCTGATTGGCGCTGTAGGGCTGTTCTGGGTGACGTGGGCGCTGGAGCCGCACCGGCAGGCGCACTGGACAAGATCGTCGGTGCTCGCCCTGGTGTTTTTGGTCAGTTTCGGCTCAGCCACCGCCTTTGCTATCTACTATTGGCTCCTTCAACGCTTGCAGCCCTATCAGGTTTCCACCATCAATCTGGTTATTCCGGTAGTTGCGGTGCTGGAAGGATCATTGCTTGGGCATGAGCCTATTCCCCTGATGATGATTGTCGCCATGGCCATTGTCTTAGGGTCAGTGGGAGTGGTGTTGAGGGCCGAAGCCGGAGCCAAAGCCGTTGAACTGGTTCCGAGCGACGCGAGGGCCCCCTACAGCCCGCGCATGTCCGAGCCCGAGCCTTCCGATTCGCTCAGCAAAACCGGCAAATAAAGGTCGCTCACGAAGGCGCGTTTAGAATTAAGCCACTTCATGCTCCGAACCGAACGATTACTATTGCGGCCTTTGCGCCCCGGCGATCTGGAACATCTCCAGCGGTATGCCACCCGACCGGAGTTTTACCGTTATCTGCCCATCCCGGAGCAAACGCGCGAAACCGTAGCCACATTTCTTGAGCAACAGCTGGCTGAGGCAGCGCGTCCGGACAAGAAGACATGGGTCTTTGGCGTCGAACCATTCGACGTGGGACGCATTGTCGGGACTGTGCGAATTACCATCGTGAGCCAGGAGGAGCATACGGCTGACATGGGTTATGCCCTGGATAGCGATTTTTACCGGCGCGGATATATGAGAGAGGCGGCGCGCGCCGTGCTGGATTTCGGCTTCCACGAACTCGGGTTGCGTCGCATCTGGGCAACAGCTGACGTGGAGAACCGTGCATCCTGGCGTGTGCTGGAGAGGATCGGGATGAAGCGGGAAAGGTCACTCCAGAGAGATAAGCTCTTGCGTGGTGCATGGCGGGATTCGTACCTGTACACAATCCTGAAAGAAGAGTTTGATTCAGCAACAACAAGCGCACCCAACGGACCGGACTGAACGTGATGCTCGGTGTGCCGTGGCCTTGTCGATCCAAGTGGCTTGAGATTGGCTATCACTTTCATCTCCCGCAGTCAGTCCAAAGCAGTTGTCATTCCGCGTGCCTTGAGCATACGATACCCTCTTTGCATCCAGTAACCTTGGAGCCATGCATGAGACGAGCTGTTCTCGCATTCTCACTCGCCATCGTCGCAACGCTAGCCTCGGCGCAATCTCTGCCGCCGGTTGCTACTTTTTCCATTGTCGCCATTGACCCGCAGAACGGCGACCTGGGCGTAGCCGTTGCCTCGCGTTATTTTTCGGTTGGCTCTGTGGTTCCGTGGGCCATGGCTGGAGTGGGAGCGGTGGCCACCCAGGCCAACGTGAATGTCGGTTACGGACAGCAGGCGATTGACCTGCTGCGTCAGGGGCTGACCGCGCAAGAGGCCCTCAAGAAACTGCTCGAAGACGACAAATTTGAAGGCAAGGATGGCCGCCAGGTGGCAATCGTGGATGCCAAAGGAAACATCGCCACCTACACCGGTCCCAATGCGCCTAAGTGGGGAGGGGATCGCCAGGGCAAGACGTGGTCGGCTCAGGGCAATATCCTGGTTGGGCCGCAGGTCCCGGAAGCCATGGGCAAGGCTTTCGACCAGACTCAGGGTGAACTGGCCGAAAAGCTTTTTGCTGCTTTGAAGGCGGGAGACGCGGCCGGTGGTGACTCTCGCGGACGTCAATCCGCTTCCATGCTGGTTGTGCGCAAAGGCGGCGGGCGCAATATCAACAATGACCGCTACATCTACATCAATGTGGATGACAATCCTGATCCCTTCAAGGAACTTCGGCGCTTGTTGGACCTGAATCTGAGCTATAACTACGGCGATCAGATGTACAAAGCATTCGCCGCCAATGACTTCGCGCGGGCGCGCGTCGCGGCGCAAAAAGGCCTCGGCTACGCGCCCAACAATAGTAATACCCACCTGCAACTGGGATTTCTGAATTACGCTCTGGGCGACAAGGCAGCTTCCCTGAGTGAATTCTCTCAGGCCCGGACCCTGCGGCCGGACGACTTTGCAAAACGCTGGCAGGATGAGGTTGACTCGCCGCCATTCAAGTCCATGCGCGATGACAATGACTTTATGAAGAAACTGTTTCCGCCGGATGGAGTGCCACCGGCTGTAACCAAAGGGAGCGGATCTGCCCAATAAAGGACCCAGCATCCGGGGAAGGCTGGCCACGCTGCTGGTGCGGGCCGTGATCAAACACTGGCCTGCGGAGGATGCGGCCATGGTCCGCAGGGCGCGCCGCGTCTTCGGCGGGCCAAGGCTCGGCAACTTCGGCGAAAAGCGCGGAATGAAAATCGAGAAAGTAGAAACGGACGTTCGTGGAGAATGGCTGACGCCTGCGCCCTTGAATCTCCCTGAAGCAGTCTTGCTCTACTTTCACGGAGGCGGTTTTATAAGTTGCTCGGCTGAGGGCCACCGCCCGATAACCACCACGCTGGCGCGCCTGATTGGCTGCCGGGTTTTTTCCGTCGACTACCGGCTGGCGCCCGAGCACCCATTTCCTGCTGCGGTGGAGGACACCGTCGCCGCCTTTCAATGGCTGCTGAAAACCGGTGTGAAGCCAAGGAACATTGTGCTGGCGGGTGATTCCGCCGGCGGCAACCTGGTAATGTCAACCCTGGTAAGCTTGCGCGAACAGGGAATTGCTCTGCCCGCCTGCGTTGCCTGCATTGCTCCCGTGGTCGACCTGACTGGGAACTTCAATTACACCAATCAGAAATCCTGTGCCATGTTTTTTCCGGAAGATGGGCGAACATTTGCCAGGATCTACCTCAACGGAGCCTCGCCACTGTCTCCCCTGGCATCTCCCCTCTTTGCGGACCTCAAAGGTATGCCGCCCATGTTGATCCAAGTCGCTGACAAGGAATTCCTGTTCGACGATGCTGTGCGCCTGAACGAAAAAGCGGTCGCCAGCGGAGTGGACAGCCGATTGCATGTTTATCCCGGCCTGCCGCACGTCTGGCAGATGTTCGTGGGCCTGGTTCCCGAAGCCAGGCAGGCGCTGCAAGAGATTGCAGATTTTGTGAAACAGAAGTTGGGCGCAGCGGGCCACTAAGGCAGTGTGCATAAATAAGTATAAGGAATCTCAGATTGATGCCCGCTTCACCATTCCGGCAAGAACCCGATTGCGTTCGTATTCGCCCAGCGAGTTGGCAATGCTGATGTACTTGTCGCGCAAAGCTCCCTCCAGCGAGTACTTTTGGGCAACCGTGAGCAATACGCGCGATTTCTCATAATCCGAATGTATGCGGGCTGCGGCGTCCAGCACCTTGCCGAGGGCATCCTTGCTGAGCGTATTGTGCTCCATGAGGCCGAGTAAGCTGCGTGAGCGCTCATAATCTGAGCTCATGGAATCCACGACCTTCAGGTACTCGCCCATCTGCTTTTCGTCAAATTTGCCTTCCTTGACTAATCCGGCCAGCAGGCGGGACTTCTCATAATCGGAGCCGATAGTAGTGGTTGCATCCATGATCTGGTTGATCTGCTTCGCATCAAGCGCGTATTTCTGCATGGGCGCCAGCAGGTCACGCGATTTCTCATAATCCGATTGGATGGAAGACACCATCTTCAGATAAAAATCAAGATAAGCGTGCTCGAACGATTTCTGGTCCATCAGTGACAGCAGAATCCTCGATTTTTCGTAATCGCTTTTGATGTCTTCGGCAGAATGCAGCGCCAGGTTGACATCCTGGCTGGAGATATTGGGCCGCTTGAGCAGCTCAATCAGCACGCGTGAGTGTTCGTAGTCGCTCTTCAGCTTTCCTGCAGCGTTCAGGAAAGCCGTGCGCGATGTCTCATCCGGCAGCGAATACTGCCGGGCAACTTCCATCAGCACTCGCGCTTTTTCATAATCACCGCCAATCTGCTCGCCAGACTGGTTGATGATGCGAACCACAACCGGTGAAGGCAGATTGGGCTGGTCGAGCAATTTGCGGAAGTAGACGCCGCGAACATAATCACCGCGCAGATGGTTGATCTCGTCCAGGACTGCCGTAGGCCCGCCTTTTTCTAGCAGCTTGTGCACGCGCGAGTCGGCGGCAAATCCGGTGCTGCGCTCCAGCTCCACCAGGAACTTGGCGAACCAGGTTTTTGCCGGACTATCAAACGGCTGTTGCGCCCCATTCACTTTGTATACGTATTGCAATCCGCTGCTTGCGGACGTCACCCTGACCTGCTTCCATGTGTCGCCCTCGCGCTGGTTTACCTCAAGGAAACCGCCGGAAGAGATGCTCTGGATCTCCGTGGCTTCTGCATTGAACTCAATCGTGCCCTCGGCGCGGAGTTCCACCGTGCAATTGTCACCGGACCAGTAGGCATTCCAGCGCTGGTAGCCATTGTCGCTGTTGATGCTCATGTTATGCAGCTTCACGTGTGTGCCGCAGATATCCAGCTCACCGCCTGGCGCTGCCGGAACCGCGGGAACCGCTGGAACCGCCGGAACCCCAGGCACACCCGGAACGCCGGGAACGCTCGGTACGGCCGGCGCAGCCATGGCCGCGCGCGATTGCAGGTGGTCGTGTAGCGCCGCGAGTCGAGCTTGCGTTTCCGCCATGCGAGCCTGCAGTTCTGCCAGTTTCGCGCTTCTCTCGGATGACTTTGCGGCCTCTTTTGTGGCTGTCTCCTGGGCTGCCAATTCTGCAAGACGACGGCTAAGTTCCTTGAGTTCGCGGCTGTCTGAGAACGCGGGTGGTTCGGGCGCCTCAGCCGGTTCGGCGGCTTCCGGAGGTTCCGCCGGCTCGAGTGGTTCTGGCGGTTCCACCATCTCCTCATCGCCCTTGCCTGGCCTGGGCGCCGCCTGCAATGCGTGCTGGTCTGCGCGCGGGGCCGCGCTCGGAGGCTGGGCAGGCGTCGACGGAGAAGGCTTGGATTGCTGCGCCGCTCGGATTGCGGCCAGTGGAAATACCACACACAGTGTCAGTGCGGCGATCGCCAGCATGACTTTTCGCGAAACCGAGCCGCGACGTAACGCCGGATTGAGCAGCGCCATAAGCCTGCCTTCCAGTTGCGAGCGCCGTGCCATGGCCAGCGCCGCCCCCAGTGCCGGCTGGCGTAACGAGGATGCGAGTTCCAGCAACTCATGTGCGTATTCTGAAGGCTTGGTCCCCATGGCCAGCACGTAGTCATCACAGGCCCGCTCACGCTCGGCGCGGATCGCCATCGCGGTAATCCAAACCAGTGGATGGAACCAGTAAAGCGCCACCGCACAATCCGTAACCAACTGAGTGATCGTATCCAGGCGCTTGATATGCGCCAGTTCGTGATGGAGCACCGCGCTGCGCCGGACTGGCGGCCACTCTGCATGATCGGCCGGCAAAACAACCTTGGGACGCAACGCTCCGGTGGTAAAAGGTACTTCCGTGTCCGCGCTCTCCAGCAACGCGACCGGGCGGCTGATTCCCAGCGCTTGCGCGATGGCCTGCAATTGCGTAGTCCAGGTGTGCTCCTCGAGGGGAACTGCATTTCTCACCAGCCGAACCAGGCGCAATCTGCTGATCAGCATCCGCAATGCGAACACCACCGCGCCCAGCAGCCAGATAGCACCCAGCAACTGCGGCCAGTTTACGGCAAACATGCTCAAAAGCGGCGTGGAGGCAGAGCGAGTGGCTTGAACCGGTGCTGGCGAAGTCTGCGGCTGCGACAAACGAGGAACTGTCGAGCTGACTGCAACTCTTTCCCGCAAGGCTTTCGGCCTGGTCGCTTTCACCGGTGGTGCCGCTGCCGCATTGCTCGGATGTGCTTCAGCCGGTTGCACGGTTTGAGCGCTCGGCTGAGTGTCCTGCATGAATTGTGGAATGCCCCTGACGCGCCAGGCCGGTAGAAGGGAAGATAGGAGAGGCAGCAACAACGCGGCGCAGAGCGCGAATGTGCGTACCACGTGGCGGGAAGCCGACGAGCGGTTCCGGAGTGCGCGTCCACCAACCCAGGCCAGCGCCAGCAGCACCGTCACCTTTAAGGTCGTATCAGCAATTATGGCAAAAAGCGAAGTAAAGGTATTCATCTCTCATCTTCCTTCCTGTTGCGCCTTCTTGATAATTTGCGAGAGGTGCTGCTTGTCCCGGGTGGAGAGCCTGGTATCGGACATCTCCAGCAGAGCGGCCACCGCCTGCTCCGGAGACCCGCCAAAGAAAGTCTTGACCATGTGCTTGAGCGCTGAGGCCCGTACCTGGCGTGTATCCTGCGCGGCCGCATAGACGTATTTCAGCCCCTCCTGTTCGTGCCGCAGGTAGCCCTTGTCTTCCAGGAAGCCGAGCATGGCCCGCACAGCGGAATAGCTCGGCGGATCGGGAATCTCCGCGCGCACCTCGGAAACCGATGCTTTGCCTTTGCGGTAGATCACATCCATGATCTGCCGCTCTCTGCGGCCAAGTTCATTTTCGGCGGGCATGTTCCTCCTAATTGGCAATTCTTATGCTAACTCACTAGCACATGCTAATACATTAGCAGAGTTTGTCAAGAGGGAATTTGACGTTCTTCTGGATAAGAAGGGAAATCTGAATAATCATGGCGAATCTTGACTGGTCACAATGTCCGGCGGTGGAGAGCATTCCCGGCAAGCGTAGTGGTGCATGGGTCTTCCGCGGCACTCGAACTCCCGTTTCCACGGTGTTCGAGAACTTGCAGGACATGAGTGTTGACGAATTGATAGAAGAGTTCGGTGTTACGCGTGAGCAGATTCAAGCCGTCCTGCAATTTGCCGCTCAGACGGCGAATGTTCCCGCTCGTGGCCAGTAATGCTGGTTCTCTTCGACAACGGAACCCCGCGCACCCTGGCCCGCTTTCTGATTGATCCACAAAACTTCAATGGATTTGCTCGCGCAGCATCCAGGGAAAAATTCACGGCTCTTGAGAAAAGTAAGGTGATGCCACGGCGGCTGTGGCAATGTCCTCGACCGGTTCTTTGTCCACAAACTTCTCGTATTCAGTAAACGAGGGGAACAATCCCGCTCTCTCTTCCAGGGGCTGGGTTGAAGCTTCTGGCGCGGTGAGAAAGGCGCAGAATCTTTCCAGGGTCCCGGCCGCGCGATTGGCCTGGTCCAGCCAAAGGAACTGCCCTTGCTCGTTGATCTCCAGAAACCACCATTGTCCATTCATATCTACGGCAAAATCGATGGAGCCAAAACAAATGCCTGCCTTTTGCGCGAACGCCAATATTCCACTCTCCACCTCCGGAGGCGTGGCAACGATATCTACTGCAACGTCTCCCACACTGGCATCTCCCCGCCAGTCGAGAGCTTTCGCGGGAGTGTGTAGCGCGAAAGAATAAACCTGTCTCCCCATGACTACCGTCCGGACGTCGAATTGCTTGACTACCATGTCCTGATAAATGCTGGGAGCATAAGTAAGGATTTCATCCTCCGGTAACTCGTCACGCGTCAACTCGAAAGTTTCTGTTATTGCCACCCCGCCCAGGCTTTGCCGCTGCCACACATGCTGATTAAAACCTTTGCAGATGGTGCGCGCCGGGTTGTGCTCAAAACGGTTCAGGACCATCCGCGGAGAATTTGACATCAGGGCGTTAGGAACTTTCAGCCCGCAAGTCCGGGCCAGGTGCAGTTGAACGGATTTGTTGTCAATGAAGCGCGCCACGGAATACTTATTGATGCACCGGACGGGCAGTGTTTCCAGCATGTAGGCAATGCAGCGGTAAAAAGAAAGATATTCCAGTTCCGCAAATTTTCTGTCCGCTTCCGATACGTTGGGATTGACCACCGTGGGATCGGGCCGCCGGATCCAGACTGCATCGCCTGGCTCAACTGCATGCGGGCCTAGACTCACTGTTGGCCGCTCGTCCAGAAGCAGGGAAGCCTGCTGCCGCTCAATCCACGAAAGCCCGCCCCAGCACGCCACTTGATATCCCCCTTGCTCCAGGGCCCACTTGACAGGAGCAGTGTGGTTATCATTCGGCTGCGCCAGAACTATCACTTTCATTGCGACTCTCTCCCTGTAGTTTGAGGTTCCAAGTGAATGGCGCGCTTTCGCGCGCCATCCATCCGCGTTTGATCTGTCACTTGCTAATACAATCGCCTGTAAACTGGTCGCCATCGGCGCCAGCTCTGGCATCGAAAGAGCATGCGGTTAAAGTGCGGAGACCGCCATTCACCACACTAGTCTCTTTTTCATCCATGATTCGAGCGCCTCGTCGGCCGAGTACTCGGTTGTCTTTCTTCTTAGTCATTATGTGCTCTCCTTTGTTCAAGCATTTACCCTGATAAAGTAGACCGTCGCGATACTTGGCTTTGGTCCGCTACTTGCTAAGGCAATCGCCTGTAAACTGGTCGCCATCGGCGCCAGCCGTAGGATCAAAAGAACAAAACGTCTCCGTTTGCAGTCCGCCATTTACCAGCTTTGTTTCCTTTTCATTCACGATACGCGCGCCTCTACGGCCGAGTACCCGGTTGTCCTTCTTGTTTGTCATGCTCTGTCTCCTTTTGGTTAATTTCGGTTCGTCTCCGAACCGCAAAATCTCCAAGTGCAGTTTCGAACAACAGCACCATCTTTCTTTCTTCGCTTCCGGCAGGATATCCCGATCACGCGATTCCTTACGGCTCCTGCGACATATAAGGCGAGTTGGGAACGGCTGCCATGTCCGGCAGCTCCTGGCTCTCTCGCTGCTTTTGATAGATCTTTTCGTACTCCGCGAACGACGGGAACTCTCCTTCCCGCTCCTCCAGCGGCTGAGTGGAGCCTTCCGGAGCAGTGATAAAAGCGCAGAATTTTTCCTGAGTTTTAACCGCCCGGTTGAACTGGTCCAGCCACAGGAACTGTCCCTGTTCGTTGATCTCCAGGAACCACCACTCTCCGCTCGCATCCACGGCAAAGTCAATGGAGCCAAAGCAGATGCCTGCCTTCTTGGCGAAAGCCAGGATTCCACGCTCAACTTCGGGAGGCGTCGGTACGATCTCCACCTCGATCTTTCCCATTCCGGCATCCTGTCGCCAGTCGAGCGCCTTCAATGGATTGTGCAGCGCGTAAGAATAAACGCGGTGTCCCATCAGCACCATGCGTATATCAAATTGCTTGACCACCATGTCCTGGTAAATGCCGGGAGCATAGGTGAGGACTTCATCCGCCGGCAACTGCTCACGGTTCAATTCGAAAGTCTCCGTTACGGCGACGCCGCCTACGCCCTGGCGCTGCCAAACATGAGGAGTAAAGGCCTTGCAGATGGCCCGGTTCGGATTGTGATCAAAGAAATCCTTCACTGCGCGGGGAGAATTCGACATCAGGGCCTTCGGCACTTTCAGGCCGCAGCTCCGGGCCAGGTGCAGTTGGACTGACTTGTTGTTAATGAAGCGGGAGGCGGAGAACTTGTTGATGCACCAGACCGGCAGGGTCTCCAGCATGTAGGCCACGCAGTTGTGAAAGGAGCGATATTCCAGGTCAGCAAATTTCTTATCGGCTTCTGATACCCGGGGATTCGGCACCGGCTGGTCCAGCCGGCGAATCCAGATTGCGTCACCCGGCTCAACCGTATGCGGGCCTAGAGTCACCTTTGGCTGCTCGTCCATCAACAGGGAGACCTGCTGCTCCTCGGTCCACGAAACCCCTCCCCAGCACGCCACTTGGTATCCACCCTGTTCCAGGGCCCACTTGATAGGTGCTGTGTGGTTATCGTTTTCTTGCGCCAGAACTATGATTTTCATTTTTGTCTCTCTCCTTCGCCGCATTGATTCAAATCCTGTGGGGTGAATCGCTGGTGCGTCACCCCACGCGGGGGTCAGCATTCTCAAATGTCTTCCACCAAGTCAGTTACCGTTGGCAGGCCCGGTGGCCGGGCATTCTTCGATTTTCGTCAGCAGCTTTCGATATCGCTATCGGCAAAGCCAATCCGCCGGTCAAAGGTGCATACCGTTTGCGTGGGCACATGCCCGCGGCCATTTACCTCGTCGACTTCCTCAACGGTTAACGTGCGTGCCCCTCTCCGGCTTAGCACTCTGTTTTCATTCATGTTTGCCATACTCGGTTTTCTCCTTTCACAAGGTCTGACTCTGTCGCGGCCTCCAGGTTGAACAAACTAAGGAACAGCGTCTTGAGGCGCAGATCCTTGATGCCCCTCCCTACCGAGGTGTTCTGTTTATCGATTTTCAATTACCCGATTACCAAATTACCAAATTACCCATTCTCTGCCGCTGCCCGCGCCGCAACGAGATCAAAATCCTCGTAGCTGACCGTCCTACGGAGTGGCTTCGTTGCAGGTATTGATTTCCCCAAATAGCTGATCGCCGTCGGGTGTGCCCACCCTGCCATCGAACGTGCACATCGTAATGGTGGGGCGATAAAATTTGTCATGCTTTCTTATCTCCTTTTCAAGAAATGGGTCGCAGTCCTTCGAACGATGCCGAAATCCGCTTCAACCGGGCTACGAGTTGTCAGAATCAGTGTCGCTGCAACCATCGCCATCGCCCCCTGTGTGGGTTTGGGT
Source organism: Candidatus Angelobacter sp. (assembly GCA_035294925.1). GTDB lineage: Bacteria > Acidobacteriota > Terriglobia > Terriglobales > Acidobacteriaceae > Angelobacter. Next base: position 68,758 of record DATGJZ010000082.1, on the reverse strand, counting down.
CTTGACGTCGAAGGCCAGGGTGCAGACGAGCGTGTTAAACGCTCCACCGACAAATTCCGTTTCAGGTATCGTCAGTTCGCGAGCCCCACGGCGGCCGAGTACTCTATTTGTTTCAAGATGTGTCATCGATTTAGCTCCTCAAGAATGATATAGGCGGCGCTGCCTGGCGCCGCCCGGGTGCGTTGCTAGGGAAGACCACATTCTCCATGATCCCCATCGGGATTCGGATTTGTGGGACTGGGTGGGGTGCATTTGGTCTTGGTGCCGACGGCCCCATGTACGTCGTTCACTTCTTCCTCGCTCAAGTCGCGGGCGCCCATACGGCTAAGGACTCTGTTGCTTTCCTGGTTTGTCATGCTTGGTTCTCCTCGTGGTGCGGGCAGAATATGAACCGCCCGCAGTGTCATCTAGCATTCTCCAAGGAAGGTATCGCCATCGGCCCCGACTCCGGGACGGAAAGTACATACCGTTTCCGTTTGAGGACCACCACCGCCGCCGGTTATATTCTCGGCTTCTTCCGTGGTTACCACTCGCGCCCCTCGGCGGCCAAGTACTCGATTGTCGTTCTGGTTCATGCTCTGTCTCCTTTCGCTATCGAAATTACAAACAACCAGCTCCTCTCCGTGGGCAAGCTGGAATGCAGGCCACCCGGATCTTGTCGCATGGCCTGGATCTTGAGGCGTTTATGCGTGATCAGAGTCAGTATCGCCGCAGGCGTCTCCATCGCCGGGTCCGGTGTGGGTCCCGGTTATGATTCCGGGGAAAGGCACGGTGCAAACAAGTGTGTTAACAGCTCCGGCTGCGACTACGAACTCGGTTTCGTCTACAGTCAGTTCACGGGCGCCCCTGCGGCAGAGCACCCTGTTGTCATCCAAGTGAGTCATGTTACGCTCCTTTTAGTGGTTCTTAAGTTCGCTTACGGCTGCTTGCAAGTCTTCACGGCTCCCGCGACATATAAGGTGAGGAAGCGGTGGCTGCGGCTATATCGATAGGCTCCAGATCTTCCCGTACGTTTTCACATCGCTTGATGTAGTCGGCAAAGGACGGGAACAGCCCTTCGCGTTCCTCCAGCGGTTGGGTTGAACCTTCCGGAGCTGTCATAAATGCGCAGAATTTCTCCAGAAGTCTGGCTTGCGGGTTGAACTGGTCCAGCCACAGGAACTGGCCTTGTTCATTGATCTCCAGAAACCACCACTGGCCGGCCGAGTCCACGGCAAAGTCCAGCGAGCCAAAGCAAATGCCGGCCCTTTCGGCGAACGCCAATACCCCCTTCTCGACTTCGGGGGGCGTGGCTACGAGCTCCACCTCAACCTTTCCCATTCCGGCATCCTGACGCCAGTCGAGCCTTTTTAGGGGATTGTAAAGTGCGTAGGAGTAGAGCCTGTGCCCCATAATGACCATGCGGATATCAAATTCTTTCACCACCATGTCTTGATAAATGCCGGGGGCAAAGGTGAGGACTTCATCCGGCGGCAACAGCTCACGGGTTAGTTCGAAAGTCTCCGTGACGGAAGCCCCGCCTTGGTTCTCCCGCTGCCATACATGCGGTGTGAAACCTTTGCCGATGGTCCTGCTGGTCTTGTGGGCAAAAAAGTCGTGGACGCGGCTGGGTGAATTGGACAAGAGCGTCCTGGGCATCCGTAAGCCGCAGGCCCGCGCCAGATGCAGTTGCACCGCCTTATTACGGATGAAGCGTGACGCCGAAAATTTGTTGACGCAGCGGATTGGCAGCATTTCCAGTGTGTAGGCAATGGAGTGATAAAAGGCTTGGTATTCCTGTTCAGCAAACTTCCTGTCGGCCTCCGATACGCGGGGATTGAGCGCCGGATGATCCGGTCGGCGGATCCAGATTGCATCGCCCGGCTCCACTGCGTAGGGGCCCAGGACCATCTTCGTTTGCTCTTCGTCCAGGAGCAGAGAGGTCTGCTGCTCCTCGGTCCAGGAAAGCCCGCTCCAGCACGCTACTCGATATCCAGCTCGCTCCAACGCCCATTTGACGGGCGCCGTATGGTTCTCGGCTGCATGCGCCAGAATTATCACTTTCATTGCGTCCTCCTGCCTCTTTCGCTTGTTGAAAAGCAACATGGGCCGCCACCCGGCGGAGACGGCCCTGCCACCGTTAGTCGTCGTCCCCATCTCTATGGGGAAGAACAGTGCAGAATGTGGTTGTTGGGTCGGGATTAGGATGGGGAATTGTGCCGAGGCCGCCATAGGTGCTGTCAAGTTCTTCTGGTGTTAAGTCGCGAGCGAGTTGCCGGCAAAGTACTCGAGTGTTCTGGTTCTTCAACATTATTTCTGCTCCTTTCATCTGGTTCGTTACAAGTCATGAGGGTTTTGAACTACAGCCGCCGCCAGCGGGAGGCGTGCTGTGGTTTAATCGTCGTCCCCGTCCTGGAACGCGGCGCCAATACCAGCCGTGCAGAACGTGGTTGTGAAGTCCCTGGTGGGCGCAGTGCTAAAGCCACCCCCGCCGTTGACGTTATTAAGTTCTTCGGCTGTTAAGTCGCGGGCGAGTTGACGGCAGAGCACTCGCAGGTTCTGGTTGTTCGACATAGTTGCTTCCTTTCTTAGTCCTGGTTGTTATTGGTCAAAATCGGTATCGGGGTGGGTCAGCGGCAGCGTTCCTGTGTTGCTGGCGAAGGTGTTCAGATTGTTGCCGTTCCCGGTTATTTTTTCCATCTCTTCCTGTGTCAGTTCATGCGCGCCCATGCGGTTGAGCACTCGGCGGTCTTTATTGTTGGACATGTCTTTATTTCTCCTGTCGCTGTTCTACGGATGGTTTGGATTTGTTATTGGTCAGTTTGTACGTCAGGGTTGCTTAATGGCTGCGTCATAAACGAAGTGAATCTGGTGTGAACATCGCCACCGGAGATAGCTATCGCCATCTCTTCCTGTGTTAGCTCCCGGGCGCCCATGCGATTGAGCACTCGGGCATTGTTATTGTTTGACATAGGTTTCTCCTTTCCACGTTTGGTGTCTCCTGCCAGACCCTGGTGGAAGCCGGGAAGCGTCAGCTTCGACTACGCCGGCCTTTGTGACCGAGATCACGCGGTCGGCAATGGCCACGGTGTCCGGGCGGTGCGCCGCGAAAACTCGCGTCATGTTGAGTTCGGCCAGCATGGCGGCAATGCGCTGTTCTGTCGCCACGTCCAGATGGCTGGTAGCCTCGTCGAGAATCAGGATGGAAGGTTGTTGATAAAGGGCGCGGGCCAGCAGCAGGCGCTGTTGCTGTCCTCCCGATAGGGCGCTTCCCATATCTCCAATCAGAGTTCCGTAGCCCATCGGCATGGCCACGATCTCGTCGTGCAGGCAGGCCAGCTGGGCGCACTCTTCCACCCTGGCCGGGTCTGGCACGTCGGAAGCAAACGAGATGTTCTCACTCACCGTGCCGGCAAACAGTGAATCGTCCTGCAAAACAAATCCCACCTTGCCCAGAACGGATGCGCGGCTGGTGCACACGGAATGCCCGCCGATGATCACATCGCCGGCCTGCGGCTGCAGCAGCCCAGCCATCAGCTTAAGCAGGGTCGACTTTCCCGCGCCCGAAGGACCCACAACAGCAACACACTCTCCCGGATCAATGCGCAGGTTAACGTTTTCCAGCAACCACGGTTCCGCGTCCGAGTAGCGGAAAAAAAGAGACTTGACCTCGATAAATGGTTCAACCGGCGCGTCCGAAAGGGCATCCAGTAGATTGGCCTCCGGCTTGGCCAGAACCACGTCTGAGAGCCGCTGCACCTGCAGGGAAAGCATGCGGAACTCAAACAAGCGGTCCACCAGGACGGTGATGCGGGCCTTAAACTGTTCCTGGTAGGCCACAAAGGCGAACAGCATGCCTACCGTGAACCCGCCGCGCAGCACCAGAAGAATTCCCAGCCAGATAATGGCCACCGATTGCAGGCCAAAGATCAACATGTTCGCCGTTTTAAATATGATGTTCAGCTTTTCCGTGGCCACCTGGGCGTTGGTGGTATCCACCAGCAGGTTCATCCACCGTGTCTTGCGGCTGTCCTCCCGGCCGAAGACTTTGATGGTGCGGATGCCGCGCAAAGTCTCAATAAAATGCGTCTGCTGCTTGGCCATGCTGACAATCTGCTCTTCCATCGAGCCCCGCAGCCTCCGGTAGGCGATATTGCGCAGGAGGGCATAGAGCAGAACGCTCAGGAGCACGATGAACGCCAGCCTGCGGCTGTAGAGCACCATGACTCCCAGCATGAGGATGGAAATAACTCCGTCCAGCAGAGCCTCAATGAAGTTGTTGGTCAGGGTCCTTTGGATGGTCTCCGCGCTCTCGAACCGGGACATGATGTCGCCGAAGTAGCGCTTCTCAAAAAACGAAACCGGCAGGCGGACCAGGTGCGCGAAAAGGTTGGCGTACCATTGGATCTTCAATGCGGTGCCGAAATACAACGTAATCCAACTCCGGAGCGCGCCCAGAAAAGCCTGCAGCGCCACCAGCAGCATGAAGCCGATGCCCAGGGTCATGAGCAGGTCGCGATCGAACGCTGCTACCACTTTGTCAATGGTCAATTGCAGGAACAGCGGGCTGAGGATGGCAAACAGCTCCAGGGCTGCTGCCAGGGCAAAAATCTGCGCCAGTGCGCGCTTCAGTCCGACGATGCGTCCCGTGAGATTCCTCAACCGCAGAGGCTGCGATTCATCTTTGGGTACGAAGGCCGGTGTGGGCGTAAGCTCCAACGCTACCCCGGTAAAATGACGGCTGGCCTCCGCATAACTCATCTTTCTCAAGCCAACCGCCGGATCGTGTACCACAATGTATTTTTTCCCCGCATCTTTCAGCACCACAAAGTGGTTCATGTCCCAATGCAAAATGCATGGCGTCTTCAGATAGGGCAGATCTTCCAATTCAACCCGCAGCGGACGTCCAGCCAGATCGAGGCGGTCGGCAAATTTCAGGATGTGGGCCAGCGTGGTTCCGCGCAGGGAAATCGAAAAACGCCGGCGCAGTGCGATAAGGTCAATCCGGTTTCCGTGGTAGCCGGCAATCATGGCCAGGCAGGCCAGCCCGCACTCCGCCGCTTCGGTTTGGAAAATCAGCGGCAGCTTATAACGGAATGAATTGGAGCCGGGTAAATTCACTTCGTTACTGGTGCTCCTTTGCTGCGGCGTTCTCGGCTCGCGCCGATTTTGGGGTGGATGCGCCGCGCTCGAACAACCACTGCAACAGTGGCCTTTTGCCCATTGGGAGGTCGGCCTCAACCCTTGCTCCCTGGGGTAGTGGCGCAGTGTCGTCCGGCGAAAGCGTCAGTGTGATTCTGTACATGGGTGCCTGAACGCTCATCTTCGATTGCGCCGCGACCTCTGTGGGACTAAGTGCCGATTTGGATATTTCACTCACCCTGCCAGTCTGCGTTTGGAACTCCTGACCGGAACAGGATTGGCGCCGCAGCCGGAGGGATTGGCCAGGCCGCACGAACTGGATCGCTTGTTCCGGAATGTAGAGGACCGCTTGAACCCCGGCCCGCCCGCCCGGCTCGAAAACACCAGAGACATGGGCTCGTTGTGTGTAACTTCCCAGCAGCAAGAACCCCAGTACCACTGCCGATATGCCAATTCCCAGCCAGATGAACAAGCCGAGTGTAAGTGGCCGAATCAAAAGGATTTCGCCGTAAAACTTCTGCTGTTGCGCGGCCAGCGCCTCTGCTCGAAATAATGGGAGCGGTTGCTCCGGTGATTCGGGGAGTGGGTTCGGCTCTAGCATGCGTCAATTCTGAACAATCGCTATCCAAGCCCGAAGTAGATTAAACAGAGTAAAGAGAAATCTGCTCTGTTTCAATCCCCTGCGTCTGGTTTCTCTTAATTTTTTTAGTACATCGCCCGTTGGGAGTATAGAAACGGGTGTTCACCAGAAATGGTGCAAAACGGGCCATGTTTCAAAGAATCGTTGCGCCAATTCAAGGGTGGAAGCCCCGGCCTTCAGGCTGGGTCCTTTAGCATCCGCGAATAGGGCCCGCGAAAATGGCGCCGTCCGTCCGTGGGGTTTTAGCCCCGGAAGTCTTCCCGATGTAGCCTCCAGTATCAGACCTGATTTTTGAAACCTGCTCCACCAGGGTTCAGGAATGTCTAAACTCCCAAAGGGCCTTCAGGACTCTATGTGTTCGATATAACGCGCCGCGGAGCGCAGGATGGCTTCTTTAGCGCCGGTTTGGATGATGGGGCGTCCGCCGCAACTCCCGTACATCGGACCGCCGTAAATCCGGTCGAACTCGATTCGGGAAACTGCCTTTACAATCTTTTCCACCGCGCGTTTGCTGATGGGAATCAAGTTAGGATAGCTATACATAAAGCTCACCCATCGGCGGTCTTCTACAGGGAGTATGGTGTCGCCGGTAAAGAGAGCGCCCTTGCCGCCTGCGCCTCCCTTCCAGTGGAGAACTGAGCTTCCGGGAAAATGGCCGCCGCAGCGGATGGCGGTAAGCTGGGAATTGACGGTCAATGATTCTCCTTGCCACCAGAGGATCACCGGATCGGGGCGGGGCATCCAGGGCTGGTTGTCCTCGTGCGTAACCACGGGGATCCCATCCAGTGCGTGGCTCCACTCCACCACGCTGCCGAACATGTGCGGATGTGAAACCACGATCGCAGAAAGCCCGCCCAGCGCCTGAATCTGCTCAATTGTTGCCTGATCCAGGTAAGCCAGACAATCCCACAGGACGTTTCCCGCCTGGGTCTGGATAAGAAACACCTCCGGCCCAATGCCGAATGCCGGCGCGGTGCAGATGCCGGTTACTCCCTCGCCCAGCGGAGTAAAAACATTCCTATAGCGCCCCGCCATCTCTGAAAGCGTGGTCCAGTGGGGTGGCTTATGGGACATGGACTCGCGCTCGTTACTGCAATTCAGGCACCGCGCAGGAACGGCGTCCTGCTCCGCATACTGGAGGCCGCAATGCACGCAAATCCAATTCTGGGAGTTTGCAGATCCCTGAGAGATGCTATACGCCATATAGGCAACACACGCGTTAGGTCACGATTTCCACAGCCGGTGAAAAAATGGTTTTTCGCGGAACCAGACTTGTATCAGGGTACGCGTTTACTCGTGCCGGGACCCTGAACGCTCTTGTCATTCCGAAGTCCCCGTTAAGCTCGCGCGCGTTTTCTTCAGCGCGCGAGTAGGGGCGAGGAATCTGCTCCCGCTGCACTCTACCTTCCGCCCGACCGCGGCGCAACACCGGCCGGAACTCGGCTTCAGGGATGGCCTTCCACGACTCATCGTCCCTCCACTCCGCGCTCCAGTCGGCCCAGTCCGGATTCACTGACAGGATCAGCCGCAACTTCTCCCGTCGCCAGCCCTTGATTTCTTTCTCCCGCTCGATGGCTTCGCTGGGGTGGGCATACGTCTCAAAGTACACCAGCATGTCAAACCTCTAACGTTCGGTAAATGATCCTTCGTACCAGCCATTCTTGTGCTTGAAGATCCGGGCCTGCAATTCGCTGGTTGTACCCATAGAGCCGCCGCGATTTAGTGGACAGGATATAGGTGAAGTACCCATCTCTCTCGGCCTCGAAACAAACTGAAGGAACGGTAGTTACAACAGTGTCGCGAACTTCCTCAGCCAACGGTATTGCGGGGTTCCCGCTGCACGCCAGTGCTGCGTATCCTGAGGTAGAGCTCCGGTGTTGAAGCGAGCGCCATAAAGCCACTCTTACTACTCGCCCTGCGCGGCCTGCAATGCCGACAGAATTTCCGGCTCGCGCTCCGGCGCGCTGAGCGATCCCAGAGAGTAGGTCGTTACGTTCTTCACCGTGGCAAAATCCGGCCCCCGGTAGCACACGCACATGTGGTGCGCCGCGGCGCGAATATACACTCCCTTGGCCTTGGCGTGCTCCATCATGTCTTCCGCTACTTGCTTGACCAGCAATTCCTGCAACTGGAATCGTTTGGCGCGGCAGCTTACCAGCCGGGGCATCTTGCCAATGCCGATAATGTAAGCGCCGGGCTCATAAACAACATCCACTGTGCCAAAGAAAGGCAGGAAATGGTGCGCGCAAAAAGAAAGGAAGGGAACCTTGTCGGAAGATACCAGGCCATGATGGCCATCGTGAGGCGTCTCCATGGTGATCTTCAAGATCTCTTCCGGTCTGGCCGAGTACCCGGCCAGCATGCCACGGTACGCGCGCGAGATGCGTCCGGGGTTGTCCGTCAGCGTGGATGCCAACTCCTCCGCCGCTCCTGGCCAGCCCGAGGTGACAGTCTGGATCCACTCCAGGAGCTTGCTGTCAGTCTGCTGGTCAAAACCAGCTTCAGGATGCGAGATATCAAATCCCGCTTCAAAGGGAAGCAGTTCTTCGTCGTATTTCATGCGTGGTCCTTGGAGCGCCGGGGGATGCTGGGAGTGTAGCAGATTCTGGTCCATCAGCACCCTGTATTTTCAGCTTGTAACAGCTTGAAACGTGGGGAGAATGCCCGAGGTCTTCGCCTTTGTCCTTCAATTACCCACTTACCAAATTACCCAATTACCAACTTGCCTGCCTCTCTATAATCTAACCGGGAGCAAGCAATTCACAAATGAAGACCCCAGCCATATGAAGACCTCAGCCATCGGCGTCCGGGTCCATTCAGGATGGGGCGCGCTCGTGGTTGTCTCAGGCAAGCCCGGAGTTGAGGAGATTGTCGAACGCCGCCGCGTAGTCATCACCGATGCAAAAATGGCGGGCGCGATCCAGCCTTATCATTTTGGCAAGACCTTGCAAATCAATCAGGGCGAGCAGCATGTTGCCAGGTGCGCTGCCGCATCTGCCAGGCTGGCGCTCAGCGCGCTTCGCGAACTGCTTCAGGAATTACATAGGCGGGAATATCGCGTGGCAGGCTCCTGCATCCTGCTCAGCTCAGGCCGCCCATTGCCGGATTTTGCCAGGATTCTCGCATCGCATGCCCTGATCCATACGGCGGAAGGCGAATTCTTTCGCAAAGCGTTTCGTGATGCCTTCGAGCAGTTGGAAATCCCGGTTACAGGCATTCGCGAACGCGACCTCCAGCAACAAGCGCAAAGCAAATTCGGCAAAGGCGCGCTGAAACTGGAGCAACGGATAGCAGGCATGGGCCGCTCCCTGGGTCCGCCCTGGACCACAGACCAGAAGAATGCAGCTTTGGCGGCGTTCCTGGTTCTGCATTAGGACTTTTTTCGCTTGCCTCGAGGGCCAGCGAGAGGTCTCTACTTTTGGCTCATTACCAACCATGGCGATGACCGCCCGCTGACGCGGGTCGGCCATCGCTCAGGTCTTACCTATGGGATTCTCGCTCCGAACCCCGACTTGTCAGTCTTTGCCACGCAAGGTGATCGTCACTGCCAGGTTTTTCTGGATGAAGACACCATTGTCAAAATCAAATGCAGATGCGGTAGCAGATATATCGGCTTTGCCACCGGTAAATAAAGCAGACGCGCGCCCATGGAAGAGCGTATCCGTAGTTTGTATGGCGGCGCTCCATGGCGTCGTTCCGTTGCAGGCCACGAACGTCGAGAAGAAGCCGGTGATCGGACTGCCTCCGTGCGTTTGTTTCAGTTGTCCGGAGAGGGTCACAAATGCCGGCTTTGAACATGAGACAAAACCGGAAATGGTGGCCGTTCCCGTCGGCGGATCGATGGATCCAAACTGCGTGACGCTGGGAGCGATCGAAAGTAGAGGGGGAGCCAGAAGCAGGTTAAATACGAGATTTGCCGAAGGCGCCGGGGAGAACGACGAAACCTCGAAGTAGTACGTGGTGCCGGCAATTGCGTTGAATCGAATCCGGGATTGCAATGTTCCGTTCGAGTCATCGTTACAGGCGATCTGCGTAAGAGCGCCTCGAGTGCCCGTGTATACCGCCAAAGTTGTGTCATAGTTGCTGCCGAAGGTGTTTGCTTCCAGCCGGATGTTTTGCGTTGGCGTGAAAGCGAACCAGACTGTCTGGTTCCTGGAGACGCAGAACGGATCATCAGGAGCAACAGTTGCGGTGGTTGCATCCTCTGTCACGGTGGAAGGTATCACTGAAAGGACTGTTGGATGATTGAAGTCATCATTGGGAGGCGGTGGCGGAATCACCACGATTTGCGTAACCGTTAAGCCGGTATTGCCGGCCTGGTTATCTCCCTGGAAGGTAACGAAGAACGTCCCTGCTTGGCTGCTGTTTGGTGTCCAGTTAAACGTGCCTGTATTGTCGCCGTTGTCAACAAAAGTGGCGCGTGTGGGTACCCCGGTTGCGCTTAAGACAACGTGTCTGGACTGGGCATCGGTCGCTGTGACAGTGAAATTCACGCTCTGGTTTTCAATGGTGCTCACGTGTGTGGGCGCTGTCAGCGTGACCACCGTATTCGCGTTGAAACGAAACTCCCCGCGAGCGGCTGCTGTCCCGCCTTCACAGTGTTGCTCAAAAGTGCCGTCAAATGAGTTGATCGTGTTGTTGGCGCCGTAGCTGATTTCCAGTACGGTGAAACTGCCCGTTAGCGTGTTACATCCGCGGCCGTCCCCGGCTAAGCTCAACCCCGCTTGGTCCGCCCCTTGAAAGGGAAAGCGCACGGCTCCTGTGTACGTCCCCACAGTTAGCAGTTGCTGGTTTGGCGCGGCAAAATCGAGCAGCCAGAATTCACCATCCTGGTTTCCAGTAAAGAAGAGAGACACGCCGTTGTCGAAATTCTGATTCACCTCAAAGGTCCCGTCGGCAGGGGTCAGGAAGATAGATTGGGGCCCCACGATAAAGTCTCCCGGATCGCCACTCAATGAGAGCGATGTGGTTTGTGCATGTGCAGAGACCGCAAGAAGTATCAAAGAGAACACAAGCCAAACAATGGCGTATCGTTTCATCCGAGTATTCTTTTGATATTTCATTGCACGGTTGCCTTCGAGCTGAGTTGGCAGGGAATTAGTGGTTCTGGATGGAGACACGGCTCCGTCCGATGGTCTGGAATGTACCATAGGGACTCCTTATTGAATTTGTTGAAGTTGCTTAGGAGGGAGAGAAGTGGTGGACCCTCTTAATAAGATAGTGTTGCAACCGGGCAAAACGTTTCAATATTTTATTAAAAAATTGATATCTACTATTAAAAAATGTATTGGCGCTAAAGAGGCCCCATCGGCCCTGTTTTCTCCGCTTTTAGCAGCAGGTTTTTGGAACCAGGCGTCTTTGCAGTTTATCTTTTTGGCACTTAGGGAATCCTGTGGCGATTCCGTTATTGAATTTGAGCCAGGAAGTGTGTAGTACTCAACAGTACCAAATAAACCCAAATTAGGTCTCCCGCTCAATATGAGCGCAACTCAACCATTCAAACTTCAAGTGTCTCTAAACTTGCCGAGAAAGAGGACTACGAATGAGCGATTCAAAACCTAAAGTTGATATGACTGCTGACTTCAGATTTGCGTTTGTCCGCCCGGATCATAAGGTGGTCCCTCCACCTCCAACGCCCGCCCCCCTTGGACCACTCGCCGCCTTTGTTGGAGATTGGGCTGGTCAGGGCTTCAACACCATCTTCCGCCCCGACAACACGGTGACCCCAACCCCGCTACCCATTCCAGTTACCAGCGACAACATTCTGGAACTCAACCTCACCTCGGAGACCCTGTCCTTTTCGCCGCCCCTGGGCGCGGTTCCGAATCGGGGTTCAAATCCGCAGGGAGATATTTTCCTCAACGGAGTGCCTTACCTGCAGAAGGTCAACGATATTACCATCCACGGTGAAAGCGTCGGTATCCACTTCGAGCCCGGACTCTGGATTCATGTGCCGGCGACGACCGTGCCACCATTAGGGGAAACGGTTGCACGCATGGCGTCAATCCCGCACGGGACTACCATCGAGGCTCAAGGCAACTTTGTTACCATCGCCGGACCGCCGAAAATAGAGCCGGTTGACATCACGCCATTCAAAACCGGAAATCCTGCGGACAAGATCAGGTTTGCCAGCCAGACCGCCAGCGACCAAAAAACGCCGAGGATTCCACAAGATCTAACCAGCTACATTGCCGCCGGCACCATCACCCAGGCCATTTTGGACGATCCTAATAAGCTGCTGCGCGATCATATCAGCAAACAAAAGATCATCAAGACGACGGCCATCATCATTAACACGCAGGCGCCTCCCATACCCTTTGGGGGCGGAACCGATAACATCGCCTTCTTGATGGGTCAGGCCGCGGCTACGGCGCCGAACGCAAACGCCGTGCAGATGACGGCGATTTTCTGGATTGAAACCGTCGAAGAAGTGATTACCGTGCCGCCCTTCAAGCCAGGCCATGCGCCCCACTTGATCAGCGCCAAACCGAGTGTTGCTGGTCAGCGCGCGGCCCAATTCTCCGTCACACCACCGGCTGAACTGACTGCGCCGCGCCAGCTTACCCTTCATTTCAATCAGATTCAGTACACCCAGACCGTCTTTCTGAACTTCAAGGGCCTCACCTGGCCGCATGTCTCGGTGAACACCCTTGTCCCTACCCAACACATCGTTGTTCCTCCCTCAGCCTGGGGGAGCTAAGCCACTCAGTCGTTTCGGGCGGCGGCAACAAAATTCTAGTTGCCGTCGCCGCTATTCTCCTTTTCTCTTTTCTTGTTTCAAGATTCGCGTCCACTCGCGTTGATTCCCGGACAGAGACAAGCTGGTTTTATTGGTGGCCGTCTGCGAAAAACCTGTCCTGAGGTATATGCCGAAGGATCTGTGGCGATTGGTTGCGGCTCCGCTTCGGTCATGCGCTTCCCATCTCCAAACCCCGGAGGGGTGGCCCAATGTAGCCTAGGGTGGAGCACCGAAAGCGAAGCGTCGGTGCGCAACCCTGGGAAACAAAACGAAACAATCTCTTTTCCGATCTGCCGAAGGCCAGCGTGCAGTCCGCCGTGGCGGGCGGAGCGCCTCTAAAAAAATGCTTTTGATTTCTCCGCAAGCTGCGAGGTTGCAGAGCCTACGACAACCCCAAATTGGCGGACGCGTAAAGCAGGTATCGAGTTAGCGTCGCGGATGGACAGCGCTCAATCGCAGCCAAGATCCCGCTTGGCTCGAATCGCAGCGGAGATCTGTGACGGCTCAGCGAAACACACGATCCACCCAGCGAGCGGTAGCGCGAGCTCTCCCATGGTATAGACCTTTCCGATGTTGCTTTCAGGCTTGAGCGTCAGCATTGCACGTGGTAACTTGAGGATGTCGTGAGCAATCTGGAATTCATTCTCGAAAACCTGAAGACGCTGCCGCCTAACCGGCTGGAGAGCGCCGCGGACTACATTCACAAACTCAGGACGATCAGCGACGCCGAGAGAGATGCCATTATCGATAGAACTGCAGGCTCCTTGACCGTCGAAGAAGGCGACGAACTAGCCCGGATCATCGAAGAAGGTTGCGAACAAATAGAGGAGCACAACTGGTAGCGTCCTTTTGGACACCATAGTCCAGCGAACCGGCCAGGCTGTATCGATCACTAAAAACAACCAGGAAGTGGCAAACATTATGCCTATCCCGAGAAGCCCGCGCGAGCGTCTCATCGCCGCCGGTCTTATCCGGCGCGGAGCCGAGCCTCCTCCGCTTGCCAGATTGAAGCTTGATGGCCCTAAGATGGATGCCTCACCTGCGATTGCTGCGATTTTAGAGGATCGCGACCAGGGCTGATGACTGTGATCTATCTGGATTCTTCCGTGCTCATAGCGCCTTCACAGCCGAAGGATTTTTCGGAACCTTGCTCCCATAAGCAACTATGGAGTCACGGCGCCGGATAGCTTCGTCGTGGCTTTGTCAAACGTGGCGAAGGGCAGATGTCCTTCGGCGCGGGCCAGTTCCAGGGCCAGGCAATCGGAGAAATCGGCTTTACTGGATGCATAAACACGGGTTGCTGTTCGCACCGCCTCTACGGCTTGGAAAGCAAAATCCCGGCTGTCCGTGGCAGTGTGCAACATGGCCAGAATCTGTGCCTTGGACCAGACATAGACTGTCATCAGCACCCATACCGTTTCCACCAGAATGACGGTGGATATCCAAACCGGGCGTTGGCCCTCTAGAAAGGCTGCAGCTCGTCGGGTCTGTGCAGGATCATCAGCCACCAGCAGACGCACCAGCACGTTGGTATCAACTGCGCCCATGCTTCCTCCGCATCGCAGCAGCGATCCCTGACTTCATATCTTCAACGCTGATGCCTTTCGGTGAACGGATGCGTCCCGCCGCCGCCACGGCTGCTCGAATATCCGCCAGCGAGTTGGGACGGCCGCCAGAAACCACCAGCTGGCCTTGTTCATCCAGACTCCATACCAGGCTATCGCCGGCATGAACATCCAGTAATTGGCGGACTACCTTGGGAACCGTGAGCTGTTCTTTGCTGGTCAGGATGCTTTCTGCAAGGATTTTCATGCTGTGGGTTTTGCTCCTTACAACGGTAAGGAATAGATTCTACCAGGGTAAGGAAGGCGGGACAAGGGCGGCGAAGAGTTCATTGAGGTAAGGCTTAGTCTGGGAAATCTAGCGTCCCCTATCAGCGTTCATTGGCCAAAGCCCGTCCCGGCATACCGTGGATCAGCGCCAAGGCTGGTGTTGGAGTTTGCAGTCGGGGGTCGGGGTTGCTTTTCGGCTAACTACTAAATACCAGGCACTAACGCCTGCGTTCTTCCTGTCAGCGTTCATCAGCGCAAATCAGCGGTAAGAACTGCTTTTGCTTTTGCCCTTGGTTTTGCTGTTGATATTTGGTATTGCTAATTGCCAACAGCCGCCTTTTGCCACTCATACAATGTTGGCATTTCTCTCATCCCCTGTATTTACGCGGCTAGAATTAGGTGTACTAAAGTTGCATCGCCCATTCCCTCCAGCTATTCTGCCCTCATTTGACTGATAGGAGGGCTATTGCCGCACGAAAGGTGTTCACAGCAGCTAGAGCGATCCCTTTCAGCCAAAAGCCAATGGCCAGCTCTTCAATTACCAACTTACCAACTTACCCAATTACCAACTTCTCAAGAGGTTCGATAATGTCTAACTCAACCCTAGCCGTTCCCACACAATCCGATGTCCTTTCACAAGTAAGCGAATTCATCGGACGTTACCTGCACTGTTCCGACGATCAGCGTACCGTCATGGCTCTCTGGGTCCTCCACACCTACTGTCTGTCTGCGGCTCAGGTCACCCCATATCTCTCCATCCAGTCCTTGCACAAGCAATCCGGTAAGACTCTCTGCCTGCAACTGCTCAACCTGCTCTGTGATCATCCTGCCCTTACTGCGGGCTTTGCCGCTTCCACCCTTGCTCGCCGTATGAAAGAGGGGATTGTCTCCGCCGTCCTGCTCGATGAATGCCAGGCCACGGTCGGCACCCGTGCCCGTAGCAAGAGTCCGACTCTGCGTGCTCTCCTTGCCAGCGGCTATCATTGCGGCCCCGGCTACACCACCGGCCCTGAGGAGCGCGACGTTTTTCGTCCCAAAGCCTTTGCCGGAATGGGCCAACTCCCTGAAGCCCTCGCCGACCGCTCTATCTGTATCATTCTCCAACCATTGGGACCGCGCGCCGATCTGCGTTCTGCGCGTGATCAGCGCGACCGGATAGAGACGCCTGCGACCGCGAACAAGAGAGTCGAGCGCTTCCACCTGCGCCGTGCCACGCAAGAAGCCGAGCCTCTGAGACAGCAGCTCCAGGCCTGGGCCCAGCAGAATCTGCCTGATCTGGAAAAGCGGCAGCCCTACTCCACACAAGACTTTCCTCCCGGCCTCTCCCCCCGTCGCCAGGACCTGATCGAACCTCTCCTCCAACTGGCCGACTCCATCGGTGCCGAATGGCCCGCCCGCACCCGCCAGGCCTTGGCCGCGGTCTTCGAAGAAGAGGTCGTCTTCGATCTCCAACCCAGCCTGCAGCTCCTCGATGACATCTACCGTTACCTGTCCTGCCACGGCTTCCCCGAACGCTTCTCCACCGCCCACCTGCTGGACTGGATGCAGGCCATGCCCCATCGTCCCTGGGACGTAGACGGTCCCCTCACCGCCTCCAAGGTCGCCCGCCTCCTCGCCCCCTTCGACATTCACCCCCGCCCACAACGCATCGGTGCCACCAATCCCGCTCGCGGCTACCAGTTGTGGCAGTTCCTGGAGCCATGGCAAAGGCATTTCGGTTACAAACTTTCTAATGCCCACGTTCCTGCTCTGAGCTCTCCTGGTTTGAACTATCATGGAAACGGCCCCGAAGCCTGTCATCAAGAGGCTCCGCGAAGCGGAGAGTCGAAGGGTCAGCCCGCTGCAATGAACCAACACCTCGCCGGCAAGCTGACGGTTACGCCCCAGCAGGAATCAGAAATCGCCGCTAAAGACGCGGGTTGTAACGCTGTTACACCTGCTGGCGCGATGCCCAGATTTTTGCCGTCGTCAACCATCGGGAGCCTGGGTTTCTCTTCCGATGACCCGATACCCCGATATACCGATGCACCGATGTCCAACTGAACGGTGTATTCTGTAAACGAATTATGATGCTGCCGCTCCCACCAATGCGCCGGAAAATCCCCGGCATAATAGTTCTCACGGTCCTCGCGCTGGCGCTGGGTGCCTCAGCTGCGCAGAGCGATGCCCAGCGTTACCTCGACGACATCAAGACCCTGAGCGCGCCATCCATGGAAGGACGCGGCGCCGGAACCAAAGGCCTGGAGCGCGCCGCGCACTTCCTTGAGCAGCGCTACAAAAGTTTGGGGCTGGAACCGGCCGGTACCGAGTCTTACTTTCAGCCCTTCAAACTCGTGACCGGAGCGCAATTGAAGAGTGACAACCATCTTCAGGTTGGAAAGACCGAGTTGAAGCTGAATCAGGACTTTGTTCCATTCAGCTTTTCCGCATCAGGCGTGGCCGGCGGCCCGGTGGTTTTTGCGGGCTATGGAGCCTCAGCCACTGAGTTCGGCTATGACGACTACGCCGGCATGGACGTGAAAGACAAGATCGTGGTGGTGCTGCGCTACGAGCCGTCAGGCTTCACAGCAGGGAAGCACGAGCAGACGCAGCACGCACAGTTGATTACCAAGGCCATCAACGCCCGGGACCGTGGCGCAAAAGCAGTCGTGGTGATTAATGGAAAATTGGGGGACGGTGAAGAAGACTTGTTGACGCGCTTTGGCAGCGTCAGCGGCCCGCGCGATAGCGGCATCATTCTCGTCCAGGTGAAGAACGCCGTGGCGGAGAAGTGGTTCCAGGACGCCGGCAAATCCCTGGTGGAAATCCAGAGCCACATCAACAGTTCCTCCAAACCCAATTCGTTTGCCTTCCCGGACAGCCTCCATATTTCTCTGAAAGTAAACATTGAGAGCACTCAGGCCACAGTCAACAATGTGCTTGCCTACCTGCCGGGACAGACGGATGAATACATTATTGTGGGCGCGCACTACGATCATCTCGGCCGTGGCAACTTTGATTCGCTGGCGCCGGACCAGATCGGCCAAATCCATCCCGGCGCGGATGACAATGCCTCCGGTACAGCGGGTGTGCTTGAGTTGGCCCGCCGCTTTGCGCCTCTGAAGGGCCAGCTACATCGCGGAATCCTCTTCATGAGCTTTGCTGGAGAAGAGCTGGGACTTCTCGGCTCAGCCGAATGGGTGGCAAGACCTACCAGGCCCTTGGACAAAGCCGTCGCCATGCTGAACATGGACATGATTGGCCGGATCAAGGATGACAAAGTCTTCATTGGTGGCGTAGGGACAGGTTCCACCTTTCAGAACGTGCTCGATCAGGCACAGGCCAAAAGTAAGTCCGGCTTCAAGATCGAATATTCGCCCGGAGGCCCCGCCTCCAGTGATCACACTTCCTTTATAGTCAAGCATGTTCCCGCGCTCTTCTTCTTCTCCGGACTCCACGCGGATTACCATAAGCCCTCCGATACCTGGGAGAAGATCAACTCGGAGGAAGCGGTGCGCCTGCTGGATCTGGTGCAGGATGTCTCGCAGCAGTTGGCCTCTGCGTCGGAGCGGCCCAGCTTTGTTGCGGTCGTTGAGAACAGGCCGTCAGGGACGTCCGGGGGCGGCGGCGGTTACGGCCCTTATTTCGGCTCCATCCCCGATTTCGGCCAGGTAGAAAATGGAGTCCGCTTCTCCGATGTGCGGGCGGGATCACCGGCAGCCAAGGCAGGATTGAAGCCCGGCGACGTGCTCATCCAGTTTGGCGATAAGCCGATCAAGAACCTGTATGACTTTACCGACGCGCTGAGACGCAGCAAAGTGGGTGACGTGGTGGAGGTGAAGGTGCTGCGCGGACAGGAACCCATTACCGTGAACGTGAAACTGGAGCAAAGAAGATGAGCGGCAGCATGAGTTTTGATCTATGATTTGTGATTTTTTGATTCTTAAATTTGTAGATACGTGCGAGATCTTTGCAGTCAAGAGCCGTGGTTTGGTTTTAAATCAAAGATCAAAAATCACAAATCAAAAATGTCTGTTCTTATGCCTAAATTAAACTCTATTTCCCTGGTGCTGTTTGCCACTCTAATCGTCCCGTCGCTGGCCGTTCGCAGCCAGGAGACCAAAACCTCGTCGCTCGTCTATCCCGGCGAGAAGCATCTGCGCAACGTCCGCCAGCTTACCTTTGGCGGCCAGAATGCCGAAGCCTACTTTTCCGCGGACGATCACTACCTGATCTTTCAGCATCAGGGCGGCGACGTTGCCTGCGACCAGATTTACACTATCCCCGTAGACACACCGGACGGTAAGCCTGCTCAGCCGAAATTGGTGAGCACCGGCAAGGGACGAACTACGTGCAGCTATTTCTTTCCCGCCGGTGAGCGCATTCTCTTTTCCTCCACCCACGCGGCCAGTCCAGAGTGTCCACCCAAGCCCGACTATTCTCGCGGTTACGTCTGGCCTATCTACGATACATATCAAATTTACACGTCCAAACCGGACGGCAGCGATCTGCGCCAGCTCTCCCATGCCCGCGGCTATAACGCGGAATCCACCATCACTCGCGATGGCAAAAAGATTGTCTTTACCTCCACCCGCAACGGCGACCTGGATATTTACACCATGGACGCCGATGGCAGCCACGTTCGCCAGTTGACGCATGAGCTGGGTTACGACGGCGGTCCTTTCTGGTCCTACGATGGCAAGAAGATCGTCTACCGCGCCGAGCACCCAAAGACGCCGCAGGAGATTGCCGACTACAAAGACCTGCTCTCCAAAGGACTCATTCGTCCCGGCAACCTGGAAATCTGGGTCATGGATGCCGACGGCAGCCACAAGCGTCAGGTTACGCACAACGGCGCCGCCAACTTTGCTCCGTACTTTCTGCCGGATGGCAAGCGCATCATCTTTGCCTCCAACGTGAATGATCCCAGGAACGGGCGCGATTTCGATCTCTACATCATCAATGAGGATGGAACAGGTCAGGAGCGGATTACCTTCTATCCTGACTTCGATGCTTTTCCAATGTTCAGCTCGGACGGCAAAAAGCTGGTCTGGGCCTCAAACCGCAACGGCAAAGAACCGCACGAGACAAATATCTTCATAGCTGACTGGGTCGAATGAGGAAATCGGTTGATCCGGTGGAGCGGGTGATGGGTCATCAATCAACCACTGCCCTCGCAACAGTAGTACGCGAGCATCAACAAAGCTTATCGCAGGGCTTCCCATGCTTCGGCACCCTGGAGTGGCGATTCAATATCTCCGTTTATCTTTACTACACCTTTCAATCGACCCAGGAATTCTTGAGCTTCACCGGCGGGTACGACTTTGGCTAAAGGACGTCCGCGTTGAGTAATCAAAACTGGTTCTCGGGTGGCGTGAACCGTTTCAATGATCGTCAGACACTGGGCTTTGAATTTCGCTGCCGGAATCTTTTTCATCTCAGGATCCGTCTCGTGAGTTGGGCTTTCAAAATTACCAACTTACCAACTTACCAAATTACCAAATCATCCTCACTCTGTTTTTTCCATCCTTGCATTCTGCCCCGCACTGCTCGGCGTTGGGACTTCAGCCTGTACCTTGGGCTTTCTGCCGGTTGCGTCCAGCACTTCGCGCGCTATGCGGTCGTCAATTTCGGCGGACTCTCCCACCTCAACTGGATAGCGCACCACGATCTGGGTTCCCGTGGACGTCAGATACAACCGGCTCTCAGGATTGAAGGGTTCAACCGAGAGCCCCTCAACGGCGCGTTTCATACTGCTGCGCTGGATCTCCATCTTTTCCTTGTAATCACTGAAGATGCGGTTCACGGCTTGCAGCATCTTTTCCTCCACTTGCCGAAAGTCGCTGTCCGCAGTCAAAGTGAGGGAGACGTCATGCCACACAAAATTTGTGCCGGGGATTTGCTTAAAGAATCCGGAATCTGGCTGGAAGACCACAGCATTGGAAAAAGCGACCACGCGTCCCGTTGGCCGCGTTCCCAGACCACTGCTTACCTCCACCAGGTGCAGCCGGGCCAGGCCGATATCAATTACGTCACCGGTAACTCCCGCCACCTGGACGCGGTCACCCACCCGCACACCGTATTTGCCGATCAGAACGAAGTAACCGACTACGGATTGAATCAGGTTTTGCAGCGCAACTGCCAGGCCGGCCGTGGACAGCCCGGCAAACAGAGTCACCGATCCCAGTCCATTGGCAAAGGCCACAACGATGATCACCAGGATCATGGGAATCACGATGATCCGGCGCAGAACAAGAAACTGGTGACGCCGGCGGCTGTCTTGAATGTAGCGAAACGTAAACCTGCGCCAGATCTCGGAGGCGGCGAGAATCAGGAGAATCACGCCGGCCAGGACGCCCAGACGCAGCAAGAGGCCCTTCCGCCGGTCTGAATACTGTCCCTGGACCACGTTTTCCCAGTTCGCGATATTTCGCCGGTAGACATCCAGCAGAATATTTTGTTTGCCTAATGGAAGAATGGTCGCTGAAAGCTGCTTGTATTGTGCCGTGAGGCCCTGCAGTTCCTTTCGCTGCTGCTCCAGCGCCGCCGGGTCCTGCGACTGCGGCTGGTCGGCAAGTTCGTCACTGCGGTGCGTGAGCTCCCGGATGCGCGTGACCATGGGGCCGCGCAGGTTTTTTGACGATTCCGCCAATACATCGGTGAGGCGCACACAATCATCCAGCAGTTGCACCTTGCGCCGGAACTCAAATACATCTGCGAGCAAACCAAATATCCCGGAGGATTCTGGTTTCCGGTCCGCTGAAGTTGCCATCGCCACCTGAGTTGGAGCGCCTGTGGCTGCCGGATTGGCTCCGGCGGGTTGTTTACCCGTCTCTGCATCAGCCGCCGGAACTGTGCGCGCGAGCTCTTCAATCTGCTTGCGCAAGCCCTTGGAGGCGCCCAGGGCCGTTACTCCGCTTACGTACTGCAGGATGTCTTCGATCGAGTCATGCCGGGCTTTCAGCAGATCCAGTTCGTCCTGGCTCTCCGCGATGGCCGATTCCAGGATGGTCCGCTTCTTTCCCGCGGCCGTGCTTAACTCCTGTTTGAGTGATGCGAGCTCTTTTTCTTCCTGGTCGATTTTCTGCTGTGACTTTTCCGCCGCATTGACCAGATTTTGATAGCTGGATGAATTGGCCTCCTCCGTC
Source organism: Candidatus Angelobacter sp. (assembly GCA_035294925.1). Lineage (GTDB taxonomy): Bacteria > Acidobacteriota > Terriglobia > Terriglobales > Acidobacteriaceae > Angelobacter. The sequence goes on along the minus strand of DATGJZ010000082.1, from coordinate 47,299 downwards.
TTCGCCGCAGTCTCAGCTTTCTGTCCGGCCAGCAGTTGGTCTTCCGTCCGGGCGAACTCAAAAGACAGCCGCACCACCTGGTCGGCGATCTGGCGATTGTCATTCAGGAAAACCGAATCGCTTGGCTCATTCACCAGTGGCTGCAGAGACGCGAGCTGCCGGTACCAGATGATCGTCTGGTTGAGGAATGAAACCACATCCTCCGGGCGCGTAGCTGCCGGCGTGTCCTCGGGCATGGCGGTTGAAGCGGTGAACAAAAACAGCAGGGTTGCGATGGTTCCAAGGCGAGAAACGTGTGGGACAGTTCGTGTTAGCAGCGTCGAAAACATTTGCTAATAGGTTACAGGAGAATAGAATGATTCCGAACTAACTTGTTGCGATGGAGGTAACGGTATGTATCGCAATTGCTTAAGAGTTGTTGTCGCTATTGCCGTCCTCTTGATGACGGCGTGCTCGGAATCGCCCAAGGCTGGCACCGCCGGCAACGAACCTTCGGCTTCTTCCGATCCAATCCCGGGAAAAACTGCCTTCTGGGCCATGTACAAATCGGCATATGCCTGGTCGCCGGACATAGTGCCACTGAAGCTTGAGAGCAAGCAGGTTCCCGGCGTCAAGAATGCTGACGGTAAGGCGGGCATGTGGACCGCCACTTTCGGTTCTTACAAGAAGCACGAGGCGGTGGTCATCACCTACGCCGTCGTAGCCCATCCGCCAGACATTTATAAGGGCATTAACGTAGGTCATCCTCTGACGTGGGGCGGGCCTTCATCAGACGTGATGCCATTCCAGACCTCGGAATTGGCCACCGATTCCGATGCGGCGTACAAAACAGCACAGGCGCAGGCGGATAGCTGGTTGAAGAAACATCCTGACAAGGAAGCTTCCTTTCTTCTGGGCAAGAATCCCACGCGCTTCGCAGCGCCGGTCTGGTACGTGCTCTGGGGAGACACCAAGAACGGGTACGGCGTATTTGTGAACGCCACCACCGGAGCAGTCGCCAAACCCGGGAATAAGGAATCGCTTTTTAGTTTACCTCGAACCCTGAGCTTGCGAAGGGAGAGATCCCTCAAAGTGTGGTCACCTGCCATTGAAAGGGGCGAAACTCGGCGAGCCTGCTGAAGTCTCGTTTGTTGGCTGTGATCACCCGGATGCCCAATCGTCCCGCGCTCATCGCGATCAATGCATCATTGGTCAATCGGCCCTGTCCTATCTGTTCGTAGTCATACTTGGCCGCCAGGCGAGCCAGCACTCTACCGGCTTGAGTCCAATCGCTAAGATTCGGTGTCACGATGCGCCTTGCCCTATCAAAATCTCGTTCCAGGCGCTCCACAACCTGACGATCGCGGCCGGCTGCACCCGCATAGAGTTCTTCGAGCACAACAGCACTGAGCCAAAGGGGTGCATCCGTAGCGAATTGGCGTAGCGCCAGCGCCGCATCGTCTCCTCGCCGCAGTGCAGTGATGTAAATGGAGGAGTCAAAAAGGGCGGGCTGCATCTAACCGTCCAGCGTGCCGTATGCATCCTTGATGTCAATGCCGCTCTTGATGAAACGCTCATGGGCTTCAAGAGCCAGCCGGTTGCTCTGGTGCTCGGCAATCGCTAAATCCAACGCGCGCACGATGGTCTCAGTCTCGGTTTTCGCTCGCAAAGCTTTTTGGGCACGTTTGAGTTTCACGGAATCCAATTGAAAGTGCTTGTGTGAACGACGCCTTGCCGTAGCCATGGGAGTGCTCCCTTTCCCGCTTCCACGAGAATATCACCGAATGTACACATATTCCACATTTATGCACATACCTGGAGTCCAAGACAGAATCACTGGTCTGACGCCGAGGGTGGTAGTGGGGAAGGGTGGAGAGGGCTGCCCGATCGCTATGTTAAAATCCGCAGCCTATGCCCTTTTCTCTTCGTGGAAAGACTGCCCTGGTTACCGGTTCTGGGCGCGGGATTGGACGCGCCATTGCACTGAAGCTGGCTGAGGCCGGCGCCGCAGTCGTGCTCAACGATATCGACCAGGGGCCGTTGCAAGAAACAGCCTCGTTGATTGAGGCCGCCGGAGGCCGCGCCAAGGCTTTGCCCGGCGATCTCACTGCGCCGGAGTTCCCGCAAAAGCTCGTGGATGCCACCGTGGCTGCGTTTGGATCCATCGATATTATCGTCAACAACGCCGGGTATTCCTGGGATAACGTGATCCAAAAGATGACCGACGAGCAGTTCCAGGCCATGTTGGATATTCACCTGGTGGCTCCGTTTCGCATCCTGCGCGCGGCCTCAGGATGGATTCGCGAGGCCGCGAAACGCGAAAACGCTGAAGGCCGTCTGGTCATGCGCAAGGTGGTGAACATCAGCTCCGTGTCCGGCACGCTCGGGAATGCCGGGCAGGCAGGTTACGCCGCCGGCAAGGCCGGCATCAATGGCGTCACCAGGACTCTGGCCAAGGAGTGGGGCCGGTACAACGTCAACGTGAACTCGGTTGCATTTGGCTCCATAGACACCCGGATGCTTAAGTCGCTGGACGACCCGGACTCAGTGATCGAACGGAAGGGCAAACAGATTCGGATTGGAATCCATCCGGATTTCCGGGAGAAGATACAAAGCTATTGTGCACTGGGCCGCCTGGGCTCACCGGAGGAGGCGGCCGGAGCAGTCTTGTTCTTCTGTTCCCCTCTTTCGGATTACGTCAGCGGCGAGGTCCTTACAGTCAGCGGTGGCGGCAGGGGATAGCGGATCGAGACTCTCTTATTTTTGAATCTTCGCGAGCTCGGCATGCCGGAAACAACTGACCAGATGATCGTTCACCATGCCCACTGCTTGCATGAAGGCATAGCAGACCGTAGGGCCGACGAAGTTGAATCCGCGCTTTAGCAGATCTTTGCTCATGCTGACAGACTCAACCGTCTGGGCGGGGACCTGCCCCATCGAGCGCCGCGCATGCATCAGCGGCTTGCCACCGACAAACTGCCAGATATAACGGTCAAAACTGCCAAATTCTTTTTTCACTTGGAGAAATGCCCGCGCATTGCGGACCGCTGATTGTACTTTCAAGCGGTTGCGAACAATTCCTGGATTAGCGAGCAGTTGAGCGAGCTTGTCCGGTCCGTACTTGGCCACCTTCAGCGGATTGAAGCTGCTGAAGGCTTTGCGATAGGCGCTACGCTTGGCCAGAATCGTTGACCAGCTTAGCCCCGCCTGTGCTCCCTCAAGAACCAGAAATTCGAATAACACTTCGTCATCGTGCTGCGGGACACCCCATTCCTGGTCGTGATAAGGAATCATCAGCTCGGTGGCGGCCCAGGTACAGCGTTGAATCGGTTTTGCGGGGATTGGTTTCATGCCGTCGTCTTCTCTTTAAATTCCGGCACCGGCTTTCCAGAGAGAAAGCAACTCATCATCTCATTGACGGCCTCGGTGGCGTCCTGCTGTACCCAGTGAGAGACGCCGGGCAGATAGCGCAGAGTAAGATCGGTAACGTAGCGCCCGGTGTCGTACGTCGTGCTTTTATCGAGGGCCGCATCTTCTTCTCCCCAGATCATCAGCGTGTGCGTGGGAATCAGCGGGAAGTCGCTTCTGGAGCGCCCGCCGCGCCGCAAGGCGCGCCGAAACGCCGCACGGTACCAATTCAGCATCGCCGTCACTGCCCCTGGAATTTGCCCGTTCTGTTGAAAGATGTCCAGCAGATCGCGCGGAAACTTCTCCCGATTGCTTGATGTGCGCAGGACCATTCCGCTCACTGCTCTGGCCTTGCGCCGGGTCAGCAACCACTCGGGAAGCCAAGGCAGTTGAAAGAAATAGATGTACCAGGACTTCCAGAACTGCGATGAGCGAAACAGTCTGTCCATATAACACACGGGATGAGGCACATTCATGATGATCAGCGCATCCAGTGGACGCACCTGCCGCGCCGCAAAGGCCCAGGCCACCACCGCGCCCCAATCGTGGCCGATCAGCACCGTGCGCTTGGCTCCGGAAGCATCGATCAGCGCGGCCACGTCGGCGATAAGCTTCTGAATGTCATAGTCCGCTACCTTTGCCGGACGGCTGGACCGTCCATAGCCCCGCTGGTTGGGCGCCCATGCGCGATATCCAAGCCGCGCCAGCACCGGCAACTGCTCGCGCCACGAGAGCGCATGCTCAGGAAAGCCGTGCAGGCACAATGCCAGCTTCTCTCCCTCGCCGCACATGGCGACTTCAAAGGTCTGGCCATTGGCCGGCATAAACTCAAAGTGAATTGATTCTTCCATTGTTTCCTTTTGACGCCTTGCGGTCGATGCTATGACGCGGCCTCTAGACGCTGAAGAGCATCATCTTCCGCCGGGTAGTCGAATTGAGCCATTGGGTTTTGCGGCAGGTGCTCGCGCTCCCACTGAATCGTGCGACGAAGCGCTTCATTCAGCGGAACCTGTTCGCGATATGCAAGTTCGGCACGAATGCGATCGGATGACACTACCAGGTGTTGCGCGGTATTGCCGGGCCACAAGAGATGCTTGGGAGTCTTATCATGCGGCAGCACGACGAAATCTCCTTCCCAGCCTGCCACCGCGGCAGCCCGCCTGGCCCAATCCAGCTCGCTGAACGCGGTCGGTTCACACACGTTATAGACGCGGCCGGATGCGCGCTCTAAAGTTGCTGCCAGGGCAATCGCATGGGCCACATTCTCCACGTAACCCCGCGGCGTTCGCACCGCAGCCACATCGTCGGCAAAGATAATGCTGCGCCTGCCATCATCCATTCGCTTCAACAGGAAATGGAGCCGATGGAGAGGGTCACCCGGCCCGTAGACCATCGGCAGCCGCACCACTGTTCCCGGAAGCTCGCCATCATTATTCAGGACCTCCTTCTCCACCGTGATCTTCTCGTATTCATCATTCATCCAGGAAAAGATTTCCTGGACCTTCTTCAACACCTCAGGCGGATACCGAATCTGCTTGGTTCGCAGCTCTGAGTCTTCGGTTACCGGCAGCTCCTGGAGCCCTCCAGTTTCCAGACAATAGAAGACACCCCAGGCGCGATATACGTCCATGCTGCTTAGCGCCACCACACGTCCAGTAAGTCCTCGGAATGTGTCCATCAGCTTCCGGGCCTGGCTCTCCGAGCTGAGCAGCATATCAATTACAACATCGAATTTCTCTCGCAGGAAGGTATTACGGTGCTCACTCAGGCTATTGTGGTCTCCCAGAATTTGGCCTGTTCCGGGTCGAACAGGTGCGTTGCCGCGATGAAAAACGGTGACTGTATGGCCGCTCTCAAACAACTGCGAGCCGAGATGCCGCCCGATAAAGCCGGATCCGCCGATAATCAAGATGTTCACTTTTCAACTCCAGTGTATGTGTTACAAATTAACATGTTCTGCTCGTCGTGAGATTTTCCGGCCCCATCTTTATCGCGAGTAGTGGTGATGTGATTGCAGCTTCCGGTGCCAGAGATTTTGTGAGACTTTTATCGACCGAGATTAGTCTGTTTACAACCACAATCCATGGAACCTATTAAAAAATCAGAACGGAGACAGCCATGCTTCGAAAAATCGTGAATACGGATAATGACTTTACCCTGACCGTGCTGCGGCTGGTGCTGGGCGTGATATTTCTCTGTCACGGAGGGCAAAAGGTGCTCGGTTGGTTTGGCGGCAATACCCTCGGCGCCAGCATGAAGATGTTTACCGAGGGGATGCACATCCCGGCGCCACTCGCGTTTCTGGCCATCATGGCTGAGTTTGCCGGCGGGCTGGGCTTGATCGTTGGTTTGTTGGGACGCATTGCCGCCTTCGGCATCATTGCCAACATGGTGGTGGCGATCTTCATGGTTCACAGCAAGTTCGGCCTGTTCATGAACTGGTTCGGCAACCAGCAAGGCGAAGGCTACGAATATCATTTGCTGGCCATTGCCATCGGTTTAGCGATTCTGGTCAGGGGCTGCGGCGCGCTCTCGATCGACCGGGCCTTGAGCAGTTCGCCGAGGGCTCAGTGAGCCGGGAAACGGGTACCAAGGGCCGCGAATCCGAGCATTTCCCAAAAAGCGAATCCTTGGCCTTTCCCACTAGGACAATGTGCGCATTGGCCGAAAGTACAGGGTGGAATGCGTTAAATAATTCTAATCCGTAGGGATTACAGAGTACAATTCGCGCCGTGCCTGAGTCGCTTCCATCTGAAGAGGTAAGCATTCGGTCGGTGCTCCTGCTGGGTTTTCTGGCAGCAATTACACCAACCGCGCTGCTCATAGCCTATCGGGATGACTCGAGCCCTACTTGGTACCGCCCAACGGCTTATGCCGTTATCTGTGTCGCCACGGCGGTGCTTTCGTTAATCATTGCCAGGTGGCTGGGCAAAGAAGCGGCTATGAGCCAACATCCTGCCCTTGCCGTGCTGAGCGGGGGCTTCGCGGGAATGACCCTGATCTGTATCGTGGAAAGTTTCATCCGTGATCCGGTCCATCTAATTACTCTCAGGACTGCCTCCATGGCGTGGATGCTGATGTTTGGCGGGTGCGCCCTGATCTTGCTGAATGCGCAAGGTTTGCGCCGGTATTGGCGGCACATTCTGTTGCAAGGCAGCTTAGTTTTTTATTCGCGCTTCGGGTTACTGTTTGGCGCTCTTTGCCTTGGGGCGCTGTTGCTGGATCGGCGGTTACTCCACTCCGAGGCCTACGCTCCGGCCGTACAGATGTCCACGTTGTTGTTTTCCAGCGCCGTGATCTCGGTATTGCTGATCTCCACTTTCCGGCTTTACCAGCGAAAACGCAACACAGTGATTTTGTTTTTCAGTCTGGGCCTGTACCTCTATACGCTGGGTATTCTGGCCCAGACGGCCGGGCCGCACTGGTCCTTATTGTGGTGGTTCGGCCATGCACTTTCTTTGATCAGCATTTTCATCGTGGCCTATGGAATTCTCGAGGCCAATCGGGTTCGTGACCGCTTGCAACTAGTCGAGACATTGGCGGCCCGCTCAGAGGAAATTGATCGATCGCATCTTGATCTCGCACGTTCTGAGTCCCAGTATCGTTCGCTGGTCAACAATGCTCCCTACGGCATCTTTCGCTTCAACGAGTCTGGACGCTTCGAAGCGGTGAATCCCGCGTTGGTCGAGATTCTTGGCTATGACTCCGCGCAGTTGTTGGTACAGCTCGGTTCTTACGTTGAGCTTTTCCAGGAATCCAATGAGCACCAGAGCGTAATGGACGAATTGCAGCGGACCGGCTACGTGGTGGATGAAGTATTTTGGCAAAGAAAGGATGGCAAGCCGCTCAAGGTGCGGCTGCAGTGTCGTAAGGTTACGGGCGAAAGTTTTGATACGCCATCGTACGAGGGCATTGTCGAGGACCTGAGCGAGCAAAGCTCTCTGGAAGAACAGCTTCGTCAATCACAGAAAATGGAGGCCATTGGCCGGCTCGCAGGTGGAATCGCGCATGATTTTAATAATCTGCTCACCGTGATCAACGGCTACACCGGAATGCTGATTGAAACGCTTTCACCCAAAGATCCCCGTCGGGCTGATGCCGAGCGCGTCAAGACTGCTTCCGAACGGGCCGCCGCGCTTACCCGTCAACTTCTGGCTTTCAGCCGCAAACAGGTTCTCACCCCGATCACCCTCAATCTCAATTCGGTTGTTTCTGACCTGTCCAGGATGCTGCCGCGATTGATCGGAGAGGATATAGACATGGCATTCATGCCGGGAGAGCAGCTTTCTTCCATCTTTGCCGACCGCGGACAGGTGGAACAGGTGCTCATGAACCTGATCGTGAATGCCCGCGACGCCATGCCGCACGGCGGCAAGATCACGGTGGAGACCAACAACAAGAAGCTGGATGAGAAATATACGCGCCACCGTCGCGGTGTGGTGCCGGGTGAATATGTAATGCTGGCGGTCACGGATACTGGAACGGGAATGGATGCGGCCATTCAAGCCCAGATCTTTGAACCATTCTTTACCACCAAAGAAGAAGGCAAAGGAACAGGCCTTGGTCTGGCCACCGTCTATGGAATCGTCAAGCAGAGTGGAGGACATATCGCCGTTTATAGCGAGCCGGGCCAGGGCACAACCTTCCGAATCTACTTTCCCGCCACATCTGCTTCCAAAAAACTGGACCGGGAACCTGTTTTAACTCCATACCGGGCGAAAGGCGAAACTGTGCTGGTGATTGAAGATGAGGCCGACTTGCGAAACATGATTGTGCGCGCCTTGCGCCGTCGTGAGTATCACGTGCTGGAAGCGCGCACCGGGGAAGAAGCATTGGAGCTGGTTCAAAACCACGAAGACGCGGTACAACTTCTGATTACCGATATTGTTATGCCAGGCATGCGCGGGACGGAGGCAGCGCAGCGGCTTGCAGATGTAGTCCCCGATTTGAAGATACTCTACATGTCAGGCTACACCGATAGTGCCATGTTCCACCAGAAACTTCTGGAGACGGGCAGCATTTTCCTGCAAAAACCCTTTACCGTGAGTGCCCTGGAAGAAAAAGTGCAAAAAGCCCTGCAGAAAAAAGATGACCAGAAAAAAGCCAGGAGGGCCGGTTCGCGAGCCTGAAAAAGACTGTAATGATGCTGACCTGGTCCAGCGAGTGCACAACGACTGACTAAGTTCCTCTCTTCGATGGTAGCGTTCCACTGACTGGCAATCTTGTTGATCAGGTCGCTGCTGCGCTGGATTCGATTCTGAAGGAAAAGGGCATTCGAGGACATGCGGCCTCGATGATGACCAGCAAGCCCGCGGGACAGATTCAGACCATGCAATAAGGCCTTCATGACAAAACATCCTCGTGAACTGGCGGCATTGAATGGCTGGGCTCCACGCTACACGCAAACCATCCACGATGACACCCATGTAGTGGACCTCACCCTGAAGTTCGAGAGATTTCAGCGGGAGGCCAGATAATCCATTCTCAAGTGAGACTCCTCCTCAGCTTTAGGGCGTAATACTCTTGCGCCAGCGCCGTTGGAGCGAGGAGAAGAATCATCCGAAACACCAGCGCACCGATCGAAGTCTTAAAAATGAATGCTCCAGCTCACGGTCGTTGCGAGATGACTGGGCCAACGGTGGCCGACACAGGACCAGGGTTCATTCTGAAATCTGTGCGAACGAACTCGGTATCCCGTGCGGGCAGGTACACGCGCATGAGTTGCCCCTGGCCATCGGCCCAAATCTCCAGGCTGAGTCCTCGAGTCTCCAGGATGTATTTTTCCAGCACTACTTTGTGATCGCCCAATGTTCCGCTACCGCTACCCGCGGCCTGGAACGTGCCGGAGAATTGTCCCAGTATCTGTGGCACCAGCAGTTGAAATTGCACTGCGTGTTGGGAGTGAAGGGCGTTGTATTGCTTGACCAGCACCTGGAATTGGCTGGGCACAATGTTGTCGAAGACCAGGGTGGGAGATTGCACATCAATGGTTTTGTCTTTCACATCTGCTCCCGATTCGCTGTGCATTTTAACTTTGCCGTTCGCGATCGAGGCTTCCGTGGTTCTTTGCTCCCGGGTCATCGTTGTCTTCAAGGAGTAGCCGAGCGGGCTCCAGTCGGCCGCGAGCCGCTGCTGCTGCTCGGAGGAGACTGTTTCTCCATACTTTCGCAGGTGGACAGTACTGGTGAGAAGATAGCCACCCTTGCTGTGCACGATCTTGTATTCTTCAGTGCCTTTGTCGTTCTGGCCGATGCGGATGTCAAAGGTAATAGTTGCTGCATCGGAGTTTTTCGGTTTCTCTGCAAAGCCGTATCCGGAGAAGAGCAGCAAACCAAGCAAAAGCGGTGTAACTGAGCGCATAGGGACTCCTATAGAAATTTCATCTTTCACGGCATTCTGGACCAAAGCCTTACGGACGACTCTCAACCTGCATGAGTTCCTCTAAGACGTATATCTATCGAAATACCAGCTCTCATGAGAGATCTATTGCCGTTGTCCTGCGCGACGGGCGAGTTCATCTTTGCTGTTACCGCCTTCGTGCTTCTCCAGCCACGCAGTAATCCTGTTGATGACCTGATCCGCTACCCGCGACCCAATCACCATCTCCGATCCGTTGGCGCCTTCCGGCGCTGGAATGAAAATATGATCCAGACCCGTAAAGTACTCGGCGTCCAGCCTGTTCGTTGGAACTGCGGCAATAACTAATTCGTAATCCTGCCTGCTGACCTGGGCGTCCCTGTCCCCCTGCAGCACCAGTAGAGGCACCTTCACGTTGTGCAACGCAGGGATGACGTCGCGAGCCATCAAGCTTCGCCAGTAGCTGGCGGGAAGGCCCAGCACCATCACGGAATTAGGCAGTGTCCCGTTGCGGATGGCAGCGAACTCACTTTTCAGGGCAGCCACCTGCGCATCCATTTCGGGTTGCGCCGTGTCCTTCATCTTCAACTGGGTTGCCAACTGGTCGGGAATAAATTGATCCGGTGAACGTCCGGGCGTCGCCATCAAAACGGCGCCGCGAATTTCCGTTGCCTGTTGCAGGATGAAGGGGGCCATCTCTCCCCCCTCGCTATGCCCGAGAAGAAATATGTTTGCAGCGTCAATCTGGGGAAGAGTGAGAGCGCAATGGATGGCGGCCACTGCGCCATCAATTGCCTCTTCCTCAATAGTCAGGTGAATGAGATCCAGCTTGCCGCGAATGGAGTACGTGGGCTTGTCGTAGCGCAGGGTGGCAATGCCCTTCCGGGCCAGACCGACCGCAACATCGCGCATGGGTTTATTGCGACCCACGGTCTCATCCCGGTCGACCGGCCCAAAACCGCCGACCATGACCACCATCGCATACTTCTCTTTTTTGCCGAGGCTTTCGGGAGGCAACATCAGGGTGCCCAGCAATTGCCGCCCATGGCTGGGAAAGCTGACCGGCACTTCAGAAGGTAGCGTCTTCTTCATTGCCAGGTTGAGCTGCGGCAGATCAAAACCGGCGCGCAGATACTCAATATCTGGCGTGTCAAAGTAGACTCCAAGCACCAGATTCTGATCGTCAGTCCAGATTTGCGCGATACTTGCCGGCATTTTCAGGACATACTTTTTGACTTCTATTTCTTTTCCATTCAGAATGCCGGTATCAGTCCCGGAACGAGAAAGCGTGCCCTTCAATGCCAGTAACTTTTGCGGAACTACCAGGTACACCTCTTCCGAATCCATGCCCGGCGACTTTGCCGTTGCACTGGTGAACTGGTTCAGCAAAACCTGGAAGTGGGTGGGAACAAAGTTATCCAGGACCACGGTGTTGGGCCGCAGATCCACTGCGCGAAGTGGATTCATGCGCTCAGAGGTCATCTGCATTTGTATCTTGTCGCCATCAACCCAGGCCTCAATCTTCTGGTTGATGCCGCCAACTACGCCGTTGAACGTATAGCGTTGGAGCGACCAGTCAGGCCCGAGCGTCTCTTCCACCTGCGAGAACACAGGCAGCTCACCTTCTGCCACCCACAAGTGGCTCGTCACGGTAAAGCCTTGAGGCGTCGTTGAGAGCTGATAGCCTTCCTTGCCACTGATCGTTGAGGTGCTGACAACAGGATAGGTTTGCGTAATCTTAAAGTCTCCAGACGCATTTTCGCCGGCCTGTGCCCACGCGACCGTGCAGGCTGTGACGCTGAGCAAAATGAGAGGGAGAGACTTCATCATCGTGATCCTGCGGCAAACGTGCTGGGAATAAAAACGATGGGAGGGACGGTAGTTTTCGCTTGCCATATCAGTTTGCCTCGCCTGTCGATGTAGCCGTACTCTTTGTCGCTGAGCTGAACCATGGCCACCCCGTGGGAAAAGTCCGAGGCGCCGGCGAATCGGGCGGGAATGGCCCAGGCCCCTTGTGCGTCAATGAAGCCGATCCGATCTCCCTTTTTTGCCAGTGCCAGTCCTTCATGAAACTGCCCGGCGACCTCAAGAGATGAAACAACGCTGATGACGTGGCCGGTTTTGTCTAGAATGGCCCGCTGCCCGTCCTGTTGCTCCGCCAGCGCACGCCCTTCTGAAAACGGAGACACAGATTTGAAGTTGAGCGGAATCACCACTTGTCCAGTGGGATCTAGGAACCCGCAGCGCCAAGTCTTCTCATTTTCGGAAGTGGGTATGGCAGCTTTCCAGTAGCAGACTCCGGCCAGCCCTTCGCTGAAGTCTGAAGCACGATCGTAATGGGCGGGAATCACGATCTGGCCGGACTTATCGATGAATCCGAACTTTCGCGATGCCGGATCGCCGACGCCGAAAACAGCAAAGCCCTCATGAAAGCTGCTTCTAAAGAGGGCTTGCGACGCAATTGACCATTGAAAGTCTTTGTTTGTATAGCCCGGCTCCCAGCCATTCTTCTCGTCTGCCATAAGCAAGAAGCCATCATGAAAATCAGTCTGAAAGTGCCGGGCTTGTTCTGCATGCAGTACCCGCCCAGTATGGTCAATCCACAGGGCTTTGCCTGCGGCCTGGGGATAGGTCCCTTCGCGGACCGCGGCAATTCCTTCTGAGAAAGGGCGCGCGCTGGCGAACTGGGGAGCTATTATGAAGTTGCCGGAGCAGTCAATGTAGCCAAACCGGTCTTTCTCGGACACGGGTGCCAACCCCTCATTGAACTGTGGGAGATCCGGAAAATACTGGAGGTTGCGATAATCGGCGAAACGCGGCGGAATGATCTCGTGGCCGCTCTTATCAATGAAACCAAGCTTCCGGTCTCTTATGACTGGGAACAACGTATCATCGCAGGATTGCGCCGGTGCGAGCGCAACCAGGCACAGGGAGAAAAGTACGAGGAGCCAAGGTGATTTGCTCATGTGGAGGACCCTTGAAAACGTCATGACCATCTTCCGGCCAGGATAGTTGAAGGTTAGGAACCAGGCTACTGAAGTTTCCTTTCTGCTTGGGTGCCTGCCGTTTTAGCGGAAGCCGGCTTTGCCGGCTCTGCTTGGGGCAAGATCAGCACGTCATGTGCCGCGATCGGGTCATTGGGTGGAGCATTTGCGGAAGCGGGATCCACGTGCAGGACCTCAATCGTCTTTGCCGCAATGATCCTGGCCTCAATGTCCAGATGCTTACCCATGTATGGCCTTAGTTCTTTGGGGTTCTTTACAGCGATGTTGACTCCGTTGTAGTCGCTCACAAAAACCATTGTTTTATGCATGATGCGGGAGCACATCCTGGCGCAGCTTGCATGCTCTGATGTCCTTCCTGTAACCCGTCCGCATACCTCGTCTACCACCCAGCCGTGGAGCATCACCGTTACCGCTGGGACCTTTTCGTTACTACCAGCTACCGCGCTGGCGCCCGGGGCCGAAGCGTTAGTGTTGCCGGGCAGTTGCGCAAACGCGGTTAAGCTGAAGATCATTGCCAGGCTGATGGTAAGTTGTTTCATGACTAGTATTTCCTTTTACAGTTCACGGGCCAATTGAGGGTGCACCGCCCAGGCGGTTTTCAGGAAAGCGAAATCCGCCTGGGGAAGAGAGAGTGCGGTTTAGAATGGCACCGGCACGCGCTGAGGGCTGCCGGGACAGAAATTGCCGGTCTGCTGCAGGCACGTAAACTCCGCCACAAAGTCCGGCGTCACGGAAGTAAGAGCTGTATCGTTATGCTTGGCGTCAACCAGCTTGCCGTCCGGAGTCACCGTGCCATCGGTGGGGTCCTGCATGACATCGCACACCACGTAACGGACACCCTGGCTTCCATCATCCGCAACCGTGTCCGGCACTTCTCCCAGCGTGACGAGACCCTGCGCTTGCAAGCTGTCAATCTGGTCAAGCGTGTTGAGCACCGGAGTACCATCAAACGTGGTGCCGTTGGCCTGGGCAATCGGCCTCAAGATAGCCTGGCCGGCAGCAGTGAAGGCGGCGGGGGTATAGATCACGTATTCGGCAAGCCACACTTGGATCAGGTCAATGCAGAAGTACGTTGCTCGGGTATCGAACATTGTGTTCTGCCGGCGATTGGGCGCGACCGGGCTGAGAGTAACGCAGGGCTCGGGCGCAGCACCGCCGGGAGGGTTACATACAACATTGGTGAGGTTCGGTTGCTTGGGAAATACAAACGCCTGGAAGCTATCCGCGACACTGTGCATGTTCTGTCCAATCGGCGTGGTCAGGAACGAGTGCGAGTTTACCAGCACCCCAAGAATACTGGTGAAGTTGATCAGACCGTTGCGATCAAAAGTGCCGGTGTAAAAGGTCTCACGGATCTGGCTGAGCTGAGGGCTGGGAAAGGAAGCATCAAACACTCCGCCGCCGGTGCCACTCGCACTGATGCGGAATACGATCCTGGTGGGGTCAAGGCCGTTGCTGAGGTAGAAGGCATCACTGAAATCGAAGGGTGGGATATTCGAGTGGACAGTTGTCGCAGGCGTCGGCGTAGTCGTCTGTGCGATCGCAGTTGCCGTAGCCAGCAGCAACATTACCAGCCCCGCTAAACAAGCGACGGACATCCTGGCAATGTAATTCTCAAGATTTCTTTTGCACGTCATGATCTTTTCTCCTAATCAAAAGTGAGTCGATTTTGCTGAAGCGGAGAGATTCGGTGACCGCGGCGCCTCCACGCGCTACGGCCCCGAACCTTTCAGCCTTTGCCAGGATCGGCAGAGTGGAAAATTTCCCTTGCGCCTTTAGGGTGTCCCTGATGTTCCGCCTCTACATATGAAATCATCTCTACCAGATATCGTGGCTCTGCCATGCCGGGCATGGTTTCCCACATGATCAGCGGTTCGCTGCCGAAACGGAAATTTCCGATATGCTGGGTCTTGTCCGCATCAGTCTTGGGATCTGGATAGGTGAATCCGAGCTTACGGCGGAGCAGTTCCATAGTGTTCAAGTCACCGGTCAGGAATGTCCAGCCAGGTTTTATGTTGTATGCCTTCCTGTATGCCCGGAGCTTCTCCGGCGAATCCTGACCCTGGAGAGAGAAGGAGTACATAAAGATGTCTTTTCCCACGCGGCCACCAAGCAGTTTCTGTACCTTCTCCAGATTCGCCGTAACCAGGGGGCATATTTCCTGGCAATCTGCGAACATGAAGTTGAGGGTCACAACCTTTCCCTTGATAAGGTCGCTATAAAAGTTCACCTTCTTGCCTTCGTGAGTGAGCAGCGTGACATCAGGGAAATATCGCTGATGTGCCTGCTCGCGGGGCGACAGCGAGGGCCTGTGATTGGCGAAGGCGCTCGAGGTTACCCCAGGCGCCAGCTCGGGAATCATTTTGGGAACTAACACCGGAGCCACGGCGGAGTTCATGGATGTCGCCGTGCTCTTTTCCTGACCCAACATCAAGGCGGAGGCCAAGGGAGCAAAGGCGGCGAGTCCGAACAACTTTCTTCTTGTCGTTTCCATAATCATTTCTCCTGATTCCACGTTCCGGGTCCCGGTGGAATCCTGCACGGCCCTTACGGGCCATGCAGGATACCTTCGAGTTACGGAAGCTGGTTGTTGTCCCCACCGTTCGGATCGATGAACCAGAGGAGCATCATCGCGTGGTCTTCATGGATCAGGTTGTGACAGTGCATGGGGTAGTGCCCATGGAAGTCACGGAAGCGGAAGAAGAGTTCATTGCGATTGTTGTGCTTCACGCGGGTAACGTCGTTGCGCCCTCTTTCAGGAGGCGGAGGCGTTGCCCGGTCGCGGCTGAGAAGGCGGTGCTCTTCAAAGTGGATGTGGATGGGGTGCTCCCAATCGCCTGAGAGGTTGGAGAGAACCCAGTGCTCGGCGGTATTGAGCCCCACCCGCACGCGTACCGTTGGACCATCATCGTTGCAAGTCATAAAGATTCCATTGATGGACCATTGGCCGTTCAGACGGTCGAAGTGGAAGGTGCGGCTGATGCGTGGAGCTTCCAGAGCAGGGAGGTCATAGAACTCCGTATCCTCAGGATCGGCGCTGTCGTCGTCCACATGAGGAAGAGTCACGTCAATCCGCACGTAGCTGTCGCCCTGGCCGGCGGGCAGCACCACGTCTGTGGGACCGCGTCCATCAATCTGTTGCAGGCGGTTCTCGATAAACACTGACCGGCCTGCGTATTGGCTGAAGTCAATAATGACGTCAGCGCGTTCCGCCACGCCCATGGTGCAGGAAGTCACCTTGATTGGCTGCGGCAGCAGGTTGCCATCCTTGCAGATCTGGAAGAATATTTGGTCCTGGTTGAGGTTCAGCGGATCGGTGAGGAACATCTGTACGAACCGCGAAATGCCCGTGTTAAGCCAGCGAAGGCGATACTTTCGCGGGTGCACCCTGAAGAACGGCTGGACGACCCCGTTGGTGAGGAACTTGTCACCCAGGATTCCGTCCAGGTTCATCAGGTCAAAGGCCATGGCCCCTTCCTGGTCGAAAACCCGGTCGGCAAACAACATCGGTATGTCGTACTGCGGGAAGCTGGGGAGACGAAATCCCGTGTGCTCATTGCCCGTGTCATGATCGTTGAACAGGAAGTAGAAGCCGGCCAGACCTTTGTAGACGTTCTGGGCTGTCGCGCCAATCATGTGATCGTGATACCAGAGAGTGCTCATGGCTTCATTAAGGTCACCGCCTTCCGCAATGTGGTCAGACAAGACGCCGGCGTACTGATTGGGATAGTGCTGGTCGTAGAACTGGCCGCTGTTGAAGAAATCGCAAGGGTTGCCGTCACTCTCGGAAGGCGTGTGGGAATTGTGCAAGTGCGTGGTCAGCGATGGCACTCCAAATCCGCTCGGTTGCGGGCCATTGGGGATGCGATTGAAGTTCCTCACCAGAATTGGTTCACGATAGTGCGCTACATAGGTTGGGCCTGGGCTGAAGCCGTCAAAGGTGTAGAGCTGCTGGAGCGGCAGATCGGGACTGACGAATATGGGAGCGATCTGCTGCACTGTCTGGTAAAACTTCTGCGGCGGGAACACGGTTAAAGCCTGGTGGGGCTTTGTGCGTCCCTCACCGGCAGCGGTATTGGGAGCCACCGTCGGAGTGGGTGTCAGCTTTGCAACGGGTTGACGGATCGGCATGATGGGCATTTGCGTAACAAATGACCGGGTAGGCGGGCTGGCGGGCTGGTTGATGGGACCCGGCGTAATCGTCTGTCCCCATGCCCGGCCGCTCAATCCATTCTTGGCCACCAGATATCCCGCGCCGGTGAGCAGCCCCATTTTCATGAGATCCCGGCGGTTGAATTGATTTGCGCCGATAAGTTCGCGCCGGTTCTTCTGAGCATTCACCATCTCTTTGAACCGCGTTTTCGAAACCTTCTCGCCGAATACGTTGTAGAACATTCCTTTAGCCTCCGTTACGTCGTGTGACGCGTCAGTGCGGCTTCCGATTGCTCATCTCGCTTCTGGGCCGCAGGCCGGGGAAGTGAAATGTTCGCAGAGATATCTGCTCCACGGATGTAACTTCTTTGGAATTCAGTTTGCAGCGTTCAGTGGAGGGTGGGCGCCAAACATTGCTTTGTGTTTTTTTCGCCCAGCAACGCAGGATTGATCCTATGCACGGGGCATAACTTTGACA
This sequence comes from Candidatus Angelobacter sp., assembly GCA_035294925.1. Lineage (GTDB taxonomy): Bacteria > Acidobacteriota > Terriglobia > Terriglobales > Acidobacteriaceae > Angelobacter. The sequence goes on along the minus strand of DATGJZ010000082.1, from coordinate 29,920 downwards.
ATTGCGCTGGAGATGGAATTTTCACGGCACCATAGAGATAGCCCTTAGCGGTTGGGCCTCTACAACCTTTGACTTAGACGGACTACTTCTGCGAAGCGGCGAGTACGGCAAAGAGAAGGGTCTTCCATCTGGCCGATAAGTCCGATGCAGCTGAAGGTTCAAAAAACCTGGCAGTGCGCAATTTATGAGCGTGGGTCTTCTTCGGGGCGTCGTGCAGGGTGTGTTTACTCGGTCCATGTATGGAAGGTTTCCAATACGGAGAATTGACATATCGGTTTGAGGAGACGGTTACTGCTGTAAACACTGGAAGGGTGTCGAATCCTTACGGCGACATCCTGCTCAGATTCACCATCCCGTGCACTAGAGCAAAGTTGACGGCCTCAGTCCGGCCCGTCACTTTCAGTTTCTTCATTAAATTGCTGACGTGCACCTTGACCGTGCCTTCGCTGATGTAGAGGGCCGTTCCTATTTCCTTGTTGCTCTTGCCCGCTGCCATGAGCCGCAGTACCTCGAGTTCCCGGTCGCTCAGAGCGGAACGGGTGATACGCAGCGCCAACTTCGCCGCTACAGTGGGCAGGATATACGTGACCCCGGTGTGGACTTTCCGAATGCTCTCGATCATGTCCTCCAGAGGGCTATCCTTTACCAGATAACCCTTGGCGCCAGCCCTCAATCCCTGATAAATGTGCTCATCGCCCTCGTAAGCCGACAGGAGAATGATCCGGGCCTGGGGAGTCTGAGCAAGAATTGCCTGCAAGGCGCCTATGCCGTCCAGGTGTGGCATGAGTATGTCCATCAAAACGACATCTGGCCGGTGAAGCAGGAACTGCTCTACCGCCATCTGTCCATCGTGAACCTGCGCTACTACCTGCATATCCGGTTGGCGGTTGACCATGGTTGCCAGACCTTCGCGCACAACCGGGTGATCATCTGCGATCAGGATGCGGATGCGTCCAGGCGAAGACTGCACTGTTTTTTCGGCAGCAACCATCTATCTTGACTCCTTCAGCAACGATGCCCGTTACCTGCGCAGGGCACAACCACTTGAATCTGAGTTCCACATCCGGGTTCGCTGCGGATTTCCAGCTTTCCACCTATCTGCCGGGACCGTTCCCGCATGCCGGCGAGACCAAAGCGCTGCGTTGGCGTTGTCGCAAAAGGATCGAACCCGCTACCGTCATCCTGAATACTGAGCCGTATCCACTGTGGATCGGAGGTCAGTTCGATTCTTACCTTGGTAGAGCGTGCGTGTTTCACAACGTTGGTGAGTGCTTCCTGGCCAATGTGGAGTAGTTCGGCTTCCATTTCCGGGGTCAAGACAGGCGTCTCGCCTTGGAGAGCAAACTCGAGCCGTACCTCAGTATCCGAGGTGAGTTCGGCGGCAAGTTGCTGCAGGGCGGCGGCCAGGCAGTGTTTTTTGAGTAACCGGGGTTGCAAAGCGAAGACCAGGCGGCGGGCCTCAGCCTGACAGCCACGAGCCAGTTCGCGCGCGCGCGCAATGTGACGCACCGCTTCTGGCTGGTCCTGGAAGACGATGTTTTCTGCGAGATTCATCTGAATCATAATTCCGGCGAATCCCTGCGCCAAAGTATCGTGGATATCACGGGCCATTCGGCTTCTTTCTTGCAATAGTGCAGCTTGCCTGGCGTTTTCGGCCAGTCTGGCCAATTGGAGCGCCGCGACCGTTTGTTGGGCAAGCCCCTGGGCCAGTTCGATCTTTTCTGGCTCGTAGGACTCTGATCCGGGACTCATGATGCCGATCAAGCCAAGCGGTTTCTTTCCGCTCACCAGCGGAACCAGCAAGAGACTCTTCAAGCCGTCGGCTGAAAGCAGGTCGCGAAATGGGACCCGCGGGTCTTTCACGGCATTCGGGACAAGAATCGGTTTCGGAATGCGAAGGAGCTTTTGCCATAGAGGACCCGCTGGAGCAGTGCGTGGCAGTTGGGTGGCAAAAGCTTTTGGATCTCGCACCGGGGCCAGGTCCTCGCGGACATACCATCCCTCCAGGCGAAGAACATTCTGGTCTTCGCAGTGAAGACATAGATAGGCCGAGTGGGCGGCAAATTGTTCCGCCACGGCAATCACAACCCGGCCCAAGAAGTTACTAAGATCTGTTTCCGCGGAGAGGGCATCCAGCATCCGGAACAGAAGGGCCCGCTGGCCGCGTCGGACAGCGCCGCTGACCGTTTCAGCCGCGATTTGCTGGTTTATCGCGTGAATTCCGGACGGTCGGTGTGGCCGTTTATCCTGAAACAGCACGTGATTTGCGGCAGACGCACCCTGGCTACTGTGTCCGTTTGCCTTGCTTCGCTCTCTCATCCTGGTCACTCCGACATGGCTTCGCTTCTTGAACGCGCTAGTGAGCCGATATGTCTCCCCGCTCCGATAATCAAGGACCACAAATGTTTTACAGCCGGGCACGATTTATTAGAAATCCCTTATAAGTCTTATAGTCGTTGTTTGTAAGCTGTGTCGGTTCAAAATTGCACACTGCCGCCGAAATATTCAAAGGACCTTCCTAAACGGGAATTTCCGTGAATCTCTGGGAATAAGCAGGGATTCCCAGCCCGATACCAGGGGCTCGCGGCCGAACGCAATCAGCTAGTCATGCAGGACAACATGGAGGAGAGAGCTGCGGACTCGCACTTCACCGTTATATTCAATAAGTCCCAGCTTCCTGAATTTGTTCATAAAAAAGGTAATCCTGGCTCGGGTAGTGCCGACCATCTCGGCCAGGGTTTCATGGGTGATTTTGGGCACTATCGCCTCCGAGCTCTCGCTCTTGCCGAAACGGGAGAGCAGTAGCAAAGTACGCGCCAGCCGCTTTTCACTGGAGTTGAAAAGCTGGTCGATCAGGTCTTCCTGGATTCGCATATTACGCGTGAGCAGATGTTTCAGAAATAGCTCCGAAAGGGCAGGTTCCTTATGCAGAATTTGAGTCATCGTATCCCGCGTAATCTCGAGCACCGCACAATCGCCCATTGCTATAGCGGTTGCTACGCGAGTGTCTTGCCCCGCAAGACATCCCTCTCCCAAAAAATCGCCGGAGGCTAACATTGCCACCACAGCCTCTTTGCCTTCGTGCGATGTGACGGTCAGTTTGACTTTGCCGCGCTGGATGTAAAGGACCACGCTCGCAGGAGAGCCCTGAGCGAAGATGACTTCTTTGTCGCCATACTTTGTGACCTTTGTTCCATGACTGGCTCGTGAAAGGAAAACTTGTGGGTTGAAAGATTTGCGCACCACTTAGAATCCCTCCGTATGTGCGTTACGTGCTCGTCAAATCCTGCCCCAGAGACCAACATACAGCAATGCCACATCCAATTGCATTTGACTCTCAGGCCGCCCGTATTGACTGCACAAGTCTACCCTACAGCAGGCCGGGAATTGGCGGATTCTAAGAATTCCGAGGCCAAAGATATTCTTTTATTTAGTGGTGTAACCTTTTTGGAGTTCCCAGCTCTATGGCAGTGCAACAATTGAGGTGGGAACATCAACGACAAACCGAGCGATGAGGAAGTGATCCAACGAGTGCTGATGGGGGAAACCGAAGCCTACGAAGTGCTCGTTGAGCGCTACAACCCAAGGCTGTATCGGATTGCCCGGGCCATCGTGCTGGACGGCAGCGAAGCTAAAGATATAGTCCAACATACCAACGCGCAAGCCTACGAGCATCTGAGTCAGTTTGCCGGAAGAGCAAAGTTCTCCACGTGGCTCGCCAAGATCGCTATCCACGAAGCATCATCGCGCCGCCGGCGGCGCAATCGTCTTGTCCGGCTCGGCCATTTGGACTCTCCAAAAGGACGTGCCCGGGCACTGACGGCGCTCCCCCCGACTCCAGAGGAGCAGATTTCCCAGGCCGAACTCGGACAAGTCCTGGAATCAGCGATTGATGGATTGCCGGAAAGACAACGCATCGTCCAGATCATGCGAGACATCGAAGGGATGACCACGGCTGAAACGGCCGAATGTCTCGGCACCAGCCCACGCAATGTCAAGGTACTGTTGCACCGGGCCCGCGCCTCATTGCGCAAGAAGCTATATGAAATACTGGGTTCCAGCGCATCCGACCTGTTTCGTTTTCCTGCGCCGCGTTGTAACCGGGTAGTAAGCAGAGTGTCCAGGTCCATCGTCAATGGCCCTGCCAGGCGACCCGCGCTGGTTCGAACATTGCCTTGAGATTTGCTCTTGGCCGGCCAAATCAGTGCACGGCCTCCGAGGTTTCCGCTCTTGACGTCAGGTTGAGAATCCTGTCAAAGACATTCTTAACCACCCGATCACACCGGATAGCATCAAACGCGAATGCTTTTCTGCTTTCCACTCCGGCACGCGCATAAAGAATCTTGCGCAACAGCGTCCGCGCTCGATGGAGCCGGGTTTTGACGTTTTCTTCGGTGATCTCGAGTGCCTCTGCGACTTCGATGGTGCTCAGTTCCTCTACGTGACGCAACATGAAAACTACGCGGTAATCATCCGGCAGCTTTTCGATAGTTTCTTCCAGAAGCCCGCGCATCTCGGAATTAGACGCTTGTTGCTCCGGATTGAGCGTCAATGACGCGAACCTCTCCATGGGATCTCCGCCTCCTGACATCGGTTCCAACTCCTGATACCGCTCTTTTCGATGCCCCCGCGCTAAAGCTTCGTGGATCGCGATGCGCGTCAGCCAGGTAGAAAACTTCGCTCTCCCGGCAAACTGGCCCAGGTGTTCATAGGCGCGCACGTAGGCATCCTGCATTACATCCTCAGCTTCGCCATCATTGCGCAGAATGGCCCGGGCCACGCGGTAGAGGCGCTGGTTGTAACGACGCATCACGATTTCAAACAACCCTGTTTCGCCTGCCAGGACCCGCGTAACAACGTCTTCGTCGCTGATTGGCTCTCGCCCAGAGACGCTTTCGGCCGTGCTTGCCATATTAGTCCCCGTTTATTGTCAGATTAAGGTCGACCACAAAGGTTACACCCCAAACCATGCCGCCTCAAGAAGGGAAATAAATGACGCATCAAGCCATAGCTGGTTCGTCCCTGTTCAGCTTAGTGCTCCTGGATTTGGAGGGCAGGAGGCCCTCGGCAGACCGACGCCAGGACGGAGGTAATCTTTCGCAATGTGAGCACCAATTGAAAAACCCAGGAAACAGGTCAAGTTGGTCGTCAACCATCACCTGCTCCCTGGGACCATGGAAAGAAGGGACCGCATTGCAACTAAAGTGACTTCAGAAACTCCACCAGGTCCTTCTTTTCGTTCTCAGAAAGCCCCAGTTTCGAAAGCTGGTCATAGTGTTCAACCACATCGTTCAGGGTCTGGAAGCGGCCGTCATGATAGAAACCACCTTTTTGGTGGCTCCACAGCCCGCGAAGCGGCGTGGTCCGATACTTGTTGGTTGGAGACCGGGAAGATTGGAAATCGTCAATGCCGATCTCTTCGGGCGTATGGAGGCTGGAGCCGGGCTCAGTATAAAGCGGTGGTACATGGCACGCGGCGCATTTGCCCTTTCCGGCGAAGAGTGCCTCTCCTCGTGCAGCCTCTGCCTTGTTATAGCTGCCCTCGGGTGGTTTGGGAGCGGGGATAGCCAGTTGATAAAATTGGAGAGCGCCCAGTTTTGCGGTGATGCGGTCATCGCTATTTCGCACCTGATTGTAATGAGCTCTCATTCCCACCGGGAATTGGCCTTCCACCGTCAATCTGGGTTCTGAAAATGCGCCCTTTCCGTGCATCTGCGTATTGGCGACGTAGGCATTCCAGTAGGTGGTGGAACCCCAGCCCGTATACGTACCGTTGTTTACTCCGGCGAGGCCAAAGGCTGCGGGCAGCAAAGTTGCTGCTGACTTGCCGTCCGGTCGAAATGCTTTGCCGTCCTGATCGAGCTCAGCGTCATATTTTCCTGGTCCCCAGCTGGCCAATACTTTCTTGACCGTGGGCACATCCACACCTAACAATTCCGCGACTGGCTGCAGGTTCGGAGCCAAGGAAACAATAGCGCCCACGTTCAGATCGCGGTTCGGCCAGCCGTCCAGACGGTGACCAATGCCCGGTGCGAAGGAATTGTCCACAGTCGAGTGACAGAAAGCGCACTGGATACCCATCGATGCTAACTTTCCTTGCTTGTCGAAGAAACCTGTGACGCCAACAACCGAGTTGAGTTTGAGCAGGGCCAGCGTAGTCGCCGGGTCGTCCATATCTACTTTGCCCGCCTTGATTTGTTCCACAAGGCTCGCAGGCAGTGCATCGGCATCAACTTTCAGGCCTACCGAGAGCGCCGTCTTGGGACTCACGCCTGGACCCACGCCTCCCAGCTTCTCCCCGGCAATGGCCTGCTGAAGATGCAGGGCCCCACCCCAGAACGATTCGTCGCCGAAGGTGTCAAAGCGAAAGGTATGTCGGCCCTGGTCCAGCATCTCTCGCATGTTGTGGTTGATAATCTCGTCGTTGGCCGACAGCGCGGGCGGCGGAGCTGCTTTCGATGATTCCTTCGCAGATGACTTCTTCGGCTTGGCACTCGAGGACCATGCCACAACTGTGATCACAAGCAGGCATAGTGCCAGCAGGCTCGATAATTTTTTCACGTGCCTCATAAAATCCCCAACCTTTCTCATTGACTCGAATAGACAACAGATCCACTTCCGTGCCTAAGCATCATGGCTCATGGACCCCATGACCAACAATTCACTAGAAGACAGAACTTTGCTCTTCCTTTTCGGGGGGTGTTCGTTGCACAAACCTCTATATCCTTCGATATAAACGTCCGAGCGCTCATGAGCATCCCATTTCTCCGTGAGGGAGACATTTGCCGGGTTGGCGCCAGATCTCATCTGTTTTTGCGGTACAACGCGGTAACATTCAGGCAATCTTCCGGCTGCTCGAGAGAGATTTGCGCTTTTCCTCTACCGCAGCTTGCAATTGACTCAGGGATGCCAGGAACGCACTCAGTCCATCTTCCAGGAGCTTTTCCGTGACAGGGGCAAGTTCAATCCCCAAACCAGCCAGGCGAAGGAGTGCGCCTTCGGCTTGTTGCACTGCTGTTTCGAGCGTTGCTGCCGGGCGGCCATGGTCACGGAAAGCCCGTAAGGTAGAGAGAGGCATGGTATTGATGGTGTGTGGTCCGATCAACTCTTCGATGTACAAGACGTCCGAATATGCGGGGTTCTTGGTTCCTGTGCTTGCCCACAAGGGTCTTTGGACGTTGGCGCCCCGGGTTTTGAACTTGGCGAAGGCGGCGCCCAGGAAGATCTCCTGGAAGCGGCGATAAATCAGTTTGGCGTTAGCGATCCCGATCTTCCCGCATAGCGATAAGGCGTCAGGGGTGCCAATGGTCTGCAACGCGCGGTCCACCTCTGTATCCACACGACTGATGAAAAAAGACGCCACCGAGACCACCTGGTTTGGTTGTGCGTTTCGCTCAAGGCCTCGCAAGTAAGCTTGTGCCACTTTTTCGTAGTGTGTCTGCGAGAACATCAACGTGATGTTGATATTGATGCCTTCTGCCGTTAATGTTTCCACTGCATCGATCCCCTCATCCGTGGCCGGTATCTTGATCATCAAATTAGTACGATTTACGGCTGCCCGGAGACGGCGCGCTTCTGCAATGCTTCCGGCGGCGTCATGCGCCAACCGGGGAGATACCTCGATGCTGGCGAATCCATCTGCGCCGCTGGTGCGATCGTAGACAGGTCGCAAGATGTCCGCAGCCATCTGAATATCCTGGATTTCCAGTTTCTCCAGCAGTGCGGGTGTGCTGGCGGCGGGGTCGGCAGCAAGCAATGCCGAGAGAGACGGATCATAGTCAGAGCTGCCTTCAATGGCCTTGTCAAAAATCGTTGGATTACTGGTGACCCCGTGCACGTTGTCTTCTTCTACCAGCCTCCGGAAGTCCCCGCTCGCGATCAATTCCCGTGAAATGGTATCCAGCCAGATGGATTGGCCGTACTCTTGAAGACCGATAAGTGGGCTTTTCATCTTCTTTTTTCCTCTTGTCTAACTGCGGAAGTGACGCTAAGCGAGAGACACGGTTATCGAATCGTGTAGCTTGCCACGACAGTTAATAGCCGGCAAACTCTTCTGCGCGTATGTCATCTTCATCCACACCGGCAGTCATCAGCATTTCCCGCATCGCCGTGACCATTGTGGGCGGGCCGGCAGAGTAGTAGATCGGACCTAGAAGACTTGGCAGATACTTGGCCAGCATCTCTTTGTTGATAAAGCCGGTCTCGCCACTCCAGGTCTGCTGCGATTTGTCCATCTCCGTCATGCTGGGGATGAAGTGGAAATTGGGATTATCTTTTTCTAATTGCTGGAGAATCTTCAGGAAAGCTGCGTCTTCCGGGCGTCGGTTCGAATAGAACAGGTACAAGTCTTGGAGCAACTTGTCGCTGGCTGCCTGACGGAGGATGCTGGAAAACGGGGTTATACCGATTCCTCCCGCCAGAAAGACAGCCGGTTTCGATGCATTCTTGTGCAGAGTGAAAGAGCCCATCGGTCCTTCCAGTTGGAGCTCGGCCTGGAAAGGAAGGGTTCGCAGGACACGCTTAAAGGCTGTATCCCGCATTCGAGTGGCGAGCATCAGGTCCACCTCTGCCGGTGAACTGGCTATGGAGAATGATCTTATGTTTCCTTCCGCGTCAGTCTCCGGAGGGTTGAGTAACGTCACGTCAAGGTACTGGCCTGGCCTGAATTGAAAACCGGCTGGTTTCTCAAAATGAAAAGCCATGGTGCCTTCGGCAACGTATTCTTTTTCTTTGAGCTGGGCTTTGTAGATCGTGGTGAGCACTTGGGTCCTCCTGAGATCGGGCGCGGAGCACGTTCAGCCTTGGGTTACAGCAGATTCGGACTCTTATTATCCAGACCGGACGCACCAGACGTCTGTTCAAATCTGCACATGACCGCTTTCGTGAAGGAGGCCACAACCAAGCTTAGAAATTGTGAACAAGACGAAACACCGGAATTCCGCAGCGCGGCCCACAGTCAGAGGACTGCCACTCGTATTTCAACCGGCTGTACTGGGGAGGTTTTGTTACATGACGGCAGTCGCGAAGGTCTTGTTCTGGTCAGCACTAGAAATGTAGCGCCCAGTAATTACGTTACCGCCTCGAAGACATCCCGGAAGTCTGTGCAAAATGGCCCACTGCAGTGAGGTGTGATTCCTGAACCGAGAAGCAAGAATTAGCTCTCTGACGCCCATTGGACGGTAAGTCTCGTTTCGTTATTTATGCGGCAACCCGTTAAGGAACTCGCGTATTTCCCTGTAGGGTTTATCACCGGTCTGGCTTACGCCATTTTTCGAGGTGCTGGGCGGCTCGGAACCGACAAACGACTTTCCGGCCAGCAGAGTTCCTGTGAGCTTGTCTAATACCATAACTGTGCAGTGCTCCTGGTAAGCTCCTCCCTTTCCGCCATAGCTTCCAATCCGCCGCTCCTCCCACCACAGCGCGGCAATCGTGCCAATCTCTTCCGGATTCTTGGGCTTCAGGTCGCTGGAAAGATCGAAAAAGACCGGGTCAATGTCCTTCGATTTCATGTCCACCGGTATGAGCTTGCCTTTGACGGGCAGATCGCCGGTGGCCTCAACTTGCTCAGGATTGGCGACAGATGCCGTCGTCAGGTATTCCCCCAGGTGCGCTTTGAATGGCTTGAGCGCCGTGAGTGGCATGGCTATCCAGTAGAGTGATGGTGAGGCCCCAACCACCACCATTCCGATTGCCAGCATCAGGTTCTGCTGGGTTTTTTTGCTGCCCAGCAACACAATGATTGCGAACTCGATGATGGCCACACCGATTCCCACACCCCATCCCGCCAAGGTGCTGGCCGTGTTCAGTTTTCCCGCATAGATCCCGGCAATAATGCACGGCGTCAGAAACAGGATGAAGCCGACCACCCCTGCAATCCGTTTGAGAAATTCCATTTACGCCCCCTAATCGAAAGCCAAGCCCTCCTCCGGTCCGGGAAGAGAGCAGTATCTGTGTTTTTAGGATTTGCTTGGAGCGTACACCCTGTGGACTAGAGCGGCAAGGGGTTTCTGAATTACGATAGTACTGACTTTTCGGGCTCTGTGGCCATCCATAGTATTCGGCACGGTATCCCATACTCTATGAAAGCTCTCAAACTCCTCGTCAGCTGCCTTCTTCCCCTGGCGCTCTCTGCGCAACAACCTTCCGGCAACGTAGGGCGGGTCGAAATTCCTGATGTAAAGGGCGTACTGGAAATCAACGTCGGTCAATCGCCCTGGTATCTGGACTTTCTTCCCGAGGACAAATGGACGATGTTGCACGCCCGGCTGCGGCCCGACCATGTAGTCGTTACCGCCCTCCTTCGGCAGGTCACGCTTGCAGCAACTGGGGAAAGTTGCAAGAACGAGTTCTTGCCAAAAATAAAGGATTCCCTTGCCGGCAAAGCCCAGGACACTAAGGAAAGCACCCAGAATGGAGTCTTCCGGGTGGAATACACCTTGACTGACGATCTTGGCGCGCAAACACGCCATCTGCTGGCTTATTGGGGCGCGCGAGATCTGTGCGCGGAAGTTCATGTGTTGAAAACCGGATTTGCTGCGGCAGACCAGGCCGCGTTCGAACAGATTCTCTCCACTGTGCGCCTCCTGCCGGATGAGTCAGGACTGCAAACACCGCAGAGCCAGGAGAACAGCTCTAATCTTTTGGCGCAGGGAACTGAAGTGCAGGCGAAAGCTGATTATGGTTCAGCAGCCAGGTACTACCAGAAGGCCTTAGACCTGGAGAAGCGAACACGCAGTTTTGACCAGGAGATGTTTCTTGATTTGATCAGCCGCCTGGCGCTTTGCTATCGGCTGAATGGCAATCTGGTGAAAGCCAGGCAGACTCTGGAGTTCGGGCTCTCGCAGGATTCCGAATACCCGCTCTTTCACTACGACATGGCTTGCGTCTACGCCCGGATGGGGAAGATGGACGAGAGCCTGGGCCACCTGCGCGAGGCTTATAAGTACAAAGCCAAAGCGTCACCGGGCCACCTGCCTCCTGATCCGACGGAAGATAGCTGCTTTCAGAAGTTTGCCAAGGATCCGCAATTTACAGATGCGGTGCAGAAGATGCAACAACAGTGAAGAATGTCAGATTTGTGATTTCAGGGTTTTGATTTGAGAAGACCTGATATTCCTGTTTGCTTGTCCCTTTGCCAGATAGTTCTTTACTTTGCTTCAGGCCACGCGCTAATTTTCTCATGATGAAAGCCACAAACTGGGAATTTCAGAACAGGGCGCTTCTGTTTGGCCTGATCTTTGCCGTATCTTTTCCGCTTTATTCGTTCGATCAGCAGAACTCTACCGCGGCTCTGGCTGCCTGGCTGGCGCCCAAACTTGAGCTTGACGGAGATCTTTTGGCCCGCCTTCTCTTCGGATTGGCGGCCGTCTTGCTGATTGTGGCTGCATTGGTCCGCACCTGGGCCTCCTCGTATCTTCATGCGGAAGTCGTCTATGCGGCGCAGCTGAAAACGGCGTCTTTGGTTGCCGATGGCCCGTATCGCCGCGTCCGCAATCCGCTCTATTTCGCCAATGTGCTCATGGCGATTGGGATGGGCGCCATGATGAGCCGCACCGGATTCTTTGTGGCCGTCGTGGCGATGTTTGTGTTCTCGTACCGGCTGATCTTACGTGAAGAAGCAGAATTGCGTGCGACCCAGGGTGAAAGTTACGAGCGCTACCGGACAGCGGTGCGCCGCTTGTGGCCCTCCTTGCGGACGCAGGTCCCTGCTTCCGGCGCTAAGGCCAGATGGGCGGAAGGATTCAAGGCTGAAGGATGGTTTTGGGGGTTCGCTCTTTCTGTCATAGCATTTGCCGTAACCCTGAACCTGAAAGTCTATTTCGTGATCCTGGGCGCGACCCTCATTATCTTCTGGGCGTCGTCAATGCTGCTGCAAAAGAAGTCGAAGGTCGAAGCGACTGACTCATCTAAGCCTTTTAGTTAACCTCGAAGCGCAGCGAGAGGTCCCTTCTGATCACTTCTCCGCCTGGAATAAATAACTTCCTTTGATTCGCGTACTGATGGACTCGGCTACTTTCAGAAATGCCTGGGCTGCGTGGGAAAGTTGTGCGCCCTTGCGATAGACAAGCCGCAACTGCCGCTCGATCTTCAGTTCCTTAACAGGAATAGATACCAGTTCACCTCGCAGCAGTTCAGGTTCGACCGCAAGGCCTGGGACCAGTGCTACTCCATTGCCAGCCGCTACAAAGCGTTTGATAGCTTCAATGGTCGGCATCTCCACGCCGATATTCAGCGGCGTCTTGTGCCGCTTGAATGCTTCCAGCACTTTGAGGCGATACGGTGAAACCACGTTGTGGGCCACAAACGACTCCGCTCCAAGCTGGCGAATGCTCACCTCTTTGGCCCTGGCTAACGGATGGCTTGGAGGAACCACAAACGTCAACTGATCCTTGAACACCACCACCGATTTCAGCAGCGGACTCTCCGCGCGGAAGGACAGAATGCCTAACTCCACCGTGTGGTCCAGCACCTGCTCGGGAATGGAGCTGGCAAGCGAACGATGCACCGTGATCTTGATCATGGGACAGAATCGCCTGAATTCCTCCAGCACTTGCAGCAGATAGAGGGACGTAAATTCATTGGCCGCAATGACCAGCGTCCCGCGTTGAAACTGGCGCAGCTCCTCTAGAGAAGTCCGCGCCTCCTGCCTGAGGTTCAGAATGCGACAAGCGTATTCCTGCAGCACTTTCCCAGCGTCGGTCAATGTGCCGTCGCGGGAAGATCGATCAAACAACGGCTCGCCGACCTCCTCTTCCAGTTTGCGGACCATCTGGCTGACCGCCGGTTGTGTCCGGCGGACGACTTTGGCCGCCCCCGAGAAGCTTCGGGTCTGTACAATTGCCAGAAATGTTTCCAGTTGGAAGAAGTCCATCAGAAATATGCCATGATCAACGCGCCGCTTATATAATAAGCATTTCTTATGCTATCAGAAAGAATTATAAATTTGACTTATTATTCTCCACAGGTCGAAACTGTACCTTCCTAGCAGTTTCAGGAGGACAGCCATGGAACGGCAGCAAATCGCAATCTTCGATACCAGCCTGCGCGATGGCGAACAGGCCCCCGGCTGCAGCATGGGCGTCAAAGAAAAACTGCGCCTGGCCTGGCAACTTGAGCGGCTTGGCGTGGACGTGATTGAGGCAGGTTTTCCCATCGCCTCCGCCAACGAATTGGAATCTGTGCGCCTGATCGCCAGCGAGGTGCACCGTCCCACCATTGCCGGCCTTGCCCGCGCCAGCAGGCAGGATATTGAGCATGCCTGGATCGCCCTGTCGCACGCAAAGCGCCCACGCATTCACACCTTTCTCGCTACCTCCGACCTGCATCTGGAATACAAGCTGAAGATCACGCGCCAGCAGGCTCTCGACCAGACCTATGAGTCCGTCGCCTACGCCAGATCGTTATGCGATGACGTTGAGTTTTCACCCGAAGATGCCACCCGGTCGGATATTGGATTCTTGTGCCAGGTGCTGGAAGCCGCGGTTTCCGCCGGGGCCACCGTGCTCAACATTCCGGATACGGTTGGCTATGCCGTCCCTGATGAATTCGGCCATTTGATCCGGACCATCCGGCAGAAGGTGAAGGGAATCGAAAAAGTAACTATCTCGGTCCACTGCCACAACGATCTGGGGTTGGCGGTTGCGAATAGCCTGGCTGCGCTCCATGAGGGCGCGCGGCAGCTAGAGTGCACGATCAACGGCATTGGCGAGCGCGCTGGAAACTCTTCCCTGGAAGAGGTTGTGATGTTGCTCTCCGTACGCCACATGCGCCTGCCCTTTTCTACGGCCATCAACACCCGTCAGATCTATCCCACAAGCCGCCTGCTCGCGGAGATCATCGGGTTTTCGCCGCAGCCGAACAAGGCCATAGTCGGCCGCAACGCATTTGCTCATGAAGCAGGCATCCACCAGCACGGCGTCCTCAGCAATCCGCTTTGCTATGAGATCATGACCCCGGAGTCTGTCGGTGTCCCGGGCAACAATCTGGTGCTGGGAAAGCATTCAGGACGCCACGCCCTGGCAAGACGCCTTTCCGAACTAGGTCATCATGCGTCCGGATCTGAGTTGGATGCCCTGTACCAAAGGTTCATGAAACTGGCAGAAAGCAAGAAGAAGATATACGATCAGGACCTGCTGTCATTGGTGCCATCATCCCAGCGCGACACCGCGGTTGCTCACGCTGCCGGCAATGCCGGAAGAATGTCATAACCGCTTAGCAAATGGCGACGCAACAGCGGGTAATCGGCATCGAAGGTTTTTAGTCCAGCTCAGTCAAGATTAACAATCGCTAAGTACTAAGTACTAAATACTGAACTCCCTATGCATCTCAAAATAACTGTTCTTCCCGGTGATGGAATCGGCCCTGAAGTCTGTCGTGAGGCTGTGCGCATTCTGCACGCACTCAATACCTTCTACAACTGCAAGTTTGAAATTACGGAAAAGCTGGTTGGTGGAGCGGCGATTCGCGCTACTGGTTCTCCCCTGCCGGAAAGCACGCTCCAAACTTGCCTTGAAAGCGACGCGGTGCTGCTGGGAGCGGTGGGCGCGCCGGAGTTTGACAACCTGAGCAGGGAGCAGAAGCCGGAAGCAGGTCTGCTTCGTCTGCGCGCCGAACTGGGAGGGTTCGCCAATCTTCGCCCGGCGGTGTCATTCAAAGCTATTGCAGACTGCTCTCCTCTGCGGCGGTCGAGAGTCGAAGGCGCGGACGTCCTGATTGTCCGCGAACTTCTCGGCGGGCTCTATTTTTCCGAGCCACGCGGATTTGATGCCGGCGGTGAATCTGCCTGCAACACCATGCGCTACTCGGTTGAGGAAATCGAGCGCATTGCCCGTGTTGGGTTTGACCAGGCGCGTGCGCGGCGTAAGAAGGTTACCTCCGTAGACAAAGCCAATGTGCTGGAGACGTCCCAATTGTGGCGCCGAATCGTGACTGAGGTAGGCCAGGCATATCCGGACGTAAAGCTGGAGCATATGTACGTGGATGCCTGCGCCATGCATCTGGTATCCAACCCGACTCGGTTTGATGTGATCCTTACGGAGAACTTGTTCGGAGACATTTTGTCCGACGAAGCCTCCGTCATCACCGGGTCCCTGGGCATGCTGGCTTCGGCCACGATTGGTGGCGGCATCAACCTGTACGAGCCTGTGCATGGCTCCGCCCCGGACATCGCCGGAAAGGGTATCGCCAACCCATTGGGCGCGATTGCTTCAGTCGCTATGTTGCTGCGCCATTCGGCAGGCATGCACCACGAGGCCGATGATTTAGAGACGGCCATTCATCACGTCCTCAACGCCGGTCATCGTACGGCAGACATTGTCGGCGAAAAACCGCAACACAGTACCGGCACTAGGGAGATGGGCGAGTTGGTGGAGCACGCCTTCGTGGCCATGCTGGACCGGCGCTTTGCCTATCACGCTGTTTAAAATGGAAAAGATGTCACAACGGACCCTGTTCGAAAAAATCTGGGACAGCCATGTGGTCTGCCCGGGGCCGGAAGGCTCCTTCATCATTTACATAGATCTGCATCTGGTGCACGAAGTTACCTCTCCC
Source organism: Candidatus Angelobacter sp. (assembly GCA_035294925.1). Taxonomy (GTDB): domain Bacteria; phylum Acidobacteriota; class Terriglobia; order Terriglobales; family Acidobacteriaceae; genus Angelobacter. The sequence goes on along the minus strand of DATGJZ010000082.1, from coordinate 14,371 downwards.
CAGGCATTTGAAGGCCTGCGGCTGGCGGGAAGAAAGATTCGCCGCCCCGACCTTACCTTTGCCACTATGGACCACAATGTTCCCACCACTCGCGAGACTCGCTCGCACATCACAGACGTGCTCGCCCTTTCTCAAGTGGACGCCTTGCGTAAAAGCTGCCGGGAATTTGGCGTTGAGTTGTTTGATCTGGATTCGCCGAATCAGGGCATCGTCCATGTGATCGGGCCGGAACTGGGACTCACGCAGCCCGGTAAGACCATCGTTTGCGGCGACAGCCATACCAGCACCCATGGGGCCTTTGGCGCCCTGGCCTTCGGCATTGGAACTTCAGAGGTCGAGCATGTGATGGCCACCCAATGCCTGTTGCAGAAGAAGCCCAGGACGATGCTGGTGCAATTTGCCGGAGCCCCCGCGGCGGGAGTTACGTCGAAAGACCTGATTCTGGCCTTGATCGCCCGCATTGGAACAGACGGGGCCGCCGGCCACGTGATCGAGTATTCCGGTGACGCCATACGCGCGCTCTCCATGGAGGCGCGGATGACCGTCTGCAACATGAGCATTGAAGCCGGTGCGCGCGCAGGCATGATCGCCCCCGATGAAACCACTTTTTCCTATCTACTTGGCCGTCGGTTTGCGCCCAAGGGAACCAAGTGGGAAGAGTCTGTGCATGATTGGCGGACCTTGAAGAGTGATTCCGGTGCGCGCTTCGATTCAACAGTGGAGATTGATGCTTCAGTTCTTGCGCCTTTTGTCACCTGGGGAACCAACCCGGCGATGGCGGCGCCTGTGGATGGCGAAATACCTGATCCGAACCAGGCTGCCAATGATTCCGAGCGAAATGGAATGGTGCGCGCATTGGAATACATGGCGCTCACACCCGGGACGCGGATTGCAGATATCCATCTGGACCGCGTGTTTATCGGATCCTGTACCAACGCGCGCCTGGAAGATATTCGCGCTGCCGCCAGGGTGATCAAGGGATACAAAATATCGAGGAAGGTGCAGGCCCTGGTGGTCCCCGGCTCACAGACTGTAAAGCACCAGGCCGAGCGCGAAGGCCTGGACAGAATTTTTGTGGATGCCGGCTTTGAGTGGCGCGAGTCCGGCTGCTCCATGTGCCTGGGAATGAATCCGGACAAGCTGAACCCGGGCGAGCGCTGCGCCTCCACCAGTAACCGCAACTTTGAAGGACGCCAGGGCGCCGGCGGGCGCACCCATCTGGTCAGCCCAGCCATGGCCGCCGCCGCCGCCGTGGCAGGACATTTTGTGGATGTACGCAACTGGGAATATAAAGACTGAACTAAGAACAAAGCAGAAGAGCATTAGAGGACCCTTAGGATCACGGAGGAAAGAGCCAAGAGCCAAGGGCCAAAGGCCAAAGGCTAAGGGCCAAGAGCTAATATGCAACCCTTTACCCAACACACTGGATTCGTCGTTCCCCTGGAGCGCGAAAACGTTGATACCGACCAGATCATCCCCAAGCAGTTCCTTAAGCGCATTGAGCGCACTGGCTATGGCGACTTTCTCTTTTATGATTGGCGCTACCACGAAGGAAAGCCAAACCGGGATTTTATTTTGAATGCAGAACAATATGGGGGAGCTACGATCCTGGCAGCAGGCAGGAATTTTGGCTGTGGTTCGTCGCGCGAGCACGCGGTTTGGGCGTTGCGCGACTATGGCTTTCGCGTGATTGTTGCTCCATCGTTCGCTGATATCTTTACTACCAATTCCGCAAAAAATGGCCTTTTGCTGGTGACTCTCGACTCAGCGGAGATTGCTGCAATAATGTCTCGCGCCGCAGCAGGCGCTTTCAACCTGAGCGTGGACCTGGAAAGCTGCACGATTTCGTCTGCTGACGGCTTTGCCACAAAGTTCACCGTGGATCCCTTCACGCGTACCAGCCTGTTGCTGGGCATGGATGAGATTGGAATGACCTTGCAGCACGAAGCTGAAATTGCCATCTACGAAAAATCTCACCGCTGCTTACCTGATTGACCGATTCAAACAACAAGTAGAAAAGCCTCGCCGCACGGCGAGGCTTAATACAGATCAAGCAAACAGAAGACTAATCGTGGTGGTGATGATGATCGGCGCCGGGGAGTTCGTCATCCTCATCCTCAGTCGACCGGATCTGCCCGCGGACTTCACCAGCGGGGAAGTTCTTTGAGTGCACATTCACGTAAGTAACATGGCTGACGATTGCACGAACCGCATCCGTGATGTCACCGGCGGGAACTCCCTGTGACGCTGCGATATTGGTTACATCAGCAGCGGACACGGTGCGCGACACAGTGCCAGAGTGGGTAGCGTCGTCAGGGCACGCGGGCGTGCCTGCCGGCCCATTGCCCAGGTTGCTGCACAGGAAAATTGAGACATTGCCACTGGTTTTCGATGCCCCAATGTGAATGTGCGATTGCAGCACCGCGCTCGACAGGTTTTTGTAGGTTAACGTGTAGGTAATGGTCGAGTCATTGTTGATGGTGGCCGTGAAGGTACCGGTTGCGTTCGTTATGACTGTTCCTGCCACGACTTCCTGAATTCCAGTCAGACTGGCGCGTAGCTCGGTCTTCTCAGCCGCGCCCAGTGTTGCGCTAATTACTAACACGCTCAGTGCTACGAGCAAGAGTTTCTTGGTGTGTAGCCTCTTCATCGTCTATTTTTCTCCTTAAGTGTCAAAAAGTGTCAAAAACTTTTGAGGGTCTAACTTTTTTGTGGGGAGCCTAAGGACTTCGGAAAGCTAAATGCAGTTTGGCTCGCCTGGAAACGGTGCAACTCTCATTCCAACCGGGCAGGGTTCACGTTAATTCTGAATGAAATGTGTTACTTGTTGAAAAGAAAAGACTTGGTCGCGCAATCGACAGTCCCAGGGCAGCTAATTGGGATAGCGGCGGATGCTGCGGATGTGGGCAAAACTGTAGATTCCAGAGGTTTTGCCTACAGAAACTTGTAAACGTCTACCGCAAAGTTCCATGCTCCTCTGCATGGGACCGATGCCGCGTTGGAGAGCGGAGGAGAAACCCGAAGAGGCCAACAAGGCGCACCAATTCTTAAGCCGCTTTAAGCAGTCAATAACAATAGCTTATTCATCGGGCGTGCGTGTTTTACGCCAGCGGCGTCTTAGTTGCCGCTCTTAACCGGCGCGCTCATCGGCATCGGCAATCTTCCGTCTGCGCCGCTGGTCAGCGCCATAAATTGCGGGTCTTCACGCAACGACGCAAAGACCGCATCCACCCGGGCCTCCATCATCTCCTTGGCGCGGACTGACTGATAGCGCTCATATTCAAAGAAGTGGCGTTTCAGCAGGGAAAGCGCTTTCTCTTTCTGGCCGGCCTGAGCATAGATGGCTGCCAGGTTATAGGAAGCGGGCAGGATGGATTCATTTTCGCGTGCAATCTTCAGTGCCTGTTCACCCTTTCCATTCTGAGCCATAAAGGCGGCAGCGAAGGTCAGGTTGAAAGGATCTTTGGGGTCGAGGGCCAGGGCTTTTTCGGTATAGTAATTCGTTTTGGCTGCATCTCCTTCAGAGTTCCAATAGACAGCCAGATTGCGGTAGGCCAGCGCCAGTGGATACTCACGAACGGAGTCTTCCATCAACGCCAGACCTTTCTTGAATTCGCCTTCATGGATCGTCATCTTGCCCAGTCCATGCAGCGCGACTGCGCGCGATAGGGGGTCGGCAGGCATATTGAGGATTGCTTCAAAAGTGGTGCGCGCCTTGGCCCAGTCACCAATATGATGGCGGTAAAGTTCGCCCAGATAACGCAACGGAGCCGGATCAGCGGGATCCATATTGTGCGCCTCTGTGTACAGCCGTTCAGCTTCCACGTATTTGGCCGCATCCTCCGCCTTGAGGCCATTGCGCATCACACGCTCGATCTCAGCGTTCAACTTGCGGTCGAGAATCGGCGCATTGGGAACGTCCGCCACGGTGACTCCCAGCTTCTTAAGTTCCTTGGCCGCGTCCTTGGCTTTGCCCGGGAACATGCATTTCTGGTCATAGACTCCGCGATACAGCTGGATTGCGCCCTGAGAATCGCCAGACTTCGCTTTCTCCTTGGCATTATCCATCTGCTTCTTAACCGATTCCTCACGAGACTTGATTTCCGTCTCGAGCAGCTTTTCTACTTGATCAACCTTGAGATAGCCGTCCTTGTTCTCGGCCTTCGCGAGCATTTTTCCATCCGGCTCGGCCAGCACCGCGACCGGCGGTTTTTGATCTCCTATGAATTTCTTTCCCAGCGGCGTATGGAAATCCACGATTCCCATGGCAACGCACTGTTGCGAATAGGTAGAGAGCACGCGTGAAAAGCGCAGGCTGGACTTCTCCAGTTCAGCTTGTGACGACGGCAGCCAATACACGGCCAATCCCTGGCTTGGCGGGGGATCGCTCGGCTGCACGAGCTTCCACGGAACCGGGTAGGTCTGCTGCGCATTCGTATTCCCACCCATGGAGCCGCCACCCATCCCGCCCATACCCCCACCGCCGCCTCCTCCGCAGGTAGCCCACTCCTGTGGGACGAGCATGAGGACCATAAGCAACACTGACATCAGGCGGACGGGTGAGGTTCTGTTTTTCATGGGCGAAATTATAAATCAGCTTCCCTGCCGCGGGAAGCGGCAGCCGATAGAAAAGCCTAAATCGCTGCTCTGTCAGGCAGATGGATGATGTCCTGAACGGCGCGAAGTTGTTGGTTTTCCTATTACCCGGTCCCCGATGAACCGATCTACTTATTGATGTCTTCCTTAGCCTCAAGGCGCTTGACCAGGGCTTCGATCGCCGGCCTGTTCTGGTCTCCCGCGCCCGTGGCTGCCAGCTTCATCTCTTTCACTGCAGAATCGAAATCACCTTTAGCGCAAGCCAGGCGTGCTGCTTCGTTATGCGCCAGCCAGTGGTCTGGGTACTTCTTGATGTTGGCGCGGTAGACAGAGAATGCCTCCTCCTGCTTGCCCTGCAACTGGAGTTGCCGGCCGTAGACGTGGATCTGGATCGCGGTGCCCATCCCCAGGGCTTTGTTGCGGGCCGCTGTGGCCTCGTCTTTGCGGTTGAGCGTGTCCAGGATGCGCGCCTTCGTCAGCAGATTCTCAAAGCGCTCCTCAACCTGGATGGACTGGTTGGCATACTTGAGGGCTTCTTCCGGGTTGAGCTTGTTATCGGCCAGGTAATTGGCAGCTTCCTCCCAGGATGGCCATTCGTACTGGGCGCGTCCGCGAAGCTGGTTGTGCAGGCTCTCCTCGACGATCGCAGGCGTATTCACTTCCACCTTGATCGGAACTGCGATTTTGTCCCAACGCATGACTATGGTGGCGGCGTTTGGCTTCGGATCATCGAAATCGAAGGTCAAAGCTTCGTGCATTTCGTCCGGATGTGATTTCACTGTTACCCGAAGCGCGTCCTCCGCCTGATCGTAAGAAAAGCTGCCCCAGGAGCTGGTGTTCTTGGAGAAGATGACGGTCCAATCGCTCTCGCCGGGAATCATGTGCAGACCGTAGGTACCTTTCGCCAGCACCTTTCCCTCAATCGTGACCGGATCGCTGAATTCGATCGTGGTGTTCTCATTGGCGCCCGCCCGCCATACCTTTCCATAAGGCTCAAGGCCGCCAAACACTTTGCGTCCTTTCACCAGCGGACGGTGATAGCGGATGGTGATGTTAGTGATGCCGACCCTCTGGCTGACCTGGGCGCGCTGGCTGTCGCGCGGCAAATCAAGCAGCGCCGATTGCGCTCTGGAAGGGGTAGCGTTGGTGAGGAATGCTGCAATCACGAACGTGGCAAGCAGAATGTATCTGCGCATGGAAGCACCTCTGAATTCGAAAGCTTAGACGGAGCGTCAGGGGAAATGGTAGCAAACCCTGCGGTTGTCTACGAGCGATGTAAGGAAACCCTCAGGCGCTCATCGTCGCTAACCGGCATGCTTTGGGTTACTCGACAGCGACACAGAAGAACTCCGCCAGGTAGCGCTACGTGTGAGCCTCGTCTTTTATGCAACTCTCAAATACTTTTTTCTGTTGGCCAATTTCCGAAAAAGGACAAGAAAACCTCACGGCTGTTCCAGCCACGGACCGTTGAAAGAACGGACAATAGTAGCCATTCCGGTCCGAGGCCTCAGTTTTACCGCGTGGCCCAGTAATAGGTATTAGCTCGGGTATTTTCTTTCTGCTGATGAAATTCTGAACTGTCTTGGCGCGGAATGAGGTCGCTTTTGGGTTGCATGATTGAGCCAGTGTTGCCAATGTCTGGAAGCACCCGTCCGCCATGGACCGGTTAATCACCTCTGGTTTCCTCCCCATGGAATCACAGAATTGGAAGGTTCCATTCAAGTGTTCTGCGTCTGCCGGATAAACGGATAACAGGGCCGTATTGACCAGGCCGTTCAGGTAGCTTTCATCTACTGGGCGTCCCTGCGCCGTATATGCCTGCACAATTCTGTGAAGAAACTCGATGTGGCCGCTGACAAGCTCGGTGACTTCTTCGAAGGCCAGAATCTTTACATTATTTTGAAGAGTGCCGGCCCGTTTCTTAATTGAAACCAGATTGTCAAATACTCTTTCACTAGGTGAGGGTATTTCGTCCAGGGAGCCGGTAATGAACAGATCTGGATTCTGCACCCGTGAGCCGAGTGCGGCGACTGGGTTCGTTCCACTCTTTGGGATCCAACTGCGCTGTGAAGCGGTTAGAATCTCAAGCGCGGGTGAAATCGGAAGATTGTCAAACATGCCTCCATCGGAAAAAATCTTTTCCGGGTCCCCTAACCCTGGAAAGATCTGGTCTTCCTTGCGTGGAGCAAAAACTGCAGGAAAGGCGCTGGAAGCCAGGCACGCGTTTACAAAATCATAACTTTGGCGGTCAAAGCGATAGCGCCCGAACAGCACCGGCTGTTCATTGCGCAAGTCAGTAGAGGTGCCGAAAATCGCGATTTTGCTCTTCTGGTACGGCTGGCTGTCGAACATGTCGTAGCCCAGCATGCTGCCCAACAATGTTCGGGCCGTTGGTTCCAATAATGACGCCCCCATCACAGCGTCCACAATGTCTAATCGTTGCAGCGTTTCGTTTCTTACCCCAGCCACCAGCAAGTGGAGGGCATTGGTAAAATGGCCGGCCACAAATTCGGCGGCAATCCTGGCAGTTTCGCCATGAGGGATCAGCAGAATGTCGGAAATAGCATCGATGAGAACTGGAGGTGTGCCAGTCACAGCAAAGCCGGGATCGGATTGGGTCCCTTCTAATATTTTTTTTCTAAGCTCGTAAGGCGCGAGGTCTACGCTTCTGCTTCGAATGCCCAGTTCACGCGCAGCATTCTTCAAGGTCTTGGTAAAGGCGATACGTTGGTCCGATTGTTGGAATGCGTCGGCAAGCGCGCCTAAAACACCAAGGGAATCTTTGCGTGTCGTTGCGGCTAGTGTCGCCGCCAGAGCCGCGCCCACCAGGGTGCCAACTGAAGCGCCGACCACTAGATCCGGCTTTACATCCAGTGCCAGCATGGCGTTGACCATGCCGGCGTGAAATGGACCGCGGAATACTCCGCCACTGGCCACAAAAACAATTCGCGGCTCCTCGCTTGTCAGTTGCGGGAACTGAATATCGAGATCGTTCCTGTCCCTCCAGGCCTTTATTTCCTGGTCGTCGAAGACTGCTTTTCTGCCCGAGTCACGGCTGGCTTTCAGGTGCTTGTCGCAATGCTCGCAGATTTCCGGAAGGCCCGATTTTCCGTTGACGCGGGGGTCCTTTTGCTTGCGCAGCAAGGTCAGAAATCGTGGGCACTCTACGCCGTCTTTGCTGATCTCGTTGATTTGCACGGCATATAGCTGCTGCAGCGTGGATTTGCAGCCCGCCGCTGCATGCCGCAAGACCTCATCTCTCCTGGGGGCGATTGGGTTGCTGAAGCTGAGGTCTGAGTCGGGGGAAATGTGGTCGGCGAATATGGGGAAGATAGGCGGTGACGGGGCTTCCTTCAATACTTCGTCGCCGGCGCCGCCTGGCAAATCCCCAAGCAAGTCCTGGCTCACCCGGGCCAGGCGCGCGATAAAGTTAGTTTGGTCAATCTCCAGGTTGATGTCCCGGCGCTGTGCCAGGCGCAGGCTCAGAAAGGCAACATCAATAATATTATCCAGTTTCTGTTGGGGTTGATTCGTTTTCTGCTGGGATTGGTCCATCTCCGCTGCTTTCGCAGGCACGTTATAGACCACGTGTACTCTCGCCTGGGCAGGACTTTGACTGCTCAGAAAGGTTGCGATAGCTTGTTGCGGAGTTTTCTGTCTGACGTGGTCCTCGTAATTTCGGCGTATGAAATTGAAAAACGCCGGTAACGGATTGTGGCGCACGATAGAGGCATCAACCAGGTCCAGTGAATCGATCGCCGGATCACTCTTGTACCACACCTTGACTTCAGGGCCGCACGCTGTGTAAGGGTCCACGATCCCCGGCACGGCGAGCGTGGCCCGAAGAACATCCGCCACCTTGGGCTTGGAGGCGACGTTGGCCCAGAGCTGGTTGTTCAATGCCGGCTCCGTTCCCAGGCTTTGCAGGGGAGTGGCTACCAGGACCAGCGGAAAGGGTTCATTGGTCAGGAGCGGAGAATCCGCATTGTCACTGAATAGCGAACTGAGTGCCCATTTCAAGTGATAGTCATGGACCAGGTGCTTCTCCATTTTCACTCGCTTCAGGAGAGACTTGATGAATTCGTCGCGTACCTCAGGCGCTAGAGCCAGCGCAACCACGACCAGTGTTAACACGAGTACGATAAGGCTCGGTATCAAGGGGTGGCCCAGAAGTCCTTCCAGCAGATCGAGCGAAATTTGCCACCAGGTCCAGTGATCATGGCTGCCCAGCGGCCAGTCCTTGTCTACGAAGACTCTTTGAAGCAGATCTGTATGCACCACGACTGTAAAGGCGGTTACGAAGACGACACTGCACAGAAGCGGCACCGCGCGAAAAGGAAATTTTCCTTTCATAGGAATCCACCAGGTGGCCAATGAGGTGGTGAAGAATAACCACATGATGCCCGCCGCGAACGCAAAAGGCACGTGGTACCAACCGTTCCGTCCCAGATAGGTCAGTGAACTCAAAGCAAGAATTGTCGTATACACCTGAAGCACCGCAAGCAGAGCGAAGCTGGACGCATACAATGGCCAGCCGAAGAGCGGTGGTTGGGCCACCGCTCGCGCCGCGCTACGCAGGTGAAACCACCATGCCGGCAGGGCGGGTCGGTGCGGATCGTCCTGTCTTGAAATCAAACTGAGAAAAGTAACCTGTAGCAATCCAAGCCCGGCAATGGAAATGAATGTAAACCAGACCGGGCCCGCAGGATTTTCCAGGTGGTCAGGTGCGACAGTCCCGCGGCCGGCCAAAAATAGGGCCCAGACAAGAAGGTTCGCAGCGAACAGGCCGATTGTAACCACGGTCACCACACCATAACAAAATCTGAGCCAGCCATTCTGCCATTCCCGTAGCCAGCGTAGGGCAGTCGTCCAATGAAACTGACAGAATGGCGAGACTGGCTCTTCTCTCCATTTCTCAAATTTGTAATCGGGAAAACGGGCCGGAACGCGGACTACGTGCAGGATCAAGGAGACCAAGACTGCCAATTGCCACAGTTTTGCTTCCAGAAAGCGCACGATCTTTGAAGACGGATACTTCTCTTTTGAGCGGACGTAGGAGACCAGGGTGTTGGCGATTGTGCTGACCCGAATGGGCAGCTTGGCCAGCCAATGACCGAGCTTCACCAGCAGATAGAGTTCGGCTCTTGCCGCAAGTTCCAGGGTCTTCCAGTGCTGCTGAAGATCTGGATCGGCAATCGTATCGGGCCCTGGATCTTGAATGGGCGGGAGTTCAGCAACGAAGTCTGCCGGGTCCGGAATACCCTTCCAGAGCACGTCAAACGGGCGATGGGTGATGAATGAGAGATACTTGCGAAAGAACTTCCACCGGGCCGCTTCGATGGCGCCATCCTTCAGTTTGCTTTTTTTCGCGGCGCAGAGATCAGCGTAGGACCGCTGCATGACAGCCGCTGACAGCGTGCCAAGAGATATCCCGGCAACCACTTGGGGAGGCTCGCGATCCGCCGCCAGATAAGCATGGATTGCTCCGGCCCCGAAGCTGGCTCCGGGAAAACCAGGAGTAAAGCATAGCGCGTCTTTTCCGTCTCTCGGATCGCTCCTGATCGAATGAGTTTCCACGGGAGGGTTGGAACACTGAGGTTTATGTCCAATGGGTTGCGTGTCGTTTATATCTGGCAAGGTAACACCTCAAAAAGGGAATCGCATCAACCAGCTGCCTCTTTACTTTCACTCTCAGGGGCAGCCGTCGGCACAGCGGCCGCTACAGGGCACATCCACACTTTGGGGGATCTTTTTAAGGCACGAAGAGTTTATGGAGAAGACTTTACCCACGCTTTTAATTGGGCGAACTTTACTAGTTCGATGTTCACAATGCAAGTGCTTTTTTAGGTTCGCGTCTGCTGCTGGTATCCCCATTCCGGAACGGCTCACGATCAGGGTTCTGTGTCACGAGCTAAAACGTGAAGGGAAGGCCATTCCCTTTTCCAATCGTCTACTGCTGATTCTGGAAAGAAGGTGCCCGAGAGTAGAGCAGAGAGGAGCGAAGATCCTCTTTAGAACAAAGTCACCCACATATTAGACATTCGGATGCTTAGTTTAGAGCATTTTTATAACTGATGTAGACTGTCGCGACACCTGATCTATATCAGCCCCAATCACCCTTGCAGGGGTGGTTGCATGAACCAGAAACTTAACGTCTTGTCATTCTGAGGCCCGTTTTTTGGGCCGAAGAATCCCGAGGATGTTACCCACTGAATCGCTGTTTCTGGGAGTTCTCCCCTAGCCGCTGGTCCCTCCGCCTTCTTTGTTCGTTATCAACAAGTTGTACGGGAGGTTCTGGAGGGGGCACCAATTCATTCGTGCCGGCCAAGTTTACTTGGGGCTCGAAACAGCCTACACCTTATTCCCCATCGCAACTTCAGTCAAAAGTGACAGCATCGCGTCTCTGTCTCCAGCATTCAGGAGCCGTTCACGAAATCCTTCATCCATGAGATTGCGTGCCAACCGGGAAAAAATGCGCAGGTGGGCGCTGCTGTCGCCTGATTCGCGTGCCGCCAGAAGAATCACGATCTGCACCGGATTGCCGTCGAGCGCACCCCATTCAACCGGATTCTTGAGCCTGAGAACGGCCATGGAACCGGCATTGACCGCATCGGTCTTGCAGTGAGGAACAGCGAAACCGTGACCCAGGCCGGTCGAATACACTGATTCGCGGGCCCAGATTGCTTCCTCCAGGCGATCGGGGTCAACCGTTCTGCCCTGGACATAAAGCGCGTCAACCATCTCGCGAATCGCTTCTTCCTTACTGTCAATCGCGTTATTCACAAGAACCAGTTCGCGCTCCAGCAGGCCGCGCGCAGCGCCGGCCGGTTCACGATCCAGCACCGATTCAACCTCCGCCGCTCGCGGGCAGCCCAGGGCCTGGGACAGCAATCCCTGGCCCTCAGCCAGGGAATACCCTGCAATGTGCTCCTTAATAGAAGGAATCTCCGCAGCAGGAATGCTGATTTCATCCAGACCCAGCGCCAGCAGCAGCGGAAGATTGCGCGGGTCCGCGGCCATGTCTCCGCAAAGGCCAATCCACTTCCCATGCTTGTGGACGCCCGCTACGATCTGCTGCAAGAAGTTGAGAAAGCCGGGCTCTCTCACATTGGCCAGGCCCGACACGCGGGCGTTGCCGCGATCAGCGGCAAAAAAATATTGGCTGAGATCATTGGTCCCGAGGCTGAAGAAGTCGAGTTCACGGCAAAGCTGGTCCAGCATAAAGGCAATCGAAGGTACTTCAATCATGATTCCAACCGGTATCCGGCGGTCAGGTGGAATTTGCAGCTCCCCGCGTACTTGCGCCAGCTGTTCCTTGAACCAGGTGACTTCACCAATGTTGGATACCATGGGGACCATGACCTGAACATGGCCAAACGCGGAGGCCCGTAGGATTGCCCGCAGTTGAGTCCGCAGCATTTGCTGGTGCTCGACATAAACGCGAATGCCGCGACGCCCGAGAAACGGATTATCTTCTGCCGCCATCCTGAGGAAGGGAAGAGGTTTGTCTGCGCCGATATCGAAAGTACGGAAAATGACCGGCTTATTGTTGGCAGCCCTAACGGTTTGCGCATAGGTCTGGAACTGCTCTTCTTCAGTAGGAACCCGGTCTCGCTCCAGAAACAGCATCTCCGTGCGGAACACTCCTATGCCCTCGGCGCCATTTTGGAAAGCCGATTCGGCTTCTTTGGCCGATGACACGTTCGCTGCTACTTCAATCGCGTGGCCATCGCTTGTAGCAGCCGGCCTGGCCCCATAGCGCGACAAGGCGGCCTTTCTTCGCTGCGCCGTCCGCGATTCGCGCTCGTAGAATTTGCCCACTGCGGGCGTCCACTCAGCGACCAGGAAGCCCCGATTCGCGTCCACCAGGATCTCTGTTTCCGGGGCCAGGGTATGCGCGCCCTTTACTCCTACCAGCGTAGGGATTTCCATGGCACGCGCCAGAATTACAGTGTGTGATGTAGTCCCAGCCGATTCCAGCACCAGCGCCCGGATCCACTTTCGATCAAGAGCCAGCAGTTGCTGTGGCGTGAGATTTTCGGCTACCACCACGGAGCTTTCTGTTAATTTCAGTCCTGAGTCCGGCTTTGCGCCGGAAATGTTTTCCAGCAGTTGCAGGCAGATGTCCTGGATATCCAGGGCCCGCTCGCGCGTGTACGGGTTGTCGGATTGGCGCAAGAGGTCCCCGAAAAAGCTGTTTGCTTGCACGATTGCCTGCTCGGCGGAGTGTCCGTGAGTTACTTCCTCCAGCAGTTTGGCCATCAGGGTTGCGTCATCCAGCATGGCAAGATGCGCCTGAAGAATGGCGCATTCAGTCGCAGATACTTCTTCCAGCAGTTTCTTCTGCATGCGAGCGTGCACGGCAGTAATAGCGCTGCTGATTTGCTCTTTCTCCCGTGCCGGATCGAGGGTCTTCTCGGACGTGGACTCCGCTGACAGGGTGATCTTGCCGGCGATTACAGCCTTTCCGTGACCGATCCCCCGGCTTACTGCCAGCCCAAAACAAGCTCGCACGCCCGCTGCTCGAAGCGCGCGTGGCAGCTCCCGCGGTTTGGCGTGCTTCAAGGTGTCGGGCAGCGGCACGTCGAACGCAGGCAATTCGTTCTCGATAAAACTCTGCAAAGCCGCGCTTGCGGCCTGCTCGTCTGCGCCATGCACTCGCACCGAGCATTCGTCGTTCGGGCGGATGTCTGCGGCAATCATGGACAAGACGCTCTTCAAATCGGCAACCGATCCGTTGCGCAGGTTGGTGAGAGCAAGCTCAGAAATGAAATTGTTGGCTGCTGCTGCCAGATGGCTGGCGGGACGGGCATGAATGCCGTTGGGCAAAGGGCAGATGAACGTAAATTCCCGAGCCATGATGTTCGTAAAATCTACCATGGAGCGCACCGAGGGACCCCTGTCATCAGGAATGGTGGTACACGGCGCGCCCTGGAAGTTCAAGATGCAGAACTCCATTCCTCAACTGCGCTCTTACGTCCACAAGAGAATCCAACATCGTATCTGCCGCCGTCAATTCAGTTGCCGGATAGGTGGTCTTCAGCGCAACCACTCGCATCCCGGCAGCTTTGCCGGCCTGTATACCCGCCGGAGTGTCTTCAAACACCAGGCAGTCTGCCGGCGCAAAGCCTAGAAGGGCAGCGCCTTTCAAATATGGCTCAGGTGAAGGCTTGCCTTCTGCCACATCATCGGCGGTAATGAGCCGCTCAGGCACGGAAAGCCCGGCACACCGCAATCGCGCGGACGCCAGAGCAGCCGTTGCAGAAGTAACAATGGCGAAGCGGTCGGGCGGAATACCGCCTAACAACTCCGGCGCGCCGGGAATGGCGACGACTCCTTCGGTATCGTTGATTTCCATATTCTCAACTTTGAAATTCTCCTGCTCCGCATTCAATTGAGGCGCAATGCTGCGGATGGTCTCGATGCTGCGCCGTCCATGGGCATTGTCCATGACACGATCGGGATCTATGTTGTGCTCAAGCGCCCACTTGCGCCATACGCGCTCCACGGCCAGAGTGGAATCAACAAGAACTCCGTCAAGATCGAAGAGAATGGCTTGGCTGGTGAGGACCACGGTTCAGGATATCAGCCCGAAGGCAGGCGAGCTCAATGGGTGTAATTCCTCTTCCACAGCTAGCCTACTTTCCAGCGCAAAAATAGTGATTTTAAGTCCGCTGAATTGCTACCTGAGAGTTCATGGAGGAAACTCGGATGTTGTTTTAGCAACCGAACTGGCTCGTACAAATCATCGCTTGGACCAGGGTCAGCTTCGACC
>DATGJZ010000081.1:0-174175 GCA_035294925.1 Candidatus Angelobacter sp. | reverse complement strand
ACCGACGCCGTCCGCGTTCATCCAAAACAGGCGATAATTCCGCGTAACGCCGCCGAATGCCTGCCGCAGACATCACCATTCGCAAACGCTATCACATTGTAATTTTCAGTTGAAGTACTTATTTATGCACACCGCCTTAGGAATCGGGAGGGCGCTGACCAAACTTGTGGCCGACAAACTCGGCTCCAGGGAAGAGCATGCGATTCCTGCGTTAGCCTGGACTTCTCTCCTCCTGATGTTTGCCCTGGGAGCCCTGGGCGGGCTGGCCATGCTGGTGATTGGCCCTTGGCTCGTCTACAGGGTACTGAAGGTGCCGGCAACGCTCCAATCGGAGACTCTTTCCAGTTTCTACCTGTTGGCACTGTCCATTCCCCTGATCACCGTTACTTCGGGCTTACGAGGCATCCTGGAAGGGCTGCAATGCTTCCGCGTCGTAAACCTGATCCGCATACCCATGAGTGTGTTTTCCTTTGCCGGCCCTCTGTTGGTTCTGCCATTTTCCCAGAGTCTCGGCTGGGTAGTTCTAGTCTTGGTTCTGGGCCGCCTCATAGGTAGCGTGGCCCATCTCATTGCCTGCTTTCGAGCCGTGCCAGCGCTCCGTCATAACTTCGTCCTGGAGCGTTCTCTGGTTAAGCCGGTCGTGGTATTTGGCGGCTGGATGACAGTGAGCAACGTGATCAACCCTATCCTGGTTTATGTAGATCGGTTTGTCATAGGAACGATGGTTTCAGTTAGTGTGATTGCCTTCTACACGGCGCCCTTTGACATGGTTATCCGGCTTACCGTGATACCCGGGGCAGCTGCCGGTGTGCTATTTCCAGCTTTTGCGCTGAGCCTGGTTCAAGATCCGCAGCGGGCACAACTCTTACTCAGCCGCAGCTTGAAATATGTTTTCCTTGCCGTCTTTCCTGTCACTCTGGTTGTGGTTACCCTGGCGCCTGAAGGCCTGCGGCTGTGGCTGGGGGCGCCTTTTGCCGAAAACAGCACTTCGGTGCTGCGCTGGCTGGCCGCAGGCGTGTTTGCCAACTCACTGGCCCAGGTACCCTTTGCTCTGGTCCAGAGCGCGGGAAGGCCGGACATCACTGCCAAGTTGCATCTGGTCGAACTGCCCTTATACCTCATTGCTGTCTGGACGCTCACCAGAACCATGGGGATTGAAGGCACTGCGATTGCGTGGACCGGGCGGTTGGTTTTAGACACCCTTCTCATTGGCTTTTTCCTGGAGCGTGTGCTGCACCGGGGTTTCTCCCTGATAAAGCTGGCAGCCATTATGTTGGCGGGGCTCCTGCTTCTTTATCTGGCAGCGCTGCCTGCAACCGCGGTGATGAAGGCAGGCTTTCTTGGTATTGGCATAATGGCTTTCAGCTTGGTTGCCTGGTTTCGAGTGCTCAGTCCAGAGGAGAGAGTTTTGCTAACTCTGGGGAAGCGCGAATTGACTCGCTCAGGCGATTGAGTTTCCATCTGTTGTAAAGCCCCGATGATCTCCATGACGGCGCTGCCGAATTATAGAGTTGTGTCACACCTGCCTGTACGGCATTCATGGGTATGGGTTGTGATGTACGTCAACGTTGCTATACTTCGGTAATATTGCTTGATTCATGTTCTCGTCTATCGCTCTTGCCCTCAGGGGAGCAGTTGAGGTGTGCATTATGGGATCATCCTTTCCGTGGGCGTATTCTCGGACTCCTCGTCGTGCCTGCGCTTGTGCTGGGCCTTTCTGCGTGCGGCGGTAATGCAGGTTCTTCGAACTCGACAGGTTCCACTGCCGAGCACCTGTACGTGACAACGGCCACAGGGCAGATCCTGCAATTTACGCTCCCGCTTACCAGCACCTCTACGCCTTCAGTAACGGTGCCGAGCACTGGGGGCCTAAGCCCTTTCGAGGTAGCAGTGGATTCCAACGGCAACCTCGCGGTCACGGACCTGCTAGGTAATTTGGCGATCTATCACCCACCCCTTACCAGTTCCTCCACACCGGCCGCAGTGTTTCCTAATGGCGCGTTTATTTCGGCCGGCCCGATTGCTTTCGATAGCAACGGTAACCTTTTTGCTGCGGGAAAAAACACGGGAACAGGCGGTGGAGGCTTGAATATTTTTGCACCCCCGTTTTCCTCAGCTAGCACGCCGTCACAGGTGCTTTCTGTCGCTTTCAGCGGAAGCGTGGACAGCAACGGCAACCTTTATTCGGGTTTCGGTGGGGGCGTCGGGCCGTGCGGTATTGCCGTTCTTGCTCCGCCCTATACCGGTGCGGGATCTGTCTTCGCGCGTCAGACTTGCATTGATGGCGGGTTCGGGAAGACCTTGGTTGCCGACAACCTGCTTTTTGCGACCTTTACCACGTCATGTTCCGCAGTGATTGAAGCCTTTCCCTTGCCCGGCTCTACCGCTACAGTTGGCGGTGTGTCGGGGGGGTGCGATTTTGGCACGTTTACCGCGGACAGCAATGGAAATCTCTACATCACTAGCAGAACCTTCAACACGATCTCGGTTTTTGTGCCGCCCTTTTTCAGCTCAAGTGTTCCCAGCATGAGTCTAAGCAATCTATTCATGATCAACGGGATGGCTGCTGGGAAATAAATACCGTTGGAAGGATGGGCACAAAGTCTCACGGAGAGTTTTCACCGTTCGCTGTAACCAAGGATGGCAACCAATGCTTTCAGTCAATGCTTTCAGTCATTGGAATGGAACCCGGATTTTGTTATTCTCCGGAGTTACCCAGTATTCTTTCCACAGAGGGATTGGGAGCTATTTTTTCCGGTGCCTGGAGCAGTCCTGACATGTGCGGCATTGCCGGATTCTGGCAGAAAAAACGCGGGATTGAACACCCCATAGAGGTTCTCAAGGAAATGGGGACGGCGCTGGCACATCGGGGTCCGGACGATTCCGGATTCTGCTATGACAATTCAACCGGCGTGGGATTGGCCTTCCGCCGGCTCTCCATCCTTGATCTATCGGCGGCAGGTCACCAGCCCATGGACTCTGCTTCCGGGCGCTACACGATCATTTTCAATGGAGAGGTTTACAACTTCGAGGAGATCAGAAAAGAGCTGGGTCCAGGCCGCAACTGGAGAGGGCATTCCGATACCGAGGTAATGCTGGAGGCAATCGAGCGCTGGGGCATCGAACCGGCGGTCCAGCGCTTCGTGGGTATGTTCGCTTTCGCGCTTTGGGACCGGGGGGGCCAAAAACTTTTCCTGGGCCGCGATCGCCTGGGTATCAAGCCCGTGTATTACGGTTTTGCTGATGGGGATTTCGTATTTGCCTCGGAATTGAAAGCCATCTGTGAATACCCGAAATTCGAGAGAAGACTGGACCGTGGTTCGTTGGCGCTTTATATGCGTTACGCCTACGTGCCGTCACCGCATTGCATTTACCAGGGGCTTTACAAGCTGCCGCCCGGGCATATTCTTGCCCTGAGTTCGCCCCAGGAGCAGCCGGTGCTGTCGCGGTTCTGGTCAGGCAGTGAAGTGGCGAGAGCGGGCCTTGACTCGCGGGTGAAGGGGACGGATGCGGAGGTAGTTGCGCAACTTGAAGAGAAGCTCACTCAGGCGGTGGGTCTGCGCATGATTGCAGATGTTCCGCTGGGCGCCTTTCTGTCTGGTGGAGTTGACTCAAGTACGGTGGTGGCGCTCATGCAGGCGCAGAGCAGCCGCCCGGTGAAGACCTTTACCATCGGCTTTCATGAAGACGACTACAACGAAGCGGCCCACGCCAAGCGAGTTGCTGCGCACCTGGGGACTGACCATACTGAGTTATATGTGACTCCGCGAGAAGCGATGGACGTGATCCCTCTGCTGTCGAAGATGTACGACGAGCCATTCGCCGACCCGTCCCAAATTCCGACCTATCTGGTCTCCAAACTGGCGCGCGACCATGTGACCGTGAGTCTCTCCGGCGATGGCGGAGACGAACTCTTCGGCGGGTATGCCCGCTACTTCCGGACTTCCACCATCTGGAATTCCATGAAATGGGCTCCGAAGCCGGTGCGGAAGATGGCAGCCAGATTGATTCATTCCGTGCCGCCCGCCGGCATCGACCGCATTTACAAATGGGTGAAACCAGTCATTGCACCTGGCAAACAATTGTCAGCGGTAGGAGACAAAGCCCACAAACTTGCGGGATTCATGGACGCCCAGGACCCCCAGACGATTTATATGCAGGCACTGTCTTACTGGACGCCATCCGATGTTGTGCGCGATTCCCAGGAACCGGAAACGGTGAAGCACTCCATTGAGGGTTCCGCCTGGCTGCCGAACATAGAAGAACGGATGATGCTCACCGATCTGGTGAACTATCTGCCGGACGACATTCTGACGAAAGTCGACCGGGCCAGCATGGCCGTAAGCCTGGAGGCGAGGGTGCCGGTGATCGACCATCGCGTGGTGGAGTTCGCCTGGAGACTTCCTCTGCACTTCAAGATCCGCAATGGGACCAGCAAATGGGCGCTGCGGCAAGTATTGTACAAATATGTGCCGCCGCAATTGATTGAGCGCCCAAAGATGGGATTTGGAGTCCCCATTGATAGCTGGCTGCGCGGGCCGCTGCGCGAGTGGGCTGAGGACCTGCTTTGCTCGGAAACCCTCAGTCGCCACGGCTTGTTCAAGGTTCAGCCCATTCGGGAAAAATGGGAGCAGCACCTCTCCGGCGCCCGCAACTGGCAATATCTGCTGTGGGATGTGCTCATGTTTCAGGATTGGTTTCAGCGCGGCGTGAGGTCGACGAGTTCAGTAGCTTCTTGATGCCAGGTTTGACACAACAGCATCGATACAACAAGACTGGAATTTTGCAAGGTTTTACGATCTATCGTTTATCCCAGACTTCCTTGTGCGGAGGATCGGGGTATTCTGTGAAGCGCTCTCTTTGCGCCGGGAACAAGGTTCCTGAGGTCACCAGATCGGCTGAACGCTTGTCCCCCTTACTTTCATATACCGTGGGGAGCAGTGATTGAGGGATAATCTTCTAGAGACCCTTTCTATCTCAGAAGGGCTTGCTTACCTTTACAATATAAGGTCTTGCTGAATTTATGACGCCACGTGAACAGAATCAACTTGAGGTCCAGGTCCCGGAGGAAGTGTCGCTGCAGATCTTCGAGGAAGGGGAAAAGAGGCGTTTCCTCGAAGTGTTCATCATCCTTGCCAAACATAAGTTTTTTATTCTGTATTTTGTGCTCAGCGCGACTGTGCTCTCGGTAGTTGTGTCCCTGCTGCTTCCGCCGTACTTCACCGCAACCACTAAGATCCTGCCGCCGCAGCAGGGCCAGTCCATAGCTTCAGCGATGCTCGGCGACCTGGGTCCGATCGGCGGGTTGTTGAGCGCGGCCACCGGCAAGGACCTGCTGAAAAATCCCAGCGATCTTTATGTCGCTATGCTGAAGAGCACTGCACTCGAGGATGACCTGGTAAAGCGCTTTGACCTGAAGAGCCTCTATGGCAAGAAGCTGAACGTGGATGCCCGCCACAAGCTTGAGGACCTGAGCCTGATTGAATCCAGCAAAGAGGGAGTGATTTCGGTTGCAGTTGAGGACCACGATCCGGGCCGCGCCGCAGAAATTTCAAGCGCCTATATTGACGAATTGGAGAAGCTTACCAAGAAACTGGCAGTCACCGATGCGAGCAAGCGCAGAGTTTTTTTTGAGCGCGAGGCCAAAGTTGCCAATGACCAATTGGCTGAGGCAGAACAGGCCTTGAAGCAGACGGAGGAGACCACCGGCGTGTTTCAACCGGACAGCCAAACCAGGGTGATGCTGGAGGCCTACGCTGACTTGAAGGCCCAGGTCACTGCGAAGGAAGTTGAACTACAGGCCATGCGTTCTTTCGCCACAGCTGAAAATCCGGACCTGGTGCGCACCGAGCACGAACTGGCTGCACTGCAGGCCCAGGTCGCTCGCTACGAGCAGGGCCAGGGTGGCCGTCCAATCGGGGATATCGCACTGGAAAAGGTACCTGCCAAAGCTCTGCAATACGTGCGCAAATACCGTGAGGTCAAATACCGCGAGGCGATGTTACAGTTGATGCTCAAGCAATACGAGATCGCGCGTATTGATGAAGGCAAAGATGCCTCTCTCATTCAAGTCTTGGACCCGGCTCTTCCCCCGGAGAGGAAATCAAGCCCCAAGCGCGCCATCATCGTACTTTCCGTTACCTTTCTAGCCCTCCTCATCGCGATTCTGTGGGTCTATTTGAAGGAAGCGATGGAGCACGCCAGAGAAGATCCTCAGTACCTGACGCGATTGCAACTTTTGAAGTTCTATCTGCTCCGCAAGCGCAGATCGCCGGATCTGGGGGCCTGATCTGGTGCTTACCGTGCATGAACGAACCGCGGACACAGTAACCGCTGTGTCTTCTATAGGCGCCCCGGCCATCAACCGCGTGGCTCCTAATCCGCCACATGCGAGGGTGGCTGGGTAATTATGCTCTGGCTCACAATCCTGGTCCTCTCTCTGCTGGCCTTTTTCAACTACAGGATCGGCGGGAAGGCCCTTCTTTATCCGCCTGTCGTGTTCTGCGGAATATGGGCGTTTGATCTCTTTTTGGTGTGGGTTGCGGGCGATTACTTCTACCCTATGCTGCCCGAGACATTGTTTATTTTCATCTGTGGTGCATTCGTCTTTTCCCTGGGCTGCTGGGTCGCCGTGCTGTTTAAGGAGCGGATTCCTCCGCCAAAACCTGTTTTGCGTGAAGCATCCAATCGCATTATCACTATCTTGGTTGTTTTGCTGGCCCTCGGCGCTCCGCTCTATTATCGGTGGCTTTCAGGAGTGGTTTCCGCGGGTGGAGGAACGGCGGCGTTCCTCGCCCTGGCCCGCGTGCGCACCATGGAGCTGATGGGCAAGAGTCCGGCCTTTACCTTCTTTGCAACCATGGTCGAGATTTCCGTCATTGTGGCGATGATAGCGTTCTGGGAAAAGGAGCGTCATCCTAAGCGCGCAGTGTTTGCCGTGGTGTTGGCCTTGTTCATGGGTGGCATCATGGGGCAAAAGGTCGGGCCTTTGACGCTGGTGGTTGGCCTGCTTGGCATCGACTGGATTAAGAACCGCCGCATTCGCTGGAAGGTGGCCTTGGTAATGGTCCTGGTCATGGTAATTGCCATCGTCGTGATTGAGTTGTATGTTCATCTTAACGGCTCCCTGCAGGAACAGGCGGGACCCATTCTTCGCCAGTTTGCTCTCTATTCTTCAGGTGGAATGGTGGGTTTTGATCGCATGGTAAGGGAACCGAACATAGTTCCGCAACCTAATCCTATTTATGTTTGGTATCTACGCATTATCAGGCGTCTGGGCACCCAGGTAGAGATTCCCGAGGTCTCCGACTTTGTTACAGTTGGTCCGCAGTTTGCGACGAACAACGTATACACCGTATATGGGGAGTATCTGGATTGGGGATATGCCGGGGCGATCCTTTGGGTTGGAGGCCTTGGCCTGCTGGCGACTTTGGTCTATAAGAGAGCGCTGCAGGGGCGCATGATTTCCATTCTGTTATATGGCATCCTGCTCCGTAACATTGTGTTCAGCCCGTTCACCGAGTATTTTGTCTCCAACGCATATCTCCTGGTCAAAGTTATCGCTGTGGCCTGGTTGGTTTATTCATTGCCGGTGCAATGGGCGCAATTCAAGAACCTCATCGGGAGTGCGGTCCAGGCAGATCTGGCCAAGTCTCGATGAGACTAAGGTTTCAGCTGCCCGGCCTTGCTTCCAACTGCCAGGTTATTTCCGACCGGGACTACGAGCGGCGCTGTAGATGTCTTCCCGCAAAGTAGAGCGGGAATTCGGCTCACCGATAGAACTTGAACCGCTGTAAGAGGTGTACGGTCTTCCCAGATCAAGGGCGAGACCAGGAGGAATTGAGTGCTCAAGAGGTTTTTGAAAGAGGGTCTGATTTTTCCGCTGGCATTTGCGGCGTACAAAGGCAAACCTCTGGTTGGTATGGGCCGGTATGTCACGGTTCTACGAGAATTCTTCAGGTATCGAGACATGGTGCGGCAGCAAAATACAGGCGAGCGGCTGGCATTTCGCGATTTTTATCCCTGGCTCGTGGACCGGGATGCGCAGGCCGGCAAGGTGGATGGATATCTTTATCAAGATACGTGGTGTGCGCGCAAAATAGCGACTTCAAAGCCCAAGGTACATGTTGATGTCGGTTCAACTCTTTTGGCAATGGCGGTCATAGCGCAATACTCGGAGGTGATTGCAGTAGACGTCCGGCCGCTGAGCATCCACTTGCCTGGGCTTACTTTCCGGCCGGGGACTTTGCTGAATCTGCCCTTCGAATCCAATTCTGTCGAGTCCCTCTCCAGCCTCAACGTGGTGGAACATGTCGGGCTGGGCCGGTATGGGGATCCATTAGACCCTCGCGGGACGGACCGCGCGTGCGAGGAATTGATGCGGGTATTGAGACCTGGTGGAGCGCTGTACATGGCCACTCCGACGCAAAAGCAGCCAAGCACCTATTTTAATGCTCATCGTATATTCAATCCCGATGATTTCATCAGCAAGTTCCGCGCTCTCTCTTTGGTGGAGGAATGCTATGCAACAGAGAACGGCATGCTGGATCGTCATCAATACCAGGGGGCGGGGATGCCCTTTGCGTACGGATGCTTTCATCTTGCCAAGCCCTGAAAAGCTATTTCAGGGGGCTGTTAGACTGTTCCCTGGCATACGGCAAGTGCTGCGGGTTGGAATACGACGACTTAAACGGGCAGGCGTTTACCATAGGACGATGAACAATCATATGGTTCCCAAGCGAGCGTTGATTACGGGAGTGACCGGGCAGGATGGCTCATACCTCGCTGAATTCCTTTTGGGAAAAGGTTACGAGGTGCATGGAATCAAGCGCCGGGCTTCGTCCTTCAACACCCAGAGGATTGACCATCTGATTCGCGATCTTCACTCCGAAGGCGTCCGTTTCTTCCTGCACTATGGAGACATGACGGATTCCAGCAGCCTCCTCTCCACCATGCAAAAAGTCC
This sequence comes from Candidatus Angelobacter sp., assembly GCA_035294925.1. GTDB lineage: Bacteria > Acidobacteriota > Terriglobia > Terriglobales > Acidobacteriaceae > Angelobacter. The sequence continues at coordinate 165,211 of DATGJZ010000081.1, read as the reverse complement.
AGCCGCAGGAAATCTACAATTTGGCTGCCCAAAGCCACGTGGCTGTGTCCTTTGAGGAACCCGAGTACACGGCACAGTCGGACGCGCTCGGCCCGCTGCGAATCCTGGAAGCCATCCGCATACTGGGTTTGGAAAGGAAAAGCCGCTTTTACCAGGCCTCGACCTCCGAGCTATACGGCTTGGTGCGGGAGACGCCGCAGCGTGAAAGCACGCCTTTTTATCCCCGGTCGCCTTACGGTGTGGCGAAATTGTATGCCCACTGGATCACCGTCAATTACCGCGAAGCCTACGGGATATTCGCCTGCAACGGCATCCTTTTCAATCATGAAAGCCCGGTTCGAGGAGAGACGTTCGTCACCCGAAAAATCGTCCGCGGACTGACCCGTATTCATTTGGGGTTGCAGGATTGTCTCTACCTGGGAAATCTGAATGCCAAGCGCGACTGGGGCCATGCGCGGGATTATGTGGAGGCAATGTGGCTGATCCTGCAACAAGATCAGCCGCAAGACTTTGTCATTGCTACCGGGGAGCAGCATTCAGTGCGGGAGTTTGTCGATGCCGCGGCCCGGGAATTAGGGATTACCGTCCGCTGGGCTGGATCCGGCCTCCACGAGGAGGGCTTCGATGCTAAGACGGGTGCTCGCATTGTCGCCATTGACCCGCGCTACTTTCGACCTGCAGAGGTTGATGCGTTATTGGGCGATGCCGCCAAGGCGCGGGAGAAACTGGGGTGGATGCCGCGCACCGGTTTTGCGGAACTCGTTGCTGAGATGGTGGAGAAAGAATTGGCGTTGGCCAGGTATGAGGCCGTGTGCCGGAATGAAGGTCTGCCTGTATTGAATCGTCATGAATAAGAGCGGCAAAATTTTTGTCGCCGGCCACGGCGGTTTGGTTGGCTCAGCGATTTTTCGCCGTCTCCAGTCGGCAGGATTCGATAACCTGGTAACCCGCTTACACTCCGACCTGGATCTGAGCAACCAGAAGGCGGTGACGGAGTTCTTTGGCCGGGAAAGGCCCCAATCCGTGGTGCTGGCGGCGGCCCGGGTCGGCGGAATCTTGGCCAATTCGATTTATTCCGCGGAGTTTATCCGGGAGAATCTGCTCATTCAGACCAATGTCATCCATGAAGCCTACAGCCACGGGGTCGAACACCTGTTGTTTCTAGGCTCTTCCTGCATCTATCCCCGCGATTGCCCGCAGCCGATTCGTGAAGAGTACTTCATGACCGGCCCGCTGGAAAAGACAAATTCGGCCTACGCTGTGGCAAAAATCGCCGGCGTGGAGATGTGCCACGCCTATAACCGCCAATATGGCACCCGCTATCTTTGCGCTATGCCCACGAACCTCTATGGCCGGGGGGACAATTTTGACCCTAACACCTCTCATGTGCTGCCGGCCATGATCCGCAAGTTTCACCAGGCAAAGATCGATAAGGGGCCCGTCGTCTTGTGGGGAACCGGAGCGCCCAGACGTGAATTCCTGCACGTGGATGACCTGGCGGATGCTTGTGTGCACCTTGTGTCCATGCCCGAAGATCGTCTGGGATGGTTATTCCAGGATGATTCTCCGCCACTCGTGAACATCGGTTGTGGGCAGGATTTGAGTATAGAGGAGCTCGCGCGATTGGTGGGCGATATCGTTGGCTATCATGGGCACGTTCAATGGGACAGCTCGAAGCCGGATGGGACTCCTCGTAAATTACTGGACATCGCAAAGATGAGACGCCTGGGATGGGAGCCCAGGATCCCTTTGCCGGACGGAATTCGAGAGGTATATGAATGGTTCCAGGAGGCCGAAGCCATCAAGCAATGAGATTTACATCTGGTTTGCGGAAGCAGTGTATTCCGGGGTTCATGCATGTGGCGGTGCGAGGCCGCCGCACCTTTGGACTCCGGGCTCCTGTCCATCATCTGATATTGCACCGGGTAACCCAGTGGAGTGGATGATCGCACGAAAGCCGCAAGCCTGTTGTCGGAAAGGGCCCCAATTGCGTTTATGAAGAAAGTTGGCATCTTTCACTTTCCCCGGATGGAGAACTTCCACGGTTATTCCATCGATTCGCTTGATCCAGTGCCTTACTTCCCAGGCGCTGGTTCATCGTGGAGGCGGCGTCTGTTGCTTCACAGATTGTACGAAGCAAAATGGATTGATCGGATGTATCGGGAGAGAGACCCTTCATACATGCGCTTTGTGCACGATTTTATTGAGAAGTTCAATGACGCTGATCTGCTCATTCTGTCCACCTACAACCCGATTCATCCGGAGATTTTGTACAACGATTTCAAAAAGCCAATTAAGGTGCTGGGATTTGTCGACGAACCGACTTCGACCTACATAAGAGGGATCCCTTATTTGTGGGCCGTGGATGGCGCCTTCTATATCACTCCCAGCTACAACAATCGCGTCCTGTTCAAAGATGCGCTGGAGCGGTGGGGATGCCAGCAGAGCTATTGGTGGCCGCTTGTTCCGCCCATGAACAACGGGGCTGAACCGGGCGGTTTCTGGCCCCTCACCATTCCACGGGGAGAGGCTGTCCGGCAGGGAGATGGTTTTTTCCGCAATAGGGACCTCGATGTCATCTATGTCGGGGGGTTCTACGATCCGAAGGTGGACCGCCTCATTCAGCTCAGAAAGCGCTTTGGCGCCCGCATGCAGATCTATGGCAGATGGCCCCTGGCAGGCTACGTAGGGCTGGCTCGCTGCCTGCTGGGGAGGGCGCCCTTGTGGGGCAGGGTCCCGTCTCTTTCACATGAGGCGAGAACCAGGCTTTATTATCGCACCAAGATTGGATTTAACATGCATCTCTCGCAGGTCCCCGGGGAAACCGGAAACATGCGTATGTATGAGGCGCCGGCGCATGGCATGATGCTGCTTTGCGACAAGGCGGGACTCAATGCGCAGGAGCAGATCTTCGAGCCTGGCAAGGAAGCTGTGTTCTATGATTCCATCGAGGATGCGATGGAGAAGATTGAGTACTACGTGCAGCACCATGAAGAACGGGAAAGAATTGCCCGAGCGGGTTTCGCGCGAGTGCAAAGAGATTACGACGGGGAATCGAATCTGAAGAAATTCCTGGACTGGGCCTCAAGCCTCCGGGCGAACAAAGATCTTCAATGTCACCTGGCTGGCCTCGCCATCTCAACGAAGGCCAGTCCCATTCCTACTAGATGAAGCATTCGATCCCCACGTTATTCATGGCCCTCCATTTTGTGGTTTCGCGACTCCGCCGCGTTCACGCCGGGCTTGAGGCAGGCCAATGAAACTCTTCTTTCGCCCAGGTACCTGGCCCGACTCCACCAACCGGCGGATTTTTCGGGCAGCCGTGATCGTAGGAGCCCTGACTGTATTGGCAAAAGTCGGCACTGCGGTGAAAGACCTGCTGGTCGCTCGGTATTTCGGGCGCAGTGATTCGCTCGATGCCTTCCTCATCGCCTACTTGGTACCTTCCTTTGCGATGAGTCTGGCCATGGGCGCTCTGGTAGTTGCGTTCGTTCCGGTATTCGTGAAGGTCCGTCAGAAGGAGGGGCTGGATTCGGCGCAAAAGCTGTTTTCCAGCATGATGTTTTTGACCGCCATGGTGCTGGTGCCGGTTGTCATTCTGCTCGCTCTCCTTGCGCCCTATTATCTGCCTTACCTGGGATCGAGCTTTTCAGCCGCCAAGCTGCGCCTTACTCGTGAACTTCTTTACCTGCTTCTTCCGTTTGTTCTCTTCGGTGGCGGCGCCGCGTTTGTCTCGGCCGTCCTGAATGCCGGTGAAAGATTTGCGCTTGCGGCTGCCACGCCTCTCGTCACGCCCCTGGTGATCATTGGATTCCTGGAACTCGGTCCTGAAAGATGGGGCGCCTTTTCACTGGCCGCTGGCGTGGTGCTGGGCAGCTTCCTTGAAGCGGTCCTTGTGTTGCGAGCGTTGAAATCTCACGGCCTCCAACCAACCATCCTCTGGAATGGCCTCGATGCAAACTTGCGTAGCGTATTGAGCCAGTGCGCGCCTATGCTGGCCGGGTCTTTCCTGATGTGCGGGACTGGCGTTGTGGACCAATCCATGGCGGCGATGTTGACGGGCGGCAGTGTGGCCGCTTTAAGTTATGGCAACAAGATCGTCACTGGCTTTCTGGCCGTGGGGGCCGTAGCCATGAGTACAGCAGTGTTGCCCTATTTTTCCAAAATGGCTGCCGAGAATGACTGGAATGGGTGCCGCCATACGTTGAAGCGGTATTCCACCCTGTTGGCGTTGGTTACTGTGCCGTCCACCGCTTTGCTCATGGTGTTCTCCAAACCGCTGGTGAGATTGTTGTTCCAGCGGGGCGCGTTTACCAGCGCCGACACAGATTTGGTGAGCTGGATCCAGATTTGCTATGCCATCCAGATTCCGTTTTACATCTGCAGTATACTTTTTGTCAGGTTTCTTTCCGCCATCAGGCGCAACGATTTGGTGATGTATGGCGCAGTGATCAATCTGGTTCTCGATATTGTATTGAACGTCGTATTGATGAAGGTATTAGGGATTGCCGGCATCGCCCTATCAACCTCCATTGTGCTTATGGTGTCTTTCTTGTTCCTGAGCACCTGGTCGATCCGGCTCCTTGCGGGAGAGCGATTCACGGCATTGAATGTGGTGGGCGTGGAGAGGAATGCGCAATAAGGAAACAGCTACACGGATGGTGGTCCCGCTGGCGCGGAGATTTTCATTTCAAAGAACTCAAGGTGTGATGGTGCCAACGACTCCGGTTGCAATTGAGCAAGAATCAAGGCTGAATCAGCCAGAGGCCCGTTTTGCCTTTGGCAGGAACTGGCAGCGCTTCCTGCGATACCTGAACGACGATCGCATTGCGGAAGCCGAAAAATCACTGTGCGAGATGTTGGGGTTAAAGGACCTTAAGGGCAAGTCATTCCTCGACATCGGAAACGGCAGCGGTCTTTTCTCGCTGGCCGCTATGCGGTTGGACGCGAATCGAGTCCACTCCTTCGATTATGATCTGCAGAGTGTCGCCTGTGCGCAGGAACTTAAGCAACGCTATTTCCCGCAGGCCGTGAATTGGACCATCGAGCAGGGAAGCGTCCTCGATCCCGGTTATCTCGGCCGGCTCGGTCAGTTCGATGTGGTCTATTCCTGGGGTGTGCTTCACCATACCGGCGATATGTGGCAGGCGCTGGAGAACGTCGTTCCGCGCGTAGCCCCGCACGGCAAGCTTTTTGTTGCGCTTTACAATGACCAGGGCCGGATCTCCCACTTTTGGACCAGAGTGAAGCGCCTTTACAGCCGGAGCAGAGGCTGGCGTCTGCCCATTATTGTGATTCTAGGATCATCCTTTACCCTGGGATGCATGGTCAAGGATTTATTGGTGCTGCGCAGGAATCCATTAAAGCGCTATCGAGAGTATAAGCAGTCACGGGGAATGTCGTACTATACCGACCTGCTGGACTGGCTGGGCGGCTACCCTTTTGAAGTCGCGAAGCCAGAGCATATTTTTGATTTCTTTTTTGCTAGGGGATTCGATCTTGTAAAGCTTACGACCGTAGGTGGCCGCGCTGGAAATAACGAATTCGTTTTTAAGAAGAAATGATAGATTTTTATTAGCCGCTTGGTCGCCCAAAGTAAAGACCACAAGCAACTGGCACTCATGAAGGCACTGGAATAGCATCAATGATTTCGCATGAATCTCGGTTGCTCCGGGCAGTGCTTTTGCTTTTTCTCAGAATTGGGAGAATAACTAGATATTCGCCATTCTGGAAAGGCTACCCGCAGTTGCTCTGGCTATATCGCAGGATTATTCCCAGGGATTTCCTCGCCGGGATTGGGGATTTTGACGGTGACATGATTCTCGATGTCGATGTTCGAGGAGCTGTGGGCATCAGCCTTTGGCATTTTCCGGACCTGTACGAGAAGGAAGAGCGGGAAGTCTTTTGCGCTTCCATCAAACCGGGTTGCACTGTCCTTGATATCGGGGCCAACATCGGCTTCTATACTCTGCTTGCAGCAAAACGAGGAGCACGCGTGTTTTCCGTGGAAGCCGACCCCTTGAATGTTGCGATGCTTCGTCACCACGTAGAGATCAATGGGTTCAGTGATCGCGTGACCATCTTCGAAATGGCTGCAACGGAGCGTGAGAAAGCTGTTCTTCTTTGCCGGCATCCTTTCAACATGGGTGAATCAAATATCATTCAGATGGGCAAGCCATCAGGGATGATAGAGGGAAGAACTATCGATTCACTCAATCTGCCCCCCATTGACATTTGCAAAATAGACATTGAGGGGGCCGAATTCATGGCGCTCATGGGCATGCAACGTACCTTGGAGCGATCGCGCAGCATCAAGCTGCTCGTCGAATATGCGGAGAGATTCGGCAATTGCGAGTCTCTCCTGGCCTTCCTGCGGGCTAACTTCCGTTCGGTAAGAGTGCTTGAATCCGGTCAGATGAGGTCGCCTGACGAAATCCCCCCGTTTTGCAATTTGCTGGCGGTTCGTTAGACCCTGCCTTCGCGGGAACAGCCTCCCTTGACCAGAAACATGCTGCCGCAGGAGAGCCCAATCAACGGCTCCGGCTTCCCGGTCATGAACTCGTCGATGGCCCGCTTAGCGCCGGGGCAGGTGGTAAATCCATAATCGTCGAAGAGAATGATGCCGCCGGGGTTCATCCGCGGATAAAAAAACTCAAGACTATCGCGCGTAGGCTCATAGAGTTGCACATCAACGTGAACAAAGCAGAACTTTCGTGACTCCACGTCCTGAAAACGCTCGGGTATCCAGCCCTTGTGGAAGCTGGCATTGGGGCATTCCTTCAGGTTTGCTTTAGCTGCTTCCAGGTTGCAGGAGAGCTCTCGATCACGCCAGAGGTTACCGTCGGCGGTGCCCGGCTGCGAAAGCCCTTCAAAGGAATCGAACATAAAGTGACTTCGGTCACTGAAAGCGCGGCAGATTAAGTATGAACTGGAGCCGGCCAGAACACCGCATTCGGCGGTATCGCCGGGCACGTCCTTGGCCAGCTTGGTCAACTCGCGGACGGTCCAGCGGCGGTCCGAATTTGTTCCGCGCAGTTCGCCAAACCGCTCCAGGTACTCATTGAATTCCGGGTCGTACCACCAGGCGATTTGCGGCCACTGAAATCGGTATTGGGGCATGAGCCAGCGGCCGAACTTGACCAATGCGAAAAATCGCCAGTCGTACCGTGCGCGGCCCGTCACCACGTTGAAAGCTCGCCGGATCCATTTAGTCATGCCTGTGAAAGGTAATCGTTGCTGTGAGGTTCATCGGCCAAACTCAAGGGGCTTGATCCAAGATGCAGCAAGATTCGTATTGAAATATAACATCAGGGCAGGGATTTTCTTTCAATCGAAGCATGCCAGTCGAACTCGCCGCCCAAGTTTGAACCACTGGACCGGGAATCCGGTCACTCTAGTTAGGGTTTTGCCCTCCGTCAACGTTCTCAATTATCAGTGGAAAGGAGAGTGGCTTTGTGGTACTCTGACAAACGCTATCCCCCACAAAATTAAGAAGTCCACATTTGCCCTGAGACCAGTAGAAATCTCCCGGGCAAGACTGGCATGATTTAACAAAATCAGAGAAGAGGAGAATCTGAATGCGCAAAATCAATGTTTCTGCGATTTTTGCAGTTGTTTTGTTAGGCGCCACGCTCATGACCGCCCAGGCGACCCGTACCTGGGTGTCCGGAGTAGGCGACGATGCCAACCCCTGTAGCCGCACTGCTCCATGCAAGACCTGGGCTGGGGCGATTTCCAAAACGGCCCCCGGCGGCGAGATTGATGCGTTGGATCCAGGCGGTTTCGGCGCGCTTACTATTACCAAATCCATTACGCTTGACGGTGGTGGAGGTCAGGTAGCGTCGGTTCTTGTCGCTGGAACCAATGGAATAACGGTCGCAGCTGGGGCCAACGACGTCGTCATCCTTCGCAACCTCAGACTCGATGGTCTCTTGGGGAACGGCACTAATTCAGGCAATGCCGGACTGTCCGGCATCAGCTTCATTTCCGGCAAGGATCTCAACATTGAGAATTGCGTTATCTTCGGCTTCAACACCGCTGGAATCACGGCTACTCTGTCTGCCACCGCAACCCTGCACGTCGTCAACACCATTATCAAAAACATAGGTTCTTGCAACCCCGCCAGTTGCACGACCGGTCAGGGTGACGGAATCTTTGCTTCAACATCGAGTGGGACACTCAAGGTTTCAGTTGACGACTCCCACATAATGGTTTTGGCGAACAATGGCATCGAAGCAGGCGCAAACAGCCGTATCGTCGTAGAACACTCGACTGTTTCAGCTGCTGGCGCGAGTGGCATAGTGGCTGGTGCTACACAGGCCCAGGTGACTGTCTCTTTTTCCAACGTGAATTACAACGTGAGCGGAATAAGCTCCCTCAATGGGGGTGGCGCCAACGTTGCCTTCACCAATGTCGCATATAACTCCGCCTGCAGTCTTAACAACGCGGCGGGATCCAACGGGTTCGCCACATTTGGAAACAATCGATTGGTGGGTCCTGGCGCCACCGCTTGTATAGCCGGAGGAGCTATCACGACTGCCGCCCAATTCTAGCCGGTTATCCAGCGTGAAATCTTTCATGGGCTGGGCGCATGCGCCCAGCCCAAGCTTTTAGCCACACCTGCAGGAATACGCCGGGTGTAGACGGAGCCCGGTCAGGTCAACGATAATCGACTATTGGCTGCCAGGAGCGCGAGGCTCCCCTCAATGGTGCGATTTTTCGCCGCTGCCATACGCGTTGCACTGGATTCGCGTTGGATGCGGTGAAAGGCGCTGGTTGCCTTGCCTGCGCCGACAGGGAATGAAACGGCAATGATCATAAGGTATCACTGATTTCATGGATCTACCCACTCAACTTGTCGTTGGCGCGCAAATGAGAATCCTTGGTGATCTCGGATTCAGTTTGAATGGTACCCATCGCGTCCTGGACTTCGGCTGTGGTCAAGGGCGCGCCGTTAACTGGCTTCGACACCTGGGCCACAATGTTGTTGGTTGCGACATTATTCCGGCTAAGATTCCGAGCGAGAACTTGCGCATGATGGAGAACGGTCGAATTCCCTTCGACGACGACTACTTCGATCTGGTCATCTCGGAGCAAGTTTTCGAGCACGTCAAGGATTACGACACAGCGATCCGGGAGGTTCATCGGGTTCTGAAGCCTGGAGGAATCACGATGCACCTATTCCCGGCGCGTTACTGGCTGGCCGAGCCCCACGTCCTAGTGCCTTTGGGGTCGTTTTTCCGGCCTCGCCCCTGGCTTTGGATGTGGGCACATTTTGGCATTCGCAGTGAAGAGCAAGCCGGGATGACTGCCAAAGAAGTCTATCGATACAATGTCGCGTACTTGCGGGATCATACCAATTATCCAAGCACCAAAGAGGTACGCCGGTATTTCGAGTCCCACTTTCCTCACGTCGAATTTCGGGAAGATCTACTCATCAAGAACAACCATAAACGTGCCGCGCACCTGTGGCCCTTAGCAAGAAGGTTTCCCGCCGTGGTCTGGTTGTATCGCAACTGCCGCATGAGAGTCGTGGTATGCAGAAAGTAACTTCATGAATCGTATCTGCTCTGCAATCTGAGCGCGCATACTCGCCGATGCGGTGTTGGTCTAAGATAAAAAACGCCTCTATCCGCGCGCGGCGCCGGTAGATTCGAGTTGTAACGCTCGCTTACACGAAATGCCCTCTTAATCCGGACTAACAGACGGCCCCCGTGGGATTCCACCCAACGACCGCACCCACTGCCGCACCGGCCAGTTCACGACGATGGAATGCGAAACAGTCCACAACTAATCGCACGCCCGGAAGACAGCGTTATGCGTCAGCATCCGTTCCAACCGGTACCCGTTTTCTTCGAGCAGCGTGTGGATGTCGCTGACTGAATCCCCAAGCGCGGCGAGGCTGGGTGAGTAGAGCTCAATGAGCACTACAGGCTTGTGCTCTCGCAGAATCCGAGTTGCCCCTTGAAGGACTTTGTAATCGTATCCATCCACATCGATTTTCAACAGGTGTACACTCGTAAGTTTGGCTGATTGGGCAAACTCGTCAAGGCTCAGACAACCAGGTTTTGCGGTTTCGCCTTTCGATGCATCATGAAACAAGGGAAAGCTGCCCGAAATGTCATCTTTGGGCAAGGCGTGGTCGTGATTGCTCACCATGGTCTGGATCAGAGTTACGTTGGAAATCTCTGGGTTGAGGGCTAGATTCTGCCGCAGCTTGCCGCAAGCGTATTCAGTAGGCTCGAAGGCGAACACGTGGCCAGGCGCGCAGAGTTTCGCCATAGGCAGCGTGTGCGCTCCGATGTTGGCTCCAACCTCCAGCACCGTATGCCCAGGGCACAATTCCTTCCTCAGAAATTGGCAAGTCTCGGATTCCCACTCACCCGTGGAAAATATGGATACGTCAATGACTTCGGTAAGATCCAATCGATAGCGGATGTGCTTTCTGGTGACGACGTGAAATCGCTGGATGGCGGCAATTGATTTGATGGTGCCGCGCCAGACCTTGACGGCCACGGGCTTGAGACCCATGGCAGTGACCAAGCGCTTGGCGGCAACAATCATGCTACGTATTTTATATCAGCAGGGCAAAAGCTAACCCCGAGTCTAACCACGAAAAGATGTCGAGCAGGTAATCCTTTGCTCATTCCAGCTTCCTGCGGACAGAGTTATTGGCCAGGCAACAGGAGTCAAGTCAGCCGAACCGTCAGGCCGCTAGAGAACTTTGTCGGCCGAGCACTCTTCTCTTCTTCACCTGCTTTGCTCAGGTTCGTTGGGTCTTATAATGGATATGCTCTTCTCGCATCTCAAACACTTATGGCCTCTAGCCGCAAGAAGGTTCTATTCCTCTTGCCGTCCCTGACGGGAGGCGGTGCGGAACGCGTCTTCTCCATCCTGCTTCGTTACCTCGACCGCGAGGTTTTCGAGCCTCATCTGGGGCTCCTGGAGACGGAAGGCGTCTATCTAGAGGACATTCCCCAGGATGTGGTCCTGCATGGCCTTAACATCTCCCGCGCCCGGTACGCCCTTCCCAGCATCGTCAGACTGATCTGGAAGGTACGGCCACATTCGGTGCTCTCCACACTCGGACATCTGAATCTGGTGCTGGGTATGGCCAAGCCTTTCCTTCCGCGCAGCGCCAGACTCATTGTCCGCGAGGCGGCGGTCGCCAGCAGGAGTCTTGAAGATGAGGTGAAGCACCCACGGTTGTGGACGTGGCTTTACAAGCGTCTCTATAAACGGGCCGACAAGGTACTCTGCCTGACCGATTCGATGGTGGATGACATGGTCGATCATTTCGCAATACCAAGGGAAAAACTCGTGCGAATTTATAATCCCGTAGAGATTGAGCGCGTCCGCGAGCTGGGAGGGCTGGAAGAAAACCCTTACTCCGGTCCGGGACCTCATTTGGTAGCCATAGGGCGCCTGACGAGACAGAAAGGCTTCGATATTCTCATTGATGCCATGCCCAGCATCCTTAAGCGTGTTCCCGGCGCCAGGCTGACCGTTCTGGGTCAGGGACATCTCCAACGGCAGTTGATGGAACAGACACAGAGGCTTGGATTAACTGAGGCGGTCCGTTTCCTGGGTTTCCAAAAGAACCCATGGGCTTACCTCAGGTATGCCGATCTCTTTGTTCTTCCGTCCCGCTACGAAGGAACACCGAATGTTCTGCTCGAAGCGCTGGCGTTGGGAAAATCGGTTGTGGCGGCTGATTGCCCAGGGGCAATGCGTGAGATTCAGGACTGCGATCAGAGACTGATTCTGGTGCCCCCAGAGAATGTCTCCGCCCTGGCGGAGGCTGTTGCCGGAGCATGCAGGCCGGCCTCGACCAGCACTGGGCCAATGAATCCTTCACCTTCGTGCCTCAAGATGTTTGATGTGAAGCAGGTGGTAGGTGAATATAGCCGGCTCCTGGCATCATAAGCAGAACCTTCCCTTTCAATGCGCATCCTCCACGTAATAACCGGACTCGAAGCTCACGGTGCGGAGACGATGTTGTTCAAGCTTTTGTCAGCCAGAAGCGCAGGTTATGAAGCCGCCGTTGTATCGCTGGCACGGGAAGGAGAGCTGGGCCCGCGGATCGCAGCCCTTGGGGTCCCGATCTACAGCCTCGGCCTGCGGGGCGCGCTGCCAAATCCGGCTGCTGCCCTCGCCCTCAGGCGTATTACGCGAAGCGTTCGCCCACAGCTCATTCAGGGCTGGATGCCACATGGCAACCTTATGGCTAGCCTTGCCGGCGCTTTTGCGCGAGAGTACGCGCCTGTGCTTTGGAATGTCCGGATGTCTCTCTATTCCCTTGGGGATCTACCGTGGCGAACCTCTTGCCTGATCCGGTTGGGGGCCAGGCTCTCAAGTCGCCCTGCAGCAATTATCTATAACAGCCAGGTCGGGGCGAAGCAGCACGAGGCCATCGGTTACAACGCTGCCAGACGAGTCGTTATCCCGAATGGGTTTGATTGCCAGATGTTTCGTCCCGACCAGCGTGCTCGACAGGAAGTCCGTGCTGAACTGGGAGTTTCTGACGGCAGCGTGCTGATCGGATTAATCGCGCGCTATCATCCCATGAAAGACCACTTGGGTTTCCTGAGAGCTGCCGGAATGCTTGCTTCGCGGTATCCTCTGGCTCGCTTCGTCTTGATTGGACGCGGTGTGACGCAAGAAGACCCGGCGCTGCTGGCAATGATTGCTGAGCAACACCTTCAGGGCAGAGTGTTTCTGCTGGGCCAGCGGCTGGACACACTGCGTCTCACCGCCGCTCTGGACGTAGCCTGTTCCGCCTCGTTCTGGGGTGAAGGTTTTTCTAACGCCATCGGCGAAGCCATGGCTTGCGGTATCCCTTGTGTGGCAACAGACATTGGTGATAGTGCCTACGTCGTTGCTGAGGCTGGCATGATTGTGCCGCCTCGCAACCCTGAAGCGTTCGCATACGCCATGGCCCAACTGATTGAGGCTGGGCCCGAGCGCCGGCGTGAACTCGGAGACCTGGGAAGGCGGCGAATCGAAACCGAATTTTCTCTGCCGGTTGTGGTCCGTCGCTATGAAGATCTCTATCAGGAACAACTCGCGCGTGTGCGCAAGCTCTGAGCGAACCGACTTGTTCCCCAGGGTAAGCACACTCGGAGCGCGCGCGCGAAACTCAGACTAAGGCTTCTTCGCAGCGCATACCCAGTAGGGGGTTGAATCCGAGAAACGGATATCGACAAGTCCGGCGGATTCCAACATCTGAGAGATCTGCATTCGTGTGAACCGCTTTTCCAGTTTTGTTCCGAAGCGGTCTAATGCATCGGTCTTCATGAAGTAAAAGCTGCGGTCGGCATAGAACTTGAGCGGCCAGGACTCGGGAACCGGAAGATACTTGGCGATGCGAGCCAGGGGCCAATACACGCATACAGCAACTACCTGGGAGAACGCATAGCGCAATGGAAATGGCAGCCTGCTAACCAGGCGACGGCACCAGTCGGTGACTCTCCACAGCGCCTTGAACCAGCCTGGCCGATGATCGAAGGCATAATACAGGTAAAGTAAAAGCACCCCACCCGAGCTGAGTTTAGTGGCGAGAGTGCGGATGGCACCCTGAGTGTCCGGCACATGGTGGAGGACGCCAAGAGAAAAAATGAAGTCAAAGTGTCCATCGGGAAATGGCAAAGCGTCGGGCGTGGCCTCGACGAAGGACACGTTGGCCGCCTGAACATTGCGTTTGGCAACGCTGAGCGCTTCGGGGCTGGCATCAGCCGCCACCAGCTCAACCACCAGCGGCGCAACCAGGATGTCCCATCTCCCGCTTCCGCAGCCCATGTCCAGGGCCCTCAGAGGTTTTTTGCTCCAGTCAATGAGGCAAAAATACTTACGGAAGACCTCTTCTCGCTCAGCGTCGCTCAGGCGTTCCTGGCTGAATGTGCTCCATTCCTGACCGAAGCCTTTCACGGTCTTAGGATCAACGTTCGGCGCCTTGAGAACCGTGTCATTCATGGATTTCTCATTCTATCGCATCGAGTAAGGAATCAACCGGAAGTCAGCTATCATCTCGACTCGAAGGCTCGGTTCGCAAGCCTCTGGCATTTTCCGGCCGGAGGCCGTGCCTGCAGTGAGGACATTCATGGTGTATTCTAGCCAGATGTTCGATCGTCGCTGTGAAAATGCATCATAAAGGGCTTGCAGTTTGTTCGTGGTGGGTCCCTCGGCAAGTACGCACAGATCGGACAGGAATGATGTCGTCAGGTATCAGGATGCCGGTGAAGGACAACCAGGACGTGCAATGGAAAGGCAAACTCTGGAGATGAAAAGAGTACTAGTTACCGGCTCTGCCGGATTTATTGGGTTTCATGTTAGCCAGCGACTATTAGACATGGGATACTCCGTGTTGGGCCTCGATAATCTGAACCCGTTTTACAACGAAGGGTTGAAGGCTGCCCGTCTTGAGATTTTGCGCAGACGAAGTGCGTTCGAGTTTGTTGAAGCCGACATTGCGGACCGGCCCTGCGTTGAAGGGTTATTTGCAAGGCACGAGTTCGGTCCGGTGATCCATCTCGCGGCGCAAGCCGGGGTCAGATATTCGCTGGAAAACCCTTATCTTTACGTGCAGAGCAATCTGGCGGGCTTTGTCAATCTCATTGAAGAGGCGCGCAAGGCCGGAAAGCCCCATTTCGTATATGCCTCTTCCAGTTCAGTGTACGGCGCCAACACGAAGATACCTTTCTCGGAACAAGACAACGTAGATTTTCCCATCAGCCTTTATGCTGCCAGCAAGAAGAGCAATGAGCTCATAGCTCACGTATACGCTCACCTTTACCGCTTGCCGGTTACGGGGCTGCGGTTCTTTACCGTATATGGTCCCTGGGGTCGCCCGGATATGGCGATGTTCAAGTTTTGCAAGGCGATCTTTGAGGGTGCAACGATTGATGTCTACAATCATGGCGAGATGCGGCGCGATTTTACTTACGTTGATGATGTGGTGGAAGGGATCATCCGCGTCATGGAGAAGCCACCTGATTCGGGAGTTTCTGATGGCGCTGAAGCGTCATCTTCGCCATATCGAGTATTTAACATCGGAAACAACCAGCCGGTGGATCTGGCAAAGCTGATTCGAACGTTGGAGGAAAAGATCGGGAAAAAGGCGGTCACCCGGTTGCTTCCCATGCAGCCAGGAGACGTGCCTGTGACGTATGCCGACATAGACAATCTCTCTCAGGCTGTGGGTTATCGGCCC
This sequence comes from Candidatus Angelobacter sp., assembly GCA_035294925.1. Classification (GTDB taxonomy): domain Bacteria; phylum Acidobacteriota; class Terriglobia; order Terriglobales; family Acidobacteriaceae; genus Angelobacter. The sequence continues at coordinate 150,003 of DATGJZ010000081.1, read as the reverse complement.
AAGACGCCCATTGAAGAAGGCGTAAGCAGATTTGTGGACTGGTACCGTGGGTACTACAAGGTCTGAGAGCCTCCAGCAGTACACGGCTATAGGCGAAAATGTGTCCAGGATGTATTCACAATCTGGTAAAGTGGAGGAGATTCACCTTTGTCACAAGGCTCACGGATGCGAATTGCAGTCATCGGTTCCGGTTACGTTGGTTTAGTCGCGGCGGCTTGTCTTTCTGAACTCGGACATCAGGTTACTTGCGTTGATAACGACCTGGACAAAATTGCCGCCTTAAATGCCGGCGACACCCCCATCTATGAGGACTATCTGCAGGAGTTGCTGGACCGTCATCGAGGCGCCAATCTGTCCTTCACCACGTCACTGACGGATGCAGTTCGCGAGTCTATGGTGGTCTTGATAGCGGTTGGCACTCCCATTGGCGCGAACGGCGATGCTGATCTTTCCTTTGTTGAGTCTGTTACCCGCGACATTGCGCGCTCGGTCAATGGCTATAAGCTCATTGTAGAGAAGAGCACCGTTCCGGTTTACACCAGCGCCTGGATGGAACGCGCACTGGTCCTGAACGGATGTGATCGGGAAGAATTTGATGTCGCGTCCAACCCGGAGTTCCTGCGAGAAGGCAGCGCAATTAAGGATTTCCTGTACCCCGACCGGATTGTTGTAGGCGCGAATACGGATCGCGCTCTTCGTCACCTGCGAGAACTGTACGGGCCATTGATCGATGGAAGCTACGCCCAACAAGCAGGTGCAGTCCCTATTCCGGATACGGCCAGAATTCCACCGCCTTATATAGAAACCTCCGCCGAGAGCGCCGAACTCATCAAGCATGCCTGCAATGCTTTTCTGGCCATGAAGATTTCATTTATCAATGCTGTCGCAAATGTGTGCGAGGCTGTGGGGGCCGATATCGAAGATGTGTGCAAGGGGATCGGCAGTGACACGCGCATTGGCCCACGTTTCTTACGGGCGGGTGTTGGCTACGGAGGCTCGTGTTTTCCAAAAGATGTGGCAGCATTTCGGTCCGCGGCCCGGAATCACGGCTATAAATTTGAGCTGCTCGACGAAGTGCATAGAATCAACGAACAGCAGCGTCACCGTTTCATGAAGAAGGTGCGTCTGGCGCTCTGGACGCTCAAACACAAGAGGCTGGCCGTCCTCGGCCTGGCTTTCAAGGATGGGACTGACGACGTGCGTGAATCTCCAGCCATCCAAATCATCAAAATGCTGCTGGAAGAGGGATGTCAGATCACGGCATTTGATCCGGCGGCCATGGAGCGCGCCAAGGGGATATTAGGCCAAGCCATTGCTTTTGCGCCTGATCCCTACGCCACCGCCGAGGGCGCCGATGCCTTGTTGATACTTACAGAGTGGAAAGAGTTTGCTGCCCTCGATCTGGTGCGCCTCAGGCAACTGTTGAATTATCCCATTGTCATTGACGGGCGCAACCTGTATTCGCCGCAACAAATGGCAGATGCAGGGTTGAATTATTACAGCATGGGCCGGGTTCCACTCGAGGTTTCCCATCCAATGCCGATCCGGCCGATCGCGGAGTAAGCCAATGGAACTGCGTTTGGCGATTTTGGCAAGCCCTCAATCCATCGAAATCTGCCATGCAAGCTGCTAGATTTCTGTCCACTGATGGGTTCTGGATGGCTGGGTTTTGTCTTTTGCCGCCGATTTCCCGCACGGTAGGCAACCCTGTCGCGCGATTGAAGCTCAAATCGTTCAACTCAGGTTTGGCTGGCAATGGCACTTGCCATCGCAGAAGGCCAGTTGTCTCTGAGTTTCCTTCCCCTTGAGAGGAGAAAGGTGCGGAGCGATACAGGCATAGAGAAAACTTTCCAAGACCATGTAGCTCTGGATGACCTGTTATTCGATCGACGGGCTCTGCCGCTTCTTGCGCGGTGGGCAGCCGGAGAGAGCTCGACTCAGAAAATTTGTGAAGCTGGGATCAGATGGCTCCCCTCCCACTTCCCAGGATCCAACGGCTGCTCAAGCGAAAGCGGGGAATAAGGAAAAGAATGCGAGTTCTGGTTACGGGGGGCGCAGGCTTTCTTGGCTCTCACCTGTGCGATGCTTTGCTGGCGGAAGGGCATTCCGTCGTTTGCGTGGACAACCTTCTAACTGGCCGTCGCTCGAACCTGGCGCACCTGGCGAATGAGCCCCGGTTTGAATTCGTGGAATCCGATGCCTCCGAACCTTTTGATCTGGGCCCAGTGGACTACGTATTTCACTTTGCCTCTCCAGCGAGTCCCGATGACTATATCCGTCACGGTGTGGCAACCCTCAGGTCGGGGAGTTATGGGACCTTCAATTGTCTGGAATTGGCCCGCAAGTATCAGGCGGGCTTTCTTCTGGCGTCTACCAGTGAGTGCTATGGGGATCCTGAAGAACAACCTCAGCAGGAGACCTACTGGGGAAATGTCAATCCCGTGGGTCCCCGCTCAGTTTACGATGAAGCCAAGCGCTTCGCGGAAGCGGCTGCCATGGCCTACAACCGCTACCACCGGGTGAATACCAGAATCGTAAGAATCTTCAATACTTACGGCCCGCGGTTACAGTTAAACGACGGTCGGGTCATTTCCAATTTCATGAAACAGGCCTTGCGGGGAGAAGATCTCACGGTTTACGGGGATGGCAGCCAGACTCGCAGTTTCTGCTACGTCAGTGATGAGATCGAGGGGATCTTGCAACTGTCTCGTAGTGAGGAGCATTTGCCGGTGAATATCGGGAATCCCGAGGAATTTACTATCCTCGAGTGCGCCCAGAGAGTAATTGAGATCACGCGATCAACAAGCAGAATCTGCTTCCTGGGCCTTCCAGAAGACGACCCCCGACGGCGCCGTCCTGATATAACGAAGGCTAGAGCCCTCTTTGGGTGGAATCCGACAATCGATCTCACGACGGGCTTAAAACGCTCGCTCGGATACTTCTTGAACGCAGTCAGAAGCGAGCGGTCTCCGAAGTTCTCTGAGGCTGCATGATTCTTCGAATCGGCCGAACTCAGGCAGAACCCAGTTGATACACTCCACTCGTAATTAGCCGATATTGAGATTTGCTTTATGATTAGCTGAGAGATCTGTTATGTTTCTTTCAGATGTGCAAAAATGAAGGGTTTGTCTCCGTTGACGTGCATTTCTAAAGGCCAGACACGAGGGTAACATTAGGAACTTCTAAGGAGATGCTTACGGTGTGCAAACCACGAACCGCCCGGCTGTGTTACCCTAGTTTTTGGCCCATTTAGCTGCAACTTAGTGGAAATACATCAGTTTAAGTATTGGGAAGTCTGCTTGACACTTTTTAAAATGGAGAAGAAATGAACGTTCTCATTACGGGAGGAGCGGGTTTTATTGGCTCACATTTGGCCGAGAGGCTCGTGGATCGCGGCGATCACGCTACCATAATTGACGACCTTTCAACAGGATCCGTTCACAATATTCAGCACCTGAAGGGCACGCAGAAATTCGATTATTTTCTAGATAGCGTAACCAACCAGCGCCTGATGGCGGAACTGATTGATGCGGCTGACGTGATTTATCACTTGGCTGCCGCTGTTGGCGTACGCCTCATTGTCGAAAGCCCCACACACACGATGGAAACAAATATTCGTGGTACTGAAGTGGTTCTGGAGTTGGCGGCAAAAAAGAAAAAGCGGGTGCTGATCACCTCGACTTCGGAAGTGTATGGAAAGCGGAACCACGTGCCGTTCCGGGAGAACGATGATCTGGTCCTCGGTCCTCCCGACAAGGGGCGCTGGAGTTATGCGTGCTCCAAAGCCATTGACGAATTTCTGGCAGTTGCGTATTGGAAGGAAAAGAAAGTTCCTACCGTAATAGCCCGGCTCTTCAATGTTGTAGGACCGCGGCAGACGGGGCGGTATGGAATGGTCATTCCCAGCCTTATCAAACAGGCGCTGACCGGTCGCGATATGACAGTCTACGGAGATGGTACTCAGACGAGATGTTTCACTTACATCAGTGACGCCGTATCCGCCTTGATTGCACTCGCAGAGCACCCGGATACGAATGGAGAAGTTTATAACATCGGTTCCACCGAAGAAGTCTCGATTCTGGCGCTTGCAGACAAAATCCGGGAGCTCACTGGCTCGCAATCTAAGGTGGTATTTGTTCCTTACGATCGGGCGTATGAGCAGGGATTTGAGGACATGATGCGGCGAGTTCCCGATCTGACGAAGATCAATCGGCTCATCGGTTATGCTCCCAAGACCAGCCTCGACGAGATTCTGCTAAAGACCGTCAGATATCATGCCCAGCAACTGGTTACAATGCAAAATGGGCATAAAGAGCCTGTCATCGTTGGACATATGGCAGGATACGTCTGATTCTTAAGGCGGTTTTGCCGGAATCCTGAAGTGGTAAGATAATTGTGCTTTCTTGGCGATGGGTGGGGATGGCTTTGGGTGCTGCTCTGGCCCTGCGCCTTCTATCATTGATAAGGTTTTCTGCTCGAACTTGATGTTCTCTCTGCGGGCTGTGTGCATCTCCAGCGGTGCACCCATCGTTCCTCTGCCGGGATATAATGCGCCGGTTCAGTCCTTGAAGGGACTTTTACGATCTGAAAGAACCTGGCGGACAACATCCAGATATGGCAACGAGCCCCTAAGTTCAAACGGTTTTCTGATGTTGTTAAATGCGTGCTAAAAGAGCTGCGTCTTGTCTTCTGATACGATGTTCGGCCCAATTGCGCCGCCGGTTTCTCCGGCGCGGCCCAGACTGCTTTTTCTAGTCACGGAAGATCGCTTCTTCTGGTCGCACCGTTTGCCTATTGCACGAGCGGCGTTGCGGAGCGGCTACGAAGTCATTGTGGCCACGAATGTCCTCCGGTACGAACAGGAGATCCAAAACGAGGGGTTTCGGCTCATTCCTTTGAGGCTCATCAGAAAGAGCTCCTCGCCACTGAACGAGCTGCGTGCACTGCACGAGTTGAGACGGATTTACGATGCAGAAAAACCAGACATCGTTCACCATTTTGCGGTCAAGCCGGTTTTATACGGCTCGATTGCGGCGTTGGGTCGCAAAGACATGCAGGCAATCAACGCCCTCACCGGTCTGGGCTACCTGGTGGCTTCTTCGTCGATGAAGGCCAGATTACTGCGCCCTATTATCTGGAGGGCGCTGCGCTTCCTCCTGAATCGCCCTGACCATTACGTGCTCCTCCAGAACCAGCAAGACAAGGAACTGGCGGTGTCCAGACTCAATGTATCCCCGGAAAAAATTACGGTTATTCGCGGCTCTGGCGTCAATGTGAACGTTTTCCGGCCGAGCCCTGAGCCGGACGGCAGTCCGATCGTCCTGCTGGCTGCCCGGATGTTGTGGATCAAGGGGATTCGGGAATTTGCTGAGGCTGCCCGGCTTCTGCGGGTTAGGGGGGTCGCGGCTCGCTTCGTCCTCGCTGGGGACACCGATCCCTCGAATCCTTCATGCGTTCCCCGCCAGCAGATACTCGCCTGGCAGGACTCGGGAGCAGTGGAGTGGTGGGGGCATCAGCAAGACATGCCAGCGTTATTTGGGCGGGTACACCTCGTGTGTCTCCCCTCCCATGGAGGAGAGGGAGTGCCCAAGGTGCTGCTGGAAGCCGCGGGCAGCGGCCGGGCCATCATAACAACACACGTTCCCGGCTGCGGGGACATTGTTCGGCACGGCGTAAACGGGCTGTTGGTTGAGCCCAGAAATGCGGTCGCCTTGGCCGATGCCGTCGAGCAACTGCTGCTGGACCAACCTCTGCGCCTGCAAATGGGCCGCGCCGGCCGGCATATTGCCGTTGCGGAATTCTCCGAGGAAGGGGTTGTACGAGAAACGCTCGAACTGTACCGGAGACTATTGCAGTCTGCACTCCCGTGACCTCTCGGGCCAAGGAAGCCTTGGCGACATTCAAAAGCGAGGTTGTGAGTTAGAGCCGAAACGCAGGGACGTCCTTTCTCGTTTCTTGAAGGCCTTGGCGAGCGCATGGAGAAGAGGCCGTTTTTCGCTGTCAAAGGAGCAAGTTAAGACTGATGCGAAAGTCCGGTTGGAATCTTGACGAAGATGCCGGTTGATCTTTAAGATGGCCTGTAAGGGTTTCTAGGGTTCCTTGATGTTGTCTCTCGCGCGTGGAGTTGCTCGTTTGAGAGGTGATGGTGAGACCAGCGCGTACTGCCAGAGAATCTTCTCAGTTTGAACCAAAAATCGAGTCTATCAGCCCATGGTGCAACTCCGCTGGGAAGCGGGCATGGGACATGTTTTGGGCTGGTCTGCTGCTCATTGTTTTTTCTCCTCTCATGCTGGCCGTGGCGCTGGCCGTCAAGCTGACATCCAAAGGGCCTATCCTGTTCAGACAAAGCCGTCCTGGTAGAAACGCCCAGGAGTTTTCCATCCTGAAATTCCGCACGATGGTCGTGAATCGTCATCAGGATGGGCCTGTTTTGACTCGGGCCTTCGATCCCAGGGTGACTTGGCTTGGACGTCACATGCGCAGGTGGAAGCTGGACGAACTGCCGCAACTCTTCAATGTTCTGCGTGGCGACATGAGTTTTGTTGGGCCTCGTCCGCAGCCGACCAGGCTTTGGAAGGAGCCTTTCATCCGGCAGGATGCCGCAGTCGTATTATCGGTGCGTCCGGGGATTACCAGCCAGGCCACTCTGGTTTTTCGTAATGAAGAGGAAGTCCTTGCGCCGCTCTCATGTGATCAGGTGGAGGAAGTCTATGTGCGTACACTCATGCCGCTGAAACTCAAAATGGAGATTCAGTATTTGTGCAGTGCAAGCTTTCTCGGTGATATGCGGATTGTTCTTCGAACCGTAGGAAGGGTATTCAATCGCCGGGAGCATGAGGACGATCTCCTTAAGGAGTGCCTGCCGGCAACCAACGGGTCCCAGATCCAAGAGCCTAAAGAATCGTGGAAAGCCTCCAAGTTGTCCCCTTGGCCCCTATTGTCTGAAGTTGAAGATGTCAGTAACATGTCTGCAAGTAGTGCGCCCTCGGAAGAAAGCAGAGGGACGTAGCTCCCTTCGGCCCCAACACGCATCGGCTTCAACCTGATTTCAGATGGCCAGATATCTCATTACTGGAATTGCCGGTTTTATCGGCTCGGCCCTGGCACGGGCTTTGGTGTCTGAAGGCCATCAGGTGCGTGGTGTCGATAATCTATCTACCGGGAAAACTGAAAACCTGAACGGCATGGCTGACCGCATAGATTTCTCGAAGGCGGATGTATTGGACGAAGCTGCCATGCTCAGCGCCTGTCGCGACATTGATTTTGTCTTGCACCAGGCAGCCATCCCTTCGGTAGTGAGCTCGATTCACGATCCCATGGCTACTCACCGGGCCAATGCCGACGGCACCGTAAATCTGCTTTTGGCGGCGAGGAACTCCGGGGTGAAACGCGTAATATATGCCTCCTCATGCGCGGCCTACGGCGATGCTGAACTTCCCAACCGGGAGGAGATGAGGCCGCGTCCGCTTTCACCATATGCGGTTTCAAAGATTGCCGGTGAGTTCTATATGGACTCCTTCTACAGGGTCTATGGTCTCGAAACTGTTTCACTGCGGTACTTCAATGTTTTCGGTCCACAACAGGATGCCGACTCCGAGTATTCCGGCGCAATTGCCAAATTCATCCGCATGATGGTCCAGGGCAAAACGCCTACGATATTTGGCGATGGCGAGCAGAGCAGGGACTTTACATTTGTAGAAAATGTTGTGGCAGCGAACATCCTCGCTTGCACTGCTCCAGGGGAAAAGGTGGCTGGCCAGGTATTTAACATCGGATCAGGATCCCGGATTACCGTGAATCGTGTTTACAGAACAATCCAGACGTTGCTGAATTCTCCTGGCGATCCGATACATGCTCCTGCGCGGGCCGGTGAGATAAAACACTCCTACGCCGACATTTCGCTGGCCAGCGAGAAGCTCGGCTACGTGCCTCACGTGACCTTTGAAGAAGGGATGAAGAGGACAGTAGACTGGTTCCAGGCCACAATGGAACCAGCAAGCGGTGCAGGCAGGGCAACTGATTTAAATCCCCGCCCCTCTGCCTAAACGCCATGTGCATGACCAGCCAGGTTTCAGGAAGTTACCATGGTGGTGAACTCCAGCAAAAAATTTTCCACTAGAAAACGAATGTGGCTTAAGCTCTACGGGCAACTGACTGCCTTCCAATGGACTACGAACATGGTTGGAGACGAAGCTTCTGGGCGCTGATCGTCACGCAATTTCAAGGCGCATTCAGCTTCAACGCATATCAAAGCCTTCTATCCTACATAGTGCTTGGGATGTCACTCACGCGCGCGGAGCGAGATCTCCGTGTGACGCTGGTCCCGCTCATTTACGCTGTGCCTTTCCTGTTGTTCAGCATGGCAGGTGGCAATCTTGCGGACCGCTACAGCAAACGCAGCGTAACCATCATCACCAAGATCATAGAGATCGCCGCTATGGCGCTCGCCGTTCTCGCTCTGAGGATGCATTCCGGGGAATTTACGCTCGCTGTCCTCTTTCTAGTAGCCACACAGGCGGCGCTGTTTGGGCCTTCCAAGTATGGTCTGCTGCCGGAGATCCTGCCTGAGAAATGGCTTTCCTGGGGCAATGGCATCCTGGAACTTGGCACGTTTCTGGCCATCATCAGCGGCATGGTTTTTGCGGCCAACATGGCCTCCCGCTTTCGCGGACAGGAAGACCATGTCGCGGCAGTGTTGTTCGTCTTGTCGCTGGCCGGCCTGTGCTCAAGTCTGGCTATTGGCAGGGTCCCTCCTGCTGCTCCTGACAAGAAATTCCGGTTCAATTTCGTGGGCGATATCATCCAGCAGGTTCAATTGATGCGCCGCGATCGCCCGCTGTTTCTGGCGGTACTCGGCAATGTTTACTTCTGGTTTTTGGGGACGCTGTTTCTGCAAACCGTCCTCGTCTACGGAACAGATGTGTTTCATCTCGCCCCGGGGCAAACTTCAATTCTGTCTGCGGGTACAGCCCTGGGCATCGGCATCGGAAGCGCGGTTGCCGGCTATCTTTCCGGCAACAAGATCGAATATGGTTTGATTCCGCTTGGGGCCTTTGGCATGACCATCATGGCCGCTCTCGTCGGCGGCTTGTCGCATTCCTTTGCAGTAGCTACCGGGCTCTTGGCCAGCCTTGGCTTTTTCGCGGGTTTTTTCGCTGTTCCTGTAAACGCGCTGATTCAACACCGTCCGGCGCCGGAGATCAAAGGGACCATCATCGCGGCCAGCAACTTGCTTTCGTTCCTGGGGGTGGGGGCTGCTTCGGGAGTTTATTATCTGCTAGCGAGCAGAGGCCATCTGAGCCCGCAGGGTGTTTTCCTCACGGGCGCGGTCATCACGTTCGCGGGAACCGTTTACGTCATGGTACTGCTGCCGGATTGGTTTCTGCGGTTGCTGCTGTGGTTTCTCACCCATAGCATCTACCGCATCCGTGTAATCGGCCGGGACAACATTCTGGAAAAAGGCGGGGCGCTGTTCGTCTCCAATCACATGTCATTTGTGGACGTGCTGTTGCTGATTGCATCCACTGACCGCCCTATCCGGTTTGTCATGTTCAAGGGAATTTATGATTTGCCGGTCATCAAGCCCTTCGCGCGCATGATGGGTGCGATTCCAATCTCCGCCGAATTTCGCCCGCGCGATATGATCCGGTCCTTGCGCACCGCCAGCGAGGCCATCCGCAGTGGCGAAATTGTATGCATTTTCGCAGAGGGCCAGATCACTCGTACCGGCCAGCTACTCCCATTCCGGCGTGGCATGGAAAGAATCATGAAGGGGGTTGATGCCCCGATCATTCCGGTGAACCTGCACGGCGTCTGGGGCAGCATCTTCAGTTTTGAGCGCAACCGGTTCTTGTGGAAAGTTCCGCACCGCATACCGTATCCGGTTACCGTGAGTTTTGGAAAGCCCATGGCGGCCACGTCCAGTGCGTTCGATGTCCGGCGCGCGGTGGAGGAGTTGCAGTCCGTGGCATTCGCGGCCGATCACGATGACGAGCGTACTCTGGATCGGGCATTTGTGCGCGGCACGCGCAGAAGCGCGTTCCGTTTTGGCGCCGCTGATGGACACGTGCCTAAGATCACGTTTGGCGGGTTGCTGGTTAAATCCATTTTTGTGGCGCGCCGCATGCGCCCGTTTTGGAAAGAGCAGGAGATGGTGGGCATTCTGCTGCCTGCCTCTGTAGGCGGCGCGCTCGTAAACTATGCTGCCACCTTGATGGGCGTTGTTCCAGTAAATCTGAATTACACTGCGAATAACGACGTAATAAATTCCTGCGCACGGCAATGCAAATTGCAGACCGTGGTGACCTCCAGGGCCTTCCTGGAGCGCTTTCCGGGTATGGAGGTTCCCGGGCGCACGCTTCTGCTTGAAGAAATGCTGGGCCGGCCGGGGATCGGCGAAAAATTGACGGCGATTCTTTTTGCCTGGACCTTGCCATTTCGACTCTTGAAAAAGGCGTTGGGGGCGCGGCACTGCGCAACGGAGGACCTCGCGACGATCATTTTTTCCAGCGGCAGCACCGGAGACCCCAAAGGCGTGATGCTTACGCACCACAATATTCTGGCCAATATCCGCCAGGTCACCCAGGTTTTCATGTTGGGCGCTAATGATAGAGTGCTCGGAATCCTGCCTTTCTTTCACTCCTTTGGATTTACCGCCACGCTCTGGCTTTCGGCGGTACACAGGATTGGAGTTGTTTTTCATCCAAATCCACTGGATGCAAAATCCATCAGCGAGTTGGTTTCACGTTATCGCGTCACATTCCTCATTGCCACCCCAACTTTCCTGCAGGCCTATATGCGGCGTTGCTCGCCCGAGCATTTTGGCAGCTTGCAGTACGTCCTGGTCGGAGCGGAAAAGCTTCCCGAGCGCGTTGCCCTGGCTTTCGAAGACTTGTTCGGAATCCGGCCTCTGGAGGGCTACGGATGCACGGAGTGCTCTCCAGTGGTGGCCGTGAACGGCCGGGACTTCCGCGCACCTGGATTCCGCCAGATCGGCTCACGGCGCGGCACCATTGGCCAGCCTTTACCAGGTGTGGTTGTCCGCATTGTGGACCCGGAAACTATGCAGCCGCTGCCCCCCAACCAGCCAGGAATGTTGCTGGTGAAAGGGCCCAATGTCATGAAAGGGTACCTGGGACGTCCGGAAAAGACAGCGGAAGTCCTGAGAGATGGTTGGTATGTCACGGGCGACATCGCCAGTATGGAAGAAGATGGCTTTCTCAGGATTACCGACCGGCTTACCCGGTTCAGCAAGATTGGCGGAGAAATGGTCCCGCACATCAAGATCGAAGAGAAATTGCATGAACTGGCTGACTCCACAGAGCAGCTCTTCGTGGTTTCTGCCGTGCCTGATGAAAAGAAGGGCGAGAAAATCATCGTGCTGCACACTCTTTCTGATGAGAAGCTCGCTCCGGTACTGCAAAAACTGGCTGAATGTGATTTGCCCGCCTTGTGGAAACCGCGCGGCAATCAGTTCTTCCGCGTACAAACCCTGCCTTATTTGGGCAGCGGAAAACTTGATCTGCGCGCGCTCAAACTCAAGGCTGCGGAAATGGCTGCTGCGCTGAAATGAGGGGCCATACCTTTCTGTGCGAAGAGGCCTGTGGATTGGCAAAAGAGATGGTGGGCTAAACGCCAAGAGATTAGCGGATTACGTGCAAAATCCCACCGTCCCCCCGCTCATCATCACTGTTGTGGAGCGAGGTTGGGTTTGACCAGTTCCTGTTAAGTCCCCCCATTGGCGTCGGAGACAGAACGAGAGGGAAAAGCGCTCACGTGAGCTCCGGCCGAGTTCGGTTGCCATTCCCTGGGGCCAGTGCGAGACCTTTACTGGTTCAAGCGCCCATAAACAAGCAAACCTGCAATGACCACAATCAGCAGGGCTGAGCAAGTCCCGAAAATGCGCACCCAGGGCGTAAGGCGGTTGATCTTTACGAGGAGTTGTTCCTGATCCTTGGCCATATGCGACTCGGCCTCATCCAGGAACAACTGATCATCCTCGTGCATATTGAGGGTGCTGCGGTAAATCAGCAGAATGACCAAAACAGCCGTTAGACCGCCCCAAACGATCAGCAGTGTAGTCATCAGTTCCATAAGACACCACCTTTGTCTGGAAAACCGGCTCCACTGGCGCCCGCGAGGCGTGTCGAGGGTCCGATGATGGAACCTTCACGCAGATTATAAGCTTCCTTCTTTAGCCAAATTCAAGATTATTTAACCGTACTTAGCACCTGGCGCAGGAGCCGGGAACGGCGCCAAAACAGGGAGACTCACTGGGGTGGAACAAACAGGGCTACTGCTCGCTCGTAGGGGCGTAAACTCTTAAGGGCCAAACACTTGCAACGGCATGCGACCGAAAACGTGCATGGCTCATCTAACATTCAGGTAAGCTCATCGAACATCGCTAAGGAGTGTTATAATCATTCTTGACAACTGAGAAGGAGATTTCGCGCAAATGGCTTCCACCACAACCTCGGTAACTCCGAATATAGAGACTACCCCCAAGGCACCAGTCACTTTGACGCCCACGGCTGTGGGCAAGGTGAAGGAAATCATGTCGCAACAGAACCCCGCTCCTGCCGGTCTTCGTATTGGTGTGGTGGGCGGAGGGTGCTCTGGCTTTTCCTACTCCATGTCATTCGAAAACGCGCAGGGAGTCATGGATAAGGTCTATAACTTTGAGGACCTCAAGGTTTTTGTTGACGCTACTTCAGCCATGTATCTGAACGGCTGCGTTGTGGATTATGTCGAGACGCTCGAGGCCGCCGGTTTCAAGTTTGAGAATCCCAACGTGAAGAGCACCTGCGGGTGCGGCTCATCGTTTAACGTTTAAGGTCTCTGCCATCAGCAGAATTTGAAAGGGCGCAGCTTTCGGCTAGCGCCCTTTTCAGCTTTCCGGAACCTATTGGCTGACCCTTGGCGGCTGCATCTGCGGATTGGTGGTCGGGCCTTGTTGTTGCTGCCCAGGTCCTTGAAGCGAGTTGGGTCCCCCGATTGGGTTCGTATTTCCGCCAGCAGGATTAATTCCCGGCGCCGGAACGCTCGCTCCCAAGCCTTGCTGGTCCAGTCTGGGATCATAGACAAACTGCCAGTCGTTGTAGTGATCTTTTCCGTTGATTTCTTTGATGGACTTCAGCTTGCTGATGCTGGAGATGCCTATAACCGGCCCGCCGCCAAATTGCACCGGCGAATTGCTCGATGCTCCCGGCAGGTTGCCGGCAGGGGTTATGCCGGCATTGTTGAAAGCAGGTGTGGCCCCAGCAGCACTCTGGTCTGGGCCCGGTTGACCACTAGTGGGTGCAGTCGCAGCCAAACCCGAGGGCTGGCCGATTGGGCTTCCCGTGGGCTGGCCAATCGTGTTTCCCGTCGGTTGGCCAAACGTGCCTGCCGTGGGTTGGCCAAGCTGCTGGCTGGGAGCAGTTGTCCCTCCATTGACAGGGTTGATCTGCACTTCACCGGGGTGCAACAGACGCCAGTCGTCTTTTCCAGTGAAAGGGTCTTTATACCGCTTGCGCAGGAAGCGCATGTTGTTGGTGGTCTCAAGCTGGTCCATGGAGAGCGGATACCGGCCAAATTTGCGGAAATACTTCCTGATGGCATTCCTGTATTCATTGCCGCGGTGAATCAGCTCTTCTTCTTTTTCGCGCTTGATCTGCTGGGCAATACGCGGCGCTTCGATGGTGAGTGCGACGACCATTAAGGTCATCAACAATAGGATGGCGAGGAGCACATAACCCCTCTCTCCCGCCGGCTTGGAGCGTTGATCTATCACTTGCGGACTATCCTGCACTCTGGGGCGTAGTCAAGGTGATGTTTTGCTGGTTGTTATTGAGCACGTCCTCCACCAGCACAGAAGTATTGGTAATCTTCACGATCTTATAGCGGCGTTCCACCACGTCTCCTTCAACCGCCACAAAAATGTTGTCGCCATCCTGCAGGAAGGCCTTCTTAGCCTCTCCTGGCCGGTTGCTGAAGCCATAGTACTTTAGAGGGATTTGAGGAGGCGGTGGGGGCGTGTAGGCTATTACAGGGGGTGGCTGTTGTCTGACCTGCCCAATCGGGTCGATCTTCACCTGCGCTTCCTGCATACGAAAGATATTCCGGTTCCCCCCACTATATTCAATTTTCTGGCTTGCGGTCAGGATGTCCGTGCGCAAAGTTGGATCCAGCGTCCTCTCCCGCACCCGCGGGATACCAGTTTTCTTCTGCGTGGTCCGGTTCGCGCTGGGCTGAGGCGCTTGCGGCTCGGCGGCAGGGGAAGGAGCTGAACCTCCCAGAGACCTGAAGCTGTATAGCGCCAAGGGGATGGCGATCGCCAACAGCACGGCCATGGCAATCAGCTTCTTTTTGTCTTCTGCCCCAACCTTCATTTAAGCCGCTTCCTTTAGAAATGTTTCGAACTTGATCTGCAATTGCACGGTTCCTGTGGGTTGTCCCGTGAAGGAAACCTGGTTGATGAGGAAGAGTAACTTATCGCGCTCCAAGGCGTTAATAAAGTGCGCGATCTTCACATAGTCTCCGGCCACTCCGGTTTCAACATCCACGCGCTGCAGGCTGGAAAGCCCCGCATCCTCCGCCTTGTAATGAATGGCTTGCAGCGTCACTCCATTCTCCTGTGCCAGCTTATGAATTTCATTGGAGATCTGCGACCAGCGGCCCAGGATGCGCTCGGCGTAGAACTTGTCGATAGCAGCCCGCGTTTCAACCAGCTTCTTATCAATGCCTCGTAGCGGGGCAACGTCACGGGTTTTGATAGTCAGCTCTTGTCGCAACCGCTGTGCCTCGGCCTGGCGAGAAGTTTTGTTGGATCCACCCGGCCACACAAGGTATGCCACCAACCCTGCGTCCGCCGCCAGAAGGATGGCGATCAGTAAGGCGAAGATGGTCCGCATTCTCTCAAGTTTGATCATTCAGCCCGCTCCTTTGCCACCGCCAGGTGCGGTTGCTGTGCAGGCGAAGCAGGCGTGTAGTAAGTTTGAATTTCGAACTGCACGAACGAAGGGGACCCCGGCCCCAGCCCCGCGGTGTGGACCTCTTCCGCCTTAATCTCGGGTGATCGAAAGCGCTCGGACCGTTCCATCTTGCTCAACAGCTCGATCGCGTCATCGTGTTTTTCTCCCACAAACACCAAATGCAACTGCAGCCGTTTTTCCAGCGTAATGGCCGGCTGTGCGTTGGTTACATAGGCCCGCGCGGGCATGATCTTCTCCAGATCGGAAAATAGCTGGGTCCAGGAGAACGATTTCTGGTCGATCACATCATTCCAGAATTGCGATTGGTCACGCACATCCTGGTTTTCCGGACGATTCAGCACGGCCTCTGCCTGCTTTCGCTCATCTTCGACCTTGGCAATTTTGTCGCGCAGCTCTCGGATGCGTCTGGAATCATCGGCCGTACTCTTGTAGTTGTACCAGCCCAATAATGAGAGCCCTAAGGTGATTGCCAGGGCCAGCCCCAGGCCTGCTACCCAGCGAACATAGAACTCGCGGGCATCCCGATACTTCTGCGAAGCCAGATTGACATTGATTCTCATTATCCGAGCAGGGCCCCCGCAACACTCGCCAACATGGATGGCTCATAGTTATTACCACTCAGGCTGGCCCCGGAAGAAATTTTGGGCGCCAATTCTTCAACTTGCGCCCCGGTTTGCTGGTGGAGCATTGGACCAATTTCATCAATGGAAGCAATTCCAGTGACAAAGATCTGCTCGATGCGGGCGCCAAAGGTATCCTCAAAAAACACAATCGACGGCAATACTGTCTCAGCCAATTCCGCTGCGGCAACCTTATCACCATGAGGATTGTCCAGCGTCCGTATGAGCCGCAACTCCTGGGTCACGGCGGCCGCCACCGTTACGTTGGCCGGATCCACCTTCAGCATGAGCGTTGGGCGCTCAGCTTCCAGCAATCCCAGTGCTGCCAGAGATGAAGGCAATACCACGCCGGCTGAATAGCCCGCATCACGAAATGCGGCCTCATATTCATTCACCACCTCGCGTGGAGAAACGGCGGCCACCACTTGAACGGTCCCGTTGGCCCGTCTGACGTCGCAGGACAGTGCCGCGTGCTCCACATCAAAAGGCAGAGATTTCTTGAGCCTGAAACGGATTACAGACTCTCTCTCCTGGGGCTTGGTAGGCAAGGCTTCGAATTCCAGCAAAAGCACACGTACAGCTGCATCCGGCAAGATAGCGATCACTTCTCTTGATTTGTCGCTCAAAGACTTGAGTGCGCTGCTAATGGCGCTGCGAAGCGTTGCCGCGTCCAGGATGTTTGTGCCACCCAGATTAGGGACCACTGTTCCCTGGTTAAGCGGCCGGATGGTAAAAACTTCCAATTCCTTTGTCCTGTCTGACGTCCGTCCGGCAATCACTTGTCCCGTGGTTATCTCACACGCCAGACGCGGCCGCGCTGCGGATTGTTTCAAGCTGATCATGCTTACCTGTTCGACTCGATGAAGGTGACTTTATTAATCTCTTTCAGAGTCGTAATCCCGGTCCTTACTTTTTTGAGTGCAGATTCGCGCAGAAAGCACATCCCTTCTTCATGAGCTGCCTTGCGGATTTCTGAAGAAGGCCTCTTCTCCAGAATCAAATCGCGGATCCGATCCGTCAGGTCTAACAGCTCATGGATTGCTGTGCGGCCGTGAAATCCAGTGCCGGCGCATTCGATGCAGCCTTGCCCCTCATAGAATGTAATGTCTTGCCATTCCTGTGGGTTTAACCCGCTGTCCGCCAGAGCCCCCGGGGAATAATCGACACGCTTCTTGCAGTGGGGACAGATCATACGCACCAGCCGCTGTGCCAGCACGCAGTTGAGGGCGGAGACAAAGTTATAGGGTTCAACCCCCATATTGACGAAACGGCCAAGTACATCCACCACGTTATTGGCGTGGACCGTAGTAAAGACCAAGTGACCGGTCAAGGCTGACTGGATGGCGATCTGTGCGGTTTCCGTATCGCGGATCTCACCCACCATGATTTTGTCCGGGTCATGACGCAGGATGGAACGCAAGCCGCGCGCAAAGGTCAGGCCTTTTTTCTCGTTGACCGGGATCTGGGTTACGCCTTTGATTTGATATTCGACCGGGTCCTCGATTGTGATGATCTTGTCTTCATCCGTCTTGATTTCATTGAGCGCTGCGTAGAGGGTGGTCGTCTTGCCGCTGCCGGTTGGGCCAGTCACCAGCACCATCCCATAAGGCTCAGCGATATAACGGCGGAACTTGCGCAAGTCCTCCTCATCAAAGCCCACAACGTCCAGCACGAGATGGCGGAACTTCTCGCTCATGGACTCCTTGTCAAGCACGCGAAGTACCGCGTTTTCGCCGTGGATTGTAGGCATGATAGAAACGCGGAAGTCGATGAGACGGTTCGCGTACTTAACGCGGAAGCGGCCATCCTGGGGTACGCGGCGTTCGGAGATGTCCAATTCGCTCATCACCTTGATCCGGGTAATGATCGTAGAGTGGTGTTCTTTAGCCATAGGCTGCATCGCCTGTTGCAGGACGCCGTCAATACGGTATTTCACCACCACGGAATCATTCTCAGATTCAATATGAATATCGCTGGCCCGCTTCTGCAGCGCCGTAAAGATCGTGGTGTCCACCAGCCGGATGATCGGGCTGATCTCGCTTTCAGTGGTAATGCGATCTATGGAAAGGTTCTCATCTGCCGCTGACTCTTCTTCCCGCACCACATCCAAAACAAAGCCTTCGCTGGCTTCCTCCAGCACTCGCTGGGATTGCTCCGTCTTCTTCAGGATGTCATTGATCTGGGTGAGCAGGGCCACCTTGGTCTTGACCCGGCGGCTCAGCAACCAGCTGATTTCATCAATCAGCATCAGCTTGCTGGGATCAGCAATAGCAATCCACAAAATGCCGTCACGCTCTTCCAATGGCACAAAGTTGTAGCGGAACATCAAGTCTACCGGCACTGATTTAAACAGCTCGGCGTCCAGCCGGTAATCTCCCAAATCGATGAACTCACAGCGATAACGTGTGGCCAGGTCGCGGGCACGCTGCTCGGTCACAAAGCCATTGCCATGTGCCGCCAGCGTGCTTTCAGTTCCGGGTTGTGATTGCAGGTTCTTCGGATTCATACATGCTTTCTAGTGGATCTGCGAGCCCAGCGAGAAAATGGGCAGATAAAGTGAAACCAGCACGAACGCTACAACGCACGCCATGATGATGAGCAGGATGGGCTCAACCAACTGCAATGATGCTGTCAATGCATTTTGCACGTCTTCTTCGTAGAATTCGGCCACCGAGTTCAACATAGTTGGCAGCGCCCCGGTGGATTCACCCACCTCAATCATCTCGATTGCCAGTTCGGGAAAAAACCCGGCTTCTTCCAAGCTGCCGGAAAGTGAACCGCCCTCCCGCACCCGTCTGGCGGCGTGCTCCACGTTCCGCGCAATTTTTCGGCTGTTAATGGCGCTGCTCGCCGTTTCCAATGAAGGCACCAGCGGCATGCCTCCGGCCAGCAGCGTAGATAAAGTGCGGGAAAACATCGCTACCTGGTACTTCATCCAGATGTTCCCCAAAACCGGCATCTTAAACCGCACCGAATCAATCACATTGGCCCCTTGCTCGGACCTGAACCACGTGATGAGGATCAGAAATACTCCCACAATGGCCGGAGCCACGATGTAGAAATAGCTTTGCAGCGTGCTCCCCAGGGCCAGCATGAGCTTGGTCGTTTCCGGCAAGCTGGCATCGAACGATTGATACAGCTCGGCAAACTTGGGCACCACATAAGTGATCAGGAAGGAGAGCATCACCGTCAAAGCCAGAATCAGCAGGGCTGGGTACCACAAAGAGGACAGCAGCTTCTTACGGAAAGTGGCCGTAATGCGTTGATAACCTATGTACCTGCTTAACACCTCTTCCAGATTGCCGGAACGCTCTCCCGCCAGCAGAGTCGTGGTGTAGATCCTTGACATCTGACCCTGGGCCTCAAACGCCTCAGAAAGCAATTCGCCGCTTTTGACCCGCTCGCGGACGTTTTCCAGTAACGACCTGAAAAAGGGATTTCGCTGCCGTTTTCGCAACAGATCAAGGCCCAGCAGAATAGGTAATCCGGCCTTAATCAAGGTTACGAACTGCTGGTTAAAGATGATGAACTCGTCGGTCTTGATTTTTCGGCGCCGTCCGAACAGATTGCCGCCGAACAACCCCGTCCTTCCCTGGACCGAGTAGACCAGATACCCCCTCTGGACAAAGCGCTCGCGGACGTCTTTTTCGGAGACGCCATTTTCCACCTGTTGGAGCACGTGACCGCGCTCGTCTGCCATTTTTATGAGGAATTCAGCCATGGAATGGGGTGTCGCGGGGGACTCTGCTCCTTCTTAAAGTCTAACATTTATTGGGGAATTAACCCCCGTATTATAAAGAACGCGCGAGGGTGAAATTATTGCGTCATTTGACTTTCTTCGATGACTTGAACCCCGGCTGGCGGAGTAAATCGAAACAGACTGTCCTCAACCACAACATTCTCCTGGGTCTTGGAAAAGAGAAAATCGGTTGTGGTGCCGTCAACTTCCCGAATCACAATACGGTCAATCTGGAACCCGGGCGAGATCTCCAGCACCACCTCGGAGATACGGTCCTTCATGCCTTTCGGTATGCCGCGCAGCACGCTGTCACCCGCCTTGGTGGGGGTGCGGTCGGCCGCCAGAGAGAGACCATCCAACTCCTTCTCCAGCCTGGTCTTTCCCAGAAGATACCGCAGAGGGGAGCGGATATCGTCAAGATTGCGAAGAGGAGTCTTTCTGGCTTGCCGCTCACCTGGAACATAAAAAAAAGCCATGTGCGAATCAGTAAGAAAGAGCTTTTCCCGCGGCTCACGATACTCCCACCGCATTCTGCCCGGCTTCTTCAGCCACAGGGTGCCGCTCTCGGTGCGGGAAGTGCCCGGTCCCTGATACGTCTCAGTGAACTCCGTCTTGAAGGTTCTTAGGTGGTTGTAGTGTTCATCCGTGCTGCGGGCAATCTCAGTAACGCTCGCCGCATTGCTCCACAAGGGAACAACAAGCACCAAGGCTGCAATCTGCAATGTGCGCGCGACTTTGATCCTCATTTTCAACATTGAGAGGTCTGATATCTGCTTTTAAATTACTCAATTACCAAGTTTCCTGCCAGGACCACGCTGCCTTGTGTCACAACGGAAGCAAAATCTTCATAGTTGCCGGAACAGATCAATGAGGTTTCGTGGACTTTTTCCAACCCGGCGGCAAGCCGTGGGTAATAAAGGGAAGGCTGTCCGGATCCTCGACTTGCACTCTTCCATCCTCCATCAGCTTGTAAGGCCGGTTCGTGGGATCAAGGGGCACTCCTCCAAGCAGTCCGTCACGGACCAGTTCTTGCCAGGTTGCAGGCAAATGTCCGCTCTTCTGCTGGAACATCATGATCCGGCGTTCGAGCTCGGGAACATCCACGTCTACATGCGCCGCTGCAATGTGTTGCAAGGCATTGTCGCGGACCATCTTGTCTTCTACCGACTCATAGATGTGTGTCCAAAGATAGATGGCGGTGTTCGGGTCGTTGGCGCGTTCCGCCATCCTGGCCGCCATTACCTTCATCCAGTACAGGGCCTTGGGGTTTTCTGATCCTTTTTCAAAGGCCTGCTGCGCTGCTTTATAGTCGTGCCGGTCGATGTATTGAACAAAACCCAGGGTAAAGTAGAGGCGCCAATAGTCCGGATTGGCGCGTATGCCTTTCTCCAGCAGGGTCACAGCTTTGTCCGGCTGGCCGGCGCCCACGGGCGGTTGCTGGGAAAGGAAGACTGAGCCAAACTCGTACGCGACAATCAGGTGAGGATCAAGATCGGTGGTGATGTCGAGCAGAGGGTACAACAGGTCGTAGCGAGGCACTTCCTCCTTGGCGCCCATGAGTCTCTGACCGTAGTATTGCACCGCGCGCGTCCAGTAGATGTCAGCCAGCAGGCCGGAGTAGCCGAGACTCAGTTGTTTCAGGGTCTTCCCCGATGGCACATACAGCACCTCTTCCAGCGTGGCCTGCTTGCCCCGGATTCCCTCAACCCTCTTGAGCGCTATCACTGAACCTGCGAAGGCGGCAATGAGCAGCAGCAGGGCAACAATGTTGATTCTCGGATGCCGGCTCATTTGAGGTTACGCCGTTCAAAGATCAGTACCGCTCCGGCGGTTGCGGCGGCAGAATACAATAGGGCATAAACCGTGTTCAGAAGGATGAGTTTTCCGCCGGGGAACTGTGAATGGGCGACCTGCGATATCACGTTGAGCGCCGCAAAATTCGGGACCAGATAGGCTGCGCCGGTTGCCAGCCAGTGGGTAGCGCCCTGGGTGAAAGCGGCAAAGTTGCGCAAATCTTCAGCGAAAGTGCCAATCACAAACAGGGAGAAAGCAAATACTGCCGCTAAGATCGGACTCGAAAATGAGGAGAAAAGCAGCGTAATGGCGGTGATGATAAAGAACTCAAGGATGATGAAGTAGATGGCAATCAGCAGGCCGGCATCGTCGCGGGTCAGTCCGTGCGCAACTGCCAACAGGGCCAGGTAAAACCCCAGGGCCATCAGCCCCGCATTTACCACCAACGTCATCAGCAATCCCAGATATTTTCCAGTGATAAACTCCCATCGCCGGACCGGCCGGGAAAGAATGGTATAGAGGGTCTTCTTTTCAATTTCTTTTGAGACCAGCCCGATACCAATAAAGATGGCGATGATGATCCCGAATACTGAAATGGCGCTGAGCCCGACATTGACCAGGATCAGCTTCTCCACGCCGATGGAGATCTCTCCGAACAAAGGCGCGGTGGCCACCAGCAACAAGGCAAAAATGATCAGGTTATAGAGCACCCGGTCGCGAACGGCTTCACGAAAAGTATTGAAACTGATTGCCGAAAGGCGCCCGATCATCTATGTACCTCTTCTGTTTTCTCCGAGGTATGGGCCACAAAGTAATCTTCCAGAGTGCCATGCACCGGATTCAGAGAAATCACCCGGCCGTGTTGTTGCCGCAGTTTTTCCAGAAATAAGTCTACGTCTGCGCTGGAAAGCACGGCCCTGACTGTGTCTCCGGTCACGTGCTTCTCAGTCAACATCCCGGAGACCCCTTCCAGCGCATGCGCGCCTTGCCACACAACTTCTGTCGTATCGGCGCCCCGCGACTTCAGGTCTTCCACCACGCCAATTCCTCGCAGTTCGCCCTTATGGATGACCCCGACGCGATCGCAGAGCGATTCGGCATCCGAAAGAATGTGCGTGGAAAAGAACACAGTTTTTCCCTCATATTTGAGTGCCTGAATCAACTCCCGGATTTCGCGGCGGCCGGTTGGGTCCAACCCAGACATGGGCTCGTCCAGAAAGACGATCTTGGGATCATGAATAATGGCTTGGGCAATACCCGCCCGCTGCAGCATTCCCTTGGAGAACTTGCGCAGTTGCGTATTCCCCACATCGCCAAGGCCCACGCGTTGCAGCAGCGCCGGAACGCGACTGCGCCGCTCCTCGGTGGAAACGCCGGAGAGTTGGGCGTAATAATCGAGCAGCTCCGGCGCGCTTAGATAGTCATAGAAATACGGCTGTTCGGGCAGGAATCCAATTTGTCGCTTGACCTCCGGATCAAGAAAATGGCGGCCCAGGATCTGCGCTGAGCCTGACGTTGGGAAAATAATACCCATCAACAGCTTGAGTGTCGTGGTTTTGCCCGCGCCATTCGGCCCCAGAAAACCAAAGGTTTCGCCTTCCTGGATCGTCAGGTGTAAGGGCAGCAGTGCAGGTTTGAGCGTCTTGCGCCAGAACCCCACGGGGTAGCTCTTGGCGAGTCCCTGAATTTCAACAGCAGCTGTCATTTTTGAAGACGAGCGAACACAAGGATTTTCTTTATTAAAGCTGAAAAGAACATGTTTTTCAATAATATCGAGCCTGAGGCATGTTGACGCTAGATATTCTCATAGAGGACAAAGTTGAGGCATTTGTCATGCGCAACAGCGCCCGGAAGCGAAGCTGTCCCATCAACTTGAAAGCGGATCACTCCGTCTTCCGCTACGCAGAAATTGCTCGTGCCACTCCAATTCCAGGTAACGGGAGTTGCCGTAAATGCAAAATCATTGATGGGCGGGCTTGCGGAGTCTGTAATGGAATAGAAATTGTACCCATTTCTGAGGCATGGCTCTTTTGCGCATCCAAGCTGCGGATCAAGGAGGCAGGCGTGCGTCTGGTCACAAGTGGCTGCGGGCCCTAAAACCGCGAGACTGCCGGCATACCCAACCGTTTGACCGTAGGTGGAGGCATAAGATGCTTCCGAAGCAATCAGCACTCGCAGAGCGCTGACCGCCGCGGCGTCATTGGCCCGCTGGCGGGACCGCCAGAGGTTTGGGATCGCAATGGCAGCAATGATCAACAGAATGGCCACAACAATCATGAGTTCGAGTAGTGAAAAGCCTTTTTTGCTGTTGGTCATCGGATGTACTCCCTGATTGGCAAACTTCCAGGAGCCCTGAGGTCTTAAAAAGGGGAGCAGTTGTCTAGACTGCTCCCCGCTGGCTCGTACCCTCCCCCAGGTACTTGCCGAACACTTTACGTGTTCTTCGCCCTTGTCTATTGCATTCAATGTGCCACTCCAGTCCACGCCTGGCTGGAATCAGTTGTTGTTGTGAAGTTTATTGTTGTCAATACTTTACAAAGAGTTAAGGCATGATGCGTCCAGGCAAAAAAAGGCGGGATGGCACTTTTTGTCAATGGAAATCGACAAATAATCAAACCGTTAGGAAATGCAGGATGCCTTTTGAAGCCCCGTCAAAATTGAAGACGCCGAAGTGCGCTCCAAAAAACAAAGGGACACGGCTTTTCTGCCGTGTCCCTGGCTCGTACCCTCCCCCAGGTACTTGCCCAAACTGTTTTACAGCGCTGTGTATCCCTGACACGTTGACGCAGCAGCCAGGGCAGCCGTGGGTGGATTATTATCCGGATTGGAGCGGACCACCGCATCCGAAGTGGAGCAGTAGTCGAAGGTGCCTGAGTTTGTCCCCAGCGGTGTGCCAAAGATCACATAGTCGGTTGCTGGCGGACCACCAAGGCCGGTAATTTCAAATTTGAAGGCATCCTTGGTGTTGAATGCGCCGGTTGTACCGGTGGCGGCACCGAGGACGAAGTCAATCAGACACGCTGCCGTTGATGTTGGTCCTGTAGCGGGACAACCAGTGGCGACGCCCGGTCCCAGTGTTACCAGGTCGGGAGAATAGCCCGCCTGCGGATATGTGGTGGTGTATGTCGCTTCTGCGGTGTTCAGTGTACGAACAGTGCTGGCAGCAGCGGAGTTGTTGGCCGCGATGCGGGACCGAACCAAGTTTGGAATCGCGATAGCGGCGATGATCAGGATGATGGCCACCACGATCAGCAGCTCGATTAACGAAAAACCCTTCTGTTTGCGCATGTTGAGATATCTCCTAAAAAACGTTCAATCCTGCAAGATACAAGCCTGCATGAAACATCAAGTCGTCCTTCAATATTGCATCCGGCTCGCCATCCTCGGCCCCCTTAACAAAAATCAACAGTATCCATTAAGCCCTTTGATTCAACTACTTAATAGCTATGTTCGAGGTTCCTTGAAATCAAGAGCCTGGCAATCAAAAAGCCCTAATGACATTTTTTGACAATATTAGGTGACAATTAACTGCATTCGCAGGAAGTTCGTCCAACTCCGAAGGACATGGCGTTTGCCATGTCCCTTGGGCGTTGCCGTCTCTCGCAGGTGACCTGTCATCAGGTGTGTTCTCTAGAGGGCAGTGAAAGCCTGGCAAGCGGACGTAGTAGTCTGCGCAGCAGTCGGCGGAGCACTATCAGATTTGGAGCGGACCACGGCATCTGAGGTGGAGCAGTAGTCGTTCGTGCCCGAGTTTGTCCCCAGCGGTGTGGCAAAGGCCACGTAGTCGGTCGCCGGCGGACCGCCGATGCCTGAGATTTCATATTCGAAGGCGTCCTTGGTGTTGAACACGCCGGTGGTGCCGGTTGTATTGCCGATGACGAAGTCAATCAAACACGCTGCTGTTGAAGTAGGCCCCCCAGCCGGACAGCCTGTGGCGACGCCCGGTCCCAGTGTCGCCAGATCGACACTGAAGCCCGCTTGCGGATAGGTGACTGAGTATGTGGCTTCCGCGGTGTTGAGTGTACGAATCGTGCTCGCAGCAGCGGAGTTGTTGGCCGCAATGCGGGAACGAACCAGGTTTGGAATTGCGATAGCGGCGATGATCAGGATGATAGCCACCACGATCAGCAGCTCGATTAATGAAAAACCCTTCTGTTTGCTCATATTGAGATATCTCCTCTTTCATTCCTCTCGTCTTAAAAAAAATCCGGTGGGCCTCTTGCCTGTCTTTGGGATTCGTGGCCGTCACAACTTCCCTTATCGGCATTTCCGGGAGAATTCTTAACCCAGGCACCCTTCCCAACCCGTCTTTAAGCTATTGATTTTTTAAGGAGTTATGGGAGGTTTCTCGTCCGTGTCGGGAATTGGGTGAAAGCTGCAGTCTCTCCAAAAGCAAGAGGGACATGGTTGGTGACCATGTCCCTCGGGTTTTGTACCTCCCCAGGTACTTGCCTTAAAAGCGTTCTATAGAGCAGTGTATCCCTGACACGTTGACACAGCAGCCAGGGCAGCAGTCGGTGGAGCATTGTCTGCCTTGGAGCGGACCACGGCATCCGAAGTGGAGCAGTAGTCGTTCGTGCCTGAACTTGTTCCGAGCGGCGTGGCAAAGGCCACATAATCGGTCGCGGGCGGACCGCCGATACCGGTGATTTCATACTTGAAGGCATCCTTGGTGTTGAATGCGCCGGTAGTGCCGGTTGTATTGCCCAGGACAAAGTCAATCAGACACGCCGCTGTTGAAGTCGCTCCCGCAGCGGGACAACCTGTAGCCACGCCTGGTCCCAGTGTAGCCAGATCAGGAGCAAAGCCCGCCTGTGGGTACGTTACAGAGAATGTGGCTTGCGCGGTGTTGAGTGTACGAATTGTGCTGGCGGCAGCGGAATTGTTGGCCGCGATGCGGGACCGAACTAAGTTCGGAATGGCGATAGCGGCGATGATCAGGATGATGGCCACCACGATCAGCAGCTCGATTAACGAAAAACCCTTCTGTTTACGCATGTTGAGATATCTCCTCATTCTTCATTCTTCTAAATTGTTTTTAAGAAATCTGTGAGCCGGTTGTCTGTCCGTCAGGATTCTGTGGCTGTCACAACTCTCTTATCGGCACTACCAGAACTTTCTTAAATCAGGGGCTCGCGCAGACTGCTTTTAAGCTGCTGAGTTTTCAATGGATTGCGGAGATTTGTGGAACGTGGCCTGCGCAATGGAGAGTTCCCGGCAGCAGGAGATGGAAGATGGAAATTGGAAAAACTTGTTGCCCATTTTAAAACAAAAAGGGACATGGTGTTAGCCATGTCCCCTTGGGCCTTGTACCCTCCCCCAGGTACTTGCCTTAAAGCGTTCTACAGAGCGGTGTATCCCTGACACGTTGACACCGCAGCTATGGCAGCAGTCGGCGGAGCGTTATCTGCCTTGGAGCGAACCACGGCATCCGAAGTGGCGCAGTAGTCGTTCGTGCCTGAGTTTGTGCCCAGCGGTGTGGCAAAGGCTACGTAATCGGTCGCCGGTGGGCCACCGATGCCGGTAATTTCATACTTGAAGGCATCTTTGGTGTTGAATACGCCGGTGGTGCCGGTTGTATTGCCCAGGACAAAGTCAATCAAACACGCTGCTGTTGAAGTTGGCCCTGTAGCGGGACAACCAGCGGCCGCGCCCGGTCCCAGTGTCGCCAGATCGGGAGCATAGCCGGCCTGAGGATACGTGATTGAGAATGTGGCTTCCGCGGTGTTGAGTGTGCGAATCGTGCTCGCCGCAGCGGAGTTGTTGGCCGCGATGCGGGACCGAACCAAGTTCGGAATTGCGATAGCGGCGATGATCAGGATGATGGCCACCACGATCAGCAGCTCGATTAATGAAAAACCCTTCTGTTTGCGCATGTTGAGATATCTCCTCTTCATTCCTCTTGTTGTTAAACCTGTGAGCTTCCTACCCTTGCATGAATCTGTAGTCGCCTTGGTTATTGGCACTTTTCGAACCACTCTCGCCCCTGCTACCGCAGCCTACGCATTCTTCTGTAAGTTGTAGGAGTTCAATGGATTACGGATTTTTCAGGGCTCAACTCCAATATAAAACAAGAGGCTCATCTGTATAATTTTAGATGAAAAATGACAGAAAGTGTCACCCGAGACTGACATAACTTGGCTTCATTACTCTCGGATTGGAGCCCCTCTCATTGTCAGTTACAAGCGACGAGTGGGACAATTTGGATTCACTGATTTGTTTGCTCGGTTAGACCATAGAATTTGTCGATTCTCTCGAGGTCGTGCCTAATCAGAGGCTCGTAGTGGTCGCGGAGCGATGTAGTGATCCTGTTTCTCAACGCCTGCGGATCATTTTCCAGGTCGTAGTAGTAGTTGCGGTTCAGCATTGCGTCCACGATGAAAAGATTTTTCTGATCCTGCGAGAGGATCCCAAACACCGGCAAATAACTCGACATCAGGAAGTAGTGGTCGCGCGGTGGGCGAACCAGTTTTTCCGGATTGAGGGCAAACAGGGGCCGTCCCATCAGTGCATCGGATTTGATCGGCCTGTGACCCAGCAGATCATAGAGTGTCGGAGTGATGTCATGAAGGGTAACGACCTCCTCCGCGTTCCAGGTCAGACCCCTCTTCTGCTGTGATTCCGGCAAATGAATGATGAGAGGAATACGAATTACCTCGGGAGTCAGGTTGGAAACGTGCCCTTCACGGCCCATTTCCCCCAGACTTTCGCCGTGGTCCGCGGTCAAAATAACGATGCTGTTGTCATATAGGCCATGCTCTCGCAGAAATCCAATGAACCCCCCGAAAATCTTGTCCACCTCTTCCAGGGACGACGCATATTTGTCATTGAACCCGGGATGAGGCCTGATATGCATTGACTCCTTACCCAGGGCCAGGGAAAGAGTATGCAGGTTGGCCGGTTGGGCGTAAGAGAAAACTGGCTCGTTTGGATCCTTTGATTTCAGGAGATCAGCCTCCAACTCGTTGATTACGGCGCTGAATTCCTTTAGCTGGGAGGGACTCGAACCGCCGAGGGGCGTGGTGTTTGCGGAAGCAGGAACAATTGTATGAAGGACCTCGTCATAACTGATGTAGGCGTGGTACCCGTCGATATCCAGCATGCGTTGCAGATTGGTGCGCCCCGAAGCAGGCATTCGATAGGGCGAATGCAACTGTTGCACGCCCGCCCAGATGGCGGGTTCAGCCAGTGCGGTTCCTGCATACGGAGTATAAGCGTTCCGGAATACGGCGCTTTCTTGCGCGAAGGCCTGGATGGCAGGGGTGAAGTTGACGGATGGATTGTAGGGCGATAGATAGTCTGACCGCAGGGCATCGATCACAAACACAAAGATATTCGGTTTGGTGGATACTGACGGCTTAAGTCCTTCGACCAGGGTAATATCGCGCACGGGCACTGCGATGGGGATGTTCGCGTGTCTCCTCAGGAAACCATAAAAATCTGAGTACGCTTCGTCGTGGAGTGCGGGACGCAAGGCCTGCTGAATCACAAAGAACGATGGATCAGAATCGGCGTACTGCTCCACAGTCAGCGCCCAACGCTCCTTGAGTTCCGCCGCTTTGATGCCGGCAAATGCAGCCATGGTCCCCACGGAAAACAATAGTAAGAACTTCCATGAGTAACTCCTCTCGCCGCGTCGAACGCCCAGGAAAAAGAAGAACCAGAGAAGGAGGGCCCAAATCGCCAGCGTTGCCACGCTGCTGATGACGTGTTCCCAATCAAT
The DNA here is from genome assembly GCA_035294925.1 of Candidatus Angelobacter sp. GTDB lineage: Bacteria > Acidobacteriota > Terriglobia > Terriglobales > Acidobacteriaceae > Angelobacter. Next base: position 121,155 of record DATGJZ010000081.1, on the reverse strand, counting down.
AGAAGCAAGTTTAACGGTGAAGAGATAGACCAGTGCGAGCATTGCGAACAGTGCGCATGCGCGGCCGGGCCAGGAGTTTAGCCGCGAGACGGCACTACCGCGTGACGCAGGGAAAAGCGTACCAGCCTGCCTGACCTTGAGGATCAGGTTCGCAACCAAGAGCACTACCGCCAGGGAAAATACCCCGGCATAGAGGTCTGCCAGATGGGTATTGAAGCCCAGCAGCGCAAAAATGATCTTCCTGATTACGATAACGAGCAGGAGCCATCCGGCCACCAACCTCATCGCAAATTGTGCGAGACCAGGGTTGGGGAAGCGGCAGGCGATGACCCTGACCCACTGCAGCACAAGAAAAATCGCTGCAAATACTGCCAGGTGGGCCGCCATGCTGAAGCCCAGCGTGGCGAGGGAAAAGAGCTGGGATCCCAGTCGAACCATTGCCGATCCGGCGTAGAGCAGGGCAGCCGCTGTGCCGGCCAGGAGAAATGAACTCAAGTTCATCGTGTCAGCAATGGTCTCGCGTCCGGAAGCGCGAAAGGCAGTAGCTACCTGGGTGCCTGATAGCCACAACAGTGGCAGCAGACAGCCGATGGCATGAATGTAAGTGAAAAGATCCCCCGCCGGTGTTCGCACATTAGGCCCGTAGAGCATGCACCATCCCAATGGAACCTTTACGCCTTGGGAAAAAAGAAGCGCGAAACCCACGACGAATTGAACGACCACAAAGACCCCCGCCAGCTTGCGCGCCTTCTCTTCAAGGCAAAGCAGGGCGGCCAGAAATGAAGGAAAGTACAGCAACCAGCCAAGGAAAGCGCATTCTCGCAGCCAGCTAAAAAGGGAGCTATTGAGGACGCCAAAGAAATCGAATGTTGTGTAGCAAAGGACCAGAAACAGCGAATCGAAGATAATCAAGCTCCCGAACGCAGCTTGGGCAGCGATCCTCAGCCATAGGATTGTTCTTGACGGCCCTGGCCGCACGAACGCGCCGTCATTCAACTCGGTACTCTGTGGTTTCACTGAAAGCAATGGTGGAGGAAACTCCATGGCCTCACGCCTTGAGTGGGAATCAATTGTGTCCTTCCATGCGCTCATGCCTGAAGAGTCCCGGCTCGTTTTTGTTCCATTTGGTCAACGCAAGTACTCAGGCAGCCGGGATTCAGAAAATCCACTCGTCTCCCATATTGTCGTCGGTGATGATGGCCAGCCCGCTGTACCTGGAACGAATCCCCTCCGCATAGGCCATGCCATCCCACTCCGTGGCCGGATGTAAGTCGGCCACGGAAAGCACTTTCTCCAACGCCACCTGATCTTCGGTCATTTCCATGTTGAAAACCGGCTGGCCCTCGATTTTGTACTGCAGCAGCAACTTCTTCCAGCCATCCAGGTCCAGCTCTATGGGAGAATCGCTGACCGCCAGGCAATTCCTGATCCTTAATCCGTATGGAAACACAGTGACTCCGGTCAACAATGCCCGCTCAGAAAAGCTTACGTTGTAAAAGAAGATGCCGCCGGGTCGAAGATGTCGTCGCACGAGCTGAAGAAACTCCACTGAAAGCAGGCTGCTCACGTGCGTGCGCCAATGCATCGGTGTATTCATGACCAAAAGGTCAAATTTCTTTTCCGGGTTGCGCAATAACCAGCGGCGTCCATCATCAATGATAATCTCTGCTTTAGAATTCCTGAGCAGGCCGGCAACCTGAGGATACAAAGGGATTAGCTGCAGGTATCCGGGATTGATCTCGACGATGGTAAGTTTTTCCAAGTAGGGATGATTGGCCACGATCTCCGCCCACGATCCGATCCCGGCTCCAATCATCAACACTTCCTTCGGGTGAGAATGAAAACTTCCAAGCGCGAAAGGAGGAGCCAGGAAGTTGAAGTTGGATCCATCCTTGAGATCGGTGCTTGCCCGGGCTTCCAGAGAACCATCTCCATAGACGAGACCACCAGGTGTTACCGTGATGATGCCACTCTTCGTCTCAACCACCCGATCAAAGCGGTGACGCGGCGACTGAGGACGCCAGCCTTTCTTGAAGCACAACTTTTCATACAAGTTGCCGAATAACGGCCCTGCCAGGAGCACCATCAGGCCTGCCGTTCCCGCGCACGCCCCAACTGCTGCCAATACCTTCGGTCTTGAAACGCTGCTCAGCAACAAAATCGCGCCCAGCAGAACACCCAGTAAGGCCAGGGCAAGGGCTATTCGCGACAACGGCCAAAGGTCCATGGCAATGAACCCCACTACAAAGCTGCCCGAAGCCGAGCCCACAATGTTGCTGAGATACAGGTAACTCACCTTTGCGCCGGAATCGTATCCGGGCCGGATAGAAGCATGAGCTATGAAAGGGAAGACGGCCCCAAGTAATGCTGCGGCCAGGGCAACCAGAGGAAGGGAAGCGTTATATCTCACCCACCGGCTGGTATAGGCCAGACAGGGTATGACTCCGAATCCTACAGCATTCGCTCCGATCACAAAGATCCCCGTCAAGCGCACCCAGTCCTGGGCTCTGGTATTCAAGTACTTCCGGCAAAATGCTTCAGCCACCCGCGAGCCAAGAGCGATTCCTGCCAGATAAGAACCAAGGACCACGGCAAAGCTGCGGGCCAGCGATTCCAGGGTGAATGAAAATATGCGATACCAGATAATTTCGTATCCCAGAGCGATGAACCCGGAACATGCGGCGACACCCAGCGCCAAAGCAAAAGGGATGCGCGAAATGAGTGAAAGTGACGATGCTGTCTCATGCGTGGACTCCCTTGCTGTTGCGGAGTCCTGTTTAGGGAAAATCCAGAACAGAAGAAGCACAGCAGCGCCGACGGCTGAATTCATCAAAGCAGCCAGAGTGACGGATTTCGCCTGGCCCAGGAGCCTCATGAGCACGTCGGCTGAAACAAAGCAGGCCACCGCGGAGCCCAGGGTGTTTACCGAATACAACCTGCCAACGGAGAGCCCCACATTGTTCGAAAGCCGGACCGTATAGGCCACCAGCATGGGCAGCGTGCTTCCCATCAGCAGCGTGGGGACCAGGACCAGGACGAAAGCGTAGATGCTGGTTTTGAACAGCGAAGCTCCAGCCGTGAATAAGGCGACCCAATGGAAGAGACGAAGCGAGATCAACCCGTAAGCGGCGATCCCGAACTCCGTGGCCGCAAACAGGACCAGTAACGGCGCTCGCTTCTTGCTTGAAATCCAGCCCCCGAATAGACTTCCCAGCGCCAGGCCCAACATGAAGGCAGTTACGATGATGGTAACGGACTCAATGTTGACTCCATACACATCAAGTAGGGCGCGTTGCCACACGATCTGGTAGACAAGGGCAGGAAATCCGGAGAAGAAGAACACGGTATAGAGCCAGAAGTAGGGGTCTCTCTGTCTGTGCCCGACCACGGCCAGAAGCAGGACGATAAGGAGCACAACCTCGCTCCAGAAAAGTAACGCTCCATCCATAAGTTCCTGTTACGCGCCTGCCTTGGACAAAATCTTATAGCAGCCTGAGCCGTCCATCTGAAAGTTCCATTGGTCGTGACACTTGGGGGAACCATCTCTCTCAAGTATCTACTGAATTACTTCGGAGCGCTCACTGCGGGAGAAACCGACGATCTGATGTATCTCACGAGGTGTCTCTCGGCCTTTGTTCGAGTGTTTCGACCAGAAGTTTCCTGTCGATCTTGCCGTTGCTGGTTAGAGGAATGTTTTCCAGGTGGCACACCTGGTGGGGCACCATGTAGCGCGGGAGCCGGCCCATCAATGCAATGCGGATCTCGTCGGACGATCGGTCGCTGCAGTGGAAAACCACTATGCCGCGCGCCGAACCGTGCTCCATAGGCCAGGCAACTGCTGCTACAGAATCGGAGCCGCAAACTTCACTCAGTTGAGCTTCAACTTCGCCAAGTTCTACGCGATGGCCCAGAATTTTCACCTGCGAGTCGATGCGTCCCTGGTGGTGGTAGCTGCCGGAAGTGTCCTGGTAGACCAGGTCTCCGGTCCTGTACCAGATCTTGCCTTGGCGAAGCAGAAAACGCGCAGCCGTGCGTTCAGGGTCCTGAAAATAACCTTGCGCCAACTGTGGTCCGGAAAGCAGGAGTTCGCCGCTCTTACCAGACGGAACAGGGGAGTCATTTTCATCAAGAACCAGGGTTTCAAATCCTGGCAGCGGTTTGCCGATGGCTACGATCCCGCGGTTGGGGGTCACGTTCGCCGGTTCGGAGATTCGCTCCATCGTGCTGAACACGCAGCACTCCGTTGGGCCGTAAAGATTATCTACCGTGCTGTGCGGGGCGGCCCGCTGCCAGGCCTGTGCGGACCGCACTGGCAGCGGCTCACCGGCAAGAATGCTGTAGCGGAGCGTGGAAAAAGTGCCCGGACGGAGCATGTGCATTCGTTCGAGAAAGACGGCGGTCGAGGGTACGGACGCCCACACCGTGAGCTGCTTTTCCCGGATGAACCGCAGCGGCGCCATGAGCTGTGTGTCAGGAACAACGTTGACGGAAGCGCCTGCGTTCCAGGCGGTGAATAGATCATGGACGGACCCATCGAAACTCAAATTGTATGCATTTGAAAAGCGGTCTTCAGGCCGGAACTTATAGAGCTGTTGCATCACTGTGACGAGGTGATGGACAGCCTGGGCCGGGACCATAACTCCTTTTGGCACACCCGTGCTGCCGGAAGTAAAGATCATATAAACCACTTGGTCCGCTTGGACTGGCCGCGGCCGGTCCAGGGGATCGTGCGCCGGCAGACCATTCAAGCTGCTCAGCACTCGAAGTTGAGAAGCCTGTCTCACTGAGGCGAGCGCTGACATTCCTGCGTCGTCAGCTACTACAGCGATTGGCCGGATCATCTCCAGTAGCCGCGCTATCCGTTCTCCAGGAAGCTGGGGATCGAGTGGAACATAGGCGTCCCCGGCCCAGCAGGTGCCCAGGATGCCTGCGTAGGCCTCCAAGCTGCGCGAAGCCAGAATAACTACATAACCGGGCGCGCGGGAGGTCCCAGCGGTCAGCCAGGCCCCAACTCGCTGGGCCAGGGCGCCGAGCTCGAGATAGCAGAGATCGACGGGCCCCACCGAGAGAGCCAGTCCAGAACCGCGACCCCGCGAGTATTCAAAGAGTGGGCTGGCGAGGTTGAAGTTCACAGAGCTTTGTCACGGAGTGATGCCGGTGCATGTGCCTGGACCAGATCATCAATTCGCTGTACAGAATCGAATTCTGTTTCGTCAAAGCCGATATCGCCGAAGTCTATCCCAAAGCGCTGCTCCAGAAACATCACGATCTCGATCGTATCGATGGATTCAAGTCTTCCGCTCAGAATCAGCGAGTCAGTGTCGCTAAAAGGCTTGTGATCATTGCTGCGATGAAGGAGTTTCTCGATGCACTGCCTGATTTCTTCGCGGTTTGTCACAAACAACTATCTCCCTGAAAAAAGGTATAAGACATAGTGTAGACCAGGAATCATGGTCAGACTTTCGAACACGTGCAAGAGGCAATAAAAAGTAAACACGCAAGCCGGCGCCCACAGCCGCGTCCGAATCCATCCTCGCGTCCGGTCCAATCGTCGGGACCGGATTTGCGAGATGGAGATCCCCAGAGCCAGTATTACGGAATAGAACGCATATGGGTACCCGATGATCGCTTTAGCCAAGCCGAACGATGCAACAACGTGTACATCGCGCATGAGATGGAATAGATTGTTTCCGAACCATGCGGCAGCGAATGTTGCAAAAAAGATTCTGATTGTAGGGTTACGCTTGAAAAACCGGATAAAGGCCGGGTAGAAGAACATCTCTACCAGAAGTTCCTTATAGTAGTAGAAGTAGCGGTTCCAATACTCGGCCACGGTTTGTGAAGAGAGAGGCGCATAGGTGTTGCGAAGTGCGCGAAAACCGGCCATCCGGCACGTTGCGATGATCGTGTGGCCCCAGATTGAAAAGGACAACAGGCCCGCGAGGCACTCGGCCACCAAACTGGACCAGTTCGTCGCCACGGTAAAGGGTCTTCCCTGGAAAAAAACGCTCAAGGTCGTTTGAAACGCTGGGACGCCAAGCTTCTGGTAGATAAGCATGTTGAAGCCCCGGCTTACGAAGGCCAGCAAAAAGCACCACGCCATCAGCTTCACGCCTTTAATCATGGTGATCGCCAGCTCTTCCTCGGTCTTGGCCTCTATTCTTCGCCAGTAGCCTGAGCCTTTCGGCAGTGGGACTGAAGTTGATCCCCAAAAAGCGTGAAAACTTCCGAACTGGTAGGCGATATTGTCGCCGCCACGAGTGGCGCAGTCGGAGACTGCGTAAGCGAGATACCAGAAATAGCTGGCAAATACGAACAAAAATGCCCAGAGCGTGTACCTCAAGGCTCCATGGAAGGGCACGTAGCTGGCGGCTATAAGCAGAGTTCCATACATCGCCAGCAGGCAAATCAGCGGCCTCCTGCCAACCAGACTGTTTCTGTAGGTTGCCGCAATCCACATAAAGGCTACACTCATGGCTGCAAAAGGCAGGATTACCCAGATTGCCAGCTTGATGTGTGTGGGGTGCAAGGCCTCTGCGGCAGCGATCCGTTCCAGAAAGCTGTGCTCAAACCAGAAGAAATTTGTTGCCAGGATGGTGCCGAAAAGAACCAGGATCCGGCGAGCTTTGGGCACAAACGCCATCGCCGATACAATCGCGAGCTTCGCCGGCCAGACGTCATCAAACCTGCTCAGTATGACGCCGAACAGAGCGAGAAGCGCCACTTTTCCCAGCACTGTCTGAGAGAATTTGATGATTCTCGGATTCGCCTCCACGCTCGGGATCAGGCGAAATCGTTTTAGTTCTGACAGTCTCGAGGGGACGGTTAAACCGGGTTGCACGGCGCCGATCGATTGAGTAAGAGTCATCGCTGTGCCAATCCTGAGGTACCCAGCGTCCCACGGTCTTCAGCAACTCTCGATAAGTCGATTCTTTCGTCTTCGGCAGGCATCGCCAGGCGGTCCGCATCTTGGTCGGCAGCTGTAGAGAGCGGTCGCGCGATATTGAAGTTCGTTCCCAATCAGGTTGGAAAACTCTGCTCCGGTCAAAGATAGCCGATGACGCCGAGGGAACGCATCCACTTCAGGCATTTTATCACCGCCGTGGGCCGAAGCTACTGCCTTGCCGGCATCCTGATCGTCTGTGAACGGAAGTAATTGTGGAGGCGACGCATGGTGCTAAGCGTCCAGTAAGATCTCTTTCTCGCCGAACAGGCGCTCGGCTACAATCCCGTGCTTCTGACATTCCTGGATCAATCGGTTGGATTCCACGATTGGGCGCGATTCCGCCGTATACTTTATGCTCATCACGTGGTTCAGCCACGGCTCTTGCCCCATGGCATACACGTAGACTTCCTTGCAATGAAAACGGTTCACCATGTCGATTGCCTGTCCAAAGTCAGAACCAGCCAGTCTGCGGGACTCATCCATGCCCCGGTCAATCTTTGTGGTCAGCAAAGGGCCGTAAAGCCAGCTCAGCGGGGCTCCATCGCATTCCATTCCCAGGAACAAAGCATCTACGGACCCGACCTCATCATAAACATGTTTGTATAGCATTGGCGCAATATTGCAGGAATCCGCAGCAAACAAAAGCTTATGCCGTCCTACTTTTACCAGATAAGCTAATTTAGACTGGATATTCAAGTCGGCATGCTCTCCAAAAAATGGAATGCCAGTGATGGAGCCTGTTTCTGTTTGGATGGTTTCCAGTTCTTCCAGTTCGAACACATTCTTGAATCCAGCATTTCGCAAAATTAGCTTCACAGAAGGGTCCTGCAAAGCTCCGCCTCCATTCTTCGGAACAATAATATTTTTGACCTTATGGCGGATCTGCAGCAAGGTTTCAAACAGAACATGGTCCTGGTGGTTGTGGGTAATCAGGACGTAATCTATATCATCCGGAAGGTCACGATATGTATAGCGTGGAAGATCGGTTTCATAGCTATAGCTGATAACCGGATCGAACAACAACTTCATACCCGCTGTCTCAATGAGAATGCAGGCATGTCCAAAGTATCGCCATCTGGCTCCGTTGCCAGTGTAGGATTTGTAAGGGGCGGGCTTCTCCGTCGTAAAGAACGATCTCAGGAGCTTGTCTTTTTCGTCCGGGAATCCCGACAGGTCTTTTATAGCCGTCCATGGCTGAGGCTCGGCCTCCATCCGAAATAGCCGGTCCACTGCTTCGTGGTCAAAAGGTACACGCTGATGCAGTGAGCACTCATCCTCCAAACGAGGTGTGCTCAATACAAAGGGACGGTTGTCGCCTCGGATCAATGAAAGCATGAGACTCTGGGCAGAGCGGTCATAATAGCGGCTCTTGTATAGCAGAGGCTCAATCAAGCGGAATGAGGGATGGCTATTCAGGTCATAAACAAGTTCCACGTAACCTTGGAGCGGAGCGGGGACTGTCGGATAAAGCGGCTGTAAGGAGAAGCCTCGAGCGTTATTTCTAAGATTGGCATCCAGTTCACAGAGAGCCGCAGATAATTCGATCAGATGTGCCCGGTCTGTTTTTGTTCGGTCACGTAAAGCCTTGATATCATCCACCCGCTCCCCGCCGTAATCAATAAACGGTCCGCCCAGCATCTTCGGATTCTTTACGGCTTTGGCATGGACTTGGGGCGCGCCTATATAGGAATCCATGATCTTCAAATGGCGATCAGTGATATTTCTAGCTGCAGTCGCTGGTGGGATGAGATGTGTCCAGGCATACCACTGGTCTACCAGCGGTTCTATTTGAACGTTCGGTCGTAAATAGAGGGGTTCATTGTTCATACGCTAAAACGGAATGTCCTCGTCTGTAATTCCTGTTTCTTGCGCGAATCCCTCTGGCTGGGAGGGGCGCTGGTCCATGGTCGCCTCCCTGGGTGCGGAGCTACGCGACCGCCCCTCGGATTCGCCATCACCCCGTCCGCTCAATAGCACCAGATCCTGGACGACGATCTCTGTGCGATATTTCTTCTCGCCGCTTTGCTTATCTTCCCAACTCGAGGTTTGCAGCCGGCCTTCAATGTAGATCTTGGAACCTTTCTTAACGTATTCGCCTACAATCTCCGCCGTCCGTTGCCAGGCAACCAGATTGTGCCATTCCGTCCGGTCCTGCCACTCGCCGCCCTTGTCTTTATAGCGTTCGTTGGTGGCAATGCTGAACTTGGCCACAGCGACGCCGCTGGGAGTGTACTTGACCTCCGGGTCTTTGCCCAGATTTCCAATGAGAATTACCTTGTTTACGCTTTTTGCCATGAGGGTGTTTTTCCTTTGCAGATTCCGCCACTATACCAGTGCAGCGGCTTTCCTGGAACTGGTGTCAGACGCGGGCTCCATAAATTCGGTACAGCATTATATACACCACCACTCCTGTGACTGAGACATAGAGCCATACCGGATATGTCCACCGCGCGATGCGGCGGTGCCGGTCAAATTTCTCGCGCAGTCCGTAATTCAAGGACAATATCACCAGCGGAACCACCGCGACAGCCAGCAGCGTATGTGAAATCAGGATGGTGAAATATACCGGCCGTATCCATCCCTGCCCTGGGAAACGGACTGAATACACATGGGCGTGGTAGTACACATAAGAAATCAGAAACAGGCTGGAAGTAGCTACCGCGGTGATCATGCAGGCCCGGTGCAGCCGGACTTTCTGTTGGCGGATCAATAACCTGCCGCTCGTGATCAGCACCGCGCTTGCGCCGTTCAAGCTGGCATTCAACGCGGGAAAAATGTTGTAATCGATTACCATACGGATCAAGCCGCAGGCAGCGTGCTCCTGCGGTTGGCGATCAAAAATCCTGCCAGGAACACCACGAGGGTAAAACCCGCCAGGACTGCAATCGAAGGCCAAAGGCGCAGGATGGTGTCCGGATGAGTGGCGGGGAACATGGCCAGTTGCAAGCCGTCCAATCCGTAAGTAAGCGGGTTTACTGCCATAAGCCATTTGATCCAAACGGATGCCCCGCTGATAGGAAAAAGCGCGCCCGAAAGCATCCACAATGGAATCAGGAACAGGTTGATGATGGCGTGGAATCCCTGCGACGACTCCATCCGCCACGCGATGACAAAGCCCAGCGCGGTGAGAGAAAACGCAGCCAGGAATACGATCAGCGCCACAATCAGGAACTGTTCGATTCCAATGCGTATGCCAATGAATGGGGCAAAGACCAGGAACAGCAGTCCTTGCACTGCCGATAGCGTGGTGCCGCCCAGTACCTTGCCCAAAACGATGCTGGACCGATGCACGGGCGCAACCATCACTGAAAGCAGAAACCCTTCATTGCGGTCTTCGATCACGGACATCATGGTGAAAATCGAGGTAAACAGGACGATCATGATGAGCGCGCCGGGAAAGAAGTAGTTCAGAAAATTCTCCTGGCCGGTGGCCCGTGCCTGGAGTGAGGTGCCGAACCCGGCTCCGATCACGATCCAGAACAGCAGCGGCGAGATCACTACTCCCACCACCCGCGCCGGCTGGCGATAAAAGCGAACAATCTCCCGCCACCATAAAGTGAAGGCTGGCAAGAGCGGATTCACCCTTGGAAGGGTCACGTTCGCGGGAATAACGGCTGCCTGTGCCATTAATTTCTGCTCCTGTTCGTCTCGTCGGCTTCCTTTTCGCTCCAGAAGCGATGACCCGTGCGGTGGATGAAAACATCTTCCAGCGTGGGCTTGCTGACGGAGATCGCCTGAATCTCTCCTGGGAAGGATTCCACCAGATCAGTAATGAACCTTTGGCCCTCTTTCCGTTCCATGCGGATCTTGCCGTCCAGCACGGTGCACGCAACCATGAATTTCTGCTCGATGCGCTTAGCCAGTGACTCCGGTTGTGTGGCTTCCAGCAGGATCACGTCGCCGCCAATCTGGCTGCGTAGCTCCGCCGGTGTTCCTAATCCGACGATCTCGCCCAGATTCAGGATGGCAAGGCGGTCACACCGCTCTGCTTCTTCCATCAAGTGAGTGGTGATAATCACGGACACCCTTTCCTGTCGCCGCAATTCGTGCAGGTATTGCCACAGATCACGGCGTGCGCCCGGGTCGAGCCCTGTAGTGGGCTCATCCAGCAACAGGAGGCCGGGCCGGTGCATCAACCCCTTGGCCAATTCCACGCGGCGTTGCATGCCCCCGGAAAAGGTTTCAACTTTCTCTTTGCTGCGGTCTGCCAGACCCACCCGCTGCAGCATTTCACGAATGCGCTCCTGCAAAACCCCGCCCCACAGACCGTAGAGGTGGCCCTGGTGCCAAAGGTTTTCGGCTGCGGTCAATTTGATGTCGATACTCTGGGACTGAAAGACTACACCGATGCGTCGCCGCACCTCATCAGGCTGGCTGGCGGCATCGAAGCCGGCAATGATTGCCCGCCCCGCGGTGGGCAGCATCAGCGTGGAAAGAATGCGAAACAGGGTAGTTTTTCCGCTGCCGTTGGGGCCCAGCAGTCCGAAGATTTCTCCCGGACGGACATCAAAGGAAATGCCATTCAAGGCTGCGCGCTGGCCGTAGCTGTGGCGCAGGCCCTCGATCTTGATGGCGGAATATTGACGGTCAAGGTCCGCTGCTGCCGTGTTTTCGAGTGTGGTTGCCATGGGTTTATTGTGTGTTGATCATCATCAAGGCAAATAGTAAGGGAAGGTAAGTCACGGATGCTTGCAAAAGCTGCCGCGCAAACTTCTTGGAGGCGGGCGCTGTGGTCGGCAAATTCGTCAGCGCCAGGCGGAAGTTAAACCCGAGAAAGATCAGGCCAAGTATCAGTGCGCCCCCCAGGTACAACCTGCCGGCCATGTGCAGTCCGGCGGGAAGCAAACTGACCGGAATTAATACTGAAGCGTAAGCAACCATCTGGCGCACCACGCTGCGCCCGGCCTGGTCCACTACCGGCAGCATCTTGATTCCACCCGCTGCATAGTCTTCACGGTAGAGCCAGGCAATGGCCTGGAAATGCGGGAACTGCCACACAAAAACAATCGTGAACAGGACAATCGCTTCAATCTCCACCTTGCCCCGGATCGCAGTCCAGCCAAGCAACGGAGGCATCGCTCCCGGAAACGCACCCACCAGAGTGGAGATGGGTGAGACCTTTTTCAGCGGAGTATAAAGCCCGAGGTAAGCGGCAACTGTGGCCAGGGCCAGGAGTCCGGTGAGCACGTTGGTGGTGAATGCCAGGTACAGCGAGCCCGCGAGAACAGCCAGGGTCCCCGCGGCGAATCCTGTACTCAAGCGCATGCGCCCGGCTGGCAGTGGACGGTGCTTCGTCCTTGCCATCTTGGCGTCTACGCCGTGCTCCAGCGCCTCATTCAAGGCAGCGGCGCCCGCCGAGGTAAGTCCGATTCCCAGCAATGCGTGAACCAGCGTCAGGGTGAGGGAAGAAACGCCTGACTTGGCCGCTCCCATGAAATATCCGGTCCAGGCAGTCATTACTACCAACGAGGTGACGCGAATTTTGAAGAGTTGCGAAAAATCGCCCAGCGTGGAGCTTTTCTGAATTGACAGCTCAGGTACTGCTGCCTTTTTTTCAAGTATGTTTTGGGCAACGCTGCTCATGCGCTTACCACCTCTCGCTTGCGGTCAAAACGAAGCACCTGTGCTGGTTCTCCGCTGTAACGATACCCCTGGATGGTAAGAATGGCGGTAATTGCCAGAATCAAGGCGCCGATTCCCATGTGGGCGACCGTGGTCGCCACCAGACTGGCGGTAGGCTGCAGCTCATTCACGCCCTGGATCACGCGTGTAACGTAAGCCGAGAAACCGAGCAGCAACTGGAGAATGAGCAGGACGAGCAGGGCCAACGCCGGACGCCGCAAATGCGGAATTCCGGAATGCTTGCTGATGGCGCGCACGCTTACATACAAGACCAGCGCGCTGACAAAAAGCGCATTGAGAATATGGGGATATAGAAAGACATGAATGATTTTTTGTGCCGGCCAGCGGTTCGCGGCGGTCGGACCCCACTTGGTCCAAACGTGGCGGAAAGCCGCGCCGAGAATGAGTTGCAGATAGAGGAAAGCGATTAACATCCAGCAATGGCGTAGCAGGGGCCGCGCCTCTTTCTTGTTTATTTTTTCCTGGGGTTCTACCAGCCAGCTCCGGCTGGTAAAGACCGCGATTGCCGCCAGCACGCAAAACATCGTCTGGCCAACGGCGGCGTGGGCCGTGGAAATGGCGGGCGGCAGAAAATTTAAGACCGTAAGTCCACCCAGAACTCCCTGGAAAACCACTCCTGCAACGGCGCCCAAAGTCAATCCTCGCATCCAGCTTCGCCGGTCTACGCGCCATGTCCAGACCGCGGCAACAATGGTCAGCAAGCCTACCAGTTCGGCCAGCATGCGGTGCCCGTGCTCAAATCTCACTCCCCCCACCATGCGCGGCATTTTGTAGATTGAACCAAAGCTGGTGGGCCAGTCCGGTACGGCCAGGCCCGCATTGTTGCTGGTGACCAGTCCCCCGGCGATGATCAGCAAGAAAGCCAGACCAGCCACTGAAACAGTAAACCAGTGATGAGCGGCTTTATACCCGGAAGAATTCAGAACGGCTCCAAAATATCAGTTGAGTGATTGCTTGAGATGTCCCCCTCGGTTTCCAACTGTCGGGGGCAACTGGTCATTTTATCATCTGCCGTGCGCAGGCACCGGAAGAGCGGGGCGCCCGCGGAAGCCAATATGCGGGGCTTGCTGCCTTACGCGGTTTATCTCATTTATCGAGGTATCACGACCGTTGTGCCACCAGTCGGCTTGTATTCATAAAAGTTCGCAATTTCCTGCAGGTATTGAATCACTCGTTGCTCGTAGCCCTTCTTTACCGGATCGGTCAGCGCGTTTCTGGTTGCATTAGGATCGTTCGCCAGGTCAAAGAGAAAGCTCGAGGGTGGCGAGTCATAGGTGACGTACATGAATCTGCCGTTGTCCTCCAGCAGGCCATAGGCGGCGCGAGTATCGGACGCCAGAAACAGGTCGTTGCGTGGGTATTTCTGCAACTCTTCTCTGGTTTGCGTGAAAAGAGGATGCCCAAACAGCGGATTGATCTTGATCGGCCTGTGTCCCAACAGGTAATAAAGTGTTGGCGTGATGTCCGTAAGCGTCGAAATAGAGTCAGGATCAGAGGCCAGCCGGCCCTGCATCTTCTTTGGCAAATGGATCAGAAGAGGAACGCGCATCACCTCCGGGAAAATTATGCTCGAATGGCCGACTCGCCCGAGTTCTCCGGTGGCGTCACCGTGGTCCGCGCTGATGATAATGATGCTGTTATCGTAAAGTCCGTGCGATTTGAGATAGGCGAAGAAGCCTCCCAGAATCTCATCCACCTGGTGCAGCTCGAACGAAATTCGATTGCTAAATCCCGGCCGCGAGGTCCAGTTGCTGTTTTTCAAGAGTGGAAGGCGGTTGCGCGCCAGCTGGTGCACATTCTTGGGCTGCGCGTAAAAAAAGATTGGCCGGCTCGTGTCTGAACGGTTGTCTAAGATTGACTCCAGTTGATGCAAAGTGCCCGAAAGCTCGAACTCATTCCAGTTCTTCTCCAGATCAAGTTTAGTCAGATCGGGGTCCCTGGCCAGAATGAGGCGCAGGATCTCGTCATAACTCACGATCATCTGGTAGCCGTCAGTCTTCAGCAATTTCTCCAGGCTATCAACTCTGGAGAAGGGCTGCACATAGTGGGCATGCAACAGCAGACTGCCTGACCAGATGGCCGCTTCAGAAAGCGATGTGCCCGCATATTGGGTGTAGGTGCGCTTCTCGACCACGCAATCACGGGCAAAGGCATTCAAATTCGGAGTAAAGTCCACCCGGGAGTTGTACGGGCCCACGTAGTCCTGCCGCAGGGAATCGACAATAATCATGAAGATATTCGGCCGGTCTTCATGTGCGGGCACAAGTTGGTCAACCAGGTTCAGGTCGATCTTTGCCTCGGCATTCCGAATATTGGTGTATTGCCGCAAGGTACGGCAAAGATTGTCACAGGGTGCATTGCGGCTGCCGGAGAGCAGATGGAGGACAATTCCGAAGGAAACATCCTGGTTGGCATAGCTTTCCACCGTCCGGACGACATCACCCTCTGTCTTTCCCAATTGCTTAGCCCACAGAAATCCGGTTGCCGTCACCGCCCAGTAACAAAAGCCGCCGGCCAGCAGCACCGCAATGACTCCGGGCGCGGAGTACTTCTTGAGTTGGGGACGGAGGAGAAAGACGCAGATGCTGAACAGGATCCAGAGGAGCAGAGTAAAAGCAACTCGGACAACACCGTCCCAATCGTTGTCCCCTATCATCCCCGGAACAGTAAGCGCCAGAGACGCCAGGCATAAACACAGGGCATAAAGAAGCAGCCTTCGCTTGAATGGCGCGGGTTCTGTCATCTCCAGGAAGGGCCGCAAAACAGTGAGGCCCCAAAGAGTCAATGCGCCGCTAAAAACTATGGCAAAAAGGTATGCTGTCCAACCTCTAAAGGTGAGGGAGTCCTCGAGAAAGCGCACGCATGCAACTGCTAATCCGATGAAGACTAAAGAACCTGTCAGTAGGACCCGCGCGGGGCGGCGGACGCTTGTGAATCTGTACACGGCCAGCAGGATCAGGTTCGCGATAGAAAGAACCAGCAATGCAAACCACAGATAGGTAACTATCACGAAAATAGCAAGCTCCAGCCCACTGGCGGGCACAAGGAACAATTGCGAGTCGAGACGCCCTGGTGCGGCGGAGCCGGAGATCGAAAGCACGGCCACTACGATTGCCAGAAGAGCGGCGTTCGAGTACGAAAATAGAACACCTTGTGCGTTGCCGGACTCAGCCGTGAGGTCGCGCAAAACTTCCACGCCGGCCAGCAGCAATAAAGGCAACAGCGCAACCAGGCTCGCAATGTATGCCGTCCCATTGTTCTGGATGTTGGGCAGAAAATTTCGTGCTGTGAAAGCAATGCCCGTCAAGGCCAGGATCGTCCATGCTGCTGGAACAAGCGGCTTCCTTCTCTGTGGCCAATACGCAAAAATGGCGGCCGCAAACGCGAACCAGTAAAGCAGACTGTGATACCGGGCAAATGCAATCAGCCATCCATAGGGTGGCTCTTTAATCAGGAAGAAGTAGGTGTAAGGAATAGATGCCAGAAGGCAATAGAGTGACGTGAGCAAAAAGTAAGCTCCAAGGCAGAGCTTCACCAGGCTATAAATCCAGGATTTCATTGAATCTGACAACATCGTAAGCGTGCGGCCGCAATCAGGTAAAACACCAACGGGTGGTGTCCCGATGGCTTTGTGTGTTCCTTGCCTGCAGTAATCTCTATTTCTGGGCGGCGGCAAAAACAAAGTTGGCGCTGGCAGTTTCCTTGGCAGCCACTGTGATCTTTAAGGTCTGCTCGCCGAATTTTTCATGGATGGCCGCCAGCGTGTACTCTCCCGGAGGCAGATCCTTGATCTGAAATGACCCGTCGCCCGCGCTCACCGCAAAAAACGGATGTGGCAATACATTCACATACATCATCATCCACGGATGTTGGTTGCATTGCACGGGCATCATGATTTCAGGATGCTGAAAGGTCTTGACGATGGGCTGTCCTCGCGGCATCTGACTCTCATTCCAGGGATCGTTGTGCTGCGGCATGGGATGGATATTGTGTTCCGCGTTGTCATTGTTCATCACCTTCAGCAGCTGCCCCACCATCAGCCCGAGAACATGCGGAGCATAACGGCAACCTTTCTGGTCCAGCACCACGGGTTCACTGGGAGGAGCAAACGATGCCTGGCCCAACCCGCTTTTTACGTACACAAACACATTGGCCAGCTTGCCATTTTTTACCAGCACCACATCCGCTGTTTGCGGGTCGGGGGGGCACGCCGGATCCTGGCCCATGTCCAATGCCGGCAGCTTTGGCGCGAGGCCCTTGAAAGAGATGGTCCCGGAGATAGAACCCAGAGTGCTCTTGTCCACTGGAGCCGGGATATTCTGAGGCGCAGATGAGGCCACAGGTTGAGGCGCAGGAGATTGACTGCACCCCAATAGGAGGAGAGGAAGGAGAAATAGATAAAGAGAAGAGAAATGTTTCATTTTGTTTTTCAGTCACCATTCATGGGATCAATTCAATCTCAATTCTGGCAGCTACAGATGAAGCCGGAAGACACGAAATGCTCACAGGGCTGACTGTTGAGCGCTCACGGCTGAATGCTGTGTTTGTTCCATATTCTCAATCACCGCGTCCGTGAACTCTCCGGTGCTTGCTGTCCCACCCATATCGCGGGTGAGGTGAAGTTTTTCTTTGTAAGTTTTTTCCAGCGCGTCCTGGACTCTTTCAGCAGCTTCAATTTCATTCAAATGCCGCAACATCAAAATGGCTGATTGCAGCACTGCGGTTGGGTTGGCCAGACCTTTGCCGGCAATGTCCGGCGCGGAGCCGTGGACGGCCTCAAAGATGGCGCAGTGCTCGCCCAGGTTCGCCCCTGGAACCAGCCCCAGCCCGCCGACAAAGGCGGCGCACAGATCGGAGATGATGTCTCCATACAGATTTTCCATGACCAGAACGTCGTACTGGTAAGGATTGAGCACCAGTTGCATGCAGGTGTTGTCAATGATGTGTTCGCCGTACGTAATTTCCGGATATTCCTGGGCCACATCGCGGCAGCAGCGCAGAAATAGCCCGTCGCTCATCTTCATGATGTTGGCTTTGTGAATGGCGTGGATGCGCTTACGCTTTTCCCGGCGCGCATACGAGAATGCAAACCGCGCAATGCGGGTGGATGCCTTCTCGGTAATGATCTTCAGAGCCTCCACTACGCCAGGCACAACTTCATGCTCAATGCCTGAATACTCGCCTTCAGTATTTTCGCGCACAATCACCAGATCAACGCTGGGATACCGCGTGGGCAGGGACGGCAGATTGCGGATCGGGCGGAAGTTGGCATATAGCTCAAATTTCTTTCTCAAAGCCACGTTGATGCTGGCAAACCCTCCGCCTATGGGGGTCGTGACGGGGCCCTTGAGGCCGACACCGGTGCGTTCAACCGACTGAACCAGCTCTTTGGGCATGTACTCGCGGTATTTCTCAAATGCTTCTGCCCCGGCGATTACCTTTTCCCAGTCAATTTTGACGCCCGCTGCTTCCAGGATGCGGACCGTGGCGCCGGTGACCTCCGGACCGATGCCGTCTCCCGGAATGAGTGTGACTTTGTGTGTCATTAAACTCCTGATTTACTTGTGCTGGATTTTGCCTTGGCCGGCTTGGCTTTTTCGTCTTTGACGGCCAGCAGATGTTCCCACGCGGAGCGGAATTCATCTACGTCCTTGAAATCGCGATACACCGAGGCAAAACGGATGTAGGCAACTTTGTCAATCTGCTTGAGCTGGTCCATGATAAGTTCGCCGATTTCACTTGCCGTACGCTCACGTTCTGGTGAATCCACCACAAACTGCTCCACGTCATTCACGATCTGTTCCATTTTGCCCATGGAAATAGGCCGTTTCTGGCACGCGTGCAGCAGTCCCGCCAGCACCTTCTGGCGCTCAAATTTTTCCCGCCGTCCGTCTTTTTTCACAACCATGTACGGGATTTCGTCAATGCGTTCGTACGTAGTAAAGCGCTTCTCGCACTTTAAACACTCGCGCCGCCGGCGGATGGATTCGCCTTCTTTGCTCTCGCGCGAGTCCACCACCTTGTCATTTTCGAACCCGCAAAAAGGACATTTCATTTGTGTACAGGCCTGGATGGGGCTGGTTTTGATTTTAACAAAGGAATTAGGTCATCGGGTCGGATGATGCCTGATTCCTAGTTCGCCCACTTACCAGGGCCAGAGTCTTGCTCCTGAGACGCAGGGTTTGGCGACGAGCAATTTTCCGATGATCCGGTGACCGGATGCTCCGATAACCCGATCTCTTCTTCGCTCTGTTCCTCTAGCCGGGTTAGTGAAACATGCTCCCGGTGGGCCAGAAACAGACCTGCCGGTATTACAGACATGAAAGTCACCAGCCAAAGCATCATTCCGCAACTGGTGGAAAGCTCGGGTGAAAGCGCAAAAACTCCGTGCAGGACTCCGATGGTTGCTAATTGCGAACCCCCGCCCACTACAGGTAACTGAAGCACCCCGCCCACCACGCTGGCCGCAGTGAGCAGGAGCACATTGGAGAGAGTCATCTGCGCATGGCGGTGGATGTGATAGGCATTGGTGACGGCCACATAGGACAGCCCGATGATCAGCCAGATCATTAGGGAAAGACCGCTTAGCTGAGCAAAGGATTTTAAGTCCTTGATGGTGTTCAATCCCTCCCCAAAAGCCTGCACGCGGCGGGAAATGGCCTTGGCTGCACGCTCCGAAATGCCGGCCGTCAGCCGATGCGAAAACTGCGCTACGCGGGCAGGATTCTTTCTAACGGAATAGGCAAACAGCGCGGCCATTGTTACCCCTGCCAGTAAAATCAGGCCGGAGATCTGAAAATCGAAGAATGCTCTTGGAGAATTTATGAAACCAGGCAGTTTTTTCAAATTAGGCCCTGCAATCAGGATGTTCAGCGCCATGATCAAGCTAAAGGCCCCGGAGTCGAAGATCCGCTCCACCGTCCAGACGGCCACCTGGGAGGACATGCTCAAGCCTTCCTTGCGCGCAATCAGATAAGGACGAATGAATTCTCCCGGGCGTCCCAGCAGCGCTAATCCGGTAAAGCCGATCATGGTGGGTGCGACGAGCCGGGCAGCCTGGGCTTCGCAAACCGGACGAAGCAGGATTTTCCAGCGCACAGCGCGAAGAAAATAATCGGCGTAAATGAGTGCGGTGCCGGTAAGCAGATAGATAACGCTGGTTCCCCGGGTGACATCCCAGAATTTTTGCCAGTCGAACTTGCGCCACGTCCTCACCTGAAGATATATGAGTGCGGCCAGCGCCAGCAGCACCAGCGCTGAAATGAAGAGTTTCTTCTTGCTCATCGGTTGGTTAGAAGTGTAAAGCCTTTTGGCAAAAGTTGCCCCTGGAATAGAGTCAAGCGCCCTGAAGCAGCCTGGTGTTGCATGTCTGGTCGTAACCTTCCATGTCTCGTGTCAGCCCGAGGTTTTGCTATGAGGAAGATGACTTATTTCGCTTCCGCGGGGGGCTGGGATGCGGAAAGACTGGCTTGCTGTGCTTGCGCGCTCGTGTGTGCTTTTCGCTGACTGGCTGTTTTGCGAGTTCCACTTTTGCTGGTGGCCTTCTTTTCCGGCGCCGACGCCGCCGTGGTCAGGTTTTTCTGTTTGGCTTTCTTGGCATTAAAATCTCGGACGATTCGTGCGATATACAACTTGGTCTCACGGTATGGCGGTACGCCATGGTATTGCTGCACCCGCTGCGGTCCGGCGTTGTACGCGGCCAGCGCCCTGATGGGATCGTTGTTATAAAGGTCGAGCAGCTCGCTCAGATACGCTGTGCCTGCTTCCACGTTTGCCTTGGGATCAAAAGGATCGCTCACGCCCAACTGCGCTGCTGTTCCCGGCATGAGTTGCATCAGGCCCTGCGCCCCTTTGGGCGAGACCGCACGTGGGTAGAAATTGCTTTCCGCCTTGATTACGCTGCTGACAAAATCCGGGTCAATCTGGCGCCGGGCACTGGCTTCGCGCACCACCTGGTCCAGATCAACACTGGTCTTGGGTGCGACTGTCTGTGCCGCTGGAACCACGCCGGCAGCCCGTGGCGCTTGTGGGGTCTCCTCCACCTTTGGCGGCGGAGTCTCTTCCACTTCAAAAGAAGCAATTTGTTGCGTGGGAATATCTACGTAGCCTTCCGCGGTGTAGAGCCGGGTAATATCACCCTTCTGCTCCCTGCGCTGGTGCCGGATAGAAAATCCATTGCGCAGCACCGCTACCTCCGCGCCCAGAGCAGAGAGCTGGGCAGCGAGCAGAAGCGAGGCAATCGTCACTGATCTTGGGAACCTGAACACCAGTCTCTATTTAACCTCAATTGAAGGCTGAAAACCAGCCTGAAGGACCTCTTCCAAGGCAGCCGCTACTCCGCTTTCCGCATTGCTGGCCGTTACCCGCCAGCCGCCCTGCCTCAATTCTTCAGATGCATTTCCCATAATCACCGGAAGTCCTGCAAATTCAAGCATTTCCAGGTCATTGTAATTGTCCCCAATAGCCATGATCTGCTCCCTGGGAATGCTGTGCCGCTCAGCCCACCGGCGCAAGGCGTGTCCTTTGGTGCAGTCCCGGTTGAGAATGTCCAGGATGCACAGGTCCCGGGAGTCGTATTGCGTCCGCAGCACGCTGATCTGATCCAGGAACTTGGCTTGGCTCAGGCGCTCCTGCGCCGCTTTCATGCGCTCTAGCGCTCCACAATACATAGCTTGGATGGGATCTTCGGTCAGCGCATCCTCCAGCGGGGAGACATACTGAATGTGGGCCGAGTTCTTCTCGATCCAGCGGGAGATGCTCCGGTTCAGCGTGTGCTCTCTCTCCAGGATCAAAGCATCGTGTCCCTGGCGGTCAAAGGTGAGCACGGCGTTAGGGCGAAACTCATCCATATGGGCAATAAGCTTGCGGGCCGTGGTGGCGGGGAGGCGGTCGGTGTAAAAAGTCTCTCCATCGCTGGAACGGACCAACGCTCCGTTGGAGGTGATCAGCCATACCGGGATTCCCAGCTCGTGGACCACAGGAAGGGCATAGTCATGGCGGCGGCCAGTGGCCAGCATGATGTCGATACCTGCCTGGTGCGCCGCGCGAAGAGCAGCCAGATTCCGCTGTGAGATCTGAAACTGCGGATCCAGCAGCGTGCCATCGATATCAATTGCTACCAGGCGAATCGAAGGGGTCACGAATCAATTGTATCGTGTACCGCGAAAGCTCTTACTTCCGTCCGTATTGTTAAAGATTTCCAATTCTGGCAATCCAATCGGCCGTGATGAATGTAAGGTGATGAGGCCAATTTGGCTCGCCAATCATCTATACTGGCCGCTCCAAAAGGAAAGCCAACGAATGTGCAGCCTCCGAGCCGATAGATTCCGCCGCGTAATAATTGTCGTTTTTTTACTCTTCCCCGTATCATTTTTCGCCCAGAAAGCCGCCAGTTCAGGGCGCAGCGCGCAAACCGCTTCCGAGCGGCGCACCGAGCTTGGCCTGGAGGTGGCGCGCAAAGATCCCCTTGCCCTGCGGGCCTTCCTGGTAACCATGCCGAAGGGTGCTGACTTGCACAATCACTTGAGTGGCGCCGTCTATGCGGAATCTTTTATTCGCGCCGCTGCCGAAGACAATCTCTGCGTGGATACATCTTCCAACTCCTTCGCCAGGCCGCAATCCATGTCGGACTCAACACCGCCGCAGCCCGTCTGCGGTGAGGGCAAAGTCCCGGCAGCCCAGGCGTTCAAGGACCAGCATCTCTATGACGCATTGGTAGACTCCTTTTCCATGCGCGGCTTTGTGGCCTCAGCAGGAGTTACCGGTCATGACCATTTCTTCGATACCTTCGGCAAGTTCGGCGGCACCGACCCTCGCCATACTGGCGAGTGGCTCGACGAAGTTGCCACCCGCGCGGAGGGCCAAAACGAACAGTATCTGGAACTGATGTCCAACCCCACCGTGAGCCACCTCTCCGCAATCGTCAAGGAAGTGGGTTGGCGTGACGATTTCAAACAACTGCGCGACGAATTGCTGGCTCACGGCTTGCGGGATGACGTCCCTCCTGCGCATGCCTACTGGGACAGGGCCGAGGCCACGCGTCGTCAGCGTGAACATTGTGGCGCTTCCGATGAACTTCCAGCTTGCCGGGTGCAGGAGCGCTACGTCTTTCAGGTTTCCCGGGGCAATCCCAAGGAAATGGTGTTTGCTCAGGCGTTGCTTGGATTTGAGATCGCCTCGTCCGATCCCCGCGTTGTGGCCATCAATTTTGTTCAGGGCGAGGACGGCTACACCTCCATGTCTGACTATGCGCTCCAGATGCGCATGGTGGGATTCCTGCACGATCTTTATCCCAAAGTCCACATTAGCCTGCATGCGGGCGAGCTTGCGCCGGGTCTGGTCCCGCCCAACGGTCTTTGCTGCCACATCCGTCTCGCTGTAGAAGAGGCGCACGCGGAGCGCATCGGTCACGGCGTGGACGTAATGTATGAGGACCATCCTCACGAGCTATTGAAGGAAATGAGCGCCAAACACGTGATGGTTGAGGTCAACCTGACAAGCAATGACGTGATTCTGGGCATCAGCGGCAAAGATCACCCCTTTTCTATCTATCGCCAGTTCCACGTCCCCGTAGCCTTCTCCACGGACGATGAAGGTGTTTCCCGCATCGATCTCACGCACGAATACGTTCGCGCCGTTCAGACCTACGGTCTCAGCTACGGTGACCTCAAACAGATGGTCCGCGCCAGCCTGGAGCATAGCTTTTTGCCCGGCGCCAGCCTGTGGCGCGAGCCGGACGTCTTTGCCCGCTTCGTCAGTCCTTGTTCGGGCGATGCGCCGGGCGCGGAGAAGCCGTCATCTTCCTGTGCAGGTTTTCTCAAATCCAGTGAAAGAGCGCAACAGCAGTGGGAACTGGAAAGACGTTTTCGGCTATGGGAAGCGGGGCATTGAGTCGGTCAGTTGGATTCGCGGGGCGCTGAGAGCGTGGAAACCATGCGAGCGACTAAGATTTGCGGACTCATTCAAAGAGCGCGTTCGGCAGAAGGCAATTGTGAAGGGATAAAAATGCTCATTGCCGTCCCCGGCTTTGCCCCACTTCGGCTGCGAAAGTGAATGTTGCCTCCATTTTTTTCCAACAGATCTTTTGTCACCCAGAGGCCCAGTCCGGTTCCAACTTCCTTCTTGGTAGTAAAAAACGGAGTAAAAACCTTCTGTTGATTCTCTGCGGGTATTCCGATTCCGTTGTCTGCTATCGTCACGCGAATTCCATCCACACCGGTGCGAACATGCCGTGAAGCTCGCGCGCGAATCACGATCTTGCCGCCCTCTCTGGAGGCATCGATTGCATTGGATATCAGGTTCGACAGGATCTGCTTGAACTCTCCCCGCAAGGTATAAACCGTCAGGTTCGGCTGGATTTCCTTTGCGACAATCAACCCTCTGTATTTGAACTTATTCTCGTAAATGGTCAGTACATCTTCAATGGCGCTGGGAATAACAAGTCGTGCTGGTTGAGAATTGTCCCGATAGAAACCCAGCGTTTGCTGAGCAATATGAGATACCCGCGCCAGTTCCCGGTCCGCGCGCTCCAGGTAGTGCCTGATCTGTTCCGGCAGATCAGGTTGTCGCTTGGCTAAATAAATAAAGTTCGTGACTGCTTCCAGGGGATTGTTGATTTCATGCGCGACTGTTGCCGCCAGGCGGCCCACAGCGGCCAGTTTCTCAGTGATATGAAAAGCCTCTTCCAGCTTTTTTTGCTGCGTAATGTTGCGCACAATCTTCGCCACGCCAATGATCTGTCCCGCCGGATCCCTTACCGGCGAGATTGTCAAAGAGACATTGATCCGTTCTCCGTTTTTCTTCATTCTTATCGTTTCAAAATGCTCGATTCTTTGGCCTGCCTTTATTGTGGCCAGGATCCGCGGTTCATCATCCAGCAGCTCCGGAGGAATAAGAAGGGTAATGGGCTGCCCCACAATCTCGCGGGCTTGATAACCGAACATGTGTTCGGCGGCCTTGTTCCAACTGGTCACCACGCCGTTCAGGTCCTTGCTGGCAATGGCATCATCGGAAGATTCAACGATAGCCGCTAACAATTGAGACCCTTGTTCCGCCTTTTTGCGTTCGAGAATCTCACTTTCCAATGCTTGTGCCTTTTGTTGCAGAAAGATAATGCTGCGGCGGCGCTCCTCATCACTGACCAAAATCGTGTAACCCTCGGCAGGAACGGCATGGGAATGTTCTGAACAGATCTTCTGGATGGACGCGCCGTCTTCCTCTTGCGAAAAGAAACTCATTGGGTAGGCGCAATGCAATTGAAAAGAATGCATCTGGGTCAGTTCGTTCCAGAGTTGCTCCAATCGAATGGCAGCATCGGACTTACCCTCCGCCCACAACAGGGCGACCATTTCGCCAAAAGCCGCAACCCGTGGACGTTCAGCCTGAGCTGTAATACCGAGATGCGTAATGACGGTACCCATCACGCGTGAGAACCGGGCCGCATCTGGCCAGCCATCCACCATGAATTTTGATAAAGTTTCAGCTGCGTCCAGGGAGAGATACCGGCCCTGCTGGATGGCGGGCGTAAGATCCAGGCCCCGCCGCGTCAACCGCTGCTTAAGTCCTTCTCGGTGGGCCTTGGTGGCAATGACAAGGGCCGAGTCGCCGGCTAAAATCGCGGCGCCAATGAACCCGGTTAATCCATCGAGCAGGAAGGCATCATCTTCATAAAACTGAACGCTGTGCCCGTGAGAACGAGGCGCATCCCAACTCACCACGGCGACTGAGGCGCTGATCGAAGGTTGTGTCTCGATTGTACTCATTGTGCCCCCGGATGCCCCCTGATCAGAGGGATTCCAGACAAATTCTAGCCTGACAGTTCATTCTTGCATGAAATGCGTCTCTGGCCTGCAAGTCTAAGGTAAAAAAGGTCTTAAGAAGCCGAGACGCAGTGACTGTTCCTTTCACAGATGCCGTTCGTGACAGCAACAGTTGCTTGGAAGAGGCTTTTGCCGGAGGCGCAATCAGTTTTTACAGCCCGAATTATGCCGCCGACGTTAAGGACTGCTCGAGTTTGAGAAGAAGTGCCTCAGGATGCAGCGGTTTGGGAAGGAGTTCAAAACGATGCCCTAGCGCTGTAAATGTTGGTGCAAAACTCTGCGCGAGCATCGCCGTGGCGGCTTGGCCCGAGAATAGGAGGAGCCGACAATCCGGGCATTTTTGTTTCACCAGCAACGCCAGTTCAAAACCATTCAGGCCGGGCATAAGCACGTCGGTCAGGAGTACGTTGGGACAAAATTGCGCGGTTTTGTCGAGAGCCTCCAGTCCGGAACTTGCAGAGCGAACCTCGTATCCTGCGGACTGAAGGATTTCCGCCAGACTATCGAGAATGGCCTTCTCATCATCGACGAGAAGAATCCTTATCGGCATGATTCGGAAGTACTCCTAAGACTCGGAGGCAGAATACCTTAGCGGGGTTGCGTCCAGCAACTTGCGGTTGGAGGTCGCCCGAACATAAAAACCAGCGCATTCGCCGCTATGAGAGAAGATGAAACCCGGTAATGCGATGTTAGCGCGAGGCCCCTGGATGTTTCTTCTACCTGATGTGCTCTAGCGCGTCATTAACCGCGTTTGGATCAGGCTTGCACTCGTGCCGCTCGAAATCTGATTGGAGCTGCTCTTTCGCTTTTTCGGCATCCACAAGAAATTCCTGGCGCGTCCGAAACATCAGCTTGCAGACATCGCAATACGCGGTGCTTGGGGTCGCGCCAATGAATCTTGCGATCTGGAGATTACGCTCCGGCATGCATCCATGATTGCAGGCCATGGTGGGAGAGTCAAACTGTGTTTCGGCCGTGCTCTTGCTGCCCGCATTCATGATCTGCTCGTTTGCAATTCCGGCGGGATCGCTCTGGGGCCGACTTGGGCGCCGCAGTAAGCGCACTTCTTCCAGCTTGGCTCAATCGAACGCCTGCAGCCCGGGCAGACAGGGCACAATTCACCGCCGCATTGCGGACAAAACACGAAGGTGGTGCGTCCCGGCATACCGCACTGCGCACAGCGGACCAGCAGTGGGTCACGCAGCACAAAGTACAAGATAATGCCAATCGTGTTGGGGACAAAGACCGCCAGCAAGGTCCACATTACATAGCGCATGCCGCGCCGCCGGGCATCGGCGTTGATGTAGCCGATCAGCAGTATCCAGATCAAGATGAGCACTGCGGGCCAAAGGGAAAACAGCAACTGTCCGATCGGAGGCCAGTGACGTAATCTCGGGTCACGTGGAATGGCCACAAGGTACAGACACAAGAACATTCCCACTGATCCCAGGACAGCCAGGAACCAGGCGATTGGGGAGATGATGCGAACTTCTTCAGAAAACCGATTCATACAGTCCTGCCTTCCTGCTGATACCGCCTGCCGAGAAATGCAGCAACCACGCCTGTCGCCAGCCATGCCAGAACGGAATAAACAATCCATGCCAGAGTGATATTGCTGAAAGGAATATCCAGCCACTGCACCAGCTTATCGCCCACCAGTTGCAGCACCGGCCAACTCAGCAGGGTGATCGCCCATGCGAACAGAATGAGGCATCCCAGGACCACTTGGTCCCAACGGTGTTCTGTGCGAACCGCCGCCTGGTTGGCTAGTTGTCGGCGCGTGCGCTCGACCAATCCTGCTGGCGCCTCCGGCGTTGGCAGCTCACGCAGTGCGCCGGTCATCTGCTGCCAGCCTTCGAATTCGGCCTTACAGGTTGTGCAACTGCGTAAATGCTCTTGTACTCGCCGCTGCTCGTCGGCATCCAGTGCACCGGCAGCCGCCAGCGTCAAGAGATCACGAATTTCAGTGTGTTCGTTCATATTTGAGTCCCAATTTCTAATTTCTTCCCCAGCACTCGCCGCAAACCTTTCAACCCGCGATGAAGCCGCGTTTTCACCGTGGAGAGCGGGACCACCAGTACAGTTGCAATCTCCTCCAGTTTCATCTCTTCTTCAAAGCGCAAAGTGAGCACTTCGCGGTACACAACGGGCAACTCGGTCATTGCCTCGGCCAGCCATTCCTTCTGCTCGTGGGCCAGCAATCTCTCCAGTGCGCTCGGGCCTGTCCCCGGCAGGAGTTCCTCGCGGCTCTGGCCGGACGGGAGTGGCTCATCCAGGCTTTCTGGCCGGTAGCGCCTGAGATAATCAATCGCCAGGTTGTGGGCGACCGAAAAGAGCCATGCCTCAAAACTGCGTTGCGGATCATAACTCCTGATTCGCTCCATCACGCGAATCCATGTTTGTTGAAAAAGATCTTCTGCCGTACCCGGCTGCTTTACCAGACGCAACAGGTAGCGATAGAGACGGTTCTGATAACGCTCCACCAGGACTGTGAGCGCGTCAAGATCGCCACCGCGCAGCCGGGTTAACTCGCTCTCAAAGCCCACCGGAGCTCCAAACGCCAACGCCATCACTGGGTCCATCATAATTCCCGCGTTGTATACGGTTGAGAACGGAGAAAAGACTCAGGGGAAAATATTATTGATATTGAAGGAGTTATGCTTGTTATTCAGCTTACTTGGTGACAGGGGTTAGCTTCGATCTGGCAGATATCTTGTCTTTGGCTCCGGCTTTTTTCAGTGCTTGAAAGAACCGTTCATTTTGCTCCGGGGTGCCGATCGTCACGCGGATGGCGTTGTCTATGCCCCAGGGAACCAGCGAACGCACGATCACGCCCTCATCCTGGATGCGAGCACTCACCACGTCAGCATTTTCGCTGGTTTCAAAATAGATGAAGTTGGCGCTGGTCGGAATCGCGCGCATGCCCAACTCGGTGAAGCGTTCCATCAGCCAGGCAGCGCCCGCGGCGTTGTTCTCCAAAGTCCTGCGCACGTGCTCCTCGTCCCGGATAGCAGCCAGACCGGCCGCTTCAGCCAGGGCAGAGATGGAAAATGAGCTGCGCACGCGAGCCAGATATCGCAACACCTCCGGATGTCCACAGGCATAGCCCAGACGCACACCGGCCAGGCCATAGGCCTTGGAGAATGTTCGCAGCACAACCACATTCATCCGCCCCGAGCGGACGTAGTCAAAGGACCGCGACCAGCTCATGCGCTGCAAGTCGGCGAAGTACTGCGCGAAATCGCTATATGCTTCATCCAGCACCACCAGCACATGCTCAGGCACCCGCCGCAAGAACGCCTCAGTTGCGTCAGCGTCAAACATGGTCCCGGTGGGGTTGTTGGGATTCGCGAGAATGACCAGCCGGGTATTGTCATGGATGGCGGCCGCGATGGCGTCCAGATCGTAGCCATCATTCTTGGTTGGAATGGTTACATATTTCCCCCCCGAGGCCCCCACCGCGATCGGATAAATGATGAAGGAGCGCTCACTGCTGATGCAACTCAGCCCCGGCCGCAGAAGAATGTGAGCCAGCATATGCAGCAGCGGCGTGGAACCATCCGCCACTAAGACTTGCTCGGGCGCCAGAGTGTGGCGTGCAGCCAATGCCAGGCGTAAATCTGTAGCGTCTGTATCAGGATAGAAGTTTACTTCGGCGGCCCTGTCTCGCATGGCTTGCAGAGCCAGGGGCGAGGGCCCCAGAGGATTCTCGTTGGACGCCATCTTGATCATGGCTAACCCTGATTCCCTCTGCGCTTGCCGGATAGGCTTGCCAGGAACATAAGCGCCTACCTTGCGCAGGTGCGGCGGGATGAGATCAAGAATGTTCATCGGGTAGCGGTTGATTACTTAGTGTAGCGATTAGCAAAGCCAAAAGCTAAGAGCCACAAGCGAACAGCCAAAAATGTATAGCGATGGCACAGACTGGCACAGACAATGGTTCAACGTTTCTTTCGGAATCCGGACTTTCTGATGCCCGCGGTCCTCAAGGCGCGCTCGGTTTTTGCGCGTGGTGGGGTGGTGGCGCCCCGATGTCCCGATGCCCCGGTGACCCGATCTTTCTTCTCGGTCCGTCCATTAAGTTCGTTGCGTCCGCGTGATAAGGTTTCCACCTCTCGCGGTGTAAGCTCACGGAATTGGCCAGGTTCCACATCGAGTGCCAGAGGGCCATAGCGCACGCGCTTGATTTTTTCCACGTGATGGCCAATCTCTTCAAACATGCGGCGGATCTGGCGGTTGCGTCCCTCTATCAGAGTCACCTCATACCAGGGATTCTCTGCTTCTTTCATGAGACGAATCTGCGCCGGCGCCGTCTGCACGGATTTCACGCGGGCATCCCTGGCGTGTCCAGCCTTACGCTGGTTAGGATATGGCCTGCTGCCTATGCGAATGCCGCGCCGCAGCTTGTCGATATCTGCTTCATTGGCGCGGCCGCTGATCTTGACCAGATAAGTCTTGGGGACGTGCGCTGAGGCGCGAGTCAGCTTGTTGGCCAGTTCTCCATCGTTGGTGAGCAGCAGCAGGCCCTCGCTGGAATAGTCGAGCCGTCCCACGGGATAGATGCGCTCCCCAACATTGCGCAGTAGAGACATCACGGTGGGGCGCCCTTCAGGATCGGAAGTGCTGGTAACGTAACCCTTGGGCTTGTTCAGCAGAAGATATTTGTGGCGCTCCGGACCGTGCAGCAGTTTGCCATCAACCTTGATATGGTCACGCTCCGGATCGGCCTTGCTGCCCAGTTCAGAGATGACCTGGCCATTCACAGTGACCCGTCCCTGGCTGATCAGTTCTTCCGCCTTGCGCCGCGACGTAATCCCGGCAGCAGCAATAATTTTCTGGAGTCTCTCCATAAATTAAAACACACTCAGCAGGCAGCACTCAGCCAAAGAACCAGAAGTTAACAAATCAAAAATCACAAATCCGAAATCACAAAATGCGTTTTTCATCCTCCCTCGCTCTCGGATGCAATTTGTCCGGCTGCCTCCTCATCGGTTTTGTCGTGCAGCGGATCGGATGACACAGTCGGCTCGGTAACATTCTGCGGGACCTCGGCTTTGTCCTCAGCCATTTGTTCGATCCCTGCATCCTCTGGAACTTCGGGAACGCCCGTTGCGTCGGCGACGGGGGCATTGCGCCCGGCAAACAACTCCTCCTGCCCGTCATCGCTCACCAGTTTCTCAAATTCCTCCACGCTGGGAAGCTCATGCAGGTCCTTCAATCCGAAACGCATGAGGAAATCTTTGGTGGTCCTGTACAGCATGGGACGGCCTACCACGGCCTTCCGTCCCGCGGTTGTAATGAGTTTGCGGTCGATCAGGGTGCCGATCACTCCGCTGGCATCCACGCCGCGAATCTCGCTGATTTCCGGTACCGTCACCGGCTGCTTGTATGCGATTACCGCCAGCGTCTCCAGGGCTTGCAAGGAAAGGCGGATTGGCGGCTTGAGGCTCTTGGCAAACGCGCGCACCACGTCATGATGCTCAGGCTTGGTGGACATGCGATAGCCGCCCGCCACTTGGCGGATCTCAATTCCATGGCTTTCGCTCGCATACTCCGCCGTTAGCTCGTCCAGGATCGGTTTCAATAGCGCGCGCAGTTCGGCCTTCTCTGATTTTTCCTGGGAGGAGCGCTTGCTCCCGGAGGGCGGAGTCTGGCTCTCAACCGCGCCAAGGTGCGCCTCTGCCTGCTCCTCGGCAGGCCGCGACAGCTCTGCCTCGGTATCCGATTGGGACACGCCGGTATTCTTAAGCGCCAGCAGGTCATCTCTCAACAGCGCCGCAAGCTGGTCCACGCTGATCGGCTCTTCCGCCGCATAAATCAAAGCTTCAAGTTTGGGTTTGATGGCCATCAGTATTTAAGTACTAACTACTGCCTTATCTCCAATCATCTTTCACTGCCGCGCCTCCGCCCAGCACAGCTTCAAACATTTCGTGCTTCTTGATCAGAATGTCGGAAAAAACTTTGTCCTGGCGCAAAATCACCGCCTGCAAGCGCACCAGCTCCAACAGGGCGAGAAATGCTGAGATCAAGGCGTTGCGCGTGTGGACGTGTTGAAGAAGTCGCTTGAGCCGGATGGGATGGTCTTCCATCAGCAGCCGCCGGCGGAAGAAGTCAACCATCTGCGCCACAGTGACCGTCTCTTCATCCACTTGTAGCACAGGACGGCTCTTGGCGCGCTCCAGGATTTGCTGGAAGGTGCGTACCAGGTCGACCATGTCTACCACCAGGTCAGCCTCCGCGCCTTCATCCGCTTTGAATTCTTTGAGCGATGGGTTGCTGACTACCGCGTCTTCGATCTGCTGCTTCTGCAAGAGCATCTGGGCGGCGTTCTTGTATTTTTCATGTTCCAGCAGCCGCTGTACCAGCTCGTCCCGCGGATCTTCCTGCTGGTCCCCTGGCAGGTCCGGGTCGCGTGGCAGCAGCATCTTGCTCTTGATGTGAATGAGCAGGGAAGCCATGTAGATGAACTCCGCCGCTACGTTCACATCAAGCTGCTTGAGATTTTCCACGTACCCCAGATACTGGGCCGTAATTTTGGCGATGGGAATATCGTAGATATCAATGTCCTGCTTGCGGATCAGGTCGAGCAGCAGATCGAGTGGACCATCATAGATCTGGCCCACGGTAACGGCGAAAGGGAACTCGCTCCCCTGCTGATTTGGATGTGTAGATGCCATTCTTATTCCAGGTCTGCGTAGTTCCCTTTGTACTGCTGGATGGGCAGATCGTGATTTCCCACGACCACCATGATGCCGTTTCCAGCGTTTCTCATCGATATCAAGACGTTGCCATCCTCGCGTTCAAACTGCTTCCAGTGTTCCTGGACCACCTTGGGCGGCAGAATGAAGTCATGGAGGTATCGTTCTTTGTCCTGTGCAAGCAATACTAAGACATTCAAGGGCCGGTCGGTGACCAGGAATTTCCACAGGCCGTCATGTTCGGAGGCGGTCGAAACCCCCACCTTTCTCCCTCGCTTCGTGATAAACGTTCGCGGCCTGTCTTTCCTAAGTGGATGGGTCTTGCATACCCGCTCCAGCCAGGGAGTGGAGCTGATTTCCCATCTTTCTTCATCGCTTTTTGCATTGGCAATGGATTCTGGAACCCGCAAAGGAACATCAGTCGTCTCGGCTGAGCGAAGATCTTCCACGGAAGCGCCCTGCAGCAGCCCAACCGCTTTCCTCGCGGCTAGCATGGTTTCTTCCGCAGCCTGGTGCGCCTTCTCGCCACCTTGCTGGATTATCTCCTTCAGCCGTTCGGGCTCCTGGGCCAACTGCCGCCGGCGCTCGCGGATCGGGTCAAGATGCGCATTCACACCCTTTACCGCCAGTTCCTTGCACTCTACGCACGTTATGGTCGCCTGCGTGCAGCCCTGAGTGATATAGGCCAGGGTCTTGGCGTCGCTGAAGATCTTGTGCAGATTACCGATCGGGCAGTTGTCCGGGCTGCCACGGTCAGTGAGTTTGGGCCGGTCGGTTACGCTGTTCTTGATCTTTTCCGCGACCTGCGGCGCCTCTTCGCTCAACAGGATCGAGTTTCCGTAAGACTTTGACATCTTGCGCTTATCAGTTCCCAGAAGCTTGGGCGAGGGAGTGAGGAGCACCTGGGGCTCGGGGAAAACCGGCTTGCCTTCTAACATGTAAAAGTTGTTGAAGCGCCTTGCAACTTCGCGGGTGAGCTCTATATGGGCCTCCTGGTCTTCGCCCACAGGAACATAATCCGCCCGGTAGAGCAGGATGTCTGCCGCCTGCAGCAACGGGTATCCTAGAAACCCGTACATGTGCAGATCTTTATCCGGCATATTCTGTTGCTGCTCTTTGTAGCTGGGGACGCGTTCGAGCCAACCCAGGGGCGTGATCATGGAAAACAGCAGATGAAGCTCAGCGTGCTGCTTCACGTGCGATTGCACAAAGATCGTACATTTCTCCGGATCCAGGCCGGCGGCCAGAAAATCCAGGACCACCTCGCGCGTATTGTCCGCAAGGCGTGAAGTATTGTCATAATCTGTGGTGAGCGCGTGCCAGTCGGCAACAAAGAAAAAGCATTTGTGCGTCTCCTGGAGCTTCACCCAGTTCTGCAGCGCGCCCACATAATTGCCCAGATGGAGCTTTCCGGTGGGGCGCATTCCGCTGAGGACGCGTGGGCGTGAATTGGCAGAATTATCTGTCATGAAATCGCAATGGGATACTCAAAAATCGATGGTATCACGATCACATCTAAGGCGATGCAAACACGAGGCGCGAGGTTTTGATGCCCCGATAAACCGATAGTCCAACAGCCCGATTTATTTGCGTTCTGCGCCAGCCGGTTGCGGCGCAATCGTTTTTACCTTGACCGGCTTGGCTGGAATGCCCACAGAGATCGTGTATGGCGGGACATCCTTGGTGGCCACTCCCATGGAGCCTAGCAATCCGTGTTCATGTACGCGCACGCCGCTCATCACCGTGGCATGGTAGGTCACCCGCGCCTTGGGTCCGATTTCAGTCTTGGTGTTGGTGACGATCATGCCGTCGTTCAGGTCATGCTCGTGAGAGTAGACGTTGGCGTAATCGGAGATCGAGCTGCCGGCGTGGATGATAATCTCCCCGCGATCGTCCAACAGGACGTATTTGTGGATCACGCAATTATCTTCCACGGTCAGGTTGTAACCGTAAGAGATCTCTACTCCGTGAAAAATCTTCACGTTGTTCCCGAGATGCTTAAAAATGTGCTTCGCCAGCATGGCGCGCACCCTGAATCCCAGCCAGTGGTTCAAGCCCGCGGGGGAGCGGTCAAACATCATCCAGAACCAGATCAGCGGCTTGCGCTCGGCATATTTCTGGGCGTCTACGTCGCCATAGTACTCCGGCTCCAGCGAGGCATTGCGCGGATCAAAGCTGTTCACCGAGGCCAACTCCGCCAGCGGTGCGTCGGGCCCGGGTTCGGCGTACGGCCTGCCGAGATAAAGCTCATGCAGCGTATTGCGGACCACAACACTGCGGTGCTCGACATCGCGATTGGAGAATTCCGTATCCAGCTTCTGGATCCACTCCAGAAACTTCTTCTCGGCAGCCGGCATGGGTCGCACATCGCGGTACTCGTAACGGGGCATTCAGACCTCAGTTTCTAAGATTCACAATGATACAACGACCCGTTAGGACTCACCCGTGCGGAGGTGAAAAAGGCGACCCGCAGCCGGGCCGCCACATTGCCGAGGCACGCCGGATGCTCACCGTTTTCTTTCGTCCTATCAATGGAGATCAGTCAAATCACCGTCATCACCGGCAAGGCTTTTTGAAGTTTTCGTTTCCGTGCCGAAGATGTTCTTAGGATGGCAAGATTGCCTCGCGGGCTGACTGCTGGCTGCTATTTCTGCGTCACCGTCAACTTGTGATACCCAATGGTCGCAAGATCAATTCTGTCTGGCAATTCGAATACAGAATCCATACCTACATTGGGATATTTGGGCGTTACATACTTACTCATGAAGAACTCCAGCGCCATTCGTGGCACATCGATGCCATCGATGCTGACGGTGCGCACGTGTACCTTGCCCTGTCCGCCGCTGGCTGACCCGTCAGCTTCCACGCTCACATTGTGAATGCCGCTGAAGATGGAGAGCAATGGATTGGAGGAGCGCTGTCCGGCGCGAATCTCGTCAAAATCAATGGTTGCCCGCGCGGTGAGCACTCCCGATTGGCCCTCAAACGTGACTTTCTTCACCCCCTGTGGCAGCTTCACCCGCCCGGCCGCAAAGTAGTCGTTGATCTCTTCTTCCGTCATTACGGTTGGGATCTGGTCCGGCCGCGATAACCTTCCGTTGGCCCGGATATGGTCCAGCTTTCGCTGCAAGCTGTCCGCCAGACGATGTTGCGGGCCGGCTTGCTGGCCTGCAGCCCAGGCGCTGCATGCCAAAAGTACAACGGTAATCCATGTAGCTCTCATTGAGTGTGTGCCGATACCTGCTGCGCCGTAAGGCGTTGAGCGGCAACGTTTGGATTCTCCAGCGTGCCGGTAATGTCCCAGTGGGTGGCGTTGTTGCTCACCTTGAGTTTTGCCTGTTTGTCAGCCAGGGAAATTGTCCCGCTAATCTCATAGATGCGGTTCTCTGCTTTAAATTTGCTTTCCAGCAATTCCAGAACTGCATGGTTGATTTCGCACTTTCCCTGAAGATTTTGAAACCTTGTTGGTCTGGCTGCGTCCAGCGTCAGTGCACGGGATACGCCGTTAGCCAGGGTGAATTCGGCGTGGCCCTGCGCATTGGCAAGCAGCTCTCGTTCATTGGTTCCGCTGAGGTCAAGGGAATACTTAAGGCTGGTCTTACCGCTGATCCAGGATGCCAGAAGGGAAGAGGCGGAATCCGGCAGAGGCAAGTGTTCCGGGGATACTCCCGTGATGGCGCCCGTCCCGGAGTAACGCGCTGGGGAGGTGCTCCAGTCTATGCGCCAATCACCTTGCATGGATCCATCGGCAATGCTCGCATTGATATGGTCGAGAAGAAGCGCGTGCTCGCCAACTTCGAGATGCGCAATAAATTCTTCCACTGGAAGCCCGCCGGCCCTGAAGCTTGCGACAGAAAGCGTGCCGCTGGCGCGAAAATCCGGCAGGTTTTCCGGCGTAGAAATAAAAGGCAGTCTCCATCCGCTTTGGCTTACTCCCAGCAAGCCGGCCACATCCTGTGTTGCCAGAGAGTCGGCATGAAGATCAAATTGAAGTGGACATGGAGCTTCTGAGAGGCAGTTCACCGGGTTGCTGATCGAGCCGGCCAGTGCCACCGGTGAGTGCTCAAATTGGGCTGCGGCAATCAGTACCGCCTCCGACTCGCTGAAATGTACATCCGCTGTGGGCATCAGCAGGCGCTCTCTTACTCCCGGAATGGCTGCAGTCACGTTTTCCAGGTGCGCTGTGCCGCCGAGTCTGGCCGGGGCGAAGTTGGCCCACTGTCCATGGATGCTCAAATCCAGATTGACCGCCCCAGCGGCATTCTTGATGCGCGAGCGGAATCCGCTGATGTTTCCCAGATCCAGAATGCGCTCCAGCGGCGCGGTTCCCTTTACAGCAAGCGAGTAATACGCAGGTCGAAAGTTACCCTGGACCTGCATCGCACCTCCGGTCCCCAACTGGATGGAGAAAGGATCAAACGTCAGCGAGCGTCCTTCATCGGCCTGAACGGTCTTTACGACCTTGCCTCTCATCTGTGGCGGGTGGGTCTCCTTGGTTTTATCTGGGGTCCTATCTGGGGTTCTATCTAAGCTGCCCAAGTGAAAGTGAATGCCCGTCACTTGGATTGGGGCCGAAGCCGAAATCGAGCGCACAACGAAAGGGGAAGTGCTGCCTGCCCCGTGCCAGTCCTGGGGCATATCGTCGTGAGAGTGAAAGGCGAAGGCCGCGTCCAACTGGCCGCTCGCCGTGAGATCGTCCGGCAGCGTCCGCTTGGCGTAGCGTGCAAAGGTGGCCACAGCCAAAAGTGGTACGCGATTTGCCACCAGCGATAAATCGTAATTCTGCGGTGAGGCGGGAGAGAGTTTTCCACTTACGCGGATTCCCCCGCTCTCCACCGGGACGCTGCAATCGAAATCCAGCAATCCCTGGCTGTATTCACCCAGGCAGCTCGCGTTCAGTGCGAACATCCCGCGGCGATCAATGTCATAGCGCCGAAAATCCCTGAGTCCGGCCTGGGCCGTTAAGTGCATCTCCAGAAAGGTCCCTGTAAGTTCAGCCTTCATATCCACAGCGCCGCGCCAGCCTTTATCCTGGCCGGCGGCCAATTTGGAGAGCTGGCCCAGTTGGCCTTCATCCCACGAAAGTTGGAACTTCACCGGCGTCTGCTGCCAGTCGGAAGAGCGCTTCAAATCGCCTTCGATCTTGATCTTGCCGGTATCGGTCAGGTTCATGTCCGTGCGCACTGGTTGGCCCTGCAGCCGGAGATGCCACAGATCTTCTGCAGCCAGCCAGAAAGCAAAGTCGGTGTTCACCAGGGCATAAGGCTTCTTTTCCGGGCCAATTTTTATATTGATTCGCCCGGCATCAGCTTCAATATAGGGAAAGCGAGCGCGCTGTTCTGCGCGTTTTTTCGCCGTGGGCGCGGTTGGCACCTGCTCTGCCCGCGCCAGCAGCGACTCCATGTTCCAGTGGCCATTCAGGTAAACCAGGTTCAGGCTCGGAGGAACGCTGCCTGCCGCATTTTGCAGTTTGAGGTTGGCAATCTCCAGCCGTCCTTGCCAAAGAGAAGTAAGCCGCAAGTCGGCTGTAACCTTCCCGCACAGCAACAGCGGTTCGGCATTGAACGCGGGATCGTCTGCAACCACGAAATCGTAGAGGTCAAAACCCGGACGAGGCAACAGCCGAAAACGTACGGAGCCGATTTTTACTGGCCGGCCCAGCGCTGCGCTAAGAGTGCTGGCCAGCCGCGACTTGAACCGTGCTCCGTTGATGTTAGGTGGCAGAAAAATGCCCAGCGCAACCACAAAGAGGATGGCTAGTACCGTTCTCTTCCGGAATGCGACGGCCATCTAACGCACCGGGTGGAACATCCGCCGCCAGCGGGTCTGGTCAAAGAAGTGGATGGCGACATGAAAGATGAACTGAATCCGGTCACCCCACGAGGTGCGCTCGTACTGACTCTCAGGTGTATCAAACGACCAGTAAACAAACAGAGGGCGTCCGATGATGTTCTCTTGCGGCACGAAGCCCCAATACCGACTGTCCAGGCTATTGTCGCGGCTGTCTCCCATGGCGAAATAATTTCCCTCAGGGATGACCAGGTCTCCATGGTCCAGGTGCTGTTGCATGATCATGGGCCACTCGGGAGTAATGTTCCCCCATCCCACGGGACTTACGGAAGGAAAGTTGTCACGGTAGGGATTGTAGTCGCGAAGACCATGGTAGACATAAGACTCGATCTGCTTTACCCCGTTTACGAACAGGGCGCCGTCTACCAGATGGATTCTGTCTCCCGGGACCGCGACAATTCGTTTTACCAGGTGCAGGTCAGGTTGGGCGGGCGCTATAAAGACGGCAATCTCGCCCCGGTGAATCGGACGGTAAGGTATCAGCGGCCCCATGTAACTCGATTTTGGCGCTGCCGAGAGCCGGTCTACGAAAACGTGATCGCCTACCTGCAACGTCATCTCCATGGAGCGCGATGGGATCTCAAATGCCTGGATGATGAAAGTGATAATAAAAAGGCCCGAGACCAGCACCGCGGCAATGCCCAGGATGGCTTCCGACATAGTTTCCTTGGGCCTTGGCTCTTTTGTCTTTTCCGTCTTGTTGAGCAAGATTTTCTTCCTGATCGAGAAATTTGCAATGCTGCAGGGCCTGCCCTCGAGATGATCCCGCGAAGCGGGAGAGTCGAAGGATCAGCGTACCAGCCGGAACATGCGGCCCCAGCGGGCAAACTGCCAGACATGGGCCAACAGGTGTCCTGAACTGTAGAGTTTACCATTGCCGGAGTTTGCCACCTGCTCCTGGCGGTCCCGCACTGATAAATAGATCACCAGAGGACGCCCAACAATATTGCTCCGAGGCACAAATCCCCAGTAGCGGCTGTCCGCGCTGCGATCGCGGTTGTCTCCCATGACAAAGTATTCATCCTGGGGCACCACCAGGTCTCCATTTTGCAGATGGCGCTGCAATTCTGATCGCCACTGCGTCTCCACCTGGCCGGTGAGGTCTCTCTCTGTAGGAAAGTTATCGCGGTAGGGATCAAAATCGCCTGTTACGTGAACAGCGTAACTCTCCTCGATCGGTGCGTCATTTAAGAGCACAGTTTTGTTGTGCAGGCGAATGCGGTCCCCCGGCAGTCCAATCACTCGCTTTACATAATGCTGGGAGGGATCGAGCGGGTAGTGGAAGACGACAATGTCGCCGCGCTTGATTGGGCTGTATGGAAGAAACCAGCTCGATAGGCTGCCCTGGCCAAAGTGGACCTTGTCCACCAGCAGGTAATCGCCAATCAGTAGCGTCTTCTCCATGGATTCAGATGGAATCTGGAACGCCTGCACGATAAACGTGATGACAAACAGGACAATCACGATAATCGAAAGCAGGGACTGGAGCAGTGTTTCGCCGTTAAAGTGGGCGTGGGAGGCAACCGGTTTCGGAGGGCACGCAGCGTGCGTCTCCTCAAGATTAGCGCTTGGGGGTTGCGCCGCACAGGCCGTCTCCGGTCCGGCAACAGGCCCGGCATTCTGCTCGGGACTGCTGATCACGTTCTCTTCCTGCCCTGTCATACGCTTTGGTTTTCCACCTCAGCCCGCAGGTGCTCAAGCGCCTGCTTGGCTGCCAATTGCTCTGCCTTCTTTTTCGTCGCCCCTTCCGCGCGCGTCACGTACTCCGGTTTGTTCTGCCCTTGAGGATAAACCCGAGCTTCCACGGTGAAAGTCTTACGATGGTCAGGGCCCTCCTCTTTGACGGTGACATAGACCGGCTGTAACCTTCCTTTGGACTGGAGTAACTCCTGCAGGGCTGATTTGTAGTCAGTTAAGCTGAAGTCCGGATCGTGTTCGGCGGCAATCTGCTCCAGTTCCGGCGCCAGAATCTGCCGGATGATAAAATCCTGTGCCTGCTCCAGTCCGGAATCCAGGTACATCGCCGCAATCACAGCCTCCAGGGAATCAGAGAGCAGCGTGGACTTGGCCCGGCCCCCGCTCCGCTCTTCACCGCGTCCCAGCCTGAGATATCGACCCAGGTCCAGCGCAGCCGCCACCTTAACTAGATGCCCGGCACTCACCAAATGCGCCTTTAATTTTGAAAGTTGGCCTTCGTGAAACGTCGGGAACCGCTCAAAGAGGAGCTGGCTGGTGACCAATCCCAACACGGCGTCCCCCAGAAACTCAAATTGCTCGTTGTCCAGTTTTTCATTCGCTGCAGGCTCCTGCCCGGTAGCCTTAGACTCCTCATGGGCATGAGAGCTGTGGGTCAGCGCCCGGTTCAACAACTCCGGACGTTTGAACCTGTGTCCCAGCGCAGCTTGTAAAGCTGTAAGGTCTTGCCTGTTCATAACCATCTTCGAGACTATTGTGGCGGCTTGCCTGCATCTCCGGGCGCCGGTGTAGATAGGCTCGCCAGTTTCTGCAGGCGGTCGCGCTCACCTTGCGCCAGCCGGCCCAGGTCAGAATTTGACCCGATGTACTGCAATGCCTGGGTCACGGATGCCAGCGCCTCAACATACTTTTTCTGCTGCTGATCTTTGTCGGCCATGGCTGTTGCCAGGTGGTCCTGCGCCAGAGCCAGGTGGTACCAGATATAAGGGTCGGGCTGAGTTTTATTCAAATCGGCCGCGGCGCGCAAGTCTTTTTCTGCGCCGGCATCGTCCGCGGTCCTTAGTTCCATGATTCCCAGGGCCGAGTGCGCCATGGATTGCAGAGTATTCTTGTAGGCCGCGATTTGCTCGGGAGTCGCGCCCGGAGGAGGCGTAAAACTCGTATCCACGGTTTCCAGGGCGTGCCTGCAATTCTTCCTGATTTCCGCGATCTTTTGTTCGCGGTCCTGGTCAGCGTCGCTTAAGCCGTCCGAGAGCACCGTAGCCGTCAGCACCAGGGCAATCGCGTTGTCAGGATCCAGCGACAGGACCTTCTCGCCCATGGCCAGTATCTTGCCCGTGTTGTTCTCATTCTGATATTCGTGCATGGCCTTGGAATACAGATATTCCCGCAACTCACTCTGCGGATATTTGGCCGCAAAATCATTGGCTGCTTTTTCCACTGCAGCGCCGCCGCTCAAGGCGTAATCCGTGTTGTAATCCTTATATTCCTGCTGCGTCTTGGCCTGGGGCGGCAGTTTGCCCCCGGGCTGCGATTGCGTCGCGGAGGGTTTCGCGGAGGGTTGCTGCGCCCCGGCGAGTATCCCGGCTATCAAAATAATCAGAACGATAGATAGCGGTTTATTCATTCGCGCCTTGATATCCGTTTCGCATTGAGAAACTTGCTTTTGACTTTTCAAAATTACCCACTTACCAACTTACCCAGTTACCAACTTCCGTGATCTGGCCTTGCTGCCCTTGTCAACGGAAACAGAATTCTCGTAGTCGCTCGCATAACGGCCCGACCAAGGGTTTCGCCTCCTTGATTTGTCGCTCGGCATCGACGGGTTTTGCTTTTGACTCTCAATTACCCACTTACCAACTTACCCAGTTACCAACTTCTGTGATCTGGCCTAGCTGCCCTTGTCGCACCGGAACCAAAATTCTCGTACTTGCTTGCATAATGGCCTAGCGTCGGGCCGGTGGCTCGTAGGGTGCGGCCATGCCTTTCTCCGCTGCGGTCCGGGTATCGGGCGTTGGATCTCCGGCCTGCAGGGCCGCGCGATAATGAGTCAAAGCCTGCTCACGCTCTTGCTGGACATCAAAGATTCTGCCCAGATAGATGTGGCTCCAGGCAAGGGTTCTGGGATCGTGCGCGGACTGTACCGCGCGCCCAAAGTAACTTTGCGCGCCTTGAAGGTCTTTGGACAGCAGCGCGGCGCGCGCCAGAATGAAGAATGCCCGGCCCTGATCTTCATTGCTACGGGGATTGTTAATGGCCTGCATGGCCAGCCTCTGTGCGCCTGCGGGATCGCCGCTGGCCAGCAGTTGCTCCGCATCATCCAGGAACTTTTCTTCATGTACCACGGGTTTGGACGCTCTTAGTACTTCAGGAGCGGCCTGGGCTACAAATATGGTATCGGAGGCGCGTCTCTTCTCCTTCGGCAATTCAATGTTATAGAGCAAGTCCCCATAAGCATCCTTGATGCCCATGCCCTCTTTTTCAAAATTTACCAGCGCCTCATAAAAATAGTGGGTCGGCGTAAAGCCTTCCTGCACGGAGCGCTGTACGTAGGCGGTCCTTGCGCCTTCATTGCTCTTGCCGCCGGGCAGCATGCGGGCCTCAATGGCGCGAATCAGCGATTCGGTGAGCAGCAGCGAAATATCCTGCTTGAAGGAATCATCCATGGGCGCTGCTTGCAGGTTCTCGAGCAGCGGATCAAGCCGCTTCATGGTGCTTCCATGTTTCAAGGCCAGCGGCTCCAGGATGTAGTGCAGATAGGTGTGGCGGATTCCCTGCAGGTGCAGCGCCCCATCCTGCCCGGGCGAATCCACCAGGAAATAATCATCGCTGTAATTCCGCGAATTGACCTGCGCGGGAGAGAACAGGGGCTCCAGGTAAATTACGAACCGGCGTCCCACATAGCTGCTGAATTGCAGCTTCAGGTAGACATCCGCCTGGGTAAGCGTGTTGGCAACCGGATCGTGAAAGCGTTGCACCAGGGCTTCATATTCCGGCTGGTGTTTTTGCCAGATGGCGTGCAGATTGGCAGTCCGGTAAAGCCTCTGCAAAAGCGGGACCGCGCCCAGGACGCGAGAGGCGTCCGGCGGCAGGTCGGCTTCCCGTAGCGTGGGCGCAAAATCAGGGGGCCCGCCCAGTTCCAGCGCCAGGGAGATGTATTGCGAGGCGTCGCGGCTCGGATCCGGTGACAAGTGGTCCTGCTGGAAGCGGCAAATCGCCTGCAAAGCCTGAGCAGCCTCCGGCGATCTTCTCACCACGTCAAGAACATCCAAGCGGACGGCCTGCCGCACAGGCATGGAATTCTCCAGGCCTGCATCGTAGCCACAGCCATTTAACGCGGCAGCCACGCTGAAGATGGTCTCGCTCACTTCAAGTTGCGCCTTGGTGGTTTGCGCCTCTGAAGTCCCCGGCAAGATCAGGGCGAGCAGGCAAAAAACTGACAATTGGACCTTCAGAGTTCCTCCCGGAAATTATGGGGAAAACCTAAGTTTACCGCAGAAAAACGGTACTTAGTATCTAGTATTTGGTAGTTAGCAAAAGCAAGAGCCCGCTCCCTTGAGCGGGCCCTGTTCATTTTCAAGATTGTCAGCAGAAGCAGGCTCATGCCTTTGTTCTTGTCTTCGCTTTTGCTCTTGCTTTTGCTCTTGCCGTTGGTGTTGTTCCTGGCCGTTGCTCTTAGCTAAGTACTAAATACTAAGTACTGAATACTGAGGTGCGGTCTCCCGCTTTTGCCAATTGCTAATTGCTATCTGCCAATTGCTGCCTTTCACCCCTTCACATTCACGTGCGAGAAGCAGATGACCGCTTTCCCCGCTACCGGCTGACCGAAAGCGTAAGCGGGCGAAAAGCTGGTGAAAAGAAGAGCGCGGTTTAACTGTGATCGCACCTGGTCATTGTCCGGCCCGGCGATAATCTCATAGTTTTCCACGCGTCCGGTGGCATCCACAAAGGCCTGGATCACAACCGGCGCATCCAGGTTCAAATCCGTATCGGCCACAGACGACATGGCCGTTTGCGGCGGCTGAAGGCGCGCCGGAAGATAGAGTCCGGAGACCAGATCATCCGCCCCGCTACGTGCCGGAACAAAGAACCCGGTTACGGCGCTAAAGAAAATAATGGCCGTCAAAATCCCCGCGGTGGCTGGGAACATGAATGCATTCACGCCATTCTCCAGCCTCACCATGTAAGCCTGCATAAATCTCCGCCACGTGCGTGACCGCTCACGCGACAAGGCCAGGCGGATTCTAAGCCCCAGATCGGACGGCGCCGGCTTGCGTCCCAGGGACGCAACTGCCTGGCGGGCATTTTCCAACTTGCGAGACTCTGACCGGCAGCCAGGGCAGGCGCTCACGTGCTCGGAAAGCGCATGCATTTCAGCACCGGTGACAGCATTGTCCAGATACAGCGCGAACAAAGGCCGTGCTTCTACACATGTCATTGCTATACTGCCTCCACTTCAGGTTGACCCGGGGAGTGGGAACAATCTTTCTTCGCTTGCGCGGAAAGACCGCGGAATTCCGGACCCAACTCCCGAACAAATGATTCCAGGCGCTTCTTCAGCGCGTCGCGTCCTCGAATGATCCGGGATTTTACGGTCC
The DNA here is from genome assembly GCA_035294925.1 of Candidatus Angelobacter sp. GTDB lineage: Bacteria > Acidobacteriota > Terriglobia > Terriglobales > Acidobacteriaceae > Angelobacter. The sequence goes on along the minus strand of DATGJZ010000081.1, from coordinate 76,907 downwards.
CCAGTGAGACCTGCAAGACCTCGGCAATCTCTTCGTAGGAAAGTCCTTCTATGTCCCGGAGCAGGATGGTAGTGCGATATGGCTCCGGCACCTGCCGCAGCTCCTCTTCTACCCGGGCGCGGATTTCTTCGTGGGCCAGCAGCTCAAACGGCGATTCGCCTTGGTCCTCCAGCGTGTCGCACAAGCCATAGGAGTTGCCGTTCTCGTCCTCCTGGGCCACCATTGAATTTTCTTTGCTCTTGTGGCGGAACCACCAGCGCCTCTGGTTTGAGGCCTCATGAATCGCGATGCGGTAGAGCCAGGTCTTCAGGCTGGACTCGCCATTGAACCGCTTCATCCCGCGGAATACCTTGAGAAACACCTCTTGCGTGGTGTCCGCTGCGTCTGCCGGATCATTCACAATCCGGTAGACCAGGCTATAGATAGGCTGGTGATAATGTGCAATCAGCCAGTTGTAGGCCTCCTCCGATCCCGCTTTCAATTCAGCGACAATCGAGGCTTCCTCACCCCTGACGGCGATTGCACTGGCTACGTTGCCCAATGTTGCTGCTCCCGCCATTTTTTTCATGGCGTCACCCCAACGGTATCAAGTTTTGGGCGCTGCCACAACCATTCCTTCCGGGTACTCTCGTAACTCGATGATTTGAGACACGTTCGCGAGTGCCCTCGACATCCTTCACATATAGACTCCATCTGGGCAAGGAAAGTTCCTGAAAATTGAAGGGTTAAACCAACGCTGAACGGCATGGAGGTGGACGCCAGCTACCATTGCTGGATCCAGTTCTTTGCTCCCCGGCTGGGATGGATTCCGCTGGATGCCTCTCTGGCCAGCATTTACGCCGAGGAAATTCCGCTGAACGAGAAGAACAAAAAGCTGGTAGAGTTGACCACTTCAACCGGATACCACGGCGCCGACAAAGACAAGGTGGAATATTATTTCGGCAATCTGGATGAGCGCCGCGTAGTCTGGTCAACCGGGCGCGACCTGATGATGCAACCACCGCAGGACGATGGCCCCGTGAACTCCTTGCCCAAGATGTATGTGGAAGTGGATGGCAAGCAGTCAACAGATTGGACGCGGCAATTCAGCTACAAAGAAACAGCTCCATGATTTAAAGATTTTCAATTTTGGCCCGCCGCGGCGGGCCAATTCCGGCAATGTAGCCTGTCCTCGAGGCGAGCTTGCGTAGCCGAAGGAGCAATTTTCAACGGGCCCGATTCAGCCTGAAAGGGCGAGGGACCCTAAGCACACGAATTCCTTAAAGGAGCAACCATGTCTCTTTGGCGGACCGATCCAACTTTCTATCCCTCACCCAGGCTGGCCGGGCAGGCGCCGGCGGAAAAACTGGCGTATGTTGCCCTGCTCAATCCCAAACACACCGGACGCCCTGACGCCCTCGGCGTAGTGGATGTTGATCCTGCTTCGCGGACATACGGGCAAATGGTCGGCAGCCTGGACATGCCCAACGCCGGCGACGAACTGCATCACTTTGGCTGGAACGCGTGCAGCTCCTGCCTGTGTCCCTTCGCTCCTCATCCGCACACGGAGCGGCGTTATCTCATCGTCCCCGGCATTCGCTCCTCGCGCATCCATATCGTGGATACCAAGCCCGATCCGCGCAAGCCGCAGATCGTCAAGGTCATTGAGCCGGAGACTCTCGCCTTGCGCGCTGGATACAGCCGGCCCCATACCGTCCACTGCGGGCCGGACGGAATTTTTGTGAGCGCGCTCGGCTCACCCACCGGCGAGGGCCCCGGAGGCATCTTCATTCTCGATCCGGAAAGCTTTGAAGTTCTGGGCAAGTGGGAGATCGAGCGCGGCCCTCAATATTTCCACTACGACTTCTTCTGGCATCTCGGCTATGACACCATGATCACCAGCGAGTGGGGCACGCCGCACATGATTGAGACCGGCGTGAATCCGGAAATCCTGCTCAAAGGCGGCTACGGCCACTCTCTGCATGTTTGGGACCTGCGCCGCCGGCGTCACCTTCAGGCGCTGGACCTAGGCGCCGAGCAGCAAATGGTGCTGGAGCTTCGTCCCGCCCACGACCCCGTCCGTGCCTATGGATTTGTCGGCGTGGTGGTCTCGCTCAAGGATCTCTCTGCCTCCATCTGGCTGTGGCATCGGGACAAGGCAGGGAGCTGGGCCATACAGAAGGTAATCGAAATTCCGGCCGAGCCCGCTGATCCCGATCAACTGCCGCCTCTCCTCAAGGGATTCAAGGCCGTTCCGCCTCTGGTGACGGACATCAATCTGTCCGTGGACGACCGCTACCTCTATGTTTCCTGCTGGGGGACGGGTGAGTTCCAGCAATATGATGTGTCTGACCCGTTCCATCCCAGGCTCACAGGCTCGGTCCATCTGGGCGGAATCGTTCGCCGCGCGCCCCATCCCGGCAATCCCAAAACGCCCCTCAATGGCGGCCCGCAGATGGTTGAGGTAAGCCGCGATGGCCGCCGGATCTATTTCACCAACTCGCTCTACGCGCCGTGGGATGAACAGTTCTATCCCGACGGCGTGCGCAGCTGGATGGTGAAGCTGGACGCCAAGGAAGGCGGAGGCCTCTCCATCGATCCCAGGTTCTTTCTTGAGTCCGGCGAACTGCGCAGCCACCAGATCCGGCTTGAGGGTGGAGACGCTTCGTCAGACTCCTATTGTTATTCGTGAACCACTCGACTGCCTGGGTTGCTCTGCTTCTGCTGGGCGCGTACCACGGAATCAACCCGGGCATGGGCTGGCTCTTCGCCGTGGCCCTGGGCATGCAGAAACAGAGCGGACGAGTAGTCTGGCTGTCCCTGCTGCCCATCGCCGCCGGACACGCCCTGGCCATCGGCCTGGTCGTAGCCGTAGCCGTGATGGTGGGCGCGGTAGTGCCGCCAAACACCATGAAGATCTTCGTCGCCTGCCTGCTCCTGGGGTTCGGCCTTTTCCGGCTCTTCCGCAGGGGTCACCCGCGCTGGGGCGGCATGCAGGTAGGCTTCACCGACCTCACCATCTGGTCCTTCCTCATGGCATCAGCCCACGGCGCCGGCTTCATGCTCCTGCCGCTGGTGATGGGAATGTCAGCCCCAGACGCCGGAACGTCAGCCCCGGACGCCCATCACAACATGCACATGGCGCAGATGGTCTCTTACGGACCATGGACCGGCGCCCTGGCCGTAGCCGTACACACGCTCGGATATCTCCTGGTGACGGGAACGGTGGCGATTGTGGTCTATGAGAAGTTAGGCCTGAATCTGCTGCGCAAAGCCTGGATCAATCTGGACCTAGTCTGGGCCGTGGCCCTCATCGTGACCGCCGGCCTCGCGTTGTTGTGATCCGATGCCCTGATACAGGTCTTGCATCAGCACTGACTACACTCACTCCAAAAAGTGCCTTAATTCCTCCGGTCCTCCGGAATCCGCGCCAATCCAGGGGATTCACGTGCCGGAGGCTTCCGGAGGAAGGGAGGATTCCTCCGGAAACGGCGTCCATGGTCCATGGGTCCATGGCGCAGATGGCGGTTCCTGACCGAGCGGCATCTCCCTGCCGGCAAAGAAAGTTGGAAGATGGCAGATGGCGTTCCGAGGCATCGGTGCAGGTAGTCCATCCGCGCAGGATAGCCAATTGGGGCTTGCGGCGCAACTTTAGTGCACCTGAATTTTTCCTTAATTTTTCAGTAACTTAGAGCGCAAATTAAAAAAATTGTAAGCGCGTAATTTGGCAATCGAGTCATGACCACGCCATATTCATTGGTCTGCCGGATAATAAAACAATGCGCCTTTTTATCAGTCATGCCGTAGCTGACAAAGATCTCGTGGATGCAGTGATTACTCTCTTGGAGATGGGAGCCGGTATTCGGACCGAGGATATCTTCTGCACCTCCTTCGATGAGCAAGGGATTCCTCCCGGTGCTGACTTTAGTCCCTACATGCGTGAGCGACTGAAAGAGGCTGAGGTGATCCTGGCCATCGTTACGCCCCAGTACTATGAATGCCCGTTCTGCCTTTGTGAAACGGGAGGTGCATGGGCAACTGAGAAGAAGTTCTTGCCACTGCTCGTCGAGCCGGTGGGATATGACGATCTGCGTGGTGCTCTTTATGGCAAGCAAGGTTTGCTCATCACGGAGTCAGGAAAACTCGATACACTCCGCGATCAGTTATCGACGCTCAGTAAAGGCAAGACCACAAGGTGGAATCGAAAGAAGGAAGACTTCCTCAAAGCCCTTCCGGCGCTGTTGAGGACGATGAAACCTGTTGCAACTCTGAGCAGCGTAGATGCCAATAAGCTGCGGGCCGAACTTGCCACCGCCAAGGCTGAGGCCGAAGAACTGGATAAGCAGAACGAGGGACTTCAGCGACACATCGCGGAACTTGAGCAAGCCAAAGATGCTGCGGCGGTGAAGAAGATTCGAAAGAAGTTCTCGACAGAGGACAAAGAATTCGACGAACTCGTGAAAGTCGCCAAGTCTGCCATTGGGAAGCTCCCCAGAGTTGTACGGGAAGCGATGCTCTTTCATGTCCGGAGCGATTACTTCAATCCGCAATACGAAGAGTGGGGTAACGATGTCTCGGACGCCATCCAAAGAAATTTTCTAAAGGACGACGAATCAGTCTCTTTGAACGACGATCATCCCATCGTCGAGCGGGCGCTAGAAGCCTTTTCCAAACTCACTGACTTCGAAGAGGAGGCAACATCAGGCTTTAGGAAGTCTTATCGGAAAGAATTTTCGGAGGATCTCGATGCCACGAGTCGAACCTTTTGGGAAGACCATGAGTTGCTTTAGCTCGGAGCATGCCGTCCTAGGCGCGATCGGTAACGAGAAAACGCCCTAGAGTGTCGGATCAGCTCCCTGACGAGCAGCTTGCCCGGATTCCGGCGACACGCCGACTTCAGGGGGGTAATAGGTTTTGGTTCGCGACTCGTGCAGATTATGGCCCCTCTCCTGATCGCCGGCCGATACCCAGCGGAACGCGACCTCTTTTTGGACATAATCTCACCATTGGATTTGCATGACTGAGTCGAGAATTAGTCGAATTGAACTGAGCTCTGGGTCGGTTCTGAGATCTGGAGAACTTTCAAGAATTTCATAGAATCGCTCCTTGATCTTCCCTTTTTCCAACGGTTCGCCCTGGTATCGCTTCATCCCGGCGTCATAGCCTGTCCACTGGACCAGGCAGAGCTTACCATCCTCTCCGGTCAGGGCCTTTCGTCCGCAGTAGAGTTCAATTCCGCATGCTCTGCCATTGATGTCCGCGACCGCGGGTCCGGTGGGTCCAATTGTGGGATAAGATCGCGCCATCTCGAGTTCAGGGAGGGTCAGAATCCGGAAGTTTCCGGGCAGTCCCGCCTTGCGGAGCCGTTGAGCCGCTGCTACCCCGGCCGTATCGTTGTCGAACAGGACCACGATGCGGTTGGAGATTCCGGCTCCGGCAAAACCGCGCGCCAGTCTTTCCAGCTCGCCTGTGCCTCCTTGAGCTTTGAATGCCGAATGATCGAGGAAGGAGTACATGTGTTTCAGGTGAGGGTACAACCGCTCCAGACTTGCACGGAGGATTCGGCTGTCGGCCTTTCCTTCGGTCAGAACCACTACCTTCTCGACGGCTTGTGCCCTTCCAAGCAAGCTTGTCTTCGCATTCTGAGTGAAGGCCGTGGTGGGATCGACATGTTCGCTCCACACAGCATTGTTGAAGTCAAATCGCACTGTGTCGGTATCCTCGTGCAGATCGATGGCTGCCCGCAACAGGGAACGCGTGTCCCCAAAGGGAATCTGGATAGGACCGTACTCCCCGTCGCTCAGTGCCTTTTCGAGGACCCGGGACCGGGCGCCACGTCGGCCTCCCCAGCGGTTCCACAAAATTGCCATTAGGGTGTTGATCCATCGCTCTGGTGTAGATCGCTCGAGAATCGACGCTGTCCGCAACGCCCTCAAGGTTGGCCGACGTTCGTCCTCGGCTTCGGTGATGAGCTCCCCAGTTTCAGCAAGTTTAACCTGCCGGAACTCTTCGAGCTCCTCGCGCCATTGTGCCGAGGTGTAGCCCATGATCTCTAGCCGATCGCGAATAACCTGCACAGTAGCCTCGTACCGGTATTCAGTGAGATCGTCGTCCTGCCTCTCTTTCGGAATGCTGGGTGCCCGGTCATCCTCAGTGAAGACCGACACCAGGGAGTCAGGCAATTCAAATGAGAAGTCCAATATGTCGGAACCAACGAAGACTTCATAGGGGTAAACGATCATGGTGGTGGCTTCTAGTTTGAACTTGTACTCAGGATTCTATCGCCTTTTCGGCTGGACATTGCTGGCACGTGCATTGGGCAAGCTGTGTGTGGCCGTGACCGATTAGTCCCTATAAACGCCTTAGCATTGACTGGTGTTCACGGTCGCTCCCCGTTTGGCAAACCGAAACGATCCGAAGGCCCGCTCCTGGGGAGTCCACAGTCAACAAAGTTCCTCAGTCCAGAGGGTCGCGATAGTTTATTTATAAATTATTTACTTGACATATTTATAATATAATGTATCATCGAAGCGAATGCTGCAATATTCCACTCGTCAGGCGGCCAGGAAGCTGGGACTCACTCAGGCAGCCCTGAGCAGGTACCTCAAAGCAGGGAAAGTGCCGGCGCCCAAGATGGTCACGAGCGGCTTCATGACGCTCCATCTTTGGACCGAGCAGGAGATTGAGCGCATTGCCAAGCTATTGCCGAAGATTAAGAACGGAAGAAAGACCAGAAATCAGAAGAAGCAACTGGCAGTCAGCACTCAACAGTCAGCCAAACCCAAAAAGCAAAAGCCACCGCCGAGGGCGGCGGTGCCACACAAGCCACACAGGACAAAGAAGTAACCCAGCTTGCGAGCATCATCTCGCAGGCAAGACAAAACCCAAACGGGCACACGCCGATGTTTGCGCATCGACGCGGCCCTGACCACACATCGCCTACCTAAGGAGGCAAACGCATGGCTGTCATTGACGGTAACCCACCACTTAGCAATTGGCAATTCCGCCCCATCAAACTTCGCGCCTACGAAGCCCTGCACACCCTGAACCGCTGCTTTGAGGCCACGCTCCTGAGCTTCCAGCATCTGGAACAACTCGGAGTCTTTCGCCCTGAATTCCTCAACGGCTTCAAAGTCACCCTGGAACACACCCGAGCGCGGGCCAACGAAGAGCTGATCCAAAGCTTACAGAACTATGAAACGGAAGAGTCCCGCCACTTTGGCGAGCTCCAGGACGAATGGGACAAGCAATTCCTTGATCCCGACGATGTCTTCTTCCACGTCCGGGACCGCAAGCAGGAGATCAAAGACCAGATGAGGGCGCTGCAAGATGGTCTGAAACGCCAGCATCCCCGGCGACAGAAGGAGAAAGGGAAACGCCGCGCCAAATAGCCCCAGGCTCGGGCGGGGCTCACAGACCCCGCCCTGGCTGGAGCATTTCCAGGTTGTCGATCATAAGGGCAGCCTCAAGCTGCCAGGGCAGGCTCACGAAGCCTACCGTATCAGGCGGCGGGCGGTCACTCAGAAGGCAGTTTGTATCGTAGAATCTCGAACTCGTCTTCTGGCTCACATGAGCTAATCTCAAGCACTTGATTAACCATATCGCTGTTCCGATCAAGTTCATCAAGCGCGACGGCAAACATATCCCTTTGCAACTCGAGATCCATGCCTACGGGCCCATTGAGGCAAATCAGGCCTGCATGAATTGCGACATCCGAATACTGGCCTTTGCTGCCCGGTGCGTCAGAGGGGCCACGAAAATCAACACTATTCTTCGTGACAAATGTCCAGTCCCCATCCATGATCACCGGTTTTAGCTGCCAGTCCTTCTTCCCGCCCTTGCCGATCCAAGTCACGTGAGAGGCCTCCGGGTGGCCGCGATCCAGAGCCATCTTTGTTAGTTCCGGACTGAGGCATTCATCGATGAGCAGTTTCACATCCGACGGCGCCTGGGTACACGATGTGCAGTGACAATGACTGAACCTGCCGGTGGTTCAGCGGGTCGACGCGGGCGACCGCGAGGCGGGTTTGCCTCCGCGTAGAGCGCGGCGAGCTCAATGTCATTGTTGCTCAGCCCCGGATAGGCTTCTCGTATCCGCTTCACTGGCAAACCTGCCGAAACCGACGATGCAATGTCATAAACCGGAATGCGTGTGCCTTTAATAACCGGAGTTCCCATCAATATCGACGGATCCTCGGTGACCAACTCACGCGCTGCGAACAGACGTGACAGACGCTCACGCGTACGCTTCAGAAAAGGCGCTAGATTGATCGTCAGAAACTCTTCGCGAATCTCGCACGAATGTTCAATCCAATCACTCCGTAGCGACTCGCCCCCTTTTGCCGCCAAAAAATAGCGCCACTCCGGTAGCTCGCGCAGTTGCATTGCTGTACGAATTGTCCGACTACGTTCATCCGCGGTCAGCCGGTCAGAGGTCTCGAAATAGAAGGAGATAAAAACGCATGAGTCAACAAACAGTCGGCGTGTGCGATCTCTACCCACAGCATAAAGCGCTTCAGGAAGGATCTTTTCATCAATAACCCGATTGACGTCCCGCACCGATACGGACGCGACCACAGCAGTTTCGGTTGGTGTGAGTGTCTCTATTGCCTGAATCACGATAATCTTTCCGACATATCGGATTATATACCGAATTCTGAGGCTTCGCACAGGGTAGGACCCAGGCAAGAGATCAAAGGACACTGGCTTTAGCTCTAGCCGCTCGTTGACTTATGGCGGTTCTAAGAAGCGGGAATCACAACCGACCCGCAACAAGTGGCGCCTCCTGGGGAACAAAGAAGCGGTAAGTAAGCTTTGCGGGCAGGTGATTGCCTGCCCGCAACGAAGTGAAAGTTAAACTCTTACTGAATCGGAGCAGGGATAGATTGACCCGGTTGTAGAACAGTCCCGTTCAGTGAAGGGTGTGGAAGGGCAAAAGGGCTGCCTTCGAGGCCCGGCGGTGAGAGTTGACCGAAGTTCAGGGTATTCAATGGCCGGGGTACATCGTTCAGGATGAACCCGGCATTGGTGATGACAATCGGCACCTTCGTAAAATTTGTGATTTGCATTGCCGGGAGGGCTCCTGCCTGATAAACGCCCTGGCACCAGGTACCCACCACGTTGCCGTGAACATCCTGAGTACCGATAAAGAGAGTGTAACGGGCCGGGTTCATTCCCACAGGCTGGGTCGCAGCCAGCGAAAGCCGTGGCAAGGAGGCTGTGACGGTAGCAGTCGCATGACTTGCCCCCGCCGGCCGCTCCACCGAGGCCGATGTGGAAGTGGTTTGCGACGAGACTCCGGAGCCTCCAGGAGAGCATGAGTTGGAAGTGTTGCTCCAGGAAGCGAAAACTACATTGATGGGGCCGTTCGAATCCAGGCCAAAATGGGGCAGACTGTTGCTGTTGGCGCCGTAAGTGAATTTCTGGCCAGGCAGAATGGGCTGCGTACCGCAAATGGTCACGGATGTGGTGTTGTTGGAGGGGTCATAGGTTACCTTGGCGCAGGATGGGATGCCCAGGTATTTGAACGGGTTCAAAGTTGGATCGGAGAGCGTTTCCTGGATGTTGATGTTGCTTCGCTGGTCGCCCTGCAAGACATAGGTGAAACACGTTCCTCCGTTGCTTGGAACGGAGACGAAATCGTTGCACAGATCAATCTCTTGCGTCCAGAGCGTGGCGCTGGCCAGCAAAAGCGTTCCGATGGTGCTCAATAGTTTGAAACGCATTGGGTTTGAATTTCCTCCTCTTTTGGTTTTGTTTGTTCGCTATGCGCGGCAGATGGTGGGAGCCTGCGCGAGGGACAGACCTTACTCAGCGTTGCCCGGTTTCACAGCAAACCCGCTCACTTTGGTCCAGCCGGGAAAATTTGTACATGGACGGGCAATGAACTTATCCACGAGGGCCGGATGAACCGCTAAACCCAAGATAAAAAAGCATTTTCGGTTCGATATGAACAAGTTGAAAGCAGCCTCTGCCGCGGGGTAACTTCCCAAAATGGAACTCCAGCGGGAATTCTTAACAATATTATTGGCGCCTGGCAGATTTGAACCGTGTTAAGGTGCTCGTCCGGAGCTAATATATCCGGACGCAAAAAGGATGATCTCGGGTCAAAAAATGGCGGCGCCTGTGGAGCGAGCAGCTCAAACAGAGCAGGCTGTGCGTTTTGGAATTTACCAGGCCCACCTGGCAACAGGAGAGCTGCACAAGAACGGGCTTAAAGTGAACCTTCAGGAGCAGCCATTTCAGGTTCTTAGCCTGCTATTACGCCATGCGGGCAAGGCGGTTGCGCGTGAAGAGTTGCAGAAACGTCTCTGGCCGGCCGAGACTTTTGTGGATTTCGACCTCGGCCTGAATACCGCTATCAGGAAGCTCCGGGCGGCCCTGAGCGACTCGGCCGAAAACCCGCGCTTTATCGAGACGCTTCCCAAAAGAGGATATCGCTTCATCTGTCCGGTGGAAGCAATCCCAGGCGTACCGGCCGCCCCGCACTCATCCGGAACCGCAAGCGAAAACCAGCCAGGTCGTCCGGCAGCCGTTCACGCATCCGTGCTTGGAACCGAAGAAGGCAAGCCGCCGTTCAGGAATGATCGAACCTGGAGGGGATCGCAGCCCTATCGACTTGGGTTGGCGTTCGGGATGTTCGCCATAATCCTGGTATCCGTGGGCTTCGGTATTCACCGGCTGCAGGACAAGGGCCAACCATCGCAGGCGAGAAATTTTGCCATGGAGAGCTGGCAGGATCGGGGTACGCGGATTGAGACTGCTTATGCCGCTTATCTGAAAGGCCGCGATTTTTTGCAGGCGGATGACTTGCCGGAGAAGGACAAAAAAGCTGCGCAACAGTTTGAACAGGCAGTGCAATCGGATCCCTCCTATGCGATGGCCTACGCGGGTCTGGGAGAAGCTGACTGGAATCTTTTTCAGTCCACCGGCCATCACGGATGGGAGACACGAGCGCAACAGAACTGCAACAAGGCACTGGAGTTGGATGCCAGGCGGGCAGCTCCCCACCTGTGCGTGGGCGCGATTCACAATGGGATGGGAGAGTACGGCCGGGCCGTCCAGGATTTTTCGGAAGCCCTGGCAATTGATCCTCGTAACGCTCCGGCAAGCCGGGGCAGGGCCCGGGCGTATGAGGGCACGGGCAATCTCGTCGCAGCGGAAAGAGACTATCTCCGGGCCATAGATTTTGATCCAGGCAATTGGGCTGGTTATTCCGACCTGGCCCGCTTTTATTTTATTTGCGGACGTTACCAGGAAGCGGCCTGGAACGATGAGCGGTCTATCCAGATGAAGCCGGATAACAGCAAGCCGTACTTCGCCCTGGGGGCGGCCTACGTGGAGATGGGGCAGACTCACAAGGCAATTGCTGCACTGCAAGAGGCGGTTCGCCTTAAACCCAGCTTTGGGGCCTATGAGAATCTGGGAACGGTTTTTCTCAACGCGAGGCGCTTCGAGGATTCTATCCGATGTTTCGAAAAAGCCCTGAAACTCGATGGCAACGACTACCGCGCCTATGGCAACCTCGCGCGGGCATATTTCTGGGCAGCCGGACGCACGGAACTGGCGCAGGAAACATACGGGCGAGCAATTGCCCTGGCGAACCAGAAATTAACGGTGAACCCGCAAGACCCGGACATCAATCTGAACCTCGCCGTTTACTACGCTATGCTCGGCCAGGAAGACAATTCTTTGTACCACTTGCGCCGCGCCAAAGAATTGCAGCCGGCTACCGGAGAGACCGATTTCTGGGCAGGCGTTGTGAATCTGCAGTTGGGGCATAAGGAAAAAGCTCTTGCGTGGATACGGCAGGCAATAGGCTTGAAATACTTCGCGGAAATCAACAGTGTTCCGGAGCTCGACGGTTTGCGCTCCGATGCTGAATTCCGGCGGATTCTATCAGGACGCTAATACACAACTTCCCCCATTTTTACGGAAATTCATAGGAGAACATAATGATGTTGCCTTCCAGGATCTTGTTGCCGCTCGGGCTCGCAGTCACGATCACTCTCAGCTCGCCTGTCGATCGATCAGGCAGGACGGGCCAGGCCAGGCTTACCGCTGTGTCTGTTCAGTCGCAGAATTCCACCTGCAGCGATCAGCCACAGCCTGGGCAAGTGGATTTGTGTTGCATGGCCGCGCGATTGGTGAACCATCAGCCACATTCTCAAGTCAGGCTCTCTTATAGCAACCGGGACCAGGCGAACTTCTTTTGCTCTTCCAATCAGTTCTATAGCGTCGATCAGTACGTCAAGACCGGCAACATCCTTCCGGACTCGCCCAATGCGCCTTTCGCCCCGGCAGACCTTCAGCGCCTGGAGCAGCCATCGAACTCTGCCAGACTTTCCGGTGCGCCCCTGCAACAGGCCGTGGGGCAAAACTACAAATTCAGCTTCACCATCTATGCGGATGGTCCCGATCAACCGGGGACGCAGTATGATCCTCACTTGATCGTGATCAAATAGAAACGTTGTTCCGGGGTTTCAACGCTGGCGCCGCTTCCCCGAAGTAGAGCCTGCCTCCTTCCGTAAGGTGTGAAGTACGTGTCGTGCGGGTCAGAGGCGTCATGCCTGCACGTTCTTCAAAATTTTTAGTTTTGTGGCTGATGATGATCCACATTGTGCCCAAAGGAGCGGCGGGCCATCGTGTTGAGACATCCTTACCAAATAGGAGAAATCTCGTGCGCAGACATTGATACTTGACAGTCGGCCAGCCGGGGGACAGCTTCCCTGTCCAATCCATAGCCGAAGGAGATGGGTTGAAGATCAGGACTGATTGCCCGCACAACTCTGAATGGAGTGCTCCTGACGTCCTCTGAAGTTACGTCCACCAGCGCCACCCGAATGCCTGCCGACTCTAGAGCACGGGCACAGGCCGGAAGAGAGCGTTCTGTTCCCCGCCCAAGATGAGAAAGCGGGCAAGCATTACTGCTGTCCCGCAAGTAATCAAATATCGAAGCACGCTCGCGGGGGAAGTAATAGCTGGCGTGGTCAAGCATCTGCCGCACATCTTGAGGGCTGGCGGGCGCCGGGTAAGCTTTGGTCCTCATCAAGCGCCGCAGATATGGTCCTGTTTGCCCCAATTCCAGAATGGCCTGTCGAACTGCGGTACGTGGGTCCGGATCGGCGCCCAGACCCAGCGAAACAGCCGGCCAGTTATGCCCATCCCCAAACCCCAGACACAGCGCGGTCGGATACCCGCATGCGGCCTCTAGCATGACCAGGGAAACGTCTGTCCCAAAAACTTGGATGCCGCGCACAACCTCCAGCAGGTCTGCATCGAGTGCCTGATCAATTTTTATGTGCTGACCCGGTCGTTTGCAACGCCAGCTTCTCATGAATGCGTCCCGCTCCAGCAATTCCAGGATGGCGCGTAACGCGGCTTCGTCCGGCTCTGTGCCTGCTGCTAAACCGTTCGATGTGCCCTGGCAGAAAAGATTCTCGGGCCGAACTTCGTAGGAAAGGTAAGTCAGGATGGCCGGCGCCCATACAGGGTCATTCCTCCCCAGCCATTTCCCGGCGACCCATGGATGGCTTACTTCAGGATTGAACCGTACAAATGGGAAATCAGTCCGTTCGTACTGGTCAGCGCTATAAAGCGCGAACTCACGTGGGTCGAGTCGCTCTCCCGGCAACCCTGCCGGGCACGACCACACAATCCGAGATACACACGGCATGGATGCTGCATAGCGCTCCACAGCCTCACCCACAGCGCTGATAATGGCCGCCGGACCACACATTCCTTTACCCCAGCCTACCGGCATCTCTCGCCGAACCCCTGATTCACAAGGCGCATCGCCGGGAATTGCGTTCGCCACGATCGGCAGTTCGACTCCAGTCGCCTCGATCGGCTCGACCGCCGCCCGTTTGATGATCCCGGTAAGCGGATCTACAAACCACGTCATCATTCGTTCAGCCAATTCTGGGAATCCACCATCCAGGCCGGCCAGCTCGTGCGTTGGCCTCCCGTCTTCCGGCCCGCCGCACAATCCGCATCCTGGCACCGGCAGAACATGATGAATGGACCTCTGCAATGAGTTCCTGTGCAGCACCACCAGGTGATTGCTGAGCCGGGAATGGTTCGCTTGGGTCTGAACGGCTGCGCAGATTTCGCTGGCCAGCAGCGAACTGACCAGCCCTTGATCTTCAGCGACCCTACTGGTGGCATAACAGTCCGTCTCCCGCCATTGTGAATTGGCGATCATCCGCAGCCTCGCACAATTCCAACAGGCGGTGCATCCGGGGATTGCAAGCGGTCCAAGAAAAATATCATTGTCGCTGACCACGCAGGTAAGGAAGGGAACTTCTGAGCGCCTGCATGACCCTGCGAAGTGGGCCAGGGCTTCCGGTTGCGTCCGGCAGAAAATGCCCGCGGCAATGTCTACCTGAGCGGCATCTTCAACGTTTGTAGTGAGATGCCCAATGCCTGATGCGCGTAGTGCTTCAGCCGCTGCGGTTACCCATGTTGCGTCTCCGGCAATCAGAACGCTGGCATTTTGCAGAGATGCGCGCCTTTCATCTTTGTGCAGTCCCACCGGTCTGAGTTGATCGTGAATTTCAAGCAGGCCGTTCTCTTTTAAGGATCCCAGAATATTCATCAAGTCAGGGGTGTCGATATCCGGCAGAGCGCCCACCACCTCGGCGGCGGTGCGTGTTCCGTCCAACAATGGAAAAAGTTCTTCTGCCACCAGTCCTGCATCTTCTCCTTCCAGCAGAATTGCTCCTGAACTGGAGTAGACCGCAATGCCCTTGCTGGTGTTCATCCACACGAGATCGAGCGGGAGCCGCAGATTAGGAGTGCTCATGGTGCTCATAAGGAAAAGAAAAGAACGGGAAGCAGTAATGCCGCTGGCCCTGCTCCCGTTGTTACCTGAAGGAATGGAATTTATGCTACCTGCTCCGCTGCCTTCCCGCCGAGCCCTTTGGCATTGTGTTCGATGTTTTTCACCGTCTGTGCCGCCAGTTTCACTTGCTGGTCGAGGGATTCAATCTGTTGCTCAACCAGACTGGCCACCGCGGGCGTCGTAATACCCTTCAAGATTTCCCAGAACCGCTCCCGGTCATCCTCGTTTCCGCTCAGTAGCTTCAATAGCGCTTCAGTGTTCAGCTGCAGGTTTCTAACTTTCACTTTCAAATTCATACTACATTCTCCTTTTCGAGGGGAGGATCATGCGATTCCCCTTCCACTTTACTTAACGTTTCAAAGACGATTTTCCCTAACCGCCTTGTGGCGCCTAAAAATTCCAGATGGATTGTTTGCCATGAACAAAGGCTACATCAATCACAAAAAACTCTAGTCTATGCGGGTCTTTCCGCAACCAATACCGTATAGTCAAGCTGCCCGCTGCGAAAGCCTTGCCGCATCAGCTCAACCCCTTTCTGAAAGGAGCGGAAGCGTCTCGGCAGCAGGGCGAGCAGCCAACTGGCTGCCCGTAAGCGCTTGGCGCAGATGTCCCACGTTCGGGCCACCTCGTGAGCGAGCGGCTCGCTCGAAATCACGGTCATGCCCGCCGACTGCAACTGTTGGCTGTATTCTTCTGCGGTGAACAGATCAGGACAAAGAAAGGCTTTGGCAATTTGTCGAACCAGCGGCTGGTTCATGGATCCCGTCCAGTCTGCCAACAGAAACCTGCCACCCGGTTTGAGCGCCGATTTGACCTTAAGAAAGTACTCTGCCTTGTGAAAAAAATGTCCGAGTGATTCCAGGTTCAGCACCAGATCAAAGCTGGACGGAGGAAGCGGATAGGCCTCGGCATCAGCCAACGCGAACTGGACGGAACCTGGCCCGCGAGCCGACCTCGCCAGCCTGGATGCCAGCTTGAATTGAGCCTGGCTGATGGTCAGGCCCAGCACAGAGCAAGAGTATTCCTGGGCCAGGAATCTGGCTGTGCCGCCGTAACCGCAGCCCGCATCCAGAACGTGAGCTCCCTGACGCAATCCGGCCCGCAAGGCGCAATGCCGAAGCAGCGCCTCCTGCGCCTCTCTCGGTTTTTCTTTGCCGCTGCGAAACAATCCATGATGAAGATGATCGCCCCAATAGAGCCGATAAGCCCAGGCAAACCCGTCGTAATGGTTACGAATAGCTTCACCACTGAGCGCGGATGCTCCCCGCCCCTGGTAGGCAACATTCAATTGCGGTTGTATTTTCATCTAACTTTTACCTGCTGGTCTCCCGCCGCTGCAGTATGCTCTTCTCTAAGTTATATGGCGACGTTATATGGGCGACGGAGTTAATGCCGAGCTTCCGCTTCATGTTCGTTCTGCTAAAATATGTCTTAAGATATTAAGAATTGTAGCTGGCCAGGAGCGTGTGTCAAAAGATCAGGTTTGGTACTCAATAGAATCGCGGACCCTGGCCCATGGGGGTTAAGGTCACGCACAAATAATATTTGAAACACGTTCAAGTTCCTCGCAGGCCACAATGCATCACAGAAAGCCAGGACTTGATCCAGAGAATAGCAACAATAATGGCAGGCAACAAGGTTATAGCTATTGTAGGAGCGGGCATCGGTGGCATTGCGGCTGGCATCGCGCTGTACCGGGCCGGATTCACCGTCAGAATCTTCGAACGCGCCGGCCAGTTGGCCGAAGCCGGGACGGGTATAAGTCTCTGGCACAACGGAACCGGAATCCTCAATGAGCTTGGTGTTCTGCCCGAAATATTGAAGCACGGGCAGATCGGCACGAATTTTCTGCTCCGGACGCAGTCCGGCAAGCTTCTCATGAACATCAGCACCTCAGAAGCGGACACGCCGACCGTCTGTGTGCACCGCGCCGACCTTCTGCGGGTACTGGCCGCAGCTCTTCCTCCTGAGTGCTTCTGTTTGGGGCACGAGTTGGCTGGTCTGGAAATCACCGGGCATAAAGCCAGCCTGCAATTCAAGAATCAGAACAGTTTTATCTGCGATGGCGTCGTGGGGGCTGACGGCGTTCATTCCCGCCTCCGGGCGATGCTGGCCAAACGCAGGGAGCCTGCCCACCGCGGTTACGTCATTTTTCGCGGACTGGCTGATGCCCCCACAGGTCTTCCTCCGGGATGCAACGGGGAAACCTGGGGAGCCGGCCATCGTTTTGGAATGCTCGCCATCGGTAAAAACCTCGGCCACAACGTGGGCAAGAATCTGGGCAGGAATAAAATCTGCTGGTATGCAACCGCCAACACTTCCGGCTTGAACCGGCCCTCTGCAGGCCGCAAAGAATGGCTGCAGGATGTATTCAAAGCCTGGCATGACCCCATTCCCCAATTGCTCGCCACAACCGATCCCGCCGCCATCCTGGTCACGAATGCTCGCGATCTTAAGCCGGCAAGACAACTCAGCTCCGGACCAGTCACCCTGCTGGGCGATGCTGCGCACGCTCTTACTCCCAACCTGGGTCAAGGCGCCTGCGTTGCTTTGGAGGATGCGTTGGTATTGGCCCGTTGCTTGAGCTGCCAGTCGGATGTTTCTTCAGGATTCCGGCGCTACGAATCCCTGCGCTTTCCTCATGTGCGCAGCGCCGTCCTGCGCTCCCGTTGGCTCGGGCACGTCGGGCAATGGGAAAGCCCAATCGCAGTCTTCCTCCGCAATCTTGTCACCCGGCGCCTGCCCGCGCGCCTGTTCGAGTGCCACTCCACTTTCGCCGAGCACATGGCCGCGCTCACCGGGCGGACGCTGAAAGAAGTGGCGGCCTAAAACAGGGACGATGAAAGCAGGTATTCCTCAAGATCTGCGCCGCATGCGATGATTTCTCTTCAGTCTTTTGCGGTATTAGAATTCGCGCACATTCGCGTTCATTCGCGGCCAGACTGGTTCTATCTGCAGTGGCCGCGCTCTGACACAGCCGCTCGGGTTTCTGTTAGCTTGGATTTGGGATGATCTCTTTTTCCAACATCAATAAACAATACGGCAAGCAGTTGGTCTTCGTGGACGCCTCATTCCAACTCAACCCCGGGGAGAAGGTTGGCCTGGTGGGGCCGAATGGAGCGGGCAAGACAACTCTGTTTCGCATGGTTGTGGGCGAGGAAACTCCGGATGAGGGCGAGGTCTCCGTCCCTAAGCGGCTTACGATCGGCTATTTCCGTCAGGACGTTGAAGAGATGGCTGGGCGATCTGTGTTGGATGAAGCCATCGCCGGCAGCGGGCGCGTCGGTAACCTCCACCATGAACTCGAAGCCTTGCAGCATGCAATGGCGGATCCAGACAAAGCGGACGAGATGGAACGCGTGCTGGAGCGCTTTGGTGAAGTCCAGGAAGAGTATGAGCATCTTGGCGGATACGCCCTTGAGGCACAGGCCCGGGAGGTGCTCCACGGCCTGGGATTTAAAGATGACCAGATTGATGGCGATGTCGGCGCGCTCTCCGGTGGCTGGAAGATGCGCGTGGCCCTGGCCCGCGTTCTCTTAGGACGTCCGGATGTATTGCTGATGGACGAGCCTACCAATCACCTTGATCTCGAGTCCATCATCTGGCTGGAGCAGTTCCTCAAGTCCTTTCAGGGCGCGCTGCTGATGACGTCGCATGACCGCGAGTTTATGAACCGGCTTGTATCCAGGATCGCGGAGATAGATGCCGGCGAGATCATCGCCTACTCCGGCAACTACGATTTCTACGAACGCGAACGCAACATTCGCGCCGCCAATCAGCAGGCCGCCTTCGCCCGCCAGCAGTCCATGCTGGCCAAAGAGCAGCGATTCATTGACCGCTTTCGCACCCACGCCGCCAAAGCCGCGCAGGTCCAGAGCCGCATTAAAGCGCTGGACAAGATCGAGAAAATTGAACTGCCCAGGAGGCGACAGGTAGTAAAGTTTGAATTCCGCACTCCGCCGCGCTCCGGTGAGCAGGTGGCCGTGCTGGAGGACCTGCACAAAAGCTACGGCCCGCGCGTGATCTATGAAGGCTTCAACCTCACCATCCGGCGCGGAGAGCGATGGGCCGTGATGGGCAGAAACGGCGCCGGTAAAACCACCCTGCTCAAGATGATTGCCGGCGCATCCCAGCCTGACGCCGGGACAGTTCGCCTGGGAGCCAGCCTCACCATGGGATATTTCGCGCAGCAGTCTCTGGACGTGCTCGACCCTGATCTAACCATCATCGAGCAACTGCAGAGAGATTTTCCTCAGGATGGCCTTGGGTCGTTGCGCACTCTGGCAGGCGCCTTCCAGTTTTCTGGCGACGATGTTGAGAAGAAAGTCCGTGCTCTTTCGGGCGGGGAAAAGTCGCGGTTGGTGATCGCCTTGATGCTGTACAACCCGCCCAACTTTCTCGTGCTGGATGAGCCCACCAACCACCTCGACCTGGCCACCAAAGAAATGCTGGTGGAAGCGCTCAGGGAGTTTGAAGGCACAATGATTTTCGTCTCGCACGATCGCATGTTTTTGCGCGGGCTGGGTTCACGGGTCCTGGAACTGGGTGGGGAGAGCGGAACCGATCGCAGGCCGCATGTGTATCCAGGCTCGTATGTTGAGTATGTGCAGAAGATCGGCCACGAAGCGCCTGGGATCTACGCCTGATCAAAACACCAACGCCGGCCCCACATAAAAATGAGGCCGGCGTTTAGTCTTTCGTCTGTAATCTAGTCCCTGTCTTTGCCGTGGTCGCGGTCGGCATCGTCCCTGTCAAAACGGAACATATCGAAGAGATCGCCAATCGCGGGGCTGTTGAGCGGCACATAAGGATTGTCTTCGGCGACAACGGGATTCTTCAAATTGTCGCGGCTCCGGCTGGTCAACGGCTTCAAGTGCCAGTTGCGCTCGATGAACTTCACAATCGAAGCGTGGTCGGCATAGGTGTGGTTGACGTGGCCGCCTTTGGTAAAGGGTGAAACGACGAGGAGCGGGATGCGTGGCCCATCGCCAAAGAAGTCGAGAGGCTGCATGAAGCCCGAGTCAAAATAACCGCCGCCTTCGTCAAAGGTGATGATGAATGCGGTGTCTTCGGCCAGCTCAGGTCGCGCCTTGAGCCCGTCCATGACGCGCTCCACGATTGATTCAAAGACGTCAAGTTTCGAACTCGCCGGATGGCCGTCGCCAAAGCTGTCAGGTTTCAGGTAAGAGACCGCCGGCAGATCACCGCTGTCGAGCGCGTCGAAGAAATCGATAGCGTCCTTGATGTGCGCTTGCCGCTGCGCCGGATTGCCCATGATGGATGCGGCGTATTGGAATGGGTTGCAGATGTCGCAATACCAGTCGCCGCCCGTGCCGATCAGCACATCCACCGGATCGGTGGAACCGCTGTCAAACCGCGCCGCGGCATTGAATCCACCGCCATAGAATGCCCAACTGATGTGCTTTTCGTTGAGCGCGTCGCCAATGGTGCGCAGGGACGAAGGCGGAACCGCGGTGCCGGCGTTGATGGCCGCAACGTTGAGCTGCCCATTCGATAGGAAGCCCGGACGCGTGTTGTTAATCATATAGAACGTGCCCGGTGCGCAATTGGACGCAGTCAGATCCGGCCGCCAGGGCACGCTCTTCAGATAGTTCATGATCGGCTTGATCCCCGGCTGGGTCTGATCGCCGCACTCCGTCCAGCGTGCGTCTCTTTGGAAAGAGACGTCCGTTGCGCTCTTGGGATTAGGATTGGCAACCTGCGCTGCCGGAGGCTGCGCCGGGAAGGCGCCGATTTTTTCCCAGGGAAGGGAATCGGCCGTGCCGAGCATTGTGTGCTGCGCTGCGGTGCCGCCCATGGACGGCTGGTGGTAATTATCGCTGATGGTGAATTCATCGGCCAGGCGCTTCAGGACCGGCGCATCGCCATTCTGCACGTTGTAAAAGCCCATCGAGTTGCTGCCGCTATCATCGCCTCGCGCGATGCCGACGAAAGGCAGGAGATCGTTCTTGCAGCCCGAAGGATTCGCTTTGGTCGCGTCCAACACGCTGCAATCCGCTTGCTGCCACATGTGGAACAGGCGGTGCACCATGTCGCCTGTATAGCTGTCATAGGGAACCTTCGCGCCCGTGATCTGGAACGAGGTGTTTGGCAGCTTGTTGAAATTCGCAATGCGCGTGTCTGGCACCGGGCAGGCTACTGGTGGCAGGGTCGGGTCGGCAGCGCAGTTCTTAAGCCCGGTTGCCCCGGTGGTGATGAGCGGCAGGTCCTCAATCTCAAGCTCCGGCGAGATGACGTGGAGCTGAGCGGTGGAAAAAGTCTTGGCGTCGAAAGGTGGCGTGGTATCCACCGGGTCTTTCAGAAACTGGCTCCGTGTCACTGTCTGCGGCGGAGCATTACCTGCTTCGGGCGTCGGCAGGAATGGCGAGTAAGCCGTCTTGCCCGGGTTGATCAGCTTGCGCGTATCAATGAAATAGCTGGGGGGATTGATCGTCTGGAGCTGAAACTGCGTGGCCAGATCGGCATGGGGGCCAGGCGAGCCATCGGCATGGATAATGCCCTTGGAGAGCAGGTTCGACACCGTGCCGTGCTTGGGTACATAGGTGGCGAAGACATTGTCAAAGCTTCGGTTTTCGCCAATGATGATGATGACGTGCTTGATTGGCGTTGCGGTATCGCGATGTTCATCGGCGTCAGAACCGCTGTTTTGGCTCGACGCAGGAATAGTGATCGACATTAACGCGGCCAGGGCGAGGGTCGGGCCTGGCTGCCACTTTCTTAAAATGGACTTGAGTCCCATGCTTTCCTCCAACGGAGCAACTTTTGTTCGTCGGAGAAAGAGTATTTGCCGAGTGTTGAAGGCTCATGACCGCACCGTTAATGCCAAATTAAAAAGTCAACCGAATTTAAAGCGAATCGTACTAAGTACTAACCACCGCTTTTCGCCATCACCACCATCACCACAAACGCCGCCCCAATCCCAATCGCCTCCGGCGAGAAAACCCATAATCCGTTTGCGTGCGTGAAATGGGATACCAACAGAGTCGCGCCAACCGCCCCCACGATGCCCGCCAGCGCGGCCCTGGAAGTTGCGCCTCGCCAATACAGTCCCAGCACCACTGGCGCGAACAGGGCCACGGCCAGTAACCCATAGAAGATCTTCACCGCCGCGATTACTGAAGGCAACAGCATGGCCAGCAAGACGCCCAG
Source organism: Candidatus Angelobacter sp. (assembly GCA_035294925.1). Taxonomy (GTDB): domain Bacteria; phylum Acidobacteriota; class Terriglobia; order Terriglobales; family Acidobacteriaceae; genus Angelobacter. Next base: position 54,916 of record DATGJZ010000081.1, on the reverse strand, counting down.
TACCCCGGCTGCCACCGCCGCTACACGGCTTGCTGACAGCAGCTTGCGATCTGAGACTTGCGGATTCAGAAAGGTCTTATACAGATCCACCGCTACGGACGTGGAGAACATAAAGAGGATGGCATCGGTGGCGCTTAACTCGGCTGAAAAAATCGAGGCCAGCGCCCAAATCCCCAGCCACCGGGGCAACAGGTTCATCATCACCGTGGGAAGCGCCAGCTCCGGGTTGCTTAAATGAGGATAGGCCGCCAGGGCGCACAAGCCGAGCACCGCAGGCACAATGGCGAATCCGGCCTGGGCCAGCGAGTTCAGACCTACGCCCAGGCGCACCGTCTTCTGGTCCCTTGCACCGTACAGCTTTTGCGCCAGCCCGGGCGAAACTATAAATGATGGAACCAGAATGGCGAGATAAGCGAGTATCTGTTTCAGGCCAACTCCGGTGATGCTGAACAGCGGGGCTGAAGGCGTTGTGGCAGCAGAGATTGCCTCGGTCAGATGATTCCACCCGCCGACGCTCTTCAGCGCGAACGGGACCGCGAGCAACAGGCCGGACATGGTAATCGTCAGCTCAACCGCATTCACAAAGGCCGTTGCCACCAGGCCGCCGGCCGAGCAATAGACGATGGCGACGGTCCCGCCCACGGCGCATCCTGCCCATTTGGGCAAGCCAATTACCACGTTCAGGATCCACGAAATCGCAATCAACTGCCCCGCCAGAATCGCCAGTGTGCCCAGCCACAACAGCACTGCGATCACCGCCTTCACCGCCTTGCTATAACGCCACTCCAGAAAGTCGCCCATAGTGCTGAGAGAATGCCGTTGAGCAATTTCCCACAGCCGCGGCCCCACCAGCGTGGCCAGCACAAAGGTTCCAATACTCGCCGAACCCACCCACCACCATGCCGAGAGTCCAAAGCGATAGCCCAGCCCGGTTGCGCCCACCGTAGAGCCCGCCCCCAGATTGGCAGCTAGAAATGTCGTGAAGATCAATCCCGGACCCAACCGCCGGCCGGCTACCAGGAAATCCGAGGCGACCTTGATCCGTCGGCCCATGGCAATTCCCACCGCCATGAGCAGGGCTGAATAAGCAAGGAGTCCGATCAGGTAGACGTTCATGGCGAACCACTCGGCACGCTGGAGTTTCGGCACTAAGCGTATACCAGAGGTGCGCTGCGGGTAAAAAAGGGAAGACCACAACCCGCCACGGAGACACTAACTCCAAAAGCTGATCAGTGTTACTCAGTGTGAATTGGTGGTGAGTCAGGGCCGGCGCATCGGTTATTCCGCCAGTGGCTTCGAGCTTCCAAACCCCATCTGCACCAGTTTTCTTGGGTCTTCCGTGGTCGAGACTTCGACGGAGAAAAAGCCGATCATCATCTCTTCCCAACTCTGGTCGCCCCAGTGAATCGTCTTCGAAGGATCGGGGTTCGCCGGGTTGTTGGGTGAGTTATCGTAGTGCGCAATGCATTGGATCTGCGCGCCCTTGGGCAGATCAACCGGCTTGGCCAGCTTGTACCGCAACTGCCAGTTGAAATCGTAGCGCGAGACTTTGAGTATGGTTTGCGATTGGCCGTTCGGGAACAGCACTCGGTATTCAAAGTCTTTTCCCCGCAGGTGCATGTGAGGCTTGAGAGAAACCAACTGGACAGGCTCCCGCACTGTCACCTGCGCCTTCACTTCGTAGCTGGGATTGCCCGGAGGGATCGCGAACATGGGGTTCACAGCCGCAAGCGTCACGTATTGTTGCCGCGGCGGCTCTTTCGCGAATATCAGGCCAATGCGGGTCGCATCCTCGCCCGCGGTCCCGTTTGTGGTGTAGTGAATCTGAAGCACGATGTCAGACCCGGACGGAATCCGCTGCGCCGCATCTCCCATAGTTTCCGGCTGCTCGCCCGGAGCGAATGAGACCAGGTACTGTCCCTCAAGTCCTCCCTCGCCGCCCATCTCAGAGGCATCGTACATAATTCCGGGTTTCGCATCTTTCATCATCTTCGATCCCGGAGGCCGGACGAATACCACCACGTGGTGTACCAGGGCGCGGTTTCCCGGACGAATTTCCGCCGCCTTCACCCATTCGTCTTGGGTGAAATTTCCCGGAATGAGCACATACTTGTAATTGATCACGCCTTCCGCGGGAACCTGGTAGGGCATCGGCATGGGCAGGATTTTATCCGGCTTGCCAATACTCCATCCTTCCACGAACTCGGACGGCGCGGGCTTGTCTTTTGCTTCACCTTCCACCGCGCCACTGTCCACCCAGGCTTTGAGCGTGCTGATTTCCTGCGGCGTAAGCTTGCGCTGGTTCAGAAAATGGCCGTCAAATTCGGCATCTGCGTACCACGGGGGCATCTGCTTGGTCAGCACGGCGGTCTTGATCGCCGCGGCCCAGGGGCGTGCGTCGTTGTAAGTGAGCAGAGACATCGGCGCCACTTCGCCCGGGCGATGGCAGGTCTGGCAGTTCTTCTGAAGGATCGGCAGCACGTCCTTGTTGAATGTCACCGAAACGGACGGAGCAGGCGAAGCAGCAGTTCCGCCCAACGCCGCAACTCCGATCAGTAAAATACCTGCCGCTGAAAGTCCAGTGATGACCAATCGCTTCATGGCTGCCTCCTTGAAATATTCTAGTTTAAAGGATTTTGTTTTGTCTGGCCCGGTGCGATTTAGATGACCACAGTCTCCTGGTACTCGCCAAAAACCTGGCGCAGCGTGTCGGAAATCTCGCCGACCGTAGCAAAGTTCTCAACCGCGCTGATGATGTGCGGCATCAGGTTGTCGCCGGAGCCAGCGGCCTCTCGCACTTTGATGATGGCCGCCTCCCATGCGCTCTTGTCGCGCCGGTTGCGTAGGGCACGCACCCGTTCCACCTGCTTGCGCTCCTGGTCGGGATCAATCCGCTGAATGGCGATGGCCTTGGATTCATCCGCGTCTGTCTGGAAACGATTCACGCCCACCACAACGCTCTCCAGGCGGTCCACTGACTGCTGGAAGTCGTAAGCGGCATTCTGGATTTCCTGCTGAATATATCCCTTCTCAATGGCGCGCAGCGTGCCTCCCAGCGACTCAATTTTCTCCAGATAAAGGTTTGCCCGCTCCTCAATCGCATTCGTAAGCGACTCGATGTAGTACGAGCCCGCCAGCGGATCAACCGTGTTGGGAGCGCCCGTTTCATAGCCGATGATCTGCTGGGTGCGCAACGCAATGCGCGCCGCGTCCTCGGTTGGCAGCCCCAATGCCTCGTCGAAGGAGTTGGTGTGCAGTGACTGGGTTCCGCCCAGCACTGCCGCCATGGCCTGAACTGCCGTGCGGACGATATTGTTTTCCGGTTGCTGTGCAGTCAGTGTCGAGCCGGCGGTCTGGGTATGGAAGCGCAGCATCATGGAGCGAGGGTTCCGCGCGTGGAACCGTTCCTTCATGATCCTGGCCCACATGCGGCGGGCGGCGCGGAACTTGGCCACCTCTTCCAGGAAATTATTGTGAGCATTGAAAAAGAACGAAAGCCGGGGCGCAAACCGGTCTACGTCTAATCCGGCATGAATCGCGGCCTCCACGTAGGCAATGGCGTTGCCCAGCGTGAACGCCACTTCCTGAACGGCCGTGCTGCCGGCCTCGCGCATGTGATAGCCCGAGATGGAAATCGGGTTCCACTCCGGCAGGTGCTCATTGGCGAAAGCGAACATGTCAGTGATGATCCGCAGCGCCTGGGCTGGAGGATAGATGTAAGTCCCGCGCGCAATGTATTCCTTGAGAATGTCATTCTGCACCGTGCCGCTCAGCTTGCGCACCTGGGCGCCCGATCGTTTGGCCACGGCCACATACAATGCCAGGAGGATGCTGGCGGTGGCGTTGATCGTCATGGAGGTGGAGATCTGCTCCATGTTGATCCCGGCAAACAGCCGCTCCATATCTTCGATGGAATCAATGGCCACGCCCACCTTGCCTACTTCGCCCTGGGCCATGGAATGGTCGGAGTCCATTCCTATCTGGGTAGGAAGATCGAATGCCACAGAAAGGCCGGTAGTGCCGTGAGCCAGCAGATACTTATAACGCTTGTTGGATTCTTCCGCGTCGCCCATGCCGGCGTACTGGCGCATGGTCCATAGACGGCCGCGGTACATCGTAGCCTGCACGCCCCGGGTAAAGGGAAACTCTCCAGGGTAGCCAACCTCGCGGTCATAGTCCCAACCCTCTAGGTTGGCGGGAATGTAGAGTGGATGAAACTCGACGGACTTGAGTTCGCCCGATTCTGGTTCGGTTTTTACTTCTTCGGACATGAGTTAAATGCCAAAATCGCCGGAACTGCCACAATTGGAGCCTCGTTCGGCCCTCGCCTTCCTATGCGTGCACTGTGGTAATGATTTTGGTTTGCTTCTGCTGATTGCCATTTGCTGATTGCTGCTTTCTCCGGCAATTCACTCGCTTCTCCGTTTGGCCTTCCAGAATGACATGATAGTAAACCCGAAGCAGACCGAGGTGAATGTCAGGGTGATCCAGAACCGCCGCGGATCGCCCGTCCAGGCATGTGCCCGGTAAAGACGAAACATCGCCGTCCCGCCCATGAGGGTAAACGCAGCAAACATCAGGCCCGTGGTCTGCAGCCAGAGTACATAAAGCGTCTTGGCAAACGAGGTTGCGGCAGCTTTCACGCCGCTAAACACCGCATATCCAATGCGATTACGGGCTAAGGCCCTCACTTGGCTGGTGATGATGTTTAGCACTGCATGGTCATTGTATCGTGAAAAGTATCGTGAAAAACCGCGAGTCCCCTGAAAGAAGTAAAACGGCCCCGCTGGCTTCGGCATCTAAAGTTGTGATAGAGAAGATAGTGTGCGAACTTAAGAGGTCAATCAACCGGGTTGAAATCCGGGGCTGGAGGAAATCCAAGTGGATGCACGGCTCAAGAAACTCATGAAAGAGCTCGGCGAGGCCATCAATGGATCGCTTTCCGAGTCAGAACAGATTGCCCAGGTAATCGCAAAGATCAAGGAAGAGGGGTTCGATATATTCCTGGTGCTGGAAGCCACCATTGGGTTTAACCGTCACGATAAAGAAACCGGGCCCGACTCCCCGGAATTGGTGACCACGCGCAATAAGAGAAACCCTGACCCGGACTTCACCATCAACGCCAGTGATGTGCGTTTCCTCAAGTCGCTGCGTATCAGCGTGGAGGAATAGAATTGCCAACATTGCCAAAAGTAACACCAGTGATTTGAATCAGTCCTGCGTCTTGGATGCTCAAGCAAGTTTTCTCCGGCTGGCGTTGAAATTCACAACATCTTAGTAAATGCCAAATTTGCGGTTTGCAAATTTTGGCAATTTTGGCAATTATGGCAGTTCTGACAATGTCAGGTGGCTCTGAATGAAGGATACTTTGGGAGTGCTGTTAGCCGGCGGCGCCGGTGAGCGGTTGTATCCCTTGACTCGTGATCGGGCCAAGCCGGCCGTCACTTTTGGTGGAAATTACCGCATCATAGATATCACTCTCTCCAACTGCACCAATTCAGAGCTACGCAGGGTTTACATCCTCACTCAATATAAGGCGCTCTCACTCAACCGTCATATCCGTGAAGGTTGGGGAACGGTAGTCGCCCGGGAATTGGGCGAATTCATTGAAATCCTGCCGCCGATGAAGCGGGTCAGCGATAACTGGTATCTCGGCACCGCCGATGCCGTCTACCAGAACATCTACTCAATCGGCAGCGAGCAGCCCAAATATGTGCTCGTTCTGTCCGGCGACCACATCTACAAGATGAATTATCAGCTCATGCTGAACCAGCATATTGGTGCTGGCGCGGACGTGACTCTGGCCACTATTCTCGTGGAGCGGAGCGAGAGCTCGCGTTTCGGCGTGGTGGAAATTGATCGTGCCGGCAAAATCACCGGTTTCGAAGAAAAGCCTAAAGTGACCACCCTGCGTTCGCCGTATCACCCGGAGATGGTCTCCGGCTCCATGGGAGTGTATCTCTTCAATACAGACGTGCTGCTGCCGGTATTGCTCAAGGACGCTGAAGACCCTGAGTCGTCCCATGATTTTGGCAAGGACATTCTGCCCAAGCTCCTGGACCAATACAAAGTGTATTCATACAACTTCATCGATGAGAACAAAAAGGAAGCCCTTTACTGGCGCGACGTAGGCACGATCGAAGCCTACTATGAAGCCAACATGGACCTGGTAGCGGTTTCTCCGGTGTTTAACCTCTATGACAAAGCCTGGCCCATCCGTACCACTCAGCGCCAATACCCTCCGGCAAAATTCGTGTTTGGCGAGCCCGGACGTACCGGCATGGCCATTGATTCCGTGGTTTGCCCCGGGTGCATCATCTCTGGCGGCGTCGTGCGCAATTGCGTAGTCTCACCGGATGTGCGCGTCAACTCTTACAGTGAGGTGGACTCCAGCATTCTGTTCTCCCACGTGAACATAGGGCGCCATTGCCGCATCCGCAAAGCGATCATTGACCGCGATGTTCAGATCCCCGAAGGCACCGTGATTGGTTTTGATCCTGAACAGGACGCCAAGAATTACATGGTCACGGATACCGGCATCACCGTAGTCACCCGTGATTATTCGCTCTTTGAAAATCCCGTGGCCGTGGACTATTTCACTTCCGAGTAGTTGATTCCAACAATTATGCCTTTGTCGACTAAAGAAACTGCTATTCCTGCCGAAATATACCCTTAGATTACAGAGATTGCGGGCAGGGACAGTGCAGTTATGATTTTCAAGACCGGAGATATGGTCCGCATCACGTACGAGGGCGCCACTGTGAATGGTGAAATCTTTTTGGCTTGTTCCACAGGTCTTAGCCTCACCGTCAGCTTTAACGGACGTCTGGGTAATTACACGGGCCTCATGCCCCTGTTCTGGCTTGAAGATCGCTACATTGACGTTGTCAATGCGAAGACTGTCACAATCACTCCCATGGGCCGGATACTCCCGTGGCCCGTCTCACCTGCCCGGGCGGCAAACAGCAAATAGCTCTCCGGTTCTGCTGGAAACAGCCTGAACGGCTCTCCCATCTCCGGATCACCCGATCTCAATTATCAACTCAGCAACTTACCCAATTACCAACTGATCTGACCCCTGTATGCTATTCACTGGGGAGACTGCTTGGAGGAACAGCAGACAGGCCAATTGGTCCGCCGATGCCTCGCCGGAGACGGTGTGGCATGGGAGGAGATTGTGCGTCTGCACAATCGCCGCATTTACAACCTCTGCTATCGCTTCACCAATTCAGCGGACGACGCCCAGGACCTGACCCAGGATGTCTTTATTCGCGTCTATCGCACCTTGGCCAGCTACGACGTCGATAAAGGCGCATTTACCACCTGGCTCACCACCCTCGCCCGCAATCTCCTCGTAGACCACTTCCGGCGCAGCAAGCAGGATCGGATAACAGATTCCATTGACGCCGGGCTTCGAGAAGAAGAAGATGCTCTGTCCCTGAGCGACCGCCTTGAGGACCCGGGGCCTACCCCGGATGACCGGCTGGCCAGCAAAGAGACGCAAAGGCTAGTGCAGCAAGCACTTGCGAGGCTTTCCCCGGATCTGCGGGAAGCCGTGATCCTTCGCGATCTCCAGGATATGGACTACAAAGAGATTGCCCAGGTTTTGCGGGTTCCTGAGGGTACCGTGAAGTCCCGGATTAACCGCGGCCGGATGGAACTTGCGCGATTACTTTCTCGTAATAAGAAGCAGGCAGGCAATGACTGAAAAGAACCAAAACGAAATGCGGTGCAGCCAGTTTGAAGCCCTGCTGGCTGACTTCCTGGATGCAGCCGACGCTGATGCCGGCGCCGGTACACTCTCTCAAGAAACCAGGCGTGCGTTTCAAGCTCATGCCGCCAGTTGTGCGGCCTGCGGCCCGATTCTCTCTGAGGCTCGTGAAGGAATGCTCTTGCTGCGGGCGCTGGAAGAGCCGGATCCGCCCAAAAATCTGGTCCACAACATCCTGTCCGCGACCAGTGCCGCTGAGGCGGCAAAGGAATCGGCTCAACCGGAAGCCTCGAAGGTCGCCTGGATCGTCCGCCTCTGGAAGCCCGTACGCGGAGTGCTCGCGGGGGCCATTCAGCCTCGCTTTGCCACCTCGTTTTCCATGGCCTTCTTTTCCCTCAGCCTGACGCTGACCCTGGCGGGAGTAAGGCTCAAAGATCTGGCCCATGCGGATTGGCATCCCAGCGCTGTGGGAAAGGCCGTGGTGCTTCAGTACACCCAGGTGGAATCCAAGGTGGTGCGTTACTACAACAACATGCGCCTGGTATATGAAATCGAGTCCCGTGTGAGTGAACTCAAGAAGAATTCCGGCTCTGAGCAGAATAAGCAACAGCCATCCCAGCAGCCAAAGGAAGATAAGAAGAAGAAAGATAACAACGATACCAGCGGCCGCCCGGAACACCGGCAGGACAACTATAGCCAGGACATGGGCCATACCGTGGTTGCGTATCTGAGACTGAATCATGAAGGAGCCTAACCAATGAACTGCGCCATACATACCGATGCACCGGCGGCTGCTTTTTGCCGCACCTGTGGCAAGGCGCTATGCGAGAACTGCAAGCGCGACGTCATGGGCGCAATCTACTGCGAACCCTGCATTGCCGCGCGCCTGCAAGGGGCCGCGCCCGGAGTGCCCACGGCCGTGCCTGTAACCGTCGTGCATGGAGCCCCCAGTCCCGGCCTTGCTGGTCTTTTGGGCATGATTCCCGGTGTCGGCGCAATGTACAACGGGCAGTTTGTTAAGGCCTTTATCCATGTAGTGATCTTTGCGATGCTGATCGTTGCCGTGGACCACGCTAGAAGCCTGGAGCCGCTTTTTGGCCTCATGATTGGGGCCTTCTGGTTTTACATGGTCATTGAGGCCTACAAAACCGCCCGCGCCCGGGAGCTTGGATTGCCGGCCCCCGACCCCCTCGGCCTGGACCGCATTTTCGGCATACAGGAGCACGAGCCCATCTCGGCGAGAACACCTTCCAGTGCCGAGGCCGTGCAAAGCCAGGGCTCTTCAGAAGCGGGACTACGTCACCATCCTCCCACCGGTGCGATTGTGCTGGTTGCTCTGGGTGTTTTCTTCCTGCTGGATAACTTCGGCATGCTGCACGCAACCAGGATGTGGCCGCTCATGCTCATTGGTTTCGGGCTTTGGATCGCTTTCCAGCGCACCACGGGCAGGGGATAAGGGGAGAACATGGCCATATATATCCGCAATCGTTCTTGTCCTTGCTACAGATGCCGGGCCCGCGGCCTTATGGGCGGAGCCATCATGGTTACGTTGGGCGTGCTCTTCTTGCTCGAGAACTACACGCAATACGATTTTAACCAGACTTGGCCGGTGCTGCTGATTGTGATTGGATTGCTCTCCTTTGCCTCCCGCAGTGCTTCCATTGAAGGCCACATTCAGCCCGGGTGGCTGGGCGGCACGCCCCCAGTTACAGCTCAAGGGCAAAACTATCCGCCAACGTCTGGGACGGGAAAAACGGGTTCAGGACCGGAGGTGAAATCATGAGTGATGTTCGTCCTTACTATCGCCGGCGCTCTCTCTTCGGCCCGCTTTTGATCGCGGGAATCGGAGTAGCCTTCCTGCTCCGCAACCTTGGCGTCATCTCATATCGCAACTTTGGCTGGTGGTTTAGTCGTTACTGGCCCCTTCTGTTGATCCTCTGGGGAGTCGTCAAGTTCCTGGAATACCTGTGGGCCCGCCAGCGCAATGAACCCTACCCTGGAATTGGCGGGGGCGGCGTGGTCTTTCTGGTCTTTCTGATCATATTTGGACTTGGCGCAACTGGCGCTTCCAGGATGGATTGGGGATGGGTTGATATTGATCCGGGAGACGACTGGGGAGACAAGCTGGGAATTTTTGGCACTCGCTATGACTTTACCGAAAGCTTTACCCAACCAATGCCAACCGGTACTCAGGTTAGGGTGCTCTCCTCGCGCGGCAACATAACCATCATTCCCAGTCCCGACGATCAGGCCCACGTGGTTGTCCACAAATATACGCGGGACCACTCGCAGGACGCGGCCAATCAGTTCAACAACTCCACCCACGCCAAATTTGAGCAGCAGGGTACGGTGTGGCTGCTGGACTTGACTGGAGGCAACTTCTCCAGTGGACGCTTCGATCTCGTGGTCCAGGTGCCCCCCAGGTATGCACTCTCGCTCGTCGCCACGCGAGGTGATATCCGCGCTTCGCAAATGCAGGCCGATGTCGATCTGGAAGCGGACCGCGGCGAAATCACCGTCGAGGAGATCAAGGGAAATGCCTTCCTGCACCCGCATCGTCACGATGTGACGGCCAAGAACATAAGCGGCAACGTGAACATTGACGGCGATGTGGGGGATAGCACCGTTTCCGATGTTGGCGGCGCTCTTACTTTCAGCACCGGCTTCTCCGGAGATATTGCATTGTCGCACATCGCTGGCCAGGTGCATTTCAAGTCCTTGCGGACTGACTTGCAGTTCAGCAAACTCGATGGAGAACTGAACATGGACACGGGTGATCTCCACGCCAATTCGCTGGCCGGGCCGTTCACTTTAAGTACTCAGACTAAAGACGTCCGCCTGGAAGCCGTGACCGGAAGCATCCATATTGAGGACCATAGAGGCGACATCGAAGTACAAACAAAAGCGCCGCTGGGGAACGTCGACATCACTACCACAGGTGGCGAGATCAATATCAGCTTGCCGGAACAAGCCGGATTCCAGGTGGATGCAGAAAGCAAAGGTGGAGAAATTCAGAGCGACTTCGGCCTCACCATCAACAATGATAGGGACGATGCCACCGCCACCGGAGCCGTCGGCAAAGGCGGCCCCCAAGTAAGGCTGAAGACAAACCGAGGAACCATCCAGCTTCACAAGAGCTGAAGGATTCAGTCGCCATCCCCCCACGCGCTGGTGACACCGGTCATTGGGTCGGGAAGTCGGTCATCGAAAATTCGACCTTGACGTCGCAGGGCGAGCCTGACGGTGGTAAGAATACAGAAGCTAAGGGCCAATGGCCAAAGGCTAAGGGCCAATCTTCCTCTCAATAATCTCGACAGCTCTGCGAACCACCTCTTCCAGCGAAAGATCCGTTGAATCAATCAGCACCGCGTCGGACGCGGGCACGAGAGGCGACGTAGCGCGAGTGCGGTCGCGCCGGTCTCGTTCGTGAAGTTCAGCCAGCACAGATTCTGCCTGACTGGCAATCTCCGGTTGCTGAAGAAACCGGCGGGAGCCGCGCACCTCCGGCGCCGCATCAAGAAAGATTTTGACCTCAGCGTTGGGAAACACCCGGGTTCCGATGTCGCGGCCCTCCATCACCACCCCGCCACCAGCGCCCTTCCCACGCTGCTGCTGCACCATCCATTCGCGCACCGGTGGATGTACTGAAACCTTTGACGCCGCATCGGTCACGTCTTGCTGCCGGATGCGGTCGGTCACATCCATGCCATCCAGGAGCACCCGATTGCCTTCCGGCCGGGGCAACAGTTCGATCCTGGACTGCGCGGCCAGCCGTGCCAACGCAGCTCCATCATCCGCTGAAACGCCGGACTGCATGGCCTTGAGCGCCAGCGCGCGATACATCGCCCCGGTTTCAATGTTGGTGTAGTTGTATTTCCGCGCCAGGAGTGAAGCCAGCGTGCTTTTGCCCGAACCGGCCGGACCATCAATCGCAATAATGATCTTCTTCGCGCCGGATTCGGGCCTATCCATGTATGCGCCTCTGATGCGGTTCCGGAACCGGCGCCAGATGAATCAGCGTCTTTGCCCCCACCGTAATAAAGTCCAGTTCACGTCCTGCCAGCAATGCATGGACCGCTTCCCGGACTTTGGAGCGCGTAGACAGATGGGAGAAGAACTGCTCAATGTCCTCCTGTGTCGCCGCCACTACCGCCTCCAGATATTTTCCCAGCAATGCGGAGATGGCCTCCGGCGCGGACACGCGCGAGCCTTCCATCACCGCCGCCGGCGACCAGCGATAGAGCAAGTCCCAGGACGCCCCTTCTTTCTCGCTGTAGTCCACGCGCGTGATCTTGAGAATCGACCACAACTCATTCAAGGCCCGGTCCAGCGCGGCGCCGGTCAGTTCGCGGCTGATCAGCTCTTGCAACTGCTTCTTGCTCAACGGCCCGCGTTTCTGGATGGATTCAAACACCTTCAACGCCAGCGGAGACAGCCTTGCGCCCTGCGCTTTGGTCTTCGGTGTGGCCTTGGGATTGCGATCTCCCACCAACGCGTACAGGAAAGGAAAGAGCGGCGCGGAGACCACCAGGCTGCTCTCTGGAAGCAGATTGATCTCATAAGCCTGGCGTTCGCGCAGCAAGCGTACCATCAGCTCGGTTGCCGGCTGCTTGCGAGGATCGGCAAAAGCATGTTTTGCGTCCGGCAGATCTACCGAGGAGCCTGCAAAAGCCGCAAGGAAGCTCGGCACCATAGGCAGGGAGCGCACCGGATACATCAGGCAGAATCCAACAGAGTCAAGAAACCCCTTGGCGTCTTCTATTGTGTGAATGGCATTGCCATTCACCCGCCACAATTCCGCCCGCTGATGATGAAGTTCCTGCTCAGTCACACAACATTTATAACATCGAGATGGGAGAAGCGATTCTTGATTTGTGGCATCAGATTCTGCGAAATCAGTGGCGATCAGTCAAAATCACCGTCATCCACGGTAAGATTTTGTAGTTTCAGTTTCCATGCCGGCAAGCCTTCTTGAGGATTGCGATACCGCTCGCGGGCTGAATGCCGAGTGCTGACTGCTGATTGCTAGATTCTCTTGAACGCTCTTTGAATTTCCTTCAACGAATACCGCAGCATAACCGGCCGGCCATGCGGGCAGGTCATAGGACATTCGGTCTTTGCGAGTTCCTTGAGCAGCCATTCCATCTTGTTCTGCTCCAGCGGAGTATTAATCTTGATCGCGGCATGGCAGGCGATACTGGCTGCAATCTTGTGGCGGATTTTATCGAGATTTAAGACTTGCTCTTCTTTCTGGAATTGGTCCAGCAACTCCAGCAGCATCTTGTCAATCTCTACGGGCTGCACGCCCGCTGGAGCTGTCTTAACGGCAATGGTGCGCGCCCCGAACAGCTCGACCTCAAAACCGTTGCGCCGCAGTTCGTCGGAAATCTCTGCAAACACTGCCTGCTGGCCCGGCGTAAGCTCCACGATTAACGGCATGAGCAATCTCTGGCCGTCGGCCACATCTTTGCGTTCGCGCAAGACTTTTTCAAACAGTACCCGCTCGTGGGCCACGTGCTGGTCAATGATCCACAGGCCATCTGAACTCACCGCCAGAATGAAGGAATCACGAATCTGGCCCAGCGGCCTCAGTGAGTCAAACGCAAGATTGCTAGCCGGCTGGGCATCTTCATCATCCTCCGCCAACAGATTGCCGCACGCATCGTCGGATCGCTCCACCTGCTGCAGTGTTGGAGCGGGAACCGCGCCGAATCCGCTTACCGCCGCGTTGGCCTCCACGGGAATTGGGGCGCCTGAGAATTGCAGCCGCTCGGTTACTGGATCCTGGGGTTGAGCCTGCAACTGAAATTCATTGCCGGGGTCGGAGCGGGGCTGCGCCTGCGCGCCCGGCGAAAATCCTGGCGCCGCGGTGGGTTGCGCCGTAATCTCACGCGTAAACTGCGGCACCGGGCGGGCCTTGATCAGGGCGGCGCGGACCGAGTCGCGTACGAAATCGTGCACAAAGCCATGCTGCCGAAACCGCACCTCAGTCTTGGCCGGATGCACGTTGGCGTCAACTTCTCCGTGAGGCAGCTCGATGAACAGCAGGACAACCGGATAAACAGTGGGTGGCAGGATGTTGCGATAAGCCTCAGTCAACGCGTGCTGGATCAGCCGGTCGCGCACCAGGCGGCCATTCACAAAAATAAAAATAGAATTGCGGTTCAGCTTCTGGATCTCAGGTTTGGATACAAAGCCATGCACTTTGATTTCGCCGGGCTCGGGTCGCTCATAGCCTTCTTCTCGCCGCCAGGGTGGCGGCTCAGGCAGCCCAACCCGCTCCAGAGGCATTTGCACGGAAACAGACACAAGTTGGTCCAGGATATCCTTGCCAAAAATCTGGTAGATCCGGTCGGAATGCGATTGCACCGGCGCGGCAATCAGCATGGCATTCGTGGCCGAGTGCAACTCGAAATGCTTTTCCGGATGGGCCAGCGCGTAGTGCGTGACCAGCGATGCCAGGTGGGAAAGCTCAGTAGATTCAGCTTTCAAGAACTTCTTGCGCGCCGGCGTGTTAAAGAACAGGTCGCGTACGGCAATGGAGGTCCCGGCAGGCAGTCCCGATTCTTCCACCTTCAGGATCTTTCCTCCGGCAATCTCCAGCACGGTGCCGCTGGATTCCTCCGCCGCGCGTGTCTGCAGCGCTACTCTGCTTACGGCCCCGATGGAGGGCAGCGCCTCACCGCGAAAACCCAGTGTGTCAATGTTCAGCAGGTCTTCTGCATCCTTGATTTTGGAGGTCGCATGGCGTTCAAAGGCCAGCAGAGCGTCGTCGCGCAGCATGCCGCAGCCATCGTCCGTGACCTGGATCAGCTTCTTGCCGCCACCCTCGATCTGGACCTTAATGCGCATTGCGCCTGCATCCAGGGAATTTTCCAGCAGCTCTTTCAGGACGGAAGCCGGTCGTTCGACCACCTCGCCGGCAGCGATCTTATTGGCAACGTGCTCGGAAAGTACGTGGATGCGGCCCATGAAGGCAAAGGGAGATTGTGCCTTTTTAGTTTACCTCGAACCCTGAGCCAGCGAGCGTGAGGCCGCTAATGGCTCAGATCCACCAGCACATCTTCACCCTCAACCTTAAGAGGATAGATGGCCACTTTTAAGCTGGGATTGTGGTCTACTGCGCCGGTTTTAGGATCGTATTGCCAGCCGTGCCACGGGCAGACAACTTTTCCATCTTCCACCGTGCCCTGGCCCAGCGGCCCGCCACGATGCAGGCAGATGTTGTCCATGGCAGAGTATTCACCCGCGACATTGGCCACGCAGATGACTTTTTCGCCGGCAGTAAATTCTTTAGCCTGCCCCTCGGTGGGAAGTTCGGATTTAGCGGTGATTTTGATGAACGCCATTTCTTTGCCGAACCCAGAATCAAGACTTAAAAAACTGAAACATTCTGGTGGTGCTCTTCAATGACCTGATTCTTATCAGTTGGTCTACTTCCCTGTCCCGGAAAGCGCCGGAGCCGAATACGAGGGCAGCTTCTCCCGCGTACGGTTGGCGCGCTGGATTTCCAACTCGTCGAACAGCAACGAGGGAGCCACAATCGCGCTGGGCAGGGGCTCGGCCCGGTTGTAGACATATTCGTCATTGCCGGCGGCAATAATATCGCTGCGCAAGGTACGCGTATCCAATTGGTTGATCACGGCGCCTCGCACGAGCTCCATGTGGCCATCGCTCGCGTACACCCGCCACAGCAGGCGCGGCACCAGGCGCGTTGCCGTGGTTTCCACATAGTAGCCGTAAGGCCGTCCCTGGTCCTTGCACATCTGGATCAGCTTCTTCTTCAATTCTTCAAAGGGCACGCCATTGGAAGCCTTGAAAATCAAGTTCGAAATCTGGGGTCGCGGAGAACTCGCCAGCGCCGTCCGCCCACGCCCATTGGAATGCGCGAAGTCCCGGATCGGCTCGCGCCCCAATAAATAATTCGTCAACACGCCTTTATCAATCACGGTGAGCGGCTCTGCTTTCACGCCTTCATCATCCACATCGTAGCTGCCAAGCAGAGTTATGGCATCCACCTTCTGCGGACGCGGATCATCCACCACGGTGAAAAACTCCGGCAGAACGCGGCTCTTGTAATAGGAAGCAAAGTCCCCCCGCACGCGCGCCGGATTCCCAATTTCCGGACGTATGCCGAGAATATTGCCGACGATCAGCCGTTCAAAAAGGGCGGTGGCTGCATCGGCTGAGAACAGCACAGGACCGTGATAGTCGTCCTCCACCAGCGGCGCCTTGCGCAGAGCCTCAAAGGTTCCAATCAGCTTTTGCGCTTCCTTCTGCACCTCTTCCGCTTTAGGCAGTTCATCCGCCTTGCCCACTACGTATGCGTGGCTGCGGTCCAGTCGCATGCCGTCAGGGGCTTGCGCGCTGCCTTCAAAAGAATAGATGTATACCGCTTGTCCGTTGCGCGTGATCGTGCCTTCAGTATTCACAAAATAGCGGTTCAGGATTCGGAAGTGCAGCACCGTTTCCGATGACTCCAGATCAGGATCGCGGCGGAAGAGATCGGAAGTGGAGCGCAGCATCTCTTTCCACTTGTTCATGTCCGTCCCCAGTTTGGGCAAATCGTGAACGGACTCAACCGGCTTCTCCTGGGAGAAGTCCGGCAGCTCTGCTTCCACCTCAACATTTTTCAGGGCGGCCCGTTTCTCCGTGAGTCCGGTAAGCGCGGCCTTATAAGCTTTGTCGGTAGCCAGCCAGATCTGATGGCGCAGCGCCATCTCATTGTTGTCCATGGGCAGGATTTCTGCTGCGCCCATGCCTTCACCGTAATAACTGTCTTGTTTGTAATCGCCAATCCGGACCACCACGCGCACTAGTCTGCCGACGTTGGCCTGCTCATTCTGCAGTGCGCCCAGCGTTGCGTCCGCCAGGTAGTCTTCCAGTTCCGTTACCTGGTAATCAATGTAGTAAGGCCTCTGAAGCTGCCCAAGCTGCAGCTTTTCCTGCGAACGTTTGAGTTCGCTGATCATGGCCTTCAGTACGGGGTCACCGTGATCACTGGAGGAAACTGAGGTTCCTTCACGGGTGTCATTCTTAGTGTCCCCGGCGGACCCGACAGCCACAAAGCAGGGAAGAATCAAAAGGGTAAGAAGAAGTCTGCGCATTAGCGGACCTCTTTCTGTATGCTTTGCCGGCCATCAAAACCCGGCGGCGGTAGCACCGGCGGACGCTCATGTCCCTGGGCCACCTTTTGCACCTCAATTTCTGAAAACAGCATGGCCGGCGCGGAAGCGGAAACCGGAACCGAGCCGGACTCTGCGCCGCATTCGCCATTGAATGTGTCCAGCTTCTCGCCTGTGAGCACGATCCGGTTCAGCGCCGCCAGCGGAGTGCCAATAATGTCCACGCCCCGGACCAGTTCATCCGGACGGCCATCTGCATAAACTTTCCACACCATCAGCGGCATGATCTGAAAAGCCTGCGGCATGTTGCGCAACGTCAACGTGAAGCCTCCCGCTATATCTTCAAAATACAGGCCATAGGGTTTTTTCTGGTCTTTGATTTCCTGGATCAGCTTGGCCCGCAGTTCGGAATCCGGTACGGCCTTGGAAGAGCGCACAATCAGATTTCCCTGCCGTCCCACAGGCATCAAGCCATCCTGGGCTCGGCCGTGGCCATTGGAATGCATAAAGCCTTTTACCGGCATGCGCGACATCAGGAATTGTTTCAGGATCCCGTTGGAAATTAATTCCACCCGCTCGCTCTTTTGCCCTTCCTCATCAAACCGGTAGTTTCCGCTCAGCTCCCGGCCTTCCAGAGATGTCAGGGTAGGATCATCTTCCACGCTTAGAAAAGAAGGCAGCACGGACTGGTTGACCATTTTGGTAAAGGTCTGGCCCTCATTTTCGCCGCGCTGTCTCTGGCCTTCCAGGCGATGGCCAACCACCTCGTGAAAGAAGACGGCAGCCGCGCGGCCCGAAAGCAGTGCCGGCCCGCTGAATGGTTCCACCACAGGCGCCGCCTTCAGCTTCCGCAGATCGTCGGCAATTTTTTCTATCTTGGCTGCTATCTCCTGATCGGATGCCAGCTTGTCAAAGGATGACGCATCGAAAGTTTCAGACCGGGCCAGTTCCATGCCGTCCGGTGAGCGAGTGCTGGCCAGGGCAAGCACTCGGACCAGGGATCGCGAAGTGATAATGCGAGCGCCCTCGCTGGAAACAAAATACTGTGTCGGCGCATCCACCAGGAGCATGATGGTGGAGTTCTCAATTTCAGGATACTTGTTAAAAAGCGCGGAGAATCGTCGTACTTTCTCCTCCCACTCGTGCTGGTCAAATTTCGGCATCGGGCTGGCATTTCCCTGGTAGACCTGCGGCTTCTCCGTGGAGAAATCGGGCGAAGGATCATCTTCTTCCGCCCGGACCTTGGTGCTGGTCGTTACCTCGATATAAGTCTGCGCCGCCTTCTTGTACATCCGATCCGTGTTGAGCCAGAGCACGCGTGCAATGGCGTCAGCCTTGTCATCCAGGGGCAGGGAAGCTGTGGTAATGGCGTGGAAGCGGTTCTCTGCGTGTGTGTTATCAAGATCACGGCTGCCCACGCGCACTAAAATATCTCCGGTACGCTCATGCCGGCCCACGTCTGCGACGATCGCGCCGTTGCTGCCAACGATCACTTTGCCAAACTCCTCATCCACGGAGTAGCTGATGAAATAAGGCGCCGGATCAGCTTTGCTCAATGAAGTCATGGCCCGCCCCAGTTCCTGCTGCATCGCCTGCAACAGTACCGGGTCGGGATTGCTGGATCGGTTCGCTTGTGCGGGGGCAACAGGAGGTATGACGACAGCCAAAATCAGGAGTAACAAAAAGAACTGGGAAAATCGCATGATGGAGTGAGTTTACCTGAACCTTTAGACGCCGCAAAATTACCTTTGGGTAGCAGGCGTTAACTTTGTTAAGCTCGGTGATCGAAGCCCTCGCCACTGACCTGAGTGATGCCCAGATCAGCCCGATGAATCACGGAGGATATACAACGGATAGGGGCAAAACCGCTGATTCCCTACTGTTTATCACCTGGAAATCACTCTAACCATTGTCATCAGTGGTAAGGTTTTGGCTCAAGGCTGACCGATTGACTTGCACCCTCATCCTGCCTAAAATTTGCCCGAATTGAGGAGAGCGGCCAATGTGCCATGGGCGTCCCACAGTACGCAAGTGTGTTGCGTGGTATAAGTAACCAGAAGCCATCTCATAAATGGCATAACCAGCGACAGTGACTTCCTTCTGGGGCTGCAACCGCAGGTTTTAAGCTATTCTCGGGGCCAGATGGCATGCCGGCTCTGCCGGTATAGCATTTATGACCGCTTCTACGATCCGGAGACCATTCCAAACAGGAAATGCCCTTGCTCCTCCCAAGTCTCGCTCGAGCTTCAATTTCGAGCAGGAAATTACGGGATTATGTGCTTGATGAGGAGCACCCGTTAGGTTGTCATAAAGCGAGGGTTTTCAAGTCGGTTCTTGGAATCGATAAGAGGCACGCCGATGCTCTGGCCGAGATCATTCGGGGCAGCCTTCCTCGCGCTTTAGCGCAGAGACGCAAAAGTGATGAACATGGCCATCGTTGGGTAACCCATCATGAGATGGTGGGTGTAAACGCTCCGGCGATCGTGACTGTTGCCTGGATATTCAAAACGGAGGAACCTGATATCCCCGTGCTGGTATCCTGTTATATAGACACAGAGAGGCAGGAGGAACTGGCACGTCTCTTGAGGGGGGCGCGAGTCCTATGAAATTAAACCTTGATCCGAAGCTCCTGGATGTCGTCAAGACTCGAGAGGGAGCATTGGCAACCGGAGAGAGTGTCCTAACCGGAACGGTCGTGGAGATTCTTGGGTCCGGCACCGTTTTAGTCGATATTGCCGATGAACGCGGCATCTCGAAGGATCTCGTGTCGTTGCCCGTCGAGCAAATTGAAATTCTATGGAGGTCGCCAACCGCGGATAACGCCGTACAAAAGCCAGGCTCTGAGCAGTCTTTTGAGGAGGGAGCCTTGTTGCTGCAGAATGGAATGATACAGGAGGCTAAGCTTCATTTTGCCAGAGCCTTCGAAGCTGACCCCACGCTTGCCGGGACCTTGATGAACATGGCGATTGACTTGTCAAAAAGAGGCGCGTTTGAATCAGCAGTCGTGGTGTATCAGATTATTTTGGAGCTCCAGCCCGAGTACACGCTCGCGCGCGATAACCTTGCCGCTAGCTATGTGAACCGGGGCGCTGAATATGCCCGACGCGGCGCAATAGACAAGGCGCTTCATCTGTTCAACGAGGCGTTATACCTAGATCCTTCCGAGGTGGTGGCCCGCATTTCCATTTGGAACGTGGTCGCCGCTTACACTGAACTTGGTCTCCACCACGTGGCGATCAAGCGTTACAGCGATGCCCTTAGATTATTTTTGCTGGCATTTCAACTGATGCCGTCCAACCCCACGCGTCGAAATTTGGGTTTGGCAATGGTCTCAAACTCTGCTTGGAAGCACGAAGGCACCGATGTGGCGGCGGAAGAGGGAAGCTTCAGGGAACCTTTGCTGATGGGACTTACTCTCTCAGAATGTCTCAACGCCTACGGAGCAACACTCGCCAGCCTGGGTCGAATGTCCGAAGCAGAGAATTTTGTGAGTAGAGCCATTGATCTTGACCCAGCCAATAAACTGGCAAAAACCAATCTGGCAATTCTTCGGCAAAAATCAGTTGAGCAATTCACACCTTCCATGTGGGGGCATGAAGCGATCACCCCAAAGATGGCAGCTGTGGGTGGCGCGGCAGCCTGATGCTTTCCCGCACCCTGCTGATAGACCGCTTAGAGGCAGATGGACCAAACTGCGGTGTGGATATAGCCGTTTGAGGAATGGTCCGATTGCCTGCGCAACCACGTATTCTCGTCGCAAGTGACTGAGGCGTTAACCAGTGGGATCTTACTTCTGCGACACGACCGCTCCATCTTGACTACGCAAATCCGGCACCACCAGTGCTTCTTCAATGCCGGGAATTCGCCAGGCCCTCAGCTTTTTTCTCAGGGTATTTGCCTGTTCATTCGCCCCGCTTTTCTCATACGCGGTCAACAGGACCTTCATGGAAAGCGGGTTGGCAAAATCCTCTTCCAGGTGCGGTATAGCTTCGGAAAAATTATCCTGGGCTACCAGAAGCGTTCCTGCCGCGCCATGGTAAGTCCGCGCAATGCTCACGCTGCCGCCGGAGTTTGCCATCTCCTCCAGAGCATCCAGGTCCTTGTGGGCCGCCGCCAGGCTGCGCTCGCGCTCCACGCGCACCCGCCAGATGCGGGCTTTCTCTTCATCCAGGTCGGTCTGTGCCACAAACCCCTTCCTGGCTTTCAGGATTGCCTCTGCCCGGTCCAATTCCTTCATGGCCGTGGCCGAATCCGGCTGATACATCGCCATAATACGATGAGCCCGCGCCTCCCAAACCCATTGTTCCATGGCGTACGCCTGCTCCGCAGCGTCCAGAAAAGCTTTGTCCGCAAGGTCATATTGTTTATCGCGCAGGTAAGTCATGGCCGATTTTTGCAGGTATTCCGCTTTCAAACCATTGCTCGGCGCCTCATGAATCGCCTTCCCATACTCCAGCCGCGACCTTTCTCCATCGCCCATAAGGGCGTAGGTTTCGCCCAGCTCTTTTTGCGAAATATAGAATGTCGGGTCAATTTTCAGGGCCATTCGATAATGTACAAGTGCCTCTTCAAAGCGGCCGGAAAGGCGCAACATCTCCGCGTAAGAATCGTGCGGGTTAGGCTGGTCAGGAAGCAGCTTCACATACTTCCCTGCAGCCTCAATGGCTTTTGGGTAATCGCTTCGGCGTGAATAAATGTAAGCCAGTTGGTTATAAGCTGTGGCATAGGCTTGATCTTCAGCCAGCGCCTTCAATATGAGTTTTTCTGCCAGGTCATACTGGTCCTGGCGATACAGCCAGTAAGCAATCAGGAAGTTCAGCCGCTTGTCCCGCGGATACATCGCCAGCAGGTCATTCATGGCGGAAATGCCTTCCACGTAATTGTTCTCGTGAATGCCGGCCATCCAGCGAACCATCAACTGCTCCCCGGGACTCGCATCTTTCATTGTGGCCTTGGCTTGGGCGCGGTTACTGCTCTCCTCCGCCGGATCGGTGGTAGTCAGGCAAATCCATGTGTAGGCCAGGGCGAACTTCGGGTCCAGGTTAATGGCCTCATGCCAGTCATTCAAAGCCAGGTTCCAGCGATGATTTTCGTACTGGACCATCCCATTTGCGAAATAGCGGGCCGCTGCCGCGGATGACGTTGTCACCGGCAGCGTCTCGGCCTTCGTCTGTTTGGCCGCCTTCTTCTCCGCCTTGCTCTTCTGCCGGTCAGATGCCGTCGCAGACCAGCTGAACGCGCCGATGATCAATACCAGCAGCATTAAGAAACGCAGTAGTTTCATAAGGCGTTCCTGTCAGTTTCCGTGCAGCAGGTAACCCTGCTCCAGTGGAAGTTTGCCGTCTACGCGAAGAACTTTGACTGCGCTGTTAATGGAATATACGTTCACCACCCCAATCGATCCGGGACGGCCGGCGACCGCCTTCAGAACCAGATCATCTGAGCGCAGCACCAGGATGGTGTCTTTGTGGCCTTCAAGAAAAGCAGTCATCTCAGACGGCGCCACCTTGAAAACTTTCTCCAGAAGAAAACGGCTTTCCACAGATCCTGGATCTCCCAGGATCACCACCACTTTGGACCCATCCGGCCATTTCGGAGCATCCGTTTTCAGCAATTTCTGCAAATCGGCGCTGTTGATGGCTGAAAACGCATTGTCTTTTTGGGTAATCACCGCAACATCGCGGGCAAGGCACGTTGCCGGCGCCAAGAGTGCCCCCAGCAAGCAGAGTGTTCCAAGCATTTTCATGTAATGTTCGTCCCGGGCAGGGAATGAGCCTCAAGCCATTGAAATCTATTCCGGCGGCGCTTCACAACATCACGCTAGTAACTAAGCTCGTAAGTACTAAATACTGCATAAGTTGTCCGTACTTTCGTTCTAAAGTGGACGACAAAATTTGCCGATATACCCGGAAGGACATGCCCTAACAGATAGAAAACGTTACCCTTTAGCTCATATTCTGGATTGACAATTTCTGTCAACTCGGCATACGCTGAGGTTTCACAAGTTTTCCTGCGACGGCTGCCCCCGAAAGCCATTCGTAAATTGCAACCTGTATTGAAACGGTGCCAGGAACCAGCAGCATATGTCGCAAAGACTAGGCGATCTTCTCGTTAAAGAGAAGATCATCACTCCTGAACAGCTTGAGAAGGCTGTCAAGACGCAAAAAGACGCTGGCGCAAACGCCCGCCTGGGCTCTGTCCTGGTGCAACTCGGGTTCGTCACGGACGAGGAAGTCACCAACTTTCTTTCCCGTCAATACGGCGTGCCGGCCATCAACCTCCAGTACTTTGAAATAGACTCCGCCGTGGTCAAGCTGGTTCCGGAAGACACCGCCAAGCGTTATCAGATTTTGCCGCTCAGTCGCGTAGGCGCCTCCTTGACCATCGCCATGGTTGATCCCACCAACGTCTTCGCTATGGACGATATCAAGTTCATGACCGGCTTCAACATTGAGCCGGTGGTAGCTTCAGAATCGGCCATCATGGAGGCCATTCAAAAAGCCTATGGCCAGCCGGCAACCGAAGAGAACGTGGATGAACTGCTGGCCTCCATGGGGGATGAGGCCGATGTCGAGCTCCAGGCCGAACAAGCGGAGATGGATTTAAGCGAGCTGGAGAAATCGGCCGACGAAGCCCCCATCGTCAAGCTCGTGAACATCGTTCTTACCGATGCGGTCAAGCGCGGCGCCAGTGACATCCATATCGAACCCTACGAAAAAGAATATCGTGTGCGCTTCCGCATAGATGGCGTGCTGCAACACATCATGTCGCCGCCTATGAAGCTCAAGGATGCCATCACCTCCCGCATCAAGATCATGGCCAAGATGGACATCAGCGAAAAGCGCCTCCCGCAGGACGGTCGCATCATGCTCAAGATGCAGATTGGCGGAAAGAGAAAGCAGCTCGATTACCGCGTGAACTGCCTGCCCACGCTGTGGGGTGAAAAAGTCGTGCTGCGGCTTCTGGACAAGGAAAACCTCCGGCTGGATATGACCAAGCTGGGCTTCGAGCCGGAGTCGCTGGAAAAATTTCAACGCGCCGTACTCAAGCCTTACGGCATGGTCCTGGTTACCGGGCCCACCGGATCAGGCAAGACCAATACCCTGTACTCTTCCGTTTCCCTGTTGAACAAACCTGATACCAACATCCTCACGGCGGAAGATCCCGTGGAGTTCCAGCTCAACGGCGTGAACCAGGTGCAGATGAAAGAATCTATCGGCTTGAACTTTGCCGCCGCGCTGCGCGCCTTCCTGCGGCAAGATCCAAACGTGATCCTGGTGGGCGAGATTCGTGACTTTGAAACTGCGGAGATCGCCATTAAGGCCGCTCTCACCGGCCACCTCGTGCTTTCTACCCTGCATACCAACGGCGCGCCGGAAACCATTAGCCGCTTGATGAACATGGGCATTGAGCCGTTCCTGGTAGCTACAGCTGTCCACTTGATTTGCGCGCAGCGGTTGATTCGCCGCATCTGCTCGGAATGCAAGGAAGAAGTGCCCTTGCCACCCCAGGCGCTGCTGGAAGCCGGCTTCACCGCGGAGGAATCCCGCAAGATCAAGATCTACAAAGGCAAAGGGTGCAGCGTCTGCAACGGTACTGGATATAAGGGGCGGGCAGGTTTGTACGAAGTGATGGAAGTGGATGACGAGATCCGCGAATTGATCCTGGTGGGCGCGTCGGCCACAGAGCTGAAAAAGAAAGCCATCGAGCGGGGCATGATTACTCTGCGCCGCAGCGGGCTGATCAAGGTAATGGACGGAGTAACAACGCTGGAAGAAGTAGCAAGAGAAACAGTGCACTAGGAAGCAGTTAGCGATCAACGATTAGTAATGAGTCAAATCATTGATGCAAGAACATATTTGTGCAGAAGCATCTGCGTAATGAAATGCAAGTTGTGGTTGCAAAGGTTTGGAATTTAGCTAAGAGCCAAAAGCCAATGGCTAAATTGCCGATTATACAAAGCGGGTTCGAATTTCGGTTTTTGCAAATTGCCAATGGCCAGCTGCTAATTGCCAAGCGCTAAGTACTAAATACTAAGTACTAAGGACTGAGTTATGAACGTTTCACTAAGTGACTTACTCAAGAAAATGATGGAAATGAACGGCAGCGATCTGCACATTACCACCAACTCGCCGCCACAAGTTCGCGTGCACGGGCACCTGCAACCGCTGGACATGCCCCCCTTGACCCCGGCGGAAACCAAGCAACTCGCCTATAGCGTGCTTACGGACGCCCAGAAACACCGGTTTGAAGAGAACCTGGAGCTTGATTTTTCTTTCGGCCTGAAAGGTTTGGCCCGGTTCCGTGGCAACTGTTTCAACCAGCGCGGCGCCGTTGGCGCGGTTTACCGCGTCATCCCTTTTGAGATCAAGTCATTCCAGCAGTTAAACCTTCCTCTCATCGTTTCCAAGCTGTGCGATAAGCCCCGAGGCCTCGTCCTGGTCACCGGGCCTACCGGTTCGGGCAAATCCACCACGCTGGCGGCCATGCTGGATAAGGTCAACACCGAGCGCCACGATCACATCATCACCATTGAAGACCCGATCGAGTTCGTGCACCAGAACAAAAGTTGCCTGGTGAACCAGCGCGAGGTTCACTCGGACACCAAGTCATTCTCGGATGCTTTACGCGCTGCCCTGCGTGAAGACCCGGACGTGGTGCTGATCGGCGAAATGCGCGACCTGGAAACCATTGAATCGGCCTTGCGCATTGCCGAAACGGGCCATCTTACGTTTGGCACTTTGCACACCAACTCCGCGTCTTCCACCATCAACCGTATCATCGATGTTTTCCCTTCGCACCAGCAGTCGCAGATTCGGGCCCAGCTTTCTCTGGTGCTGGAAGGCATTCTGTGTCAGGCGCTTCTGCCCAAGATAGGCGGGAATGGCCGCGTGATGGCCATGGAAGTTCTTGTTCCCAACGCCGCCGTGCGTAACCTGATTCGGGAAGACAAGATCCATCAGGTTTATTCAGCCATGCAGTCCGGCCAGGACAAATTCGGCATGCAGACTTTCAACCAGTCGCTGGCAACTTTGTATACACAGAAGCAGATTTCTTTGGAAGTTGCGTTGCTGCGGTCGTCCAATCCGGACGAACTGCAGGACATCATCAATCGCGGTGTTGTGGCCTCAAAGGTAGCGGCCGCAACCACCGCGGCAAGAAGGTAAGAGTGGCAAAAGCGAGGTTTGGCTGTGATTTTGCCCGTCAGCAAGAAGCCGGGGTTCGAAGCGAAGCGGCGTGATGGAACTTGATTTTGCTTGTACCTAGCAGCTAGTAGCTAGGAGCTAATTGCCAATTGCTAACTCAAAGAGTTAGGGAGGAGTCATCGGTATGGCGGTATATACATTCAAAGGGACTGACGCTCAGGGAAAGAGAGTTGCCGGCGAGCGCACTGCGGAAAGCAAGGCGCAACTGCAGCATCTGCTGCGCCGCGAACGCATCACGGCAAAGGCCATTAAGGAGAAGGGCAAGGAATTCACCCTGCCCAAGCTTGGCTCCGGCAAGGTGGCGACCAAGGACATCGCCATCTTCTTTCGCCAATTCTCCGTCATGATTGATGCCGGCCTGCCGCTGGTGCAGTGTCTCGAAATCCTGGGAGGCAACCAGGAGAACGTCGCATTCCAGAAATGTCTGAATGGCGTGCGTCTCACCGTGGAGAGCGGCGCAACATTGGCCAATGCCATGCGAGGCTTCCCCAAGGTCTTTGACGACCTCACCACCAACATGATCGAGGCCGGTGAGGCTGGCGGTATTTTGGACGTGATCCTGCAGCGCCTTGCCTTGTACCTCGAGAAAATCGTAAAGCTCAAGTCGGCGGTCAAGTCGGCGCTGATTTATCCCGTCTCCGTCCTGAGCATAGCCGGCCTGATTGTCGGTGGCCTGCTGAAGTTTGTGGTGCCGATTTTTGCCAACATGTTCAGCAGCATGGGTGTCACCCTGCCGCTGCCCACCCAGATTGTGATTGGACTCAGCAACTTCGTGGGACGGTTCTGGTGGGTGTTCTTTGTCTTCGTCATCGCCCTCGTGGTTGGCATCCGCCAGCTCTTGAAAGATCCCAGAGGGCGTTACATGTTGCATAAGTTGCTGCTCAATATCCCGGTCCTGGGGCAAGTGCTGCGCAAGATTGCCGTCGCCCGCTTTACCCGGACGCTGGGAACCTTGATCACCTCCGGCGTGCCCATCCTGGAGGGCTTGGCCATTACCGCCCGCACCTCAGGCAATGCTGTGCTGGAAGAAGCGCTCATGAAAGTGCGCAAGTCAGTGGAGGAAGGCCGCACCATTGTTGACCCGCTGCGGGAATGCGGCGTCTTTCCCAACATGGTCACGCAGATGATCGGCGTAGGCGAAGCCACAGGCGCCATGGATGCCATGCTGCAGAAAATCGCTGATTTCTACGAAGACGAAGTGGACGCTGCCACCAAAAACCTGCTCACCTTGATGGAGCCCATGATGATCGTTTTCCTGGGCGTCGTGGTCGGCGGCATCGTCATTTCACTCTATCTGCCAATGTTCTCAATGATCGCCAAAATGTCGGGCTAGAGTGATGAAACCGAAACGCTCACCCTGGGCCTTCGCCCAGGGTGAGCATAGCGAATAGAAGAACTGTGGCGCTTGTGGTTTTGCCGTTGCTCTCGGTTTTGCCGTTGCTTTTGATTTACCTGGTAGCTGGCAGCTAGAAGCTAGTAGCCGGGGGCAATAAAGGTTTTGCCAAGAGCCAAGAGCTATTAGCCAAAAACCAAGGTGTCGCTAACTACTAACTACTAAGTACTAAGTACGAAATACTGAATTGTGGCAAACATCAGATTCAACGAACGATCGTGGTTGGCATGGCTGGTCAAAGTCCGTGTCATCATCATTTCATTTCTGCTTGCGGTTGAACTGTTGGTTGTCAACCTTACTCCAAACAATGTTCCCACCCGCCTGTTCGTCAATGTAATTCTCATCTGGTACACCGTCTCCGTGTTTTTTGTGGTCGTGCTTTCTCTGTGGGACGAATACCGCCTGCAGGCCATCGTTCAGATTTTCACTGACCTCGCCTTTGCCACCGCCGTGGTGTATGTCACCGGCGGAATTGATACGTTTTTCAATTTTCTATACCCCCTGGTCATCATCGTGGCCAGCATTCTGCTGCCCCGCTACTGGGCGTATCTCACGGCAGCAGTGGCATTCATTCTCTATGGGGCTCTGCTGGAGCTGTGTTATTACGAGAAAATCCCCACGTACCAGCTTTCTGCTCACGGCGATGAAAAGGCCCTCCAGGCAGTCATCCTGATTAATTTCTTTGCCTACTTGGCCGTAGCCCATCTGTCCAGCTCTCTGGCGGCCAAGCTGCGCCAGGCTGGCCGGGAACTGAAAGATAAGAGCGGAGAACTCCTGAGCCTGCAGGCGCTGCATGAGAACGTGATCCACTCCATTCGTAGCGGCCTCATTACCACGGATCTCCATGGCCGCATCACGCTTTTGAATGCTCCCGGACAGAAATTGCTGCAACGCAAACCATCTGCCGTATACGGGCGTCACATTGCCGAGCTTTTCCTGGATCGTCTGCCTCGTCTGGACTCATTGCCTTCCATGGGTGAGGTTCGGGTCATGACGCCCTCGGGAGAAGAGAAGACTTTCGGCATGACCGTGACTGCCCTCACCGTGGGCGAGCACGGCTCCATCGGATACGTCTATACCTTTGAAGACCATACCGAACTTCGCCGGCTGGAGCGCGAGGTGCGCATGCGCGACCGCCTGGCGGCCGTCGGGCGGCTTGCTTCTGGGATTGCCCATGAAATACGCAATCCTCTCACCTCCATTGCCGGTTCCATTCAAGTGCTCTCCCGCGTTTCTCCATTCAATGAGGAACAAAAGACCCTGGTGGAGATCATCATCCGTGAATCAGAACGGCTGAATGACATCATCACGGATTTTCTGGCTTACTCGCGTGAGAAAAGCTACAAGTTGGCGCGCAAGGACTTGATTCCCCTGCTGGAAGATACCTTGGTGCTGCTGGAGAATCGGTCGCCATCCAGCGAGCTCAAGATTGTCCGCCAATTCAGCGTTCCCGAGGCCTACGCGGTGCTGGATGGTGACCGTATCAAGCAGGTCTTCTGGAACCTCTTGCAGAATGCCGAGCGTGCCATGCAGCAGAAAGGGACGATCACCGTTTCGCTGCGCCCGGTGGACGACAAGTGGCAGCTCGGATTTCGCGATACCGGTCCCGGCATTGCCCCGCAACTGCTGGAAAAAATCTTTGAGCCTTTTCAGTCCAACTTTGACGGCGGTACCGGCCTGGGGCTGGCGCTCGTCTATCAGATCATCCAGGCGCATGGAGCCAAGATCTCAGTTCATTCGCCGCCGGGTAAGGGCGCTGAATTCGTAATTGAGATTTCGCAGGCCAAGGCAGAGCTGAATGACCCTGGTGCCAACTCCGCTGCTGGCGCCTCTCCTGAGCCGGCTGCCGCAGGAGTATCGAATGGCTAGCATTCTTGTCTGCGATGACCAGCGCTCCATCTGCGAGATGCTCGATA
The DNA here is from genome assembly GCA_035294925.1 of Candidatus Angelobacter sp. Lineage (GTDB taxonomy): Bacteria > Acidobacteriota > Terriglobia > Terriglobales > Acidobacteriaceae > Angelobacter. The sequence continues at coordinate 25,565 of DATGJZ010000081.1, read as the reverse complement.
TCTCTTTGCGCAAAGAAGGCCACAAGGTGGAGACGGTCAATGCCGGTGAAGCCGCCAAGAAGAGGCTGAGTTCAGCCAACTATGAGGTGCTGGTTACAGACATCAAAATGCCGCAGACAGATGGCATTGAAGTCCTGCGCTTTGCCCGCCAGGTCTCGCCCGATACTTCTGTGATCCTGGTCACCGCTGTGGAAGACTATGAGGCCGCCGTGCAGGCGGTAAAGGGCGGCGCGTTTGACTACATCCACAAAGGCCCGGGATTGCTGGAAGAGCTCAAGATCGCCGTCGCGCGCTCCGTGGAAGCAAGTCACCTGCGCCGTGAGAACTTCGCCTTCAAGCGCGACGCAGCCAGCCGTAATTCTGTGGATAACATGATTGGCAAGAGCGCCGCCATTGAAAAGCTCAAGGAGACCATCCGCACCATTGCCGCCACCGGCAGTACGGTGCTGGTGTATGGCGAGAGCGGCACTGGTAAAGAGCTGGTGGCGCGCGCCGTGCATGCCTGTTCTCCCCGCGATTCCGGGCCTTTTGTCTCCATTAACTGCGGCGCCTTTCCCGAGACCTTGCTGGAAAGCGAACTATTCGGCTACGTGAAGGGCGCATTTACCGGCGCAACCCAGAACAAGCGCGGCCTCTTTGAAGTGGCCGAGGGTGGCACCGTATTTCTCGATGAGATCGGCGAAATGAGCGTCTCCATGCAGGTAAAGCTGTTGCGCGTGCTGCAGGAACGCACCTTGCGTCCCGTGGGCGGCACGCAGGAGACCGCTATTGACGTGCGCGTGATCGCCGCCACCAATAAAGATCTGAAGCAGATGGTGGCCGACAACACCTTTCGCGAGGACCTCTACTACCGGGTGAGCGTGATTCCAATTTCTGTTCCACCGCTGCGGCAGCGCCGGGAAGACGTCGAATTACTGGCCAACCACTTCCTGAAGAAATACGCCACTGCGGCGCAAAAAACCATTATCACCATCAACCCGGAGTCCCTCGCCGCTCTGCATGACTTTGACTGGCCGGGAAATGTTCGCCAGCTGGAAAACACGATTGAAAGGGCAGTGGCGCTGGAGGCCACCCAGGAACTCCGTATCGAACTCGATCCCGAACATCCCAAAGCGCACGCAGTATCAGCCTCGGGCAATGGCAACGGCAGCAGTCATCATGGCGTCCCCGCGGAGGGTCTGGACTTTGATCGCTACGTAGAAGGCATTGAACGTTCCCTGATCGAGTCCGCCCTGGAACAATCCGGGGGAGTGCAAACCCGCGCCGCCGAACTACTGAAAGTGTCCTACCGCTCCTTCCGCCACCTGCTGAAGAAGTACGACATCTGAAAAATCAGCATGGCTCCTCACTAAAAGGGGTTTGTGGCTGTAGCTCACAGATTAAAACTCACAAATCAGAAATGTCTTTCTGTCCCCTGTCACCTATGTGTTGGGTTTCGCGGCAAAGAGGTCTTGGATCTGGTTTTGACCTTCCCTGTCACCTGTAACCTACGTATCTGTCATGCTGAGGCGAAGCCGAAGCATCCCGAGAATGGTTCCTCTGCCATGCAATTTCAGGGAATTCTCCCAGCGCTGTTCGCGTCACCGGGGTGCTCTGAATCAATATGGGGTTCGAGAATCGCGGAATCCGCGAAGATCACTTGGCGTTGGTTTTTGACCTTCCCTATAACCTGTTCCCCGTCCCCTGCAACCTAAGGGTTTTTGGGTTTTGGTCGCGCGTAGTTCTCCATCTCTGCCGTCCACATGAGAAAGCGCTTCAACTGCTTTCGTTCGCGGAACAAGAATCCCCAGAATTCCACAAAGCCGATCTTGTCCATCTTCAACCCGCTATAGGTCTCCATACGCCACCGTAGATAAGGGCTGCGCCACGGCGTGAGATGGTATCCGCGCGTAGCATTCCAAAAGAAGCGGAGAATTCGCCGCATGGGATGAGTTTAACAAAAGCAGCAATGAATACTCCGCTCAAGGCGTTTGGCTCTTCGCCTCACCACTGATCGAGCAGCGGGAACCCAATTGCAGCGAATTAACAAGAGCCAAGAGCCAAAGGCTAAAGGCTAAAGGCCAATGGCATACCCGCCCCTACGGTACAAAGCTTGAACAGCGGTAAACATCAGCCACCTCGCCGGAATCCGTATACACTCCCGCCTCTTTGAGCATCTGGAGCGCCTGTTCGGGTATAGCGCAATTCCTGTTCTTGATCTCTGTTATCACTGCAAGAAAGTCTTCAAGTTGTTTCCGAGTCATGTTCCGCAATCTCCTTATATCGAATACCGGGGCTGGACAAGATCAGGGCGCTCCAGGCAGGCACGTGACGGGGTCAGTCAAACTGCCTGGAGCGCATGTTGGCTCCTTCTCACCTGAAAAAGAAAACGGTTGTCCTGCGCGGCCTTCTAAGTTTCTGGGCGCTATCTGGCTTGAAGAACAAGCGGCATCAAGCCCTATGTCTTCTAATAACGAACCCCGAGGAAGTTTCCCTAAAAAATAGGCAACAGGAAATCGGTAAGCGTATACGCCCGGGACGCCCCGTCTGCCCGGTGTTCCGAGCGTACTTCCCAGCCCTGGACTTAGTCTGACTTTAGTCCATGGTTACAGCCATAAAAAATTTAGAGTGGACCGCAGCCGCCCTCGGCAGCCGCCCTCGGCTGCGTCTTCGTCAACATGAGAGCAATGCAGATAGCCCGGCGATCCTATAAACGTGGCCAACCCCTGTCATCTTGCAAGATTATTGGATCACCGTATACGTCGGTTGTATGCGACACAGCGCCGGGACGAGCCTGCATGCACCGGATGCCTCTCAATTTGGCAATTCCGGCGATTCTGGCAATCTTCAAGCGTCCTCCGCAAATCCTTGCTCGCTTTGCGTTCTAAGGACGCATGCGCAATTTGTTCCGAATCCTGGTTTCTGGCGTCTTGCTGGCAGCAGTAGCTGCGTCCTCGCAGGCGTCGCTGCCACGCTCCGTCTGCGGCGTGGTTTACCACCCGGCCGGAGCCGTTCTGCCCGACATGGCCGTCACGTCGCAAGCGGATACAAAACGGCCTCCCTCATTCTCTCTTCGCATCCGGCTAGCCAACAGCAAAAAGACCGTCCCGGCGGGCGCAGAGGTAAAAATCAGCATCACCATGAAAAACGTATCGCGCTCGCAAATCTTCTTCGAAGCGGCGCCTGGCCTGCCGCAGTTGAGCGGCTTCCTGCCAGACGTCCGCGACGCCAATGGCCGGCCTGTGCCGCTCACTGACCAGGGGAAGCAATACTTCTATGGCGCATACACTACCACCAGCGATATCATGGTCCCCATCGAGCCTGGCAAAACAATGGTTCAGGAAATGGAACTGGACAAGCTCTTTGATCTCTCCCATTCCGGCCAGTACAAGATCCAGGTCGTCCGCAACGATATCCAACCTGAAACCGCGGTGAAATCCTCGGTCAAATCCAATGTCCTCAAGCTGAAGTTGACTTTCAAATACCAACTTACTAACTTACCGGAACCTCGCAGAGATCTGGCGATTCTGGCAATCGTCAAGCGGGCCGGACTGATGGCGCGCATTCTCCGCAGGACTCAATTCGCCCTGATTCGCAGCTGAGGCTTTTGGGTCTGGTTTTGCTAAATACTAACTACTGAGTACCAAGCACCCGCTTCTCCCCCCGCCTCCAGTACAGATAAAACGGAATCCCCAGCGCCACAATGATGATTCCCCAAAGCGCTTCTTGTGTCCGCGTGAAGATGGCGTTGACCGTCCAGATGCCACTGATCAGGACGTACAGAGCGGGAAGCCACGGGTATCCGGTACAGCGGTAAGGGCGTGGCGCATCTGGCATTTTGCGCCGCAAGATAAACAGCGCCGCCACAGTGAGAGTGTAGCTGAGCACCATCATGAACATCACATAGGTGAAGAGAGCGTTGTAGCCTCCGCTCAGGGCAAGCGCCGCCGCCCAGACGCCCTGCAGCACCAGGCTCCTGACAGGCGTGTGCCAGCGGGGATTCACTTTGGCCAGGCTGCGGAAGAAGACGCCATCCTCGGCCATGGCATAGTAGACGCGCGCTCCGCTCATAATGCAAGATGCCATGGCTCCAAAGCAGGAGACGGCAATCACCAGGGCCAGCCAGCGCGCCGCCCCGGCGGAAAACATGGAAACAGCCGCCGCTTGCGCTACGGCCGTATTCGCCGCGATCTCCGTCATCGGCAACGCGTAAAGATAGACTGCATTGATGGCCAGATAGATCGCGCCGACGATCAACAGTCCCAGGATCAAGGATCGCGGCAGGTTCTTTTGTGGATCTTTCACCTCGCCCGCCACCCAGGTGATGTAAACCCAGCCATCGTACGCCCAAAAGACGGCGATCAGCGCCACCCCCATGCCGCTCAGCAGGGATGGACTCGTCGCAGTTGCCGCTAACCCGGTGGCATAGTGGCTCCATGATCCTTTGCCCACCAGCAGACCCAGGATCACAAACGCTCCAATCGCCCCAAACTTGGCCCAGGTGGCAACGTTCTGGAGTAGCGCGCCACGGCGCACACCAAGGATGTTGATCAGCGTCTGCAGGGCAACGGCAGCCAGAGCCACCACGTGCCCGCGAGTCACAGCCAGGCCGCCTAAGGGAATCGTGAAGACAATGTGATCGGCGGAAAGAGCAGGGAAGAGCTTTCCCATATATTCCGCAAAACCTGCGCCCAGGGCTGCGATCGTTCCCGCCACGCTGACCGTGAAGATCATCCAGCCGTAGAGAAACGCCACCAGCTCTCCATAGGCCTCGCGCAGATAAACATACTGCCCGCCCGCTTCCGGGAACATCGCTCCCATCTCGGCAAAAGCAAAGCAGGCGAGCATGGTAATTGCCATGCCGATTACCCAGATCGAGAGGAAGAGCCCAGGCGTGCGCGTGTTGGATGCCACGTCCGCGGCGGTAAGAAAGATCCCGGATCCGATGATCCCACCTGTCAGCAGCAGAATGGAGTCCAGCAGGGAGAGGCCTCGTATGAGTTTGGTGGCTTCAGTCAATGTGGGTTTAGATATAATCCCGTTTCGGCCATTCGAGTCAAGCTTGCAGGAGACTATCAATCCCGAACCTCATTCAACCCGACGTCGCGCAGGCATTCACCCTGCCCGCCAACTACTATTTCGAACCTTCATGGGAGGCTGGCGAAAAAGAGAGAATCTTTGCCCGGACCTGGCAGATCGTCGGCCATGAGACGCAGTTGCCGAATCCGGGCTCGTTCTTCACCGCCAACTTGGTCGGCGAGCCCTTCCTCATGGTGCGCAACGCCGCTGGCCAGATAAAAGGTTTCTATAATATTTGCCGGCACCGGGCCGGCCCGGCGGCCCAGGGCTGTGGTGAAAAAAAGGTATTTCGCTGCGGCTACCATGGCTGGACGTACTCACTGGATGGCGACCTGCTCAATGCCCCTGAATGCGAAGGCGTGCAGGATTTTCACTACCGCGACTTCGGCCTTACCCCTGTAAGGACTGAACGGTGGGCGGGGCTGATTTTTGTGAACCTGGATCCGGCAGCCAGGCCCCTCATCGAGTCTCTTGGCAGCCTTCCTGAAAAGGCGGGCCGCTTCGAACTGGAAAAGATGCAGCTCCACCAGCGCCGGATTTACGAAATGGAGTGCAACTGGAAGACATACATTGACAACTATCTTGAAGGCTATCACCTGCCCAGCGTGCACCCCAGCCTCAATCGCGAGTTGGATTACAGCAGCTACTCGACTTGTCTTTTCGATAACTACTCCGTCCAGTCCAGCCCCATCCGTGGCCCGGAGAATGAGAAGACGGTCGAACGCCGCTACTCCCAGGCCAGGGGCGATGACGTTGCCGAATACTATTGGATCTATCCCAACTGGATGCTCAACTGCTATCCCGACAATGTCTCCGTGAATATTGTCTTGCCGGTCTCGCCTGATCGCTCCATCGCCATCTTCGAGTGGTATTTCCCGGAAGCCACTCTTCAGACCGACGTACCACGGCAGACCGTTCGCTTCAGTGACGAGATCCAGGTCGAAGATGTGAGCATCTGTGAACAGGTGCAGAAAAACCTGCGCTCCCGCTCATACAGCCAGGGCCGCTACAGCGTAAAGCAGGAGCGCGGAGTACACCATTTCCACCGCCTGTATGCCGAGGCGATGGCGTTATAAGGCCCTAACATCTGGTGCAGTTTCCCGTGAGTCCTGTGGCCCGGCAGTCCTCGGCCGATGTCACTAAGAGGAGTTTTGGCTTCTGCATCGAGTCGTCGAGTACACTGGGTTTTAATTGCGATGGGTTAGTCGGACGCGTTGGCGTGCAAGGGTCTCCGTAATTTCGAATCTCGCGTATCCTCTTAAGGTCCGGACTCTTGGGGAATAGCGGGACCAGCTTGTTATTAAAAAACTCGAGGCCATGCTGCACGGCGGCAAGGTCACTCAGAATTCCTGGTTTTACCCCGACGCCCAGGAAAAACGTGTACACTTCGGGCTCTGCCGGACGCCCCAGTTCATCTCTCGTGTGGGGGAATTGAGGGCCATGGCCGGCTTTGTCCTTGTAATCTTTTTCTCGGGTCTCATGCTCCATGTAGTGCTTGAAAATCTCAGAGAATTCAAGGGGTCGCGTCTCTCCCAGTTGTTTGGAACGAAGAACTACCTTGTGCAGATCGCTGATCCTGTATTCCAGAACATGATTCAGCGGCGCTGATGCGATTCGGCCATCCACAAAAACCACCGGTTCAGGCGGTGGAATGAACGTAATGACGTCCGGTGCAGGAAGATCAACCATCACGAAGGCATCCTTATCCAGGTCGCCTACCGGACCCAGGTTGAAGTTCATATCGTCCAGGCCATGATCCATGTAGGGACGCCGCCCGCTGATATCCAATCCCTCCGGCTCTAATGTAAAGCGATATTGCGGGGCCGACTTCTCCAGGCTCGTCGGCGTCTGGAAGCGAAACTCATGCGCAGGATCGGCCGGCATTACGGCCGTGATCTTGTAGCGCTTGTCTTTGTCCAGCACCACGGCAAAGGCGCCCTGCAAAATCACCTTGAGCGTAGCTGGGCTTTTCGGTTCACGATGGGAATCATCACTGTCGTGCGTTTCAGCTCCCCGGCAGCTATTCAGGAAGCCGCTTGCGGACAGGGCAAACAATCCCCCAAGCAGTTCTCGCCTTCTCATTCCTTATCTCCTCACAAAATATAATGACTTGGGACTCTCAATGAATAGATAACGACGACCTGGGTATTTTCCCTAAATGCCGTATATAGTACCGCAAAACGGTTTGGTCAGTTGGCCCTGCCGGTCAGAGTGAAGGCAGCCCAGTAATAAGGGTGACTCTTTTCAGAGCGCATTTCCGCTTGGGCATATTGCAGGGCCTGCGACGCCGGTTCATTGCGCCGCAGTTGGCCGTAGAAAGTCTGCATGAAACGCGAGGCGCTTCTCGAGTCAACGTCCCACCTGCTCGCAATTACCGTCGGTACTCCGCCCGAAAGAAAGGAGCGCACCAGATTGCTCTGATCGAAGCTTCCTTTTTTCGCTGAACCGCTCGAGCATGCCGATAAGACTGCCAACTGCAATCGTTTGAGTCGACCGGGAGTAAAATCCCTGGCTTCCAGGGATAAGTGGGAGCCGATCACCAGGGCTGTTCCAGTGCCGTCCTGCTTGCCATGGCCGCTGAAGTGAAATTCTGAACTTTGGGACAGTGCCTCGCTGACCTCATGGGCTGTCATGACGGATGGCCCGAGTGTTCTCGTATTGGCAAAGGTGCGTTTGACGGCGCTTACCTCCTCCGAATGGCCGGGAAGAGGCGCCGCCTCGATAGCTTCGGAAGCGTCAATGAGCAACATCGGCTCTCGTCCTGTAAGTGGTCTGGGCCGGCGAAGAACCGTTTCCGCCAGTAACCCTGGAGAGTAGACAACCGAGCGGTCTTCTCCAAAATACCGCCCATCGCGGTTTTGCAGCGCCTCGAAGGTTAGGCCCCAGAGCGTTTCATCCAACTCCAGGGCAATCGTGCCGTTGGCCGGCAACTCCTCGGCTATGGGTTGGAGAAGCAGGGCATATAAGGTCCGAGCTTGATTCAAGGGTTGTGATGGATTAGCGCATTCCTTGGCGAACTCGATGACCTTCTTTCTTAATTCCTCGCGCCGCACGGGGATCCATTTACTGTTGATCATTGCTCCGCGTACGATCCAGACTTGCAAACCGTCTTCGAAGCTGGCGTAAACCAGGTGCGGTTCCAATGTCGGGGGAAGCGGCGGGTAGGCGAACTTGTTCGATGTCGCGGAGGCTCCAGCGTTGGTCGCGTCGCTGTTCTCATTTTCCAGAGAACGCCCTAGAAACCACTCCCAAACGGAAAGAGCTTCGGTGGTCTTTCCCATATCCAGCAGAGTGCGTGTCAATCCACGATAAGTTTTTCCCGTTGCCGATATCCAGTTAAGCCTGGCGCCATCCTGCTCCCTGTTCAGGGAACTCTCGGCCACCTGGATTCCCGACCGATAGGCAGCAACGGCTTCGTCAAATCTCTTCAGTTGTGTGTATATATCACCCTCAACCGTGTAAAAGTCCAGTTTTACGAAGTCATCCTGGTTTGCCAGGAGGGCACGCAGCGGGTCGATCTTGGAAAGAGCTGACTCTCCGTTTCCGCCATTCAATTCGAATTCAGCCAGCTCGATTCTGGTGAGCGCCGCGTATATATGGGCCGTGGATTCCTGGGAAGGGGATTCTTGCAGTAGCGATTCGGCCTTGTTGGCCTCGCTTTCTGCCAGCTTCGTCTCACCCTGCCGGGACAGAATATTGGCGAATCTTAGATAGAGCATTCCCCTCAGGCTGACATCGTCCGGGGCATTGTCTTCGATGATGGATATGCCCGTCAGCAGCAGAGCTTCGGATGCGTGAGGAAGCGCCATTTTTCTCGCACACTGCTGCATGACTGAATAGAATTGATAAACTCTTTCCCAGGAATAAGCGCATCCTCCGGTGTTCACGCGTAACGGACTCCCATCATTCCCGGTGCATTTGCCTCGCCAGTAGATGCCAAGGCCCCCAACTGCTTTTTTCCAGGCTTCGTCGTAGTTTTCCTGTTGCTTTTGAATTCCCGCGTCAAAACCAGCCACCCGCAGCGCGAGTTCAGGAAAGCGAAACTGGCGGGCTATGTTGCGACTCATATCAACCGTGGCGGCGGCTGTGTCAAAGTCAAGAGTTAGATTGGCGCAGGTTGCCTTTTCCAGGGCTAATTGTGCCTGCAGCCAATGGTAGCCGGTCTTAAACACCCGCGCCCAGAGTTCGCTTACGCGCTCCAGGCAATCGTCCCCGACTAAGCTCCTTTGAAGACCGTAGACCTCTTGGTATCGGGCCCGGAGCTCCCCGGGAAGGTTGTTGTGGCGGGCAAAAATGTCTGCCGCCTTCTGCGATTCCCGGATCGCCTGATGATGCAGATCGTTTAAATCGTAGGTAAACGCGGTGCTCAACATTTTTGTGGCAGCTAAGTCGGCGGGAGTACTGTGGCTCAGAAAGTCCTGCAACCACGGATCGGAGTGACGCTGCCTCAGCAGTTCAGCTAATTTGCTAACTGCTCGGGCAGCTTCACTCGACCGGTCTTCCACCGCTGTAGGCAGCCAACTGCGCAGAGCAATATCCTGATATTCCTCTAAGGCCTCCAGCACCCCACCATCAGAGGAGTGAGCCAGGAAGTAGGATGGCTCCGCGTAACCCTGTTGCTTGGGCGGGGGCATTGCCTTTTCCAGAACTTCCAGGTGCTTACGGGCTTCTTTGGCCCAGTCGCTCGTCGGGTCTTCCTGGAGATACTGCTTCCAGGTAGGGGCTGCAAGATTCAGCATCTCCGACTTTTCATACGTGATTGCCAGGTCAAACAAGGCCGTCACGCGTAGCTGGTTGTCGTCCGGCTTGGAATTCTTGACTACGTCAGTCAGCAACTCTATCGTTTTTACCAGGACCGGACGGTCACGGTCAGCCCGCATCTCTTTTTCGAAATAAGCCGTAGCCAGGTCAACTTTCAATCCCATGTTGTTCGGATCTTTGGCGAGCGCTTTTTCGAAAGCCTCTATCGCCTGCTCGACGCTCCTTGCCGTGCCTTGCAAAAGATCGATCCGGCCCTGAATTTGCAGCCATTGTGGATTGAGCTCGCCTGATTTGTTGTTCTTCTTGAGCATCGCCTCTGCCTCAACCAGCGGTGCCGGCACAGACTCCAGGTCATTGCCATCTGCGCTGCCCTTTACTACCGGGACTGGTTGAAAGCTTGCATGCGGCGCTGAGGTTAACCGCATCTCCGTAGTTCTTCGTTCGCCATAGGCCGAGGCCACTAGGCGCTGGGCCTGGCTCAGGTCGGTGGGAAGGATCAGAGGTAGGGCCAGCCAGGCTGCGCCCGCCACTCCGGCAACTGCAGTTGCCATCCTGGGCCAGAAGCCGAACCATGGCCTTGGCGCTGGAGGAAACATCCGCTCGACAAATTTCTTCTGCCACTTGGGCTTGGAGCTTTCGAGTTGCTTGAGGATCGCCGCGTCTTCGGTTTCCAACTCTTCGGAGAACTCTCTCATGTACTTGCCCAGCAAAGGGCCGCAATAATTGCAATGCGCGGCGTGTTCCGTCGCCGATTCGGCGCTATCAGGAGGGCAAATCCCGGCAGCCAGCTCTTGTAAGGTCTCTTCTGCAGGACAACCTGGGTACGGGGTCCGCTTCATACCATCACCCTCCAGGAGGCCAAGGTGAATCCGTTCCGCGTCCAACAGGCGATGCAGACAAGATTCGCAGTCCGCGAGGTGGGCTTCCAGCGGTTTTTGCGGCTCAGGTACCGTTGTCGACTCCTCTACGTAGTCTCTTATCTGCGCATCCGTTAAATGGCCTGCTGCTTGGTTCACTGCTGCCTCCATCCGTAATAACGTAGAATGCTGCTTCAACCCTAGATATCTCTAATCATAGGCCCGCTGCAACAACTTCATTTTGGAATGGTGAGGACAACTGAAGATGGATGGCCGCTTGCACCCCATCGCCGGACGAAATCCGCCCTTTTTGCTGGTCCAGCATATCCTCTTACCTCTATTCATTATTAACGTAGGTAATCCATTTAACCCTAAAAGCCTTTTTTAGGGCATTTGGCCTGCCGGTTCAGTTCAAATGCAGCGCTTCTTGGCGATGCGCACCAGCCGCAGCAGCGTGTTTTCCACCGCTTTTATCGTCAAAGGATAGAGCCCGGAAATCTCCTTGGCCGTGAGTCCAGCACGGTAATACAGCAGGAACATCGCCAGGTCGCGCTTGCAGTCCGGTTCGGTGCCCAGCAGCCTCTGCAGGCACGCGACCAGCTTGTGTACCAGCGCATCGGTTTCCACGCCTTGGGTGGAAGCTTCGCTTCGCGCTGCATCCGGCCCCACCTCCTCCAGATCCTCTTCTGTCCGTGTCAGGGGGTATTTGCGGAAGTGGTCCTGGACAACATTCGAGGAGACGACCTTGAGAAATCCGCGAAATGAATTCTCGTGCAGCCAGCGAAAGCTGCGCATGGGCCGGCAATGGTTGTCACAGATTTTTCGCAGCGCCGATTGCACCAGGTCATCCACCACGCTGCGATTCGGGGGCATCCAGCGCCGGATGGTCCTGCTGACCACTCCCGCCATAAGCGGCTGAAACCGGCGCAAAAATTCCGTCCAGGACTCTGCCTGGTTGTCCCGGAGGCACAATTCCACGAGTTCTCGATCTGAAAGTCCTTGCCAATCCATTTGCTGACGTTCGGAAATTCTATATTAGTCGTGGGCTGGGTGGGGCAGTTTGTCATCCTGAGCAAGCGTTCTTTGCGCCGCGAAGGATCTGGGCGAGCCGCGCGAAGGTCGCGTTCTTTGCGACCCAACAATCGCGCGCTTGGCTCGCTTCCTTGTCAAACTGCACTACCAAGGTCGTGGGCCGGGGGTGGATATTTGAGATGTTTTTGAGGTACAACGTCCTGTCGGACGCGAAGCGCGCTACCTTATGCTCAAGCCCCTGTACATGCTGGCGGATAGCCAATTGCTCTTCTGGAAGGACGGGAACAGCCTGTTTATAGAGAGGGTTCGTGAGCAATTGGATTCCTTGAACCCCAAGGCCGCCTATGTGGGCGCCTCCAATGGCGATAAGCCGGAATTCTATTCCTTGTTTCAGTCGGCCATGGAGGCCATCGGATTGCTGGATTGCCGCATGATTCCCTCAATTCTCACCGGCGAAGACAAAACCTTCCTCGCCGCCGCCGATCTGCTGCTTCTTTCCGGAGGCGATACCGGGCAGGGCTGGAACGTCTTTGAAGAAAACGGCGTCAAAGACCTGATCCAGGAAAAGCGGTATGAGGGCGCGGTGCTGATGGGAGTTTCAGCCGGCGCGGTACAGCTCGGCCAGGGTACACTGCTTGAATCTTCCACCATGAAGAAACTCGCTCTCTTCCAGTTTGCCCCGTTCTACGTGGGCGCACATGAAGAGGATGAGGAATGGTGGAACCTGCGGGCACTGGTAAACCTCGCTGGCGATGGCGCCAGAGGCATTGGCATTCCGGCGGGCGGGGGAGCCATTTACGGCCCTGACGGCTCCCTGGAGCCAATTCGCAAAGCGCTGGTCGAGTTTTCCCGCCAGGACGACCGTATGGTTGAAACTCTATTGGTGCCCGAAACACCGAAATAGAGCACTTCAGAAGATCCGGTAGACCGATTCGAACGGAGCAGGCGTCGGTGTTCTTCCGATAAACCCGATGCCCTGATGTACCCATGCCCCGATTGCCTGAAAACGCTCGATCACCCACCCCGATGAGGCGACTTGTACTTCCGGTCCTCAGGTTTAATCGCGTTAAACTCGGCTGATTTTCCCTTAGGAATGCTCAACGATTTCCACGCTGCTTTGCGGATGTGCTTGCCCAGGTAGGCGATCTGTCCCACGTGATAGGCGGTGTGGGTGAGCGAGCGGATGATGGCTTGCACCACGGAATGCGGTTCTCCCCGGATGGTAACGGTGCGCATAAGATCTCCGGGTCTGAGTGCCGCCAGTGTCTGGAATACGCAATTCCACCCATCTTCCCACCAGCGCATCAATTGTTCGCGGCCCACTCCTGCGCCGAGCTCGAATTCCTGGTCGCGATTGCGGTCCGGCTTCTCGCCGTCCGTGGTCAGAAAATCAGTCCAGCGCGAGCGCAGGTTGCCGCTGACATGCTTGATTACCAGGGCCATGCTGAGCGACTCTGCGTCGGGAGTGTAGAAGAAATCGGCATCCTGCAACTGCGCGAACGCAGCGTCGGCAAGGCGCTTGTATCCGCGAAAGTTCTTCCGGAGTTCTTCCAGATAAGTGACCGCAACCGGATTCTCTTCAGCCATTTCCTCTCCCTCCAAAGGCTCCAAATTAGTTTAGCAATTCCGACGGCGGGCCTTGGATCGAGTCTTGGCGGTGAAGGGGTATTGAGGTTGTTTACTCCGATAACCCGGTGCCCCGATGAACCGATTGCTAAAGTCGCCAAAAAAGCTCAGCCGGCAATGAGCGGTCCTGCGGACGACGCACTCAGTAATTTTTCTCCTTGACTTAATGTACTAATGTTATATAACACTATATGAGCGTGACAGTGAAACACACGGCCTCAGACTCGAAATCGTCGTTCCGGTTCAAGCTCGACCTGCGCAGTGGAATGCCGGTGTACCGCCAGCTTATGGATCAGGTGCGGGCCGGCATCGCGGCAGGATCGCTGGCCGCCGGTGACCAGCTCCCCACGGTGCGGCAGTTGGCCGTGGACCTGGCCATCAATCCCAACACGGTTTTGCGCGCTTATCGCGAGCTTGAGCTGGGTGATCTGCTGGAGACGCAACAGGGTACAGGCACGTTTATCACCCAGAAGAAGCCGCGCCGTGACGACGTGGAGCGCGAGCGTCAGCTCAACCAGTTGGTGGGCGAATTTCTGGCCCGTGCCGGCGCCGCTGGTTTTACCGTGGAAGAGTTATTGAAGGAATTGCGCGAGCTCGTGCATGACCAGGCTCCGAGGAGATGAACTTATGATTTTCAAAATTCCAACCACACAGAACATTCAAGTTACTTCATTCAACAGTGTCGCCGTCGCCAGCTTTGTGATCTGCTTTGGCGCCGGTGCAATAGTCACAGGGCTCACCCACAATCGGGCGGCGCTGATTGCCGGGGCGTTAGTAGGCATCTATCTGCTGTTTGCCATCAAGGTGATGCGCCAGTGGGAAAAGGTGGCGCTGCTGCGGCTGGGCAGATACGTGGGGCTGCGCGGCCCCGGCCTGTTTTTCATCGTGCCCATCGTGGAGACCATCAGTCCTTTCGTTGACCAGCGGGTGCGCGTGGCCAGCGTTACCGCGGAGTCCGCTCTCAGCCGCGATACCGTCCCGGTGAACGTGGATGCCATTGTCTTCTGGCTGGTGTGGAATGCCGAGAAGGCCATCCTCGAAGTCGAGAATTTCAACGATGCCATCACCCGCAGTGCCCAGACCGCATTGCGGGAATCCATTGGCCGCCATGAGCTGGCGCAGATGATCACCGAGCGCGAGACCCTGGGCAAAGAATTGCAGCGCATCCTCGATGAGAAGACAACTTCCTGGGGAATCACCGTACAGTCGGTGGAGATTCGCGACGTGAAGATTCCTCAGGCGCTGGAGGACGCCATGTCACGCCAGGCGCAGGCCGAGCGCGAGCGCCAGGCTCGCATCATTCTGGGTCAGGCGGAAACTGAAATTTCCGATAAGTTTGTGCTGGCCGCTGCCGCTTACGCCGAAAACCCTATCGCCCTGCATCTGCGCGCCATGAACATGCTTTACGAAGCTATTAAAGAAAAAGGCTCCATGGTGATTGTGCCCTCTTCCGCAGTGGAAACCATGGGCCTGGGCGGAAATCTGGCAGCCATGGCCATCGCTAAGAAGTGACAAGAGGGTGTTTCAAAAATAGATTTGGATCAGGGAACCATGCTCAAGCGCCGGACACACAAGGAAGTTACTCCGGCGCCGGGTTCCCAAAATGTTGTTCACTTAGAAATTCAGAATGCGGATGCCTCAATCACCCCAGCCCGCAAAGCGGGCGGAATTACTGAGCCCAGCGCGTAAGCGCTGGGAAGAAGAAGAGATAAATGAGCCCCAGCGGGGCGACACTCTTCTTCTTCGTGAATGGGGTTCAGAAATCCGATACCGCCGCATGAACGTTTAACAATCCAACCTGCGAAGCAATCCTCTCCAGCTTGGCCCGCGTCTCCGGCTTCACCGGAACCATCGGCAGGCGGTAAACCTCTTCGATCCTGCCCATCATGGCCAGGACCGCCTTCACCGGCATCGGATTGGACTCGATAAAGTTGGCCTGCATCAACGGCAGGAACTGGCGATGGATCTTGCGCGCCTTCTCCCAATCGCCCTTCAGTGCGGCGTTAGTCAACTGAGACATCTCTTTTGGAATCTCGTTCGACACCACGGAGACAATTCCCACCCCGCCCAGAGAGATCACGGGCAAGGTAATGGCGTCGTCGCCGGAAAAGACGAGGAAACTTTCCGGAACATGGTTAAAGACCTCCGCAATCTGCGAGACATTTCCGCTCGCCTCTTTCACTCCTGCAATATTGGGAACCTGTGCCAGCCGTCCCAGGGTCGCCGGCTCGATGTTGACGGCCGTTCGTCCCGGCACGTTGTATAGAATCAATGGCTTGTCCACCGCTTCCGCAATGGCCTTGAAATGCTGGTACTGGCCTTCCTGTGTGGGCTTGTTGTAATAGGGTGATGCCGTCAGGATGGCGTCTACGCCCTTGCGGCTGGAAAGCTCTTTTGCCTTGTCCACTGCTTCCGCCGTTGCATTCGACGTCGCTCCGGCCACAATCGGGACGCGCCCGCCAGCAACTTCAATGGTGATGTCAATCACCCGCAGCCATTCTTCTCGGCTGAGTGCCGGCGTCTCGCCGGTAGTCCCGCAGGGGACAAGGAAGCCGATTCCCGACGCAACTTGCCACTCCACCAGTTCTCGCAGACGTTGTTCGTCGACGCTCTGGTTCGGCCTGAAAGGAGTTATAAGCGCTGTGCCGCAACCCTGTAATTTCATGCCATCAAGAATATCAAAATCGGGAAATGGGGGCGCAATCCGCAATCCTTCCGTGAAGACTCCCTGTTTCTCTGTGGGTCCTCCGTGCCTCCGTGGTAGATGTTGATCCTTACCGCGCCGCAATAACCTGTTTCGCGCCGTTCGCCATCAGCTTCACGCAAGTGACATCACCGTATCGGTCAGTACCGGCAGTCCAGCCCTCGGACGTTTGGTTTTCAAGCTGTGGGATATCTGCATAACGATGAATGTCTGCACCGTCAATCTTTACAGCGCGCGCCCGGATGCCATGCAGCCTTACCTCGTATTCACGTAGTGCGGGTTTATAGCTTCCCGCGGGTGCCGTGGAATTGAAGCGGACGGCCTTTCCATCATCACTCGTCGAAAGCCTTTGTTCGTAAAAGGCGCCCTTTTCGTAGGCATACGTGGCCCCGTCGTCGTCATAGTATGTGAAAGTTGTCTCCGTGCCTGTTGGAAACACGTCGACATAGATCCGTGATACGGACCGTTCCCCAACGTACTGCTGCAGCTCCTGGGTGGGTAGGATCGCACCCTGCCGTATGAAGAGAGGAATGTCCGCCCAGGTATTCGCATCAACCGTATACTCGATGACCTTGTTGCCTTCGTATCGCATGCCACGGAAATAATCGATCCATGTCCCCTGCGGCAGGTAGATGCTGCGATGCGCTTGTCCTTCGCCCAGTATAGGAGCTACCAGCAACTCGTCGCCAAACATCCATTCATCGGTGCGGTACGCATTTTCCGTCGTGTCCTCGGGAAAATCCCAGAAAAGAGGACGCACCACGCCCGCGCCATTCTCGTGTGCCTCGCGCTCGTATGCATACATATAAGGAATCAGGCGGTAGCGCAATTCGATGGCTGCCTTCGCGTCGGCCTCAGCTTGGCTCCCGTAAATCCAGGGTTGGCGATGCTCATTGAAAAATCCGTGCACGCGCATAATGGGCACGAAAGCCGCAAACTCCATCCATCGTGCATAGTTCTCAGCGCTCGGATGTCCAACAAAGCCGCCTGTATCCATGCTCCAGTGCGGCTCTCCAAGATTCACTGCGGATAGCATCCGTGGCGCCTGTCCCGCCATGCTGTCGAATCCGCCGTGTATATCGCCAGACCACTCGCCGTAGGCGTAACGCTGCGCGCCTAGATAGAAATTGCGGTTAATGGTCCAGACCCTCTCATCTCCGGCCGACCGTGCGCCGTCATACATGGCCCTGGCCATATTTGCATGCTGAAAGTTAGGAAAGGTGATATTGCTGATGGCGTCGGCTTCATCATTCCAGAAGTATCGGATGCCCGTCTTATATGCCGGAAGCATATGCTCCCAGAACCAGGATCGCGCCTCCGCTTTGGAAAAATCGATGTCCAGCGCCGGCCGCTTGGAGAAGTACTCTTCATAGGGCCGTTCGGAATCGAAGAAGAGCTTATGGTCGTAAGCGTACTGGGCCGCTGTAGTCACCCCGCCATTCGCATTGTGCAGCAGGATACGCGGCTTGAAAATGCCAATCAGTTTGATCCCTCGGTCCTGCATCGCCTGCGCAAACTTTCCCGATGCCCCATCCGGATACTTATTAGGATGGACGTTGCCCGGACCGCTGGTGCTGTTCCATCGCCATTCGCCATAGTCATCTTCTCCCCACGCCTTCCAATCGAAATCCAGAATGAACCCGTCAATAGGAATATGTTTGGCGCGGTAGGTATCGATGATCTGCGTAACCTCAGCCTGGGTTGTGCCCCATTGGCTGTTCATAAAGCCTAGTGTCCATTTGGGCATCATCGGTGGATGACCACTGATGTCGGCCACACGATGCAGAATCGTCTTAGGGTCGCCCACGATGATGAAGTATTCAATATCGGCGCGTGACCCGCCGCTGAACTGAAGATTTCCGTCGGGAATATCGAAGCTTCCGCCGTCCGAGTCCACCAGCAACCCATAGCTCGTGGTGTAGGCCAGAGGCGCGCCGCCATCACCCTGGCTGCCGGCGCGGGCGGAGCCTCCGTTGCGTAACACTCCCATGCGAATATCCTGGTGCGCATCGATATTGTTGGCTGGCATGCTCGTGCCCTCAATGCCGAAAAATGGGCTCGCGCTCCTGTAAGTGAACCGCAGGCCGCCGGCATAGGCGCCTCCCTCCGCTGGCTCCTGCAACAATGGGTGATTGGCACGGTCGTAAATCGCAAAACGCACAGGTGTCCTGGCGATCTTCACCGTCATGCGATCCGTGGAAATCACGATCGGATCGGCGCTCGTCTCAATTTTCGCTGGAACATCACTGCGCCACGTGCGGTTCGGGTCCAATACCGGAGTAGGCGGGCTGGTCTTACCCTGAGGGCGATAATTCACTCGGAGAACGTCGGACGCGACAATTTGCGCAATGACCGTATCTTCACCCGAGCGGATCGTGACTGTGTCGCCACTGACTGCGACGCTATCAAGATTTCCAATGCCGGATGGGCCCTTAGCCGGGCCTTGCTGCGCCCAGAGCGCACTGCCAAGAACCAGAACTGCGCAACAACGGAACGCGAGTTTCCGCCGAAGCAAAACGCAAAGCAACTTAGGACGGCAAGCCAACAAGCGGTCTCTCTTGGCTATGGGAAGGAGGAATCGGGGGCATAGCGCTTTCATGGCAGATATTCTATTCGTAATCAGGCGCCTGCCAAGGGCAACCGATCGCAAACGAGCAGCAACCGCCCGCGGATCTAAAGCGGAATGATAGACTGCGTGGCTTGGCCAACTGCCATTTTGTACATAAAGGACAAACGGAACGCCATGGATTTCAACTCATATTACGCAAAAGACGGACTGGCCCTTGGCGACTTGGTTCGCCGCGGCGAGATCACTGCCCTCGACCTGTTGGAGACCGCAATCGCCCGCGCAGAGGCAGTCAATCCTAAGATCAACGCCGTGGTTTACCGTGGTTACGAACAGGCGCGCGCAGCGGCCAAATCCTTTAAGCCCAATGGCCAGCCCTTCGCCGGAGTGCCGCTGCTGCTCAAGGATATTACCGGCTTCTGCGCCGGCATGCCCACCCGCTCCGGTTCCTCGTTTCTGCCGGATGAGCCGGCCACTGCGGATTCTCATCTCGTCGCCCGCTTCAAGCGCGTCGGCTTCATTCCCTTTGCCAAGACCAATGTGCCGGAGTTTGGCTTGCCCCCGGTAACCGAGTCCAAACTGTACGGTCCAGCAAGAAATCCCTGGGATGTGAATCGCACTCCTGGCGGCTCTTCCGGTGGTTCTGCGGCCGCAGTGGCTGCGGGTGTGGTTCCGGTGGCCCACGCCAGTGATGGTGGAGGCTCCATCCGCATCCCCGCAGCCTGTTGCGGCTTGGTGGGACTGAAGCCCACGCGAGGACGCAACTCGCTCGGTCCGGATATAGGCGACATCATGAGCGGTCTGGTAATCGAGGGGGTCGTGAGCCGTACCGTGAGAGATACTGCCGCCGCGCTCGATGCCACTTCGGGATATATGCCGGGCGATCCCTACGCGGCGCCGCCTCCCGCGCAGCCCTTCCTGGCCGAGGTATCGTCCAGGCCGCGCAGACTGCGCATTGCCTTCACTACTCGCGTTCCCTATGGCGCCGTACTCGATCCTGAAATTGCAGCCGCAACTGAGGCAACAGCAAGGTTGTGCGAACAGCTCGGCCACGAGGTGAAGGAAGCGGGCTTTGATATCGAAGCGCACAAGGTAGGCCGGTCGTTCTTGACTCTTTATGGAACCGGTCTCGTCCGGACCATTGACGCGGTTGCCAAAGCCACAGGCCGCGAACCCCAGCCTGCCGGCTTTGAAGCCATGACATGGAATTTCTACGACCGCGGTCGCAAAGTTACCGGCAGCCAGTATCTCGCCGCCGTTGCCCACCTGCAGAAGGTGGCCCGCTCCTTCGCCGCATTTTTTGAAACTTGCGACGTCTGGCTTACACCCACGCTGGGCGCTCTCCCGTTGCTTGTGGGCCTCATCGACTTCAACGATCCAAATGCGAATTTTGCCGATCCCCGCATAGCGGGCTTCGCGCTGTACAACTCAACCTACAACCTCTCTGGCCAGCCGGCAATCACCTTGCCGTTGCAGCAATCAAAGGACGGCTTGCCGATAGGCATGCTCTTCGGAGCCCGCTACGCGGAAGAGTCAACCCTGCTGCAACTAGCCGGCCAGTTGGAGGAAGCAAATCCCTGGAACAACCGCAAACCAAAGAATCAACTGTGAAGAATCAGCAGGAAGTAAAGGCTTCACAGCAGTTTTATAATTGCCCAACGCAGAAGAAAACCTTTCTTTTTCTGGTCTGTCGTATCAGTGAAGATCAACCCAGATCACCGTCATCAGTGGTAAGGTTTTTAAGGTTGTCGTCTCCATGCCGAAGACGCTCTTAAAGGATTAAAGAGATCGCCCGCGGACTGAATGCTAAGTGCTGAGTGCTGCCCCTGGCTTCGACCCTCGAAAAGCATAATAGACAATGTACACATAGCAGATCGCAGGAATAATAAACGCATGGTGAATTCCGATCTTGTCCGCTAAAGCCCCCTGCATCACAGGCAGTATCGCGCCTCCCACAATGGCCATAATCAGGAGCCCCGACCCATCACCAGTGAGCGGCCCCAGCTCCGCAATTCCCAAAGTGAAAATGCTGGGAAACATGACCGAGTTGAACAGGCCCACCAGAATAATGCTCCCCATAGCCACGTGACCCGCCGTGAGCATTGAGATACAAACCAGCAAGCAGGCCGTCATCGCGGCAATTCCGAGAACTGTCCCGGTGCGAATCCTCTGCAAGATAGCGGAACCTATAAATCTGCCCACCATGGCCCCACCCCAGTAATAGGAGACGTAGCGCGCGGCCACTACCTCTGAGATATTCCCTATATTGGGTTGACTGAAATAGTTGATGAGAAAACTGCCAATCGATACCTCTGCTCCCACATAAAGGAAAATGGCAACGATGCCGAGTACCAGGTGTCGATGCTGCCACACCTGGGCCATAGACATCGCTCCGTGGTGCTCCGCCTCTGCCATAGGAGGCAGTTTGAAAAGAGCAATCACTCCTGCCAGCAGGATCAGCGCCAGCCCTATAGTCAAGTACGGAATCTTCACAGAAGCCGCTTCATGAATGCGATAGGCCTGCATCGCTCCCGCGCCCAGGCTCCGCACGGAGTCCATGCTCGCTGGAGCGGCGCTGAGGATGAGCATGCCTCCCAGGTAAGGCGCAATGGTTGTCCCTAAAGAATTGAAGGCCTGCGATAAGTTCAACCGGCTTGACGCAGTCTCGGGCTTACCCAGTACAGCAATATAGGGATTGGCCGCCACCTGCAGTGCGGTGATGCCGGCGGCAAGAACCATCAGTGCGCCCAGAAACACTGGATACGATGCCAGATTCGCGGCCGGAATAAAGAGAAACGCCCCGAGTCCCATGGTGAGAACCCCCACCACCATGGTCTTCTTGTAGCCAAGCCAGTCAACCACCTTGGCGGATGGGATTGAAAAAAGGAAATAAGCAGAAAAAAATGCAAATTGAATCAGCATTACCTTCGCATAATTCAACTCGAAGATGGCTTTCAGGTGGGGCACCAGAACGTCGTTCAGGACGGTGACAAAGCCCCACATAAAAAACAGGGAAGTGACCACAGCGAATGCCAGTTTGTTGGCGGAGGCTGCTGATCGTGGCATCGAAAGAACGCCCTCGCCACCAACGTGGATCACCTTGGAACTCGTGTTCATTTCGGGTAGAGTCATTTGCAGCATGATAGGTGGAAATCACCTGAGACCACAATGACTCCCACTCCTTAATCCGGACTAGGTACAAATTGCCTCTGCGGTTACCGTTGAAACATGCTCTAAGTGATTCGGGCTCATCATATATCTGGTCGTGCGGGTGGAGATCAGTCAAATCGCAGTCACCGGTCCTGGCTGGCCATGGATCGGTGGATCAGTGGATCAGTGGATCAGTGGGTCAGTGGGTCAGTGGTAAGGTGTTGGAAGATGTCGTTTCCATGCCGGCGACCCTCTTAAGGATTGCCAAGGCTGTCCGCCGGTTGGATGCCCGCCTGGCGGGCTAATTGCCAATGTTAATTGCTGCTACGGAGAACTCACAATGCGCGCACCAGGTCACTGGAGTCACAAAAGTTTCAGCTGTTTGCTCTTCATGCTCGCCATGGCGTTGCCCGGCGTCGCAGCTCTGCCTGCCTCGCAGAACCTCGATTCCGGTTGGGAATTTCGTGTAGTAGGCGCTTCAGGCAGGACTGAGTTGACGCAGTGGCATCCAGCACAAGTACCAGGGGTGATCCAGACGGATTTGCTGCGTAATAGCTTAATCCCCGAACCCTTCTATCAGGACAATGAAGCGCGTTTGCAGTGGATAGGCCGCCTGGACTGGGAATACCGCACCACCTTTAACGTTGAGGCCACAACCCTGGCCCGCCGGCATGTTGACCTGCTTTTCGACGGGTTGGATACCTTCGCCGAAGTCTATCTGAACGACCAGCTCATATTGAAGGCCGATAACATGTTTCGTCACTGGCGGGTTCCCGCCAAAGCGTTGTTGAAGCCGGGAGCCAACAATTTGCGCATCGTCTTTCGGTCAGCAGTAGAAAGTATGCTGCCCTATGTCGAATCCCTTCCGTATATCTTGCCCGCAATCTCCACCGTAAACGGAGGCAACGAAAACAACATTCCTACCGCGCCGTATACGCGCAAAGCACCCTATCAATATGGATGGGATTGGGGTCCGCGCTTCGTCACGGAAGGCATATGGCAGCCAGTCCGCCTCGAGTCCTGGGACGCACTGCGAATTGAGAGCTTCCACATCCACCAGAACAAGATCACCTTGGAAACAGCCAGCTTGAACGCGGAGCTTGAAATCGAAAGCGTCGAGCCCGCTTCGGTATCGATCACTTACAGCCACGATGATCTCAACTCTGCGCCGATAAAAGACGGGTCGCAAACCGTTCAACTCGATGCCGGCATGAATCAGATTTCCTTCCCCATTCACATCGCCTCGCCCAAACTCTGGTATCCCCTGGGCTACGGATCGCAGGGCCGCTATCATTTCGCGGTTTCAATTAAGGACCGCAAAGAAACTGAGGCGCAGGCGGACCTTAAGACCGGCTTGCGCTCCGTGGAATTGCGCCGGGTTCCTGATGATTGGGGCAAGAGTTTTGCATTTGTCATCAATGGCATTCAGGTCTTCGCCAAAGGCGCGGACGTAATCCCCTTTGACAGTTTTCCGCCGCGGGTCACGCCTGCGCGGCATCGAGAGATCCTCGAAGCCGCGCGTGATGCCCACATGAATATGGTGCGTGAATGGGGCGGCGGCTACTACGAATCCGATGACTTCTATGACATTTGCGATGAACTCGGAATTCTCGTGTGGCAGGAGTTCGCCTTCGGCGGAGATATGGTGCCGCCAGACCTGCCTTTTCAGCAAACCGTGCGCGAGGAAGCTGTCGAACAAATTAAGCGTCTGCGTGACCATCCCAGCATCGTGATCTGGTGCGGCAACAACGAGGTCGAAACCGGTTGGTTCCATTGGGGTGAACGCCAGACATTCAAGGAATCCATTTCACCTGCTGTTCGGGAACGCCTCTGGCAGGGCTACGTAATCCTTTTTGCGGACGTTCTAAAGAGCGCGGTCCGCCAGTACGCAGACCCGGTGCCATACTGGCCCAGCTCTCCTGGTGCTGATTTCGAGGAGCCCCCTGATAGCTTCCGCAATGGCGACATGCATTACTGGGGCGTGTGGCACGCGCAGGCCCCTAAAGAAGATTACCTGCAGCAATTCCCGCGTTTCATGAGCGAGTTCGGTTTCCAGTCCTTCCCCGAGATGCGTACCATTCAATCTTTCGCCAAGCCTGAAGACCTGGACATCCGTTCTGTGGTGATGCAATCCCACCAGCGGAACAAGGGCGGAAACGAACGCATCCTCACCTATATGTTGCGGGAATACAGTGAACCCAAAGATTTCGCCTCGTTTGTCTATTTGAGCCAGGTACAGCAGGCGGAGATCATCAAGATTGGCGCCGAACATCTGCGGCGGCAACGCCCGCGCACCATGGGCTCTCTGTATTGGCAGTTGAATGACTGCTGGCCGGTGGCCTCCTGGTCCAGCATCGATTATTACGGCCGCTGGAAAGCGCTGCAGTACTATGCGCGCCGTTTTTACGATGATCTGCTCATCTCGCCCTATGTGCACGATAACAAAGTTGATGTGTTTGTGGTCTCGGACAAGCTCCAGCCAATATCGGGTGTCATCCACTACCGCATGCTGGATTTCACTGGACACACCCTGCTGGATCAAACCCTCCAGGTCCAGCTCCCTCCGCAATCCAGCGCCTCCTACTTGCTCCTGGATCAGTCCGATCTGGCGCAAAAAGGAGATCCGCGTCAGACGTTCCTCGTCTTTGACCTGGAAGTTGGCGGCCAGAGAGTATCGCGCAATCTCATATTCCAGGATGTCACCCACAATCTGAAACTGCCTGTAGCCCCCAGGATAGAGACCACAATTACCGGCTCCGGCCCAACCTATCAGGTGACTCTGCGTTCGTCCGAACTGGCCCGGAATGTCTACCTTTCACTCGGAGACCTGGATGCGCGCCTCTCGGACAACTACTTTGACCTTCTCCCCGGTGAGCCGCAGACAATAACCATCAAGAGTGCGAGCACTCAGGACCAGCTCAAGCGGGCGATGAAGATAACTTCGTTGATGGAGGCCTTCGCCAGACCCGCAACCACGCCCTGACGCGAGGGCTTGAGCTGGTGTTTCCCCAATTGTGTCACTGAGCTTCTTAGGATTTCGCGTGCAAAAGGTCTTGCCTTTGCTCTTGCCTGCCGTGGCATGTAACCCGTTATTCGTAACCCGCCCCTAATCCTCCCCTGCTGTATGCCCGAGTGGCCATGATGAAATTCTTCCCAATACGGAACTGGACTCCATATCCGATGGGTAGATCGTTTTAATTGCTTAACTTTTTAGCCTTAATCCCTTGACAATGCGGGCCCATAGTGGCGAAATAGCATTCTAAGGCTTAAGCAAAACGATTTGGCAAAGCTGCAACAGGGCGAATGCTGGTAGCTGCGAATGTCCTGCCTCCGACGATGTGTGTGGGGACATTCCAGTGATCGAATCATGCCTGTACCCGCCTCCGCATTGTTTAGTGCCCCACTGTTGTGAGTGTCTTTTCGCCGGAGCCGTAGCAGGACACAACTGTGTGTTTTGCGTCGCAACCCGCCATGGCGTCTTGTACTTGCCGGGCAACTGCGATGGGGCCTGCTATTCAGAGTGAAATCCAAAATCAAGGAGAGCGCTATGCGAGCCAGACATATTCACCCCGGAGACTTCGGCGGAATTCAGCGCCGTCTGTTGAAGTTCGTCGCCATTGCCGGCATTTGTTTCCTTGCTGTCGTTTCAGCCAGCGCGCAGGTTACCACTGCGGACGTGCTGGGGACGGTAACCGATAACAGCGGGGCGGTAGTGCCCAACGCCAAAGTCACAATTACCAACACCGCTACCAATGAGCCGCGGTCCGGACAAACCGGTTCCTCCGGCGACTACGTCTTCACCTTCCTCAAT
>DATGJZ010000080.1:0-14831 GCA_035294925.1 Candidatus Angelobacter sp. | reverse complement strand
TGTGCTGGCCATGCCACCAACCCTAGCCCCTTACCGCCCTGATGCTGGCAGTTGCATTGTTGCCTCACGGCTCCAACGCCAACCTTTCGGTCGCGGGATACATTGTCAGAGGGCTTTAGACGGCTCGTTACCTTACCGCCCCACCTCCTAGGGTACTGCTGATGGGACAACAGGTCTGATCGAAACTTCCGTCAGACAATCACTCCAGTAGCTTGCAGGTCGCACTCGAAAGTCGTTCGCGTAACCCTTCTTGTTGTTTTCAAGCAATCGGACTGTAAATCGTTTATTTTCCATTTGCTAGCAAGAGTTCGAAACCTGCTTCTAACCGAGATACGCTTTCTCAAAATGCGCCCAAAGCGTGTGTCTGGAAAGCGGCAACATCTCAGCAAAATGTGCCTTGCCTAGGTGGGGTGAGGGCAAGCGCAATTCCGGCGGCGTCCAACAGAAAAGATAATGCCGTTCCCGCAACAATCGAGGTAACGTCTCGTTGAGGGTGCGTCCATTTTCGATCGCAGAAAAACCGGATGATGAATGTCCAAATGGCCAAGCGCAAAACCACAAGAGTCGTCAGGAATGGCACCTTAATTTCGCCGCCGGAACTGCCAGAGCTGCTTTCAACCCATGCCCAGAACGCGATGTTGGAAAGCCCCACCGCAAGCCCGACCCCTGTTCGTGTGATGGCAACCTTGAATGGTCCGGCGCTGCCGTCCGGATAGACGCGGCGCAGCACCGCACCAGCAGCACCGTAGCCAACCAACTTGACTCCAGCAAAAGCAGCAAATCCCAACCATCCTGGAAGTGAACCAAGCATGCGGGTAAACATACCAGATCACCACGCGTTTGACTGCCGGGCTTCCAAGCGTTTACTTTTCTAAGTTTGTTCCCGTCCAATTACGACTCGTTCTGAGGTGAATGATTGAGCAAGGAGACAACGAAGGCGCAGGCATTGAACCAAGCTGCAGGGGAACACACGCTTGGCGCGACAACAATCCGGGTGATCTGAAATCTGGGTACGGCTCGATCTTCCAGGCCGCGAGTGACGGTTCACCCTACTTCAATTACGATATTTATCAGATGGGTTTGGATGTTGGACACTTGGAGAATCTCGGGAATTGGGCACGCGTCCGAGTTCGCCCCTCTGCCGATGGTAAAACGGCCATATTCCTGAAGTGGAATGTGGAAGCAGAAGACTAACGAACTTTATATGTTGGATTTAGCCACGCGCCAGGTCACTCCTTTTCTAGCTCACGGAGATCGATTCGAGGTGCTGGTTAAGCCGGTTCATCAATTATAATTGCCGACGCTGAGTGCTCTGTTCACGTCGCTTCTGACAAAGGGCCGGTAATCGCTTCCAGCGCGGTTCGCTCAACCTTCACGCCGATTACCGCCTCCACTACTGCTGCCCGATCATGAACACTGCGCCGAGCAGGTATCCATCGAACAGATTGGCAGGTTCGTGACCTTCCTGGCGGCGCAACCAGCCGTTTGCAGGTAATACGCATTAATTTAAGCGGGTTGACGGCACACCAAATTCGACAACTGCTGGCCCGTGTTGCAACTGAAAAGCATGCACTCATAATTTTCGAGTGACGCACCTCCTCGATACCTCCCTTTGTTTTCAGGACCCTCCGGCTGGGGCGGCGCTGGGCGAAGCTCCAGATCCCAATGCAGTCGTCATTCCAGCAGGAACCAGAATTGCGCTCAAGCTCATTCAGGCCATCTCGACCAAGAATGCGCTGGAGGGTGATGTGGTGTATGCGGAGACAGTGATTCCCTTCGTGGTCAACGAACGCGTCCTGGTGCCGGCGGGCACCTATGTTCAAGGAAGGATTTCCCATGCCAAGCGAGGCGGCCGGTTGATGGGCCGGGCGGAACTGCTGGTCCACTTTACCTCAATCATCTATCCCAACGGATACACGGTGATGCTGGCGGGAGGGGTGGAGAACACACCGGGCGCCGACAACAAGGCCATGAAGGATAAAGAGGGCACGATCCAGCAGGACAGCGATATGGGTAAAAAGATTGAAAAAGGCGCCAAGGCTGGGGCCGTTGGAGCTGGTGTCGGGGTGCTGGCGGGTGCGGTTTATGGAGGGCTGTCTGGAGCACGAATCGGGGGCGCAGCGGGAGCGGCGGCCGGCATCGCCTGGGCCTTGCTGAAGCGGAATAGCGATTTGAAGCTGGATGCCGGCGCCTCAATCGAGATGGAGATTCAGCGCGCCGTGCCGCTGGATATGAGCAGGATCACACCGGCAAGGGCTACGCCGTAGCCTCTCCAGTCTGTCTCTATTCACTCCTACTTCAAATTGAAAAGCGCGTTCACGTGTGCCGTTACCGTGACAATCTGTGTTCGGATGATTTGTGGCGCACTTAGGAGCGTAAGGCAATACGAGAGGACCTAAGAATATCGCACGGTCACACCGTAGACAGCGGAAAATTTCTTTACCGAAGTCCTTGAGCATTAGCGCCTGTGACTTTGCACTTTTGAACTTTTGTAAGCCCCTGCCAAATCAGTCGGTTGGTAAGAGAGTCGGGAAAATCGACCGGAAGGGTCGATGTACAAGACAGTGAATTGAAAGGAAAATGAGGCTTAGTAGCCGGCCCTAGCGGATGATTTTAGAACTTTCGATTTAATGGCGATTTAAGCCCTTGGCTCTGTTTCGAGTGTCTTGCGCCGCTCTCAAGGCCTTATGATCAATCTTTCGACCAAACACAGCACATCACAGTAGCAGCCTGTCCTTCATTAACTCCGTTGCAACCGCACCTATACCAGTGCCACTTCGCGGTCGAAGTTTGGCTTCTTCTCAGCGTGGAGCTTCAAGGCTACGCCGCAGGCCGTGGCGATTCGCTCCAGCATTGTGAGCGAATGCCCGGTGTATTCGGCGTCCTCAAGACGGGCAATCACGGACTGTGTGGTGCCAACCTTCTTGGCAAGTTCGGCCTGAGTCAAACCCTCATCCTCTCGCATCTCGCGGACCAAGAGAGCCAAATCAATCTGATGCAGGGTGCGCTCGAACGTTTTGCGGTAGCTTGCGCTCTTGTGTGCGCGTTGCCTGACAATCTCGTTGTGCTTGTCGCGCTTGACGGTCTGTCTCATAGTGCAAACTCCTTCAGGATAGCTTCTCTTTCCTTTTGCGATCCCGTGTAGCGGTTTCGGTATTTCAGCCAGAGCTTTCTCAGCAGTTCTGCTCTGGTAATCTCGCCCGGCGGGGTCTTTTCCGTCTTCTTCTGAAATCCCGAGGTAATCACGATCAACATTCTCGGCTGGTAAAAAAATAGAACTCGAAAAATGCGGTCGAATTGCTTGACCCTTAGCTCGAATATGTCGTCCGTGAGCTTCTTTACGAATTTGCCCTGCATCCGGTTCCCAGAGCGGCGCAGGCGTTCGATAAAGGCGTCTATTCTGGCGGCTGCTTTCTCATCCAACCAATCCACGAACTCTCGCGCGGGCATCCGCCCGTTCGGCAACTCCACATACTCAATCGTGAATTCACCGTTCATCTGTTTTTTGATTATCGCATTATTGCGATATAGCGTCCACTATGTAAAAGTTTGGCAAAGAAAGAAGTGTCGGGGAGAGAGGATTTGAACCGCACCCCCCGGTCCCGAATCAGATTTGAACCGCTATTGGGGCATCTTAAGAATTGAGGCTTGTAAGTATTTGATATTGAATCTGTTGCAGGCCGTCGTGGAGAATTGTTGAACAGCTTGGCTCCCGGAGACTTTCGCTGTCCTAAATTTACCCAGGGCGAGCAGTGTCATCTACCTAGAACTCCGCGGACGGAGATTGCAGCGGTCGCTTGATGGTCAATTTATGCGCTTTGTGGCCGTTTCCCCTCAATCACGGGCTTTCAATCCGGTGGAGGGGCTACCCATCGGCTATACTTTTGGGTTTCGTCCTTAACAATATGGCGCAGATACAAACCGCTCTCGGCGCGATTGATTCTTCCATTCTCGGCGTTACCCTGATGCACGAGCATGTGTTCGTGCTGGATACAGAGATACTTCAGAATTATCCGGAGGAATGGGGCGCCGAACAGGACCGCATTGCCAGCGCAGTTGCCCGGCTGAACGAGCTCAAAGCGAGGGGCGTGGACTCGATTGTCGACCTCACCGTAATCGGCCTGGGACGCTACATTCCGCGGATCAGGCAGATCGCACAGCAGACAAAGATCAACATCATTGTGGCCACGGGAATTTACACCTACCATGACGCGCCGTTCTATTTTCATTTTCGCGGACCGGGAACTGTACTCGGCGGGCCGGAATTCATCGTTGACATGTTCGTGCGCGACATCCAGGAGGGCATTGCAGACACCGGGGTGCGAGCCGGCATTCTGAAGTGCGCGACCGACGAGCCGGGCGTGACGAAGGATATTGAGCGCATTCTGCGCGCCACGGCACAGGCGCAGCGGCGGACCGGGGCGCCGATTTCCACCCATACGCACGCGCGAAAGCGGGTGGGCCTGGACCAGCAACGCATCTTCCGCGAGGAAGGTGTTGACCTCTCCCGGGTGGTGATTGGGCACTCCGGCGACACCACTGACCTCGAATACCTGGAAGAGTTGATTGGCAACGGCTCCTACATCGGCATGGACCGCTTCGGCCTGGACACCATTCTTTCCTTTGAAGACCGGGTGAACACGGTGGCGGAGATGTGCAAGCGCGGCCATGCGGGAAAGATGGTGCTATCGCACGATGCCGCATGCTACAACCACTGGCTGCCGGAGAGGCCATTGCCGGTTATGCTGCCGCGCTGGAACTATCTCCACATTCACAACGATGTAATTCCCGCGCTCAAGCAGAAGGGAGTCACGGAGGAGCAGCTACACACCATGCTGGTGGAAAATCCAAGGAAGATTTTTGAGAAACAGGGCAAGTACTGAAGAATTGGGTAATTTGGTAACTTGGTAAGTGGGTAATTGAAAGTCAACGTCAACGGCTAAAGACAACGACAAAGACAAAGTCAAAGTCAACGGCCAATTGCTAAGGGCAAGTCCAAACACTGGTATGAAGAATGAGCCTGCTGTGGTTTGCCGCAAAACCTTCTATGAGTGACGAAGTCAAGATCATCGAATGTCCGCGTGATGCGTGGCAGGGGCTGAGGGTACAGATCCCGGCTGAGGTCAAGGTGCAATACCTGCGCGCCCTGATTGCGGCGGGATTCAAGCATATTGACGCCGTGTCCTTTGTTTCGCCCAAGGCTATTCCGCAGATGTCCGACTCTGAAACTGTCCTGCAGGAGCTTGATCCGCCGGATGACGTGGAGATCATTGGCATTGTGGTGAATGAAAAAGGAGCAGACCGGGCCATAGCCACCGAAGCCGTAAAGACCCTGGGATTTCCATACTCGGTCTCGCCGACGTTTCTGGAGCGCAATCAGCATCAAACGCCCGAGCAATCCCTGGAGGAGATGGAGAAGATCAAGCTGAAGGCCAACGACGCCGGCCTGGACGTTGTGGCTTATATTTCGATGGCGTTTGGCAATCCTTACGGTGACGTGTGGGACGCGGATGAAGTGGTTGAAGCCGTGGGGCTTGTGGCCAACATGGACATTCGCCAGATTTCCCTGGCAGATACCGTGGGGATGGCCAGTCCGGAGCAGGTGCGGGAGCTGATAGCGGCTGTGATTGACGCTTACGATTATCTGGAAGTTGGCGCCCACTTGCATAGCACGCAGGCAGGAGCGGCAGACAAGGTGCTTGCCGCTTACGATGCAGGTTGCCGCCGCTTTGATTCGGCCATCGGCGGGCTGGGCGGATGTCCGTTTGCGCAAAACGAGTTAGTGGGAAATATTCCGACGGAAATTGCGGTGCAGACCCTGGCTGGCCACGGCGCACAGGTTCCACTGCGCAAGCCGCTGGATGCGGTGGTTCAGATGTCGGCCGGTATTGCGAAGAAGTATACGGTGATGATGTAGAAAGCAGACTGAACTTGCACTTTAACACCATCCATTACGTTGAGTCGCATGGCATCGCCACCATTACGCTGAACCGCCCGGAAAAGCGCAATGCCATCAGTTACGAACTGATCGATGATCTTCTGGCCGGCATGGAAAGGGCGGCCCATTCCCATGCGCACGTACTGATCCTTACCGGGGCGGGAAGCGCCTTCTGCGCGGGCATGGACCTGGAGAACTTGAAGCAGCTCATAGGCCGTTCGCCGGAACAGAACATCAAAGACTCGGAGACTGTGGCCCGGCTGTTTCGCAGAATCTACGATTTTCCCAAGCCGACTATTGCCGCCGTGAATGGCGCAGCCATCGCCGGAGGAACCGGCCTGGTTACGGTTTGTGATTTCGTGCTGGCCGTCCCCGAAGCAAAATTTGGGTACACCGAGGTGCGCATTGGCTTTCTTCCGGCCATCGTGTCCAGTTTCCTGATTGCCAGTGTTGGGGAAAAACGCGCGCGCGACCTGCTGCTCACCGGACGAATCTTTAATGCCGAGGAGGCCCGTGAACTGGGGCTGGTGAATGAAATTGTTGCTCCAGACGAGTTGATGAAGCGCGCCCACGAACTGGCGGTCCAGCTTTTGGAAAACAGTCCGGCCTCGCTACGCCTCACCAAGGAGCTGCTTTCCTCTTACACGCATGACCAACTGGATCGCCAGATTGCACGCGCCATCCGCGAGAATGCCGCGATACGCGAGACAGCCGACTTCAAGGAAGGTGTCTCCGCGTTCCTGGAAAAGCGTAAGCCTGCCTGGAAAGGCAACTGAAAGCCGAGCCAAATGAGCAACACAACCGAGGGTGAAATAAAATTGCGAGTGCGCTACGCCGAAACCGACCAGATGGGCGTGGTCTATCACTCCAATTTTGTTATCTGGTTTGAGATCGGGCGAGTGGAGCTGATGCGGCAACTGGGCTTTCGCTATCGCGACATGGAACAAGACGATGACTGCCACATGCCGGTGGCAGATATGCATGTGCGCTACAAAGGGCCGGTCTATTACGATGATGAGATCGTGGTCCGCACGCGGTTGACGGATGTGCACAGGTCTTTACTGCGGTTTCGCTACCAGGTGTTTCGCGCCGGCAACGAGACGGTATTGGCTGAAGGCGAGACCACGCACCTGGTGGTGGACAAGCAATTGAACCGCCGATCGCTGCCACAGAAATACGTCCTCGCTTTCAGCGCAGCAACCGCCCAATGAATTATGGCTCCCATTCTTATCAACGGCAACGACCTCGGGTTTGAGGAGTTGCGCCATGTGGTCCACCAGCAGCGCATGGTGGAGATGGCACAGGAAGCGCGCGAGAAAGTGAATGCCGCCCGCGCCGTAGTGGACAAGCTGGTGCGGGAAAACCGCCTGGCTTATGCCATCACCACGGGAGTGGGCAAGCTGAGCGACGTCCGCATTGATGCCGCGCAGAACCGTCAACTGCAGATCAACCTGGTGCGCTCCCACGCCGCCGGACTGGGCGAGCCGCTTTCCCAGGAGGAGACGCGGGCCATGATGTTGTTGCGCGCCAACTCGCTGGCAAAAGGCTACTCCGGCGTGCGCGTGGACGTGATCTCGATGCTGTGCGAGATGCTCAATCGCGGAGTGCATCCTGTCATTCCCTCGCAGGGCAGCGTAGGCGCGAGCGGCGATCTGGCGCCACTGGCCCATTTGGCGCTGGTGTTGATCGGCGAAGGTGAAGCTGAAGTGAAGGGCGAACGAATGGGCGGCGCGGAGGCGCTGCAGCGCGCCGGGCTTACTGCGTTGACCCTGGAGGCCAAAGAGGCGATCTCCCTGATCAACGGAACACAAGCCATGCTGGCGGTGGGGACAGTGGCGCTGACAACCGCACAGCACCTGGTCCGGACTGCGGATGTAATCAGCGCGATGTCACTGGACGCGTTGCGCGGCACCGATGTGGCCTTTGACGAGCGCATTCATGCCGTCCGGCCCCACCCGGGGCAGGTGGAAGTCGCCGCGTCTCTTCGCCATCTGCTGGACGGCAGCGAGATTCGCAAGTCTCACAAGGATTGTGGGCGAGTGCAGGATGCCTATGCCCTGCGCTGCATCCCCCAGGTACATGGAGCGGTGCGGGACACCCTGGACTTTTGCCGCCGCACCTTCAGCACGGAGATGAACTCGGCGGTAGATAACCCTCTGGTCTTTCTGACCAACGTCTCCCCGGCGAACGCCTCCCTGACCAAGCAGGGCGAAGGCGATGTGATTTCCGGCGGCAACTTCCATGGCGAACCGCTGGCGTTTGCGCTGGATTACCTGGCTATTGCCTTGAGTGCGTTGGCCGGCATTTCTGAAAGACGCATTGAGCGGCTGGTGAATCCCAGCCTGAACGAAGGTCTGCCGCCATTTTTGGCCGCCGGCGCAGGAATGAACTCCGGCTTCATGATGTCCCAGGTCACGGCGGCAGCGCTGGTGAGCGAAAACAAAGTCCTGGCCCATCCTGCATCAGTAGATTCCATTACAACGTCGGGGAACAAAGAGGATTATGTCTCCATGGGGATGGCGGCGGCCATTAAGCTGAAGAAAGTTGTAGCCAATACCACCCATGTGCTGGCCATAGAGGCCTGCGCGGCTGCCCAGGCATTGGATTTTCTAGCGCCCTTAAAAACCAGCGGGCTTCTGCAGCAGGTCCACGCGCGCGTTCGTCAGGCGAGCCCCCGGCTGGAGCAGGACCGGGTGATGGCGGGCGACTTTGTTAAAGTGGCGGAGTTGGTTAGGTCTGGGGGGCTGGTTGTTTAGGCAGCGTATTGCGCGTCTGCATCGCCGGACGGCCAATTCTCTTCTGGCACCTCAACCAGGTTCACGAGCACATCTTCTTTGCGCAGCTTGAGTTCCTGGTGGAGTAGATCAGCGATTCTCTTGAACAGGGCCTTCTTCAATTCCACGGAGCGGCCCTGGTTCAGCGTGATCTGAATGATGATCAGATCGTTGGTGCGGCGGATATTGAGATACTCAGGATCGTAGATGAAACGAGATTTCGCGTGTTCGGTGATGATTTGAAAATGGTCCTGGGCAGGAATGGCGATGGTCTCCACCATCGCGCGATGCACGGCCTCGCCTGCCTTTTTTATGTAAGATTGCCGCTTGCCTTCTAGCAGAGAGATTCGAACTAAGGGCATGAGAGTTATTTCCTCGTCTTAATCAGGGTGTGCAGCAATGGTTTGGATTCCTGCAAGTTCCCGGAGGTGCAAAAAAATTGGGGTTAAGTTCTGCAGGCCTTTTTGGGGCGCTCCGCTCCAAACCCGGGATATCCAGTCCATGCGCAAGGACAAAAGGAGCGCGTGCTGGGGACGCCGCCATACGGTTCAGTTAAGGTAACGCCGAATCTTTAGGATCAACAACAAGTCTGTGTTCGGCACGGGCATCCAATTGTGTCGCCCCGCCGGGGCTTATTCGTATACTCATTCTTTCCCCACCGCTGACGCGATGGGCTCAGTAATTCCGCCCGCTTTGCGGGCTGGAGCGACTGAGGCATCATCTGCCCTCTAAAGTTAGACGCCGAACCCTTCGTCGCCCATAGAACGCCTTGAAGCCTGTCGCGCCTACGGCGCTCGATTTTCGCAATTGCGAGTTTTTCTCGACTTCGTGAATAATCCAGGTCTAATATCAGCGTCCCGAATGCAGTTGGCCGTGCAGTGAGCCTTGCCCGATTTCTTCTGCATCTAACCCTGCTATCGCATCTGTGTGCGGTTGAGATTGGTAATCATTGCATCTAAGAGCTGCGGGAAGATACGTCTTGCGAACATTGTTCCAAAAATCCGTCTCTGCGGTTTTTGCGATATTGTTTCTCGGAACGACTGGAGTCACAAGTTACTACCCTGCCCAATCATCGGACGCCAAGCTGTTTGACACGAACATAATCCGGTACATCCATGGGGCGTGGCACACTCTGCGCCGTTCCATGGACGATTGCTCCTCGCTGCTTGATCCAAAGCTGGGCCGGGTTGATCAGACACTTGATCAGCCACTCGTCTTTGTGCCGCAAAACATGGTTCCGCAAAACATGGTTCCGCAAAACATGTTGCCGCGGAACGTGGCTCCGCCGCCAAGCCTTCAAGGGTTGGCGACAGGGTGCAAACTGCGGATTGAGGCGTTGCCGCAGAAAATCACGCGTCTGGGAATGCTTTCTCCGGACGCCTTGCCCGCGCCCGGCCTTCTATATTTGCCTCACCCATACGTTGTGCCGGGCGGCCGGTTCAACGAGATGTACGGGTGGGACAGTTATTTCATTATTCGCGGCTTGATCGAAGATGGAGAGGTGGATCTGGCGCGGGGCATGGTAGAGAACTTCTTTTTTGAAATTGAGAATTATGGCGGCGTGCTTAATGCAAACCGCACGTATTACCTCACCCGCTCTCAGCCGCCTTTCCTGACGTCCATGATTATGGCCGTTCACGGCGCGGACAAGACCGCAGGCCGGGATGACCGAGCCTGGCTGGCGCGCGCGTATGCTTACGCGGAACGGGATTACAGCCAATGGATACGGGTTCCCAAGCGCGCCGGCAGCACCGGGCTCTCGCGTTACTTTGACATGGGCAGCGGGCCGGTGCCTGAAGTCGCCGATCACCCAGAATATTACGCCACCGTAGCGGACTGGCTTGTCAGGCATCCGCAGATCAGGACTGGATACCTTGCTGTGGATGGGACTCCCGGAATTGGACCTGAGTTGCGCGTACCCCGCTGCGGCACGGGGCCCTGTGACCCGAGCCATACCGTGCAATTTACCCCTGATTACTACAAGGGCGATCGCGCGATGCGCGAGTCCGGTTTTGACATCTCGTTCCGGTTCGGTCCCTTCGGGGGTTCAGCGCATCATTTTGCCCCAGTCTGCCTTAACAGTCTTTTGTACAAGACAGAAAAGGACATGGAAGAGATAGCGGGTCTCCTCCATCGTCCACGAGAAGCCGCTCTGTGGCATGAGCGCGCCAATCGCCGAAAAAAGCTTGTGAACCGCTTTCTGTGGAACCCACGGTTGAATTTGTTTACCGACTTTGATTTCCGGCGACACCAGGCATCCAGCTATCGCTATGCAACGACCTTCTATCCGCTGTGGACCGGATTGGCGACGAAAGCTCAGGCAAAGGCCGTGATGAAGAATCTAAAGACATTCGAGCAGCCAGGAGGCATCGTTATGAGCGACCGGCAGACGGGCGTGCAATGGGACATGCCTCATGCCTGGGCGCCTATTCAGATGCTTGCGGTGGAAGGCATGCGGCGGTACGGATTCACATCCGAGGCCGACCGCGTCACGAAAGAGTTCCTGACGATGGTTGCCAGAAATTTTCTGCGTGATGGCACGATTCGGGAAAAATACGACGCTGTCCGGAGGTCCACAGAGATCGATGTTACCGCGGGATACACTACCAACGTTGTCGGCTTCGGCTGGACCAATGCAACTTTCATGGTATTGCTGCACCAATTGCCGGCGGCAGAGCAGGAATCTGTGCTGGCCGGATCGCTATGACTGAAAACTCTAAACAGCCCGCCGAGCCGGTTGCAGGCCGTGATGGTGCAACCATATGGACGCCTGCAGAGGCGCGGGGAGCTGCGCCGGGTCGCGGACGATTGCAGGGGGCGCGCATCCTGGTGGTGGGCGCGGGATCGCAACCGTGTGATGAGCCCGATCCGCCGATGGGCAATGGTCGCGCGATTGCTTTGTTGTGCGCCCGAGAAGGCGCTGCGGTGGCATGTGTGGATAAGGATGAATCCGCGGCAAGGCAGACACGCGATCAAATTGTGCAAGAAGGCGGCACGGCCAGCGTGATGGTTGCCGACGTCAGCCGGGAACAGGATTGTGAGAGGCTGGTGGAAGGGGCGATTCGCGACCTGAAGGGGATTGACGGCGTGGTGCTCAACGTGGGTATTGGAGCCGGGCGCGGCCTGGCGGCAACCAGCGCACAGCAGTGGGACGAGGTATTCGCGGTCAATCTGCGAGCTCATTTCCTCATTGCGCGCGCCGTTTTACCGCATCTTCATGTCGGCGCCGCAATCGTATTTGTAAGTTCGGTCGCCAGCCTCAGGCCGGGTACGAATGTACCGGCCTACGATGCATCGAAAGCAGGCCTTGGGGGACTTTGCCGGCACGTTGCCTTTGAGGGCTCGCGGCGCGGGGTGCGCGCGAACGTGGTCACTCCGGGATTGATCGACACGCCGCTGGGCCGCGCCGCAAGCCGTGGGCGGCCAGCCCGCGCCGAGACCACTATTCCACTCGGGCGGCAAGGCACGGCATGGGAAGTGGCGTACGCAACCCTCTTTCTGCTCTCTGGTGAAGCCAGCTACATTACCGGGCAGATGCTGGTTGTAGATGGAGGATTGTCTCAGTTGCGGTAGCGGCCTGCTACGTGCCTGCCAAGCCCAATTCTGCCGCAACGGCCTTCATCGCCTCAATGCAGAAGGTGATGTGCTCTTCCAGGTCAATGCCCAGATCGGCGGCGCCGTTGACAATATCATCGCGGCTCACGCTGCGGGCAAAGGCTTTGTCCTTCATCTTCTTGCGGATTGACCGAGCGTCCACTTCAGCCAGCGACTTGCCGGGCTTGACCAGTGCGGTGGCGGTGATGAATCCGGCCAGTTCGTCGCACGCGAACAGGGCCTTTTCCATGGGAGTCTCGCGCTTCACGCCGCTATAGTCGGCATGCGAGAGAATGGCCCGGCGTACGTCCTCCGGATAGCCGCGCTCCTCCAGCACTTTGTTGCCTACGAATGGATGCTCCTGCGGGGTGGGGTATTTCTCATAGTCAAAGTCGTGGAGCAGGCCGGTCAGGCCCCACTTGTCCTGGTCTTGCCCAAACTTGCCGGCATAGGCGCGCATGCAGGCTTCCACGGCCAGCATGTGCTTGCGCAGGCCCTCGGACTGAGTATATTCACACAGCAAACTCCAGGCGGATGCTCGATTCATCGTGTTTTATTACCTGTTTTCTCAGGATTTCTTCCGCTTTTTTATCGCTATTTCCTGATTTCCCAGAAGAATTTCCTTGACAATCATAAAGTAATGCTTGAAACTACGGCCAGTTCAGGAAACTGATGTATCAATAGGAGTAGCCCCGCTCTGGCCGCTCCCCGAAAACCTAATGGCTACTACACTGGCGCCGGTTGATTCCCGGGAAGTTGTGCGCTGCGATCATTGTCATCTCGTTCAATTCAGAACTGTCAACAATCTTTGCAGAAAGTGCAAAACATCGCTCGACGAGGACGAGCCTGAGCCGATCCTCATTATACAGCCTCCGGGGAACGAACCGTTGAACACCGACCACTCGCACCTGCAGGTGGCCTCTTCCATCCGCATGTTCCGGCAGAAATCCGGCCTGAGCCAGCGGCAGCTCGCCCTGCGCATGCAGGTACCGCGCACCTACGTCTCGAAAATCGAGAACGAAAAGGCCATGCCTACACTCTCATCCCTGCAACGTCTGGCCACCGCGCTTGAGGTCTCGATGGCCGACCTGCTCAAGGGGTCCAATCGCACCCTGGAAGACGAAATTGCCGATCTTATGCAGGATGATTTTGTCTCCCAGGTCGTTCCCTACCTGAAGGAACTGGACACCATGCAACGGTCAAGCCTGCTCTCCCAGGTGCGCGAACTGAGCGTGCGTCCGAGAAGAAGCGCCTAGAAGAACCTGGTAAGTGGGTAATTTGGTAATGGGATAATTTGTCAGACACCACATTCGCCAGGTTACCCCAAACTCCTTGAACGACCGGTGTTCGTCGCTGCGCGCAAAAGCGCTAGCGGAACAAATTCTTCAGTATAAAAATTGCGTTCGCCGGGCGCTCGGCCAGACGCCGCATCAGATACGGGTACCACTCCGTCCCAAAGGGAATATAGACCCGGCAGCGCCACCCTTCCTTAACCAGCTTCAGTTGCAGGTCCCGACGAACGCCGTAGAGCATCTGAAACTCAAAGGCGGCTGCAGGAACATTTTCGTGGCGGGCAAAGTCAATGGTGGCCCGGATCATATTCTCATCGTGGGTGGCGATGCCGTGATAGATGCCGCTCTTGAGCAGAAGCTTCATCAGCTTGACATAGTTGCCGTCGACATCGGCTTTGCTCTCAAAGGCAATCTCCGCGGGCTCTTTGTATGCGCCTTTGCAGAGGCGGATGCGGATGCGTTCAGCTATGAGCTCCTCAACGTCTTTCTCACTGCGGTGCAGGTACGACTGGATCACTGCGCCCAGGCGCCCTGAATATTCCGGCTCACGGTGCAGCCGCCGGACAAAATCCAGGGTCCGTTGCGTGTACGCCGAGCCTTCCATATCCACGCGGACAAAATTGTTGATCCGGGCAGCGTGCTGTACCAGACCTGATGTGATTTCATAGGCCATCTTCTCGTCTACATCCAGGCCCATATGGGTGAGCTTTACGCTTACATTGGCATTCAGTTCCTGACTGGCCATCTGGTCCAGCATCTGATGATAGAGCTGGGCGCTGTGCCGCGCCTCGCCGGCGTTGGTAACGTTTTCTCCCAGATTATCCACGCTTGCGCCCAGCCCAAGCTGGTTCATGGCGCGGGCAGCAAGTAGCGCATCGTCAAACGTGAGTCCGGCAACAAAGCGCCTGGAGAGCCGCCGCCCCAGAGCAGTCTTTTCCGCAAAAGATCGCAGCGATCTGCTTTCAGAAAGGGCGATAAAAGTGGCCCTTAACACGATTCTCCTGCAAGAGTGGAGATGGCGGGGTCAGTCATCCGTGGAGTCAAACATCTTTTGTAACACATCCATTGCCGCCGCCGAAACCGGGTTATTCCGTTGGGTGTGCGACATCAGAGTTGGCATTAGTTCGATTTCTTTTTTTGTGGCCTTTTTCTTAGCGCCTATATACGCTAGGTTAAGGAGGACACTATGCCTGACTCTCTGGCTCAACTGGAAAAGCAAAGAGCGGAGCTATT
>DATGJZ010000079.1:0-55404 GCA_035294925.1 Candidatus Angelobacter sp. | reverse complement strand
AGACTTACGGCAGGTTGCCAAGGGGGTAGGTCGGCACCACACGCGTTTTTCGGACCGTCTGTGTTGATAAAAAAGTGCTTACCTACAATTGGGTAACACAATTTTCGGGAAAATCTGCGCTATTGCGAAAGTAAGGTTAAGGCTGGGCGAGGTTTCTTTTATGGTCCA
This sequence comes from Candidatus Angelobacter sp., assembly GCA_035294925.1. Classification (GTDB taxonomy): domain Bacteria; phylum Acidobacteriota; class Terriglobia; order Terriglobales; family Acidobacteriaceae; genus Angelobacter. The sequence goes on along the minus strand of DATGJZ010000079.1, from coordinate 55,236 downwards.
CGTATTCCTCATAGATGGGGAGCCCTCGGCAACTGGGGTACTCCCGTAGCTCTGCGAGCTGCAGCTCAGGGGCTTGATGTCCGTTAACCGTGCTCACTCTCGTCTATAGCGCAACGCGGCTGATTGTCTCGGGCAGGTGGCCGGCGTCCAAGCTCCGACGCGAATGCGGACAAGCCAAGTGCATTTCAGCATCCCCAACCGCTTAAATCCTTGCGCAGGTTCAAGTACATTGCGAAGTCTTTTTTGTGATGCTAGGATATATCACATGAAAAGAGCCTCGGTTAGGGACCTCCGCTACAGTTTCAAGAAAATAGAACGCCTTTTGCGCCAAGGTGAAGAGAGCCAAATCACCAAGCGCCGACGCGTCATCGCCCGCTTGATCCCGGAGGGGTCGCAAAGCCCGGCGGAAGTGCCGGATTTCCTGGCGCGGTTGCGCTCCATTTATGGCCAAAACGTATTGAAGGTTAGCGGCGCAGGCCATGCATACCTCTACGGGAGACTGTTTCGTGACCACCTTGGGTGAACTCGAAGTCGTCAACGCGTTGGGATTGCGCATATTTCGGAAAGAGGTCACGGTTGCTCAGGCCCACTCTTCCTTGGCTGATTTCGAGAAGGATTTGCGCGATGGCGTCTTCCAGCTGCGCGAACTGACGGACCACGTCTTTGAACGAGTCCACCAACTCTCTCGTCAGACCACCGCCAAGCTGGGTACGCGCACAGCCGACGTGTTGCATGTGGCGGCGGCCCTGGAGCTGGGTGCCGACTACATTTACAGCTTTGACCAGCAGCAGCGGAAACTTGCCCAAACCCTTCATCTCAAGTTGAACTGAGGACTTGGACCTTCGGCCAGTCTCGTTCCGTATCCTCACTCGGATCGCGATGCTCTCATTGCCGCCACGGCGCTCGTCCATGGGATGACGGTTGTAACCCCGGAGCGTGAAGCCACCACTTTCAGCCCACCCGAGGTAGCGATCCTCAGAGGAATGCCTCGCTTACACTGCTCGCCGTTCGGTGCTTTCCCTCACGGAAGTACGGTACAAATCTCCAGCGGGACACGAATCTTACCGGAGTTCACATCGATCATTCCGCTGGGAATCATTTTCTTCAATTTCTGCCGGATAAAGCGCGGCAATCTATAGCCGTGCCCTAGTGGTATCGACAAGGACAGGAATCTATTCTGCTCCTCGATGAGCAGATTCAAAGCCCTAAGCTTATCGATAGCCTCGGTGATTTCCGCTGGCTGATATCCTTTTTGACCAGCATGCGACACTAGTTGCCGCTCCCCGGTAATAGAGCCGCACTTGTCAAATATCACGGCAGCCAACCCGGTCAGAACAAGCACCGACAAGTTGCCAGGGTTGCGATGGTCAAGTACCAGTATTCGGTCATCGACATTCATGTGACAAAGCGAGACGTGATTCGTATTTGCCTGCCACTGCTTGATGCGGTCAACGATCGCTCCTGTGTATGACGGGACCGAATTCCTTCCCGGAAATTCTCCAACAAAGTAATAAGCCAACTTCGGAATCTCCGAAGCCGGCACACCGTCGTAGACGTGCCGATAGGCGGCGTAGGGTTGGAGATCCGATATGCCAAAACTGGAGGGTTCACTGTGATACGGACTAAATCGATCAAACCTGACAGAACCACAGGACATGGGAGGCTGTAGATGCCCAAGCTTACTAATGAGATCCGCCTGCCCGTCATAGCTGGCAGGATCTTCGCCAGGAAAGCCAAACAAGTAACTCCAGAACACAGTGATGTTGTGCTTGGCACACCAAACCAAGAGTTGGATATTCTGTAATGCCGAGACGCCTTTCCTCATCAGGGTGAGCACAGGCGTACTGAGGCTCTCAATACCTGGCTGGATCTCCTTTAAACCCGCACGGCGATATTGCGTCAACTGCTCCTCGGTAAGGTTGGCTTTTGTCTCATAAAACAAATCAAGATCCAAGTGCAGCTCCTCCAACTGAGGAAGGAAGGAACGAAAATACGGGATGGGAATGATATTGTCCGTGGCAGCGAACCGTTTGGTGAAAGCTCCGTATTTGTTGATCAGGTGGAGTATCTCCGCCAGGGCGCGCGACGGCGATTTCTGGCGAAAGCTCATCCCCATGCCGTTAAGACCGCAGAATGTACAGTGATGTTTTTGACCCCACCAGCAACCTCGAGAACTTTCGAACATCATGCGTACCGGGGCTGACCCTGAATAAGGGACGTCTTTCAGAGCATCAAAGAAATCGCTGAAATCGGGGTAGGGGAGCGCGTCCATGTCTTGCACAGGCGGCGCGTGCGCAAGAGATTCCTTGGAGACTCCGATCACGGAGAAGGTAGTGTCCTGCGCCAATGGGGGACGGGTCAGGAATCCAGCAATGGACTGCGGCTTGCCGGCCAATACCTGTGCTACAAACTCCGGGAAAACATTGTCTCCTTCTCCGGAGCACACGGCGTCGATGAACGGAAAGTTACGGAGCGTGGCGGCACCCATCTCTCCCTCACAGTTTGCGCCACCAAAGACGATCACCAAGTGCGGGAAAGATTTTTTGAGCAGCTTGGCAAGCGTCAGAGAGGCGAGGTGCTGCTGGAACGTGGAGGTGAAGCCGACTATCCTGACGTGCTGCCATGCAACGTGGGACAGGCAGTAGGTCAAAAACTGAGCGACGCTGGCGCGCGCTGCCACTGCGTAATCCTTATGGCAGGCGACAATCGCTTTGTCTATGTCATTCTGTCCGCCAGGCAGGGTGGTCATGAACTCAGCATCCCGGCGGGGATCGGTTCCCCATAGTGCTTCCGTGAAGACCCATTCACCCAGGAGCGGGAGATCTCTCGGGTTAGCTCTGGCAACACCTTCATAGACCTCTGGTCCAAGGAGATTGAAGAAGGCAAGATTGAAGTACTGTATTTGCGCCTCTATGCCTCGCACGAGCAAGCCGGCTTTCAATAAGCTCAATCCCAGAGACGGCCATGATTCAAGCGCGAAAGGCATTTGAATGAGCATCACAGGTGGGGGCGTGACCGAGGGCCGTAGAGCGGTATCGGCGCCGGAAATAAACCCGTTTGAGGAAGTCATAAGTATTCAGCCTCGCAGTCAGTTGGCGGCCCCCTTGGCTTCGCCGAAAGCGTAGTCCATAAAGCCAGGGACTGTTGTTCGAGAGTTGGGTGGCTTTAATGATCGGGTGATCGCGTGTGACCGGGTGATTGGAGGAAACACCTCCACTTTCGCGATGTGGCAAGTGCCTTACTGATTCCGAATGACCAGCGAGCAGTCAATGGAGAGCATTCAGACCGCTGTACGGCGCCGGTGGTCCTTAGAAGAAGGCCACCGGCATGGTCAGGGATCGGTCTACAGCATTTACAAACATGCTATAGATAGATCGAGAGCGTGTTGTCTTTTATTCATCTCGGAGGGCCTCGCTGGGGTCGATATGAGCAGCGTGGCGAGCAGGGATATAGCAAGCTAGAAGCGTGATGGCAGCGACGAGCGCCGTCACACCGATGTACGTTACGGGATCGTAAGTCCGAACGCCGAAAAGCACGTGGCTGAGCGCTCGCGATAGCATCAGCGCGAGCAGAATACCAATGAGCGTCCCGGCGGAGACGAGCTTCACGCCCTGGCGGAAGACCATCCGCAGAATGTCATTTGGCCGGCCACCCAGCGCCATGCGGATGCCAATCTCGTTTGTCCGCCGACTCATGCTGTAGGCAATCACACCGTATACCCCAATCACCGCCAAGACGAAACCCAATATGCCGAGCGCAGTAGTAAGGCCGGCTCCCAGACGAAACGCATAGAAGCCCCCGAGAGAATTGTTGACCGATTTTTGCAGGCTTCCAGCGCCAAAGATTGGCAGATCCGGGGCAATGGCATGAATCTCATTCTCTACTTCACGAGTCATCAGCTCGGGCTCTAGTGAAGTCTTGACCAAAACGTTCGCTAAGGGGACATTCTGCTGAGCAAACGGCAAGTACAAGCAGGAAATGTTCCTGGCGAACACGCTGTAATAGGTGCTGTCCTGGGCGACCCCTACTACTTGAATCCAGGGCCCGGAAGGGCCAGATATGCTGATGCTCTCTCCGATTGGATCCTTCGCAGACCAAAACTGCCGCGCCATGGTCTGATTGATTACCGCTACGGGGGGGGCTTCTGCGGAATCCGAATCTCGGAACGAACGGCCACGCAGAATGGGAATTTCCAGGGTCTCGAAATAACCGGCAGAGACGGGGCTCCACAGAGTTTCGGGTGGAAGCTGTCCAGCCGGGATGGGCCGGCTCTCGACATAGGTACCGCGAAACTGCGTGATGGCCTGGGAAGGATAAGTAAAAGACAAAGTGGCCGAGTGTACTCCGGGCAAGCTGCTAACACGGTGCAGGATATCGGCATAAAGCTGCCGCTCCTGGGCCATGTTGAAACCGGCACCATGCGGATCGAGGGCAAGCTTGAGGACATTATCGGGGTTAAAGCCGAGGTTCATACGCTGCACGGCGAACAAGCTATGCGTAAAGAGGCCGGCAACAATCAGTAGGAGCAGGGAAACCGAGATTTGAGCGAGGACCAGGACGGCGCGAAGCCGATTCTTCCCCAAGGTCGCGGTACGCGCTCGATCACGAAGGGCATCACTGGGATCAGCAAGCGAAGCGCGCACGGCTGGTACGAAGCCCACAAGCAGCGCAGCGAAAACAGATGCGCCTGCGGCGTAGGCGAAGACGCGTCCATCGATACCGAACTTAAACACAACCGGCAGACCAATATCGATGCGGATGGATTGGAGAACGCTTGCACCCCAATAGCCAACCACGAGCCCGGCGATGCAACCGACAGATGTCAGCAGAAGCGTTTCCGTCATTGTCTGCCGCAGCAGAGTCCAACGACCAGCCCCGAGCGCGGCCCGAATCGCCATCTCCTGCCGGCGCGCTGTGGCGCGAACCAGCACAAGATTGCCAAGATTGAGGCAGGCCAGCGTCAAAACCAGAAGAGCCAGAATAAGAAACAGCCCTGCTATGCTCACTATGCGCTCGTGCTGGCCCGGCTGCGGCACAGGATTCAGAGCGGCGTCAGTTGCGGAAAGCAAGAAGATTTTCGCACCCTCGTCCTCCTTGGGGTGCTCCTGAGCCAGCCGGTCGGCGACCACACCCAGGACCGATCTGGCCTGTGCCAACGATGCTCCCGGGCGAAGCCGCCCAAGAACGAACAACGCACGGCCGGTTACTCGATCTAAGAGCGGCAATTTCACATCAATGTCGCTCATGCTCAGAGGCAAATAGGCCTGGACGTTCATCCAAGTCAAGGCGCCGCGAAATCCCTCCGGCGCCACACCCACGATGGTGACAGGAGATCCATTCACCCGGACCACCTTGCCGACCACAGAGGGGTCGCCCCCAAAATGACTTTTCCAGTAGGTGTAACTGAGAATGACGGTGGGATCAGGGCCTTGAAGATCGTTGTCCACTGGGACGAACATGCGTCCGAGCGCGGGCTTCACGCCAAGCGCGGTGAAGTAGGTGCTCGTCACGTAGCTGGTGATGATCTGGTCGGCACGGGTGCCATCACTCAAGCCATCGGTGCCGATCCGGTATCCGAAGAGGTCCACATAACGGTCCGCCTGCTCGCGCATATCCCGCAAATCGGGATAAGAGACGACCTGCGGGATATTCTTGATTGAGAGTCCAAGCGCAACCAGCTTGTCAGGTTCAGGAACCGGCAGTGAACGAAAAAGCACAGCATCGACGACGCTGAAGATAGCGCTGTTGGCGCCAATTCCTAACGCCAGTGTCAGGATGGCCGCAGCAGTAAACACTGGGGTCTTAACCAACTTGCGAAAGCTGAATTTAATGTCACGAAATAGTGAGTTCATTTCCGTCCCTTTCCAGGTTTGGTACCTTACGCACAATCACACCAGGTGCCGAGACCTGATTTCGACATGTTCCAACCATTCTCCGCAGAAGATCGCCAGCACCAAGAAGAAAACCAACCAACATGCAGTCACCCCGACGGCGCGCCAAATATCGGCGGATGCCCCGAGCAATACTGGATCAAAGAGCAAGTTGCTAAACACGTAGGTAATTGGATCGGGCACGGTCCAGTGGTATACGCGCGCCATGATGCTAAATGCCACCTGCACTGCCCACAGCCCCGGGAAGACGACTAGAATGGCGCGCCACAAGCCGCCCATCAACAACCCCAATGACTCAATGAGACCGAAGGATAGATAGGTGCTGGTAAAGCCCCACAGAAAAGCACCCAGAACCACTCTCAACGACAACCGAAGCAAGAAGGGGAGCATGGGCACGCACAACACAGCTGCGATCTGCAACGCTCTGGCGCTCCACAAGGTAAATACCAGATTTCTGCGAGAAGGCGACTGGGCGGCGAGATACGCCAAGCTTCCGCGTCCCAATTCAGCCGCGAGTCCTCGCACACTGAGAATCACGACCAGTAACGGCGATCCCAGGATAATTAAGCCAAACGCAATTTCAGAAAGCGACGACTCCCTCACTGATCCGGGGTGGAGTCTAAAGAGCTGGGGGTGACTATCCCGCAGAGTCAATACGAGATCTAGAGTGAACAGGATCGCGGTGATCAGAAAACAAGGCAGTTTGCCTTCCTGCCAAATTCGTCGAGCATAGGCCCAGTTCATATCGAAAACCTCACTTATCGTGTCGCGCCGCAAAGTCAACGGGGTCACCAGTGTCATCAAGAAGTTCCATATAAAGCGTACGCAGGGTTGCGGGCTGCACATCGAGAATCCTGGCCCCTTTGGCAGTCAATCCTGCGCTGATCTCCGGGATACTCCCGCAAACCAAATACCGGGCAGTGCCGTCGATACGCCGCACACTGATAATTTCGGGAATCCCGGACGTGCTGGGATTCTCTTCGAAGGCGGTGATGACGCGATAATTCATCTCCATGTCTTCGAGCGACAACTCGAGGCGCAAATGTCCGTGGTCGAGCAGGCCCACGTGATCACACACTTGGGCAACCTCTTCCAACTCATTCGAAGCGATCAGCACCGTGGCGCCTTCGGCAACACAATCCTCAATCAGGCCGTGCAGCAGACCTTGTACGGCGACAGGGTCGAGGTTTGCGGTAGGCTCATCAACCAGAAGGAGACGCGAACGTCGCGCCGCAGCCAAACCGAAAGCGAGTTGCGCGCGCTGTCCCTTGGACAGGTTGCGTACGAGCGAGGCACCGGGTAGTTTGATGTGTCTGGCGGCGAGTGCCTCGCTCCACTGTTGGGCGAGTCCTCGGGCCAATTCCACCATTTGACGAACGGTCAGATGATCGTACAGGGTTTTTGCCTGATCCACGTAGGCGATTTCATTTGCTATCAGGCCCCGCTCGGTTGCCAGTCTATGACCGCGAATGAAAGCATCGCCTTCAGTGGGCTTAAGCAGGCCGGCCAACAGGTCCAAGGTAGTGCTCTTGCCCGCACCGTTGCGCCCGAGCAGGCCGTAAACGCATCCTTGCGGAATCTTTAAATCCAGTCCGCGAATTGCCCACTGTGCACCAAATCGCTTTCCCAGGGACTGGGTTACGACGGCCATTTCACTCATGTTGGTCGTCTTCCTTTCCCATGGACTTCTCCTGTTGGTCCCATTCCCAGTCCAGAGCCGCCAAAACTTCTTCCTTCCTCAACCTTAGACGGATGCCATCCCGTACCAAATGGCGGACCGCAGGGTGCAAGCGCCGCAGCGATTCGCCCTTGAGATCTACTGGCCGGGTTTCGGACACAAAAGTTCCGCCACCAGGCACTGTGGTCAGCACGCCCTCACCTTCCAGCCGGCGATAAACGCGAGCTGTCGTATTTGGGTTGATCCCCAATCGGGAAGCCAAGCGGCGAACAGAAGGAACCGCAGATCCTGGGCCCCACGCTCCCAGAGCAATGAGCCGCCGGATCTGCCGCTCAAGCTGGACGTGCAGGGGAACGCCGCCCCCAGTATCGATGAATGGAATTGTGCCGAGACTGTCACTCTGCTGCCCCAATGTATTGCTCCATTACTGTACTGCTAACTGACACAATCGTACTATTGCATTAGTACAGTTATCATGTCAAGGAGAATCTTGGGCTAAACAAAAATATTCCCGCCACACCCGCGAGTTCCTCCATTACTAAAGTTCGCGCCCGATGCGATAGCCGGAGTTCTGTAATAGTTTTGTGCCGGCAACGATATCCGGCCATGCCCGCAACAATTCCCCAAAGTTTCGAATGAACTGCTGCAAGGCGCTGTACTGCAAATTGCACTCTCCACCTGGGAGATCGGCGGGCAAGCCCAGATCCGCTCCCGCAAGTTGTTGTTCGAGCCGCGCCATAACCTGTCGAATTTCCAGGGCCCAGAACTCAGGCTCGGAGTGGAATTCACGAAGAAAATATTCACACGCTGTAGTCATCGCGGCGATTCTACGGACTGCGATCTCTTTCAGATAAACCTTGAAGTCGGCAAGACAGGCCGCCCCGCCTTCCACTAAGTGCGTACCAACTCTCGTCAACCTATCGGGAATAGTCCCGCCGTCCAGATCGGGACATGCTTCCATTATGGACATCAGCAGATCGCTGAGCCGAGGCGGAGCCCAAACCGGCTCACAGACGCTGCTGGACTGCCGTGCGTGCAGGACAGCCACGGGAACAAATCCTGTATATAGATCGTGGAAGCATTTCCGAGTCGCAGGCCCGTAAAGGCTGTCTTCGCCTCGTCCCGACGGCAGAAACGGAGGGAGCAACAACCCATTGTCCAGACCCGTTGCGGCCGTCATCATGATGGACGCCTTTTGTGAGATAACCGGGAACGGCACACCGCTGATAATGCTGAACGAGTTTGGCATCAGGGTAGATTCCCAATGCTGGAGAAATCGATTTCGAACCCTGCCTCGGGAGAAGACAAAGCCCAACAGGTTCGGTATACCGGGATCGCCCAGCACTCCGGAAAGCGTAATGCCGACGTATCCATTGCCTGGTGATGTGGCTGTTGCTTGCGATTTGCCAGGAATGAGTTGATCGAGCGCTCTCCCAAGCAGTTCCTCATGGGCAGTCATAAGGTCGCAGTCGGACCGGGGCACACCGTTCACGGCCACGCGCCGGTTGCGGACGAAGTGTACGTCCATATTCGAGTTCCCGAAAGGCATGATGCGGATCGATTGATCTCCGTGCCGAAGATCGCCGAGATGGCAGACTGAATCGTCGTCACAAGACAGAACAAGGTCACCATGAGTGTGAAGGAGCAACGCATTCCGGTTCGCTCCTGGCGAACCTGCAATTCCAAGTGAATTGGTGAGTGCAAACTGAATGAGTTCGGGCGCAATGCCGATCCTCACAATCCGATCAATGAACTCGCGCTTTTCTTCCTGACCTGCATAAGAAACCGCTACAGGAAACTTCCTGGCGAACGCCCCAAGCCATTCGCGACAAGCCTCTCGCGCTGCGGCGTCAGCCGAATCATCTACGACGACCATGTCAAACTTGCGGTCATGGCGGAGCAAGTCTGTAGCGTAAGACATGATGCAGCGTCGCATTTGCTGAAACCGGTTGCAGGTGGTCACACCGAGCCAACGAATTTGTTTCTGCGCAGGTCCCCCGGGCTCTTCCCCACGACTGGATTGGATTTGCGGCTCTTCGGAAACCCTGAATGCTGGCTCACGCCGCACCGCCGCTACAGAGGCCTGGGTTCGCTGGTCTTGTAGGGGTGGCATTGAATTTCGTTGCTCGCGCGGCAGACATCCGGAGTAAGCAAGCGAGCGGAATCCGTCCCAGTTACGAGCGGGGTGCTCCCGGGTTCGGAGGCAGCGGTAGCTGCTGCGCGTCCGGTGACGCCGTGGGGCGCACAACAGCAGCCAGCTTAGTGGAATGAAGCAAATAGTCGTTCACTCGATGGAATGCCGGAGAGATATTCAGCCACGCCCCCAACAGCAGCATCGGGGTAATCGCCAAAAGCGCTATCTTCCACCTGTTAGGGCTTACCTTCGCCTCTTTTTCCCATCGGAACAAAACCGAAGCCAGAGTGAGCGAGGAAATCGCAGTCAGGGCCAGGGCAAGCAATTCGGGGATGTGGAGAACCAGGCTTTGGCGCGCGATCATCAGGCCCTGTCCAGCGAGGATCATCATGGTTGGCGGCAAAAACAGCGCCAAGCGCTGCAAGAAACCCGGAAGATGATCCAGCGGAACGGCCGACCCGGACAGAAACAGCAGGGCGAAGAAAAGCACTTGCATAAGGATCTGAGCCTCTTGCGCGGTATTCACCAAGCCCGCTATCACCATGCCGATCCCGCCTACAGCCATGTAGCCCAGGGACAAAACCGCAAGGACACCCAGGGCAGCGCCCAGCGACAACGGCATATGATAGAGCAGCTTGGCGAGCACGAACATGAGAATAACTATGGGCATGAACGTGATGTACGTCGCCAAGATATTGCTCATTACGATTTGCGCGGCCGAGACGGGGGCGAGGTGATAGCGCCGCAGAACATCTCGCTCGCGCAAGGCCACCAAGGTACCGCCTACGCCGTAGAGGCCACTGGTGATGGCCAGGAATGTGACCAGGGGCTGCATCAACGAGTTAACCGAATCAGCCTGCCCACGGCCGAAGAGGCCGCAGTACAGGAAAAAGAACCCGACCGGCATGACCACCATGAAGAAAAAGGCGACCTTGGTGCGGTATGAGAGTTTTACGTGTGTCCATGTAATCGTCAGAATTGGTTTCATTGGCTCATCCTCCGTCCGGTCATTTTCAGGTATACGTCTTCCAATGTCGTCTGTGACACCTTAGCCTCAATCACCTCATTGCCAAGCTGATTGGCGTGGACGGCGACAGCCGCCAGCATCCTGCCGCCGCTCGCGCCCCGCAGAGTGAAACGATCTTCCCCGCCGTGTATTTCTGTGACTCCCGGCAGTCCCGCCAGGGCTTCCGTGCGAATGGGCATTCTCAACACGACGTCCAGGTGGTCTCCCTCTCCCAGTTCCCGAATCAGTTCCTGCGGACGTCCGATGGCGTGCAACTGGCCGTCGCCGATAATTCCAACACGATCGCAAAGCTTCTCTGCTTCCTCAATGTAGTGGGTGCTCATGAGAATGGAGAGGCCTCGATCGCGCAGCTTCAGAATTAGTTCGTGGAGATCGCGCCGGATCTGGGCATCCAGCCCTGCTGTCGGTTCGTCGAGGAATAACACGCGCGGGTTACCGACCAGGGCCAGGCCCAGCCCTACACGTTGCTTCTCGCCTCCGGAGAGAGTGTCATAGGAACTATGAGTCCGCTCCCGCAAGCCCACGAGGTCCAGGAGTTCGTCGGCGCCGATTGGGTTGGAATAAAAGCTCGCGAACAACTCGAAGGCTTCCCGGACACGCAGCTTGTCCTGGAGCGCGGTAATCTGGAGCTGGGCTCCAACCACCTGTCGTACTCGCGCGCCATCTTTAAACGGATCGAGTCCGCACACTCGAATGGCGCCGCTATCCGGGTTGCGTAATCCTTCGATCATTTCAATGGTGGTGGTTTTGCCGGCGCCATTAGGCCCAAGCAGACCGAAGATAGACCGCTCGGGAATCTCAAAACTAATCCCGCGCACGGCCTGGATTGGGCCGTACGACTTCTTCAGATCCCGCACACTGATCACCGGTTCTGCGTGCTCAAAGGGGTCGGGCTGGGTTTGCGCGTATGGAATTACTTCGGGTTTCATCGTCAAAGTTGCTTTCATGTGTTTCTCCCGTACAGTTTTGATTGCCAGTTGTTCCGCCACGTTATTCGCCTCGCGTCGTGGCAACAACTCAGTTTCGTTGGAACGATATAGATCATTCAGTTGCTCCTTTTTGAGTCTGACGCTAGCTGTTTATTTCTATTGCGCGAGCCTGGGCCACTAATGCCGGCCACGCCTGAAGAAAATCGGCAAAGCGGCTCGCCACTTCCCGCAGCCGGGAACGCGCTTCATCCTCATTGCACATCGCTCGCAGGTCCAAAGGCGACAGAGGATCGAAGTAATTCAATCCACAGAGAAGCTGATCCCGGATTTGCCGCAGGTCAGATGTCCAAATACCGGCCTTTGAGTCCTCCATCCGTTGCTCCAGCTTCTGCATCCACTTCCTCAGAATTGGGTCCATGATCCGATGCAGATGATCCCGCAAATCATGATCGTCAGCCCATCTCAACTCATGAAGCGAGCGGCCTAACGAACACAGGCGCTCCATACAATTGCGTCCCCATACTCCCCCTGCTCCCGTTATCAGTAGATTTATGGTTTCCGCGAGCGAGAATCGGCCGGCCCGCCGCAATGCAGAATCAGGCTGAAATTCCCGGGCCGTCTCGGGAGCGTGGAGGATGGCACGAGGAATGAGACCGAAGAGCCCCTCAGGCTCGCACACGCGAATGAGTAAGCCAAGCACCACATCCTCACCTCGCATTACGGGGAGAAAGGGAGGGAGGCCCTCGCGGTTGTCAAGCGCCAGGCAACCCGCCTGGGAGTGAATTCTAGGGGTAACAACGAAGTCTTTCGCTCCGCTAAGACACAAGCGGTTTCGAATGCCGGAGCAGTACGATGACTCACTGCGAATCAGATTCGACCAGCCATCGGAGTCCTGCAGGTAAAAAAGTAACGTGTCATCGACGCCGCAATCACCCAGGATGCCCATTTGCGATGCGACCACCCTGGCACGGCCCTCCCGCATTCGCCGGCAGAGATCAGCAGTTATCGATTCGATTCCTGCCATCCCTTCAAGATCCGATGCGAATGCTGTGGCATCTACATTCAACATCCTGTCGTGCAGATCCAGAATATTCTCGGGCACGAATCGCGACGCATCGATTTCGTCACCATCCCCCAAAAACCAGCGTGCCGTGGTCACATCCGCAAATTCGACGCGATCGCTGGATCCGGGTGTGAGAGCGATCTGGCACAAAACATCATCATCGAGCGAGAGGAGGCAATGTCCCAGTGACTGTAACAGGATCGTGTTCCGGGCCGCTCCCGCACTCGCTGGAAAGAAGCTGTTTTTCTCCATGCCGAAGGCGACAACCTCCCGGTCTACGCCACTGTTACGAGCCAACGTTGCCGCATAACGCTCGCGTAACAGCTGACTGACGTAGCGGATTTGCAGGCCGGAGGAGTTGGCATAAGCCGCAATCACCGCCGCATTCGCCTCCTGCATCGCATCCGTGGATGAATCATCGACCACGAGCACGGTCACATTGCGTTGATCGTCGCGCAAATGACCGGCAATGCTGCCCAGGACTCGATCCAAGGTACGCGGCCTGTTGCAGGTTGGAATTCCAATCATGTCGATATGCCGGCATGTCTTGCCGGAGGCAAAGCAGCCCATGAGCAGTCTGGATAACCGGTCTCGAGATACACACAGATCTTTCTCGATTGCGAGTCGTAACATGCCTTTGCACTCCTGTATTTCCGTGCCGGTTTGCGAATACAGTCGGGCACAATGTTCCGCTGGAGTGGCAAAGGTTGTACAAAGTGATGCCATCTTCGCGATCCGCCGGTCTGTAATTACGGAACGCCCGGTTAGGGAGCTCCGGAGCAGCACCGAGCCAGATGAAAGCAGGGCTTGCACTTCGGCGCAGTACTTAATGGGCTCGTTGGAATCAAAAGCCGGCGCTACGGTACCATGCTTCATTTCGTTGTCCCGGACGGGGAAGGGTGCGCCGAAGGGCCGGCAGTGGTTGCCTGGATTAGTGTCTCGGACACGAGCGGGCGTACGGCGTTCCGCCGTGGATGGCCGTTCCCGTCCAACACACGGTGCTCAGCGACAAGGCAGACCCAGGATAGATACACTGGCAGCGCTGTGATCTTCCCCGTATCCACCAAGGGCGCCAGCATCACGGTCCGCCCTGATGCGCGCTCGGTTGCGCGTATTTGCCTTAACAGAGCGTCCGGTTCCAGTACAGGACCGGCGGCCCGGAAACGCACTCCTGTGTCCCTCTCCCGGCCCCGCATTGCTTCCACTGCGCTGACGTGCAACCAAACGTCGCGCAATCCACTCTCCAACATTAGCTCCCACGTGGAACCTGCAACGACGCTGACGACATCTCCCTGGTAAAGAAAACGGAGCACGCGACAACCTTCCTCGCCAAATGCACACTGTTGGACGTCTAACCGCTTTAACACACCGGTTTCCTGCAGGTGCTCGAAGATGACATCTGCTGTGCCACCGGGACGCAATGTCTCGAGATCGACGTCCATCCAGATGCCCAGCGTATGCGCGTGGTGCGCGACTGCCCGGTAAAATGCTTCGGCCCGGAGATCTTCTGGCTGAAGGGCCGAGACTACGGCTCCCATTGAAAGCGCCGATGCGAGCCGGCTGCCCAGGAATTCAAGATCTGCAGAATAAGAGACGACTGGGGTTTCCTTGGCGGGTTCCTGCCGGAGTATGTTTTCGCAGAGCAATTCCAATACACGCCGTACAGCATTGACCCTTGCCGTCAACATGTCATCGCCGCACTCCGTAATCCAGCCCATCGTCCTCCCACAGAAATTGGGATTCAGGAGGGCCGCACATTGGTACACCGGATACTGCAGCAGATCGCCTTCGTCGAGTTCGGCAATCAAGCCGGTTTGACTATCGACATAGAGCCGCTCTGCGCGCTTGCAGAGTTCCCGGAACGGAATTTGCGGTCCACTGATTCCGGCAAACGGCCACGGATGCGGGATCGAAAGCTGCGGCAACATTTGACATCTGGAACATTCGGCGAGAGCAGACGGCCGTGGCCGCCGTTGCAGGGAGCAACTGGCAAGATCGAATTCGAAGATGCTATGCCTGGTATTCTCTGCCGGAAGTTCCGTGGCCACATCCCACAAATGCTGGATAACCAAGCGCGCAGCCATGCCGATGCTGTCGCTGATCCCGCTCGCCGCCGATGCCTCATGCCCGGCAGAGACCTCGGCGCAGTAAGCCCCCAGGCACGCGCTGCACCCACCGTATCCGGGAGCGTCCAGGTTGCCGGCAACTACGCGGGTATCGCCAACACACGCAACATAAGCGGTGGCTCCCGGAGAGGCGAGCAAGGGCGCAAGATGCTCTTCCAATATTCGCCAATCCCGGCCAGCGATGCCGGCAGCTACCACATAGGCGATGCCCGGATCCGTGCTCAACGCTTCCACGCAAGCCTCGTACGGCATGGCTTCAATGACAGCTCGCGACACTTCGTCCGCGTACCGGCGGCGCATATCGCCGACGAGCTCCGTTGCGGTGGACGGATGCTCGGGCACGCATATCGCAATGTTTCCGAGTCCCGACTCAAGCGCGGCCTCGGCCAGCGCGAATGCCAGATTCCTGGCGCTCAGAATGAGAACACGCTTTGCGCGCATGGTTACGAACGTTCTCAGTGGGCGCGCCGACTTCAACTCCAGGCGTGCGATTTGCGGCCGGAAACGCACTTGGACGGCAGCAGAAACCAGATCCGGCTTGTCCTGGCTCGCATCGTACAGCATGTCGGCGGCTTTCAGAGCTTCGCAGATCCGGCCAAAAGACTCCGGGTTGGCGTTTGAAAGGGCGACCAATTGTTCGGCACACAAGGAAGGATCCTCCAGCGATGGCCTCATTCGTTGATACCACTCCGCCGCAGCGCTGCCGCGAACGGGCAGGATCGATTCGCCATACCGGAAAAGAACGCCCGGAGAGATCGGCAAGCACTGCACCAGGCCACGTATTTTCGGACGTCCATCCACTCTTAAGGGCTCTCTTATTCCGTACCTTTACGGCTCCGCCGCGCGAACTCATCGGCGGCTGAGTGCGACAACGCGGCCTGTGCAATCGAGGGTAAGCCAACTCGATTCCAGTGGAACAGAATCATCGGGACGAGACTTCCTCTAAGGCCGCATTCGAGATCGCCCTGGAAATAGGCCCGGCTTAAGCGCTCAGCACATTGACGCAGCCGGGCTCTATAGGACGAGAGTAACCGCTGCTGTTCCCCGTCATAGAAAGCAAAAAGGGCATCGGGTCCGGCGGCAATCACCCGCGTAGCAAGGTCCCTGCATTTGAGAGAGACGGGGTCGTCAGAGATCACTCTCTTGGCGGCAAGTCGGTCAAACAGGTCCCACAGTTCAAAGAGATCCAGTCCTGTGCCACGCGCCAAATCGATCATCAGCGCAAGTGAGAGACCAGGCGGTATCATCGGCCCCCGCTGTGGATCAGACTGTCGCGCCCAACTGACCAGGAATCCGCTGTCATAAGCGAACAACTCGTGGGCGATCCTGATACCCTCCGCGCCCCCGAAAAGGCGAAGCTCTGGTTCATAGCGCAGAACGCTAAATTCGAGCCCCCTTTGGCGAAGTCGTAATGACACTTCACGTTCCGCTTCACATTTACGGTCGAAAGGAACCTGCATGCGCAGTCGCACCGCGGATCCGAGAGGATCCCATTTGTTGAGCCACCACCATTGAGAAATCGGCGCCGCGGAGTTGCTCTCAGCAATGGATCCAGCTATGTCAAAGACGATCATCCTGCTACGGTTTCGGGGCTCAACCGCAATGCGAAAGTAAATCCAATGCTCGGAACCATCCTGCTCGCAAATCCCAGCCTCGATGGCCTGCATGGCACGCTCGACCACGTATCCCAGATGAAAGCCTTCGTGCTCGCCCATGTAGAACCGGCTTACCGTCTCTGCAATGTTCCCGGCGAGAACCTCGCGCCGTTGTGCGTCCGTGTGCGAACAGACTCTCATCGGTTACCACAAGTTCTCGTCCATCGAGGCGCAGTCGCTGCCGAGAGGCGGAAGATCGTTCAGACGCCCAACAAACTGGCGGCGCCAGTAGGTGGTTTGGGGGAAGGTCCATTGCAGCCGGCCCGGCAAGCTGGCTTCCTGGCGAAGGCCCAAGATATTAAAAAGCCCTGCCGTGTCGCGCTTCTTCACATCGACATAGCACTCGGTAAAGGCGCGCCAGAGCGCGCCGGAAGAGTTCTGATCGTATTCCAGCAGGGCGCGTTTTACGGCATCACGCCGCCGATCCGAAAAATGAACTCTCTTCAGGGACGTCGCCAAATCCCGCTCAGCCTGCACTGATATGAATCCCGATCTGCGCATTTTGCGCAACGAGAAGCGAACATTGATCATTGGCAACGTCAGCGCGGCGTAGCCCGAGGAACGGTCACTGTGCAGAAGGCAGAGTTCGTCATCGTCGGTCAACACCCCCTGGAGAAAGAGGCGATAGGCAATGCCTGCGCCTCGCATTCCGTACGCGGCCAACTCCGCAGCGCGCAACGCTCCAGTGCTGGCAGCGCCCCAAACTTCCACGCCACTCGCCAGCGCAAACAGAATCTCCTTGTGCCATACCGAGGGAACGTTGCCAAAATATGCATCGACAACCGCAATGCGGTGGTATCCCGCGAGAACCGCCTGGTGGACGGCGCCCAGCCGGGCGGGCGCTAAAAGGTCTGCGCCGTTGGGCGCGGTCAATCCAGGGCCACTCGGGCCAACAAAAATGCAGGTCTTCAAGATTTAACGCCTCCGTTGATGGCGATTGTTTCAGGTTTCTCGCGGCTCAGCGTGGGCCTGCGCAGCGGCGACCCGAGACCGGGTATGCAAATGAAGACTACCGGGATACCAATACTTTCCTGCGTTAAATCGACAGCCAGGATTTCCTTTACACCCGCAAGCCGAAGCGTGTTCTGTAAATGATCCAGCAGCACTGGAACACTTTGAGGGCAGCAGGCATCCTCCACCGCCCTGAAATCGACGGTCTCCTGCCGGTTCCGTACTTCCATGATCCAATCTGCAGGGCAACGAACTACATCGTTCCGATATTGGAGCCATCCAATGTCATCACGAACGCCGGAAATGTTACTGAGCCGTATCTGTAACGCCTCGGTCAGAGCCCGGCTCAAGGCAATCGCTTTGCAGGGATGGCAACCTGAACCAATGGCGCGATGGGGAAAGTGGGTGTTGCCGCTTCCGTCCGCGGCAACGGCCCAGAATACCGGCAGGCCGATGTCAACGGTGGCAGACCACACATGAAGATCGAGGCCAATCTCCGCACACCGATCGATGATTGCCCGGCAACCAGGGTCCTCGACAGAACCCAAGATGACTTTGGAAGGCGGTCTCGGAAACTGCATGTCTCGCTGGAGCCAGAAAGCCACCTGATCGCGCTCAACCACTTCACAGATACCGTGGAGCACTGCCTCCTCTCTGGTATTGCCGGAAGCGAGTCCATTGGAGGAGGTGATGAACACAGCCGGGCGAATGCGCCGCTTCGTGGCATCCAGGGCAAACAACTCATGCGGAATCCAGCGTCGTTCACCGGAGGCGAGATCGCGGGCCTGCACCCATAAGAGGATTGGATCATCAGCGGGCAAAGACGGTTCCGCCCGAGGAAGCAGTTCTGGATTTATGAAGGTGGAATCGTGCCGGTATGCGCTCAAAGGCAACTCCACCCCATCCGGAACCACATGCTCGGCGTGATAAATCTCGATGCCTTCCATGAGTGCCGAACATTTTGAGAGTTCGTCAGTCAGCCCCTTGCCTTGAGACACCGTCAGAGACCGGGCCAGAGGGCGCACGGCCATCCACACGGGCACGCCCACCTGGTCGAGGCCAGTCAGGTTCGCCAGCCTGGTTATGCCCAGTTGTTTCGCAATTGGAGTGATTCGGGCGAGAGTCTCTTTGGGAGTCGTCTCCCGCACTGTTCCTGTCATTGCCATGCTGATGACCGGCTCCGGCTTCATCTTCATCCCGGCGCAATCACCGGCAACGGATTGGCAGGCTTGTCCTGCGTTAAATTGCCCTCTCACGCAGGTGCGAGCAGTGGACAAGTCTAGCTTTGCGCCTGGCATGTGGCCGCCCTTCCTCCCAGCAGGAATTCACCAACGGTGCTCTCCCGCCAGAAATTCGTCCCCGCAACACGGCAAAATACATCGGAGTTGCCGCCACCCAGGGCGCACGCGGCAAGACCCATTGCGGTTGCGACCAGATACATCGTCTGGAAAAGGCCGCCGAGATTTTTGAGTATCAAACTGTAGGCTACAGATTCGTATTTCGTGTTGACCCGGCCAAACTTCGCAGCCACCAGCAAAAGCGCCTGGGGTTCGCTCGTCATGCGGGAGCTACGGCGCGCATCGGCAAGAAGCCGAACCGTTTCGGGGCAGGGCCCAGCGATCTCCTCCAAGCAATGGATAAACGGGTCGTACCGGTACAGCGCGGGGCTCAGATTGCTGCAGCGATGGATGAGAGGATAGATTTCCAGTTCATGGAGGCCGCCACCGGACGGATAGGGCCGAAAAGTGATTTCGTCTTCTCCCGTTCCTAACCGGCCCGTAACACGGGCCGACCGGTAGAGAAACTCGCTCAGCCCCACGATGCTGAGCGGTGGGTCCCCATGTTCGCGGATGGACCGTCTGCTTTCCAGTATCTCCGAAAACGGCCGATCCTTGGCAATGATCGTGCTCATAACGGGGGGTGGGAGGCCAACCTTCCGCCGCGAGGGCAAGGAGGTGACGGCAGCAACGTGGCACGGGGCGTGAGGGGCAGGTCTCCGGCCATATTCGCCAACGTGACGCCCCAGGCGGCTGCGGACATAGAACATCTGGTCCGCAAGCGACCACTCCGGCGCCGGCTCCGGTGAAGCCGCGCCAATCCTCTTGATTGCGCCGATGCTCTCCAGACAGCTAGCGAGCGCCAGGATGACTTCCTCAGGCAGCATGGTCTCCTCAGCCCACTCGCGACACACCATCGGACGCCACGGAATGGGGAGTCGTGCCAATCGATCGTTCATCACCATCAAGTATGCGCCGCAGGAAACCGACTCCAGGAGCAACTTTCCACCTGTCACGCGAAGGCAGGTATCTTCGGTCATGACAATCCTGTCAGAAGGCGCCGGCGGTTCCGGAAGAAGATCGGTCTCGCCGTAGTTACGCAGGACTGCAATCTTGTCTTCGCCATCGTAGACTGCTTTTACCAAGAGTCCCTGGCGCCATAGTCGGGAAATTTGCTCGGCTGGCCCACCACCCACTTCAGCTGCGTGCTCTTTTCCTGCCAGCTTATCCAGGACGACGCCCCCACTCCGAATCTCCTCGAGGATGTCGGAGGTCACGCCGGGCGCCACTCGAAACGACATGGGAAACGCCGCTCGGGTTATCGTCCACTTGCCATCCACACTTTGGAATTTCACCGATTCCGCCGGTTCCAAGCGGATGGACGACAGCCAGGATGTGATAGTAACTGTGTCTAACATTTGACTATCTCCAATCAGGCATATTGATGGAAGAAGGTGAGAATGCTTTCCGCCCCTTCCGGGCCACGATTTAAGATCTCTTTCAATTCCAAGGCTTTCGCGCCGTAAATGTCCTCACACGCCCGCGAGATCATATAGCAGGCGAGGAAGCGCTCCAGTGGTGTGAGCCCAAGCTGGTTCAACGTCCGATACAGCAGACTGATCGTAATTTGCCAGGACCTCCAGGCGGGACTCGCGTCCAGTTGCCCTGTCATTGGCTCGGGTTGATATCGTTTGGACTTTGTTGAGCTGTAGAAATCTGTGAGGCAATTCCGGAGCAGAGCCACAAACTCCACCATGCCGGATACAACCGCCTCATCCCTCTCCAGCGCCGCTACATCGGCCAGCAGCACTCTCCGGGTGGCATCTCCCGCGACACCTTCATAGCGCCCAGCGAATTTGCGCCGAATGCTGCCATCGCGATCGATGCTGAAAAACCCTATGGCGTGCGACATCAGGCTGACGTGAGATCGGAGGTACGCGCGATCTGTCAGCCAGAGCAAGGCAATCATTAAGTGCACGGCAAGATCGCAGCGATCGAGAGCACCCACGCGAATTTCCCGCAACCAGTCCACGCAGAACATGGAACTATCGCAAAGATAATTACGGTACGCTTCTTTGATCGGCGGATGCTGCACCAGCGGACCTTCCGGTTCGTTCTGCCCCACGAAGACGGAGTTGTTCGGCTGCAAGACGCCGGCCTGGCCGTTTCGTTCATGCCGTATAAGCGATTCGGCGATGCGGGCGTGTTCCGTGGCCGAAAGGCTAGACCGGGATGGGTTCCGGGCGACGTACTGCTCAATCCGCGATGCGGTCTCGCTGGGTCTTGTTACCTCACAACAGGGACGTAATCCGACGAGAATGTTAGGACCTCCCACCCAGTCCCGTTGAAAGTAGGCGCGCCTCACATGGCTACAGCCGCACGTGGGCGTAACTGCCGGCCACACGCCGTCGAGGATGAGGCTGTCCTTGCAGGGCTCGAAGTAGAAAGCCCTGATCCAGGACCAGGCATCCGGGTGATTCAAGTGGTGGCGGTTCGTCATGAGGCGCAAGACCCGGTGACTCCTGCGGAGCCCGTGTGGATACACACGTCAACAGCCATCTCGATCGCGCGTCCAAGATCCAGTGTGGCCCAGTCTTCAAGAGACGGCAGTGCCTCCTCAAAATAAGCAGCCGTCAGCACGTCCTTGAACAAGTCATCCAAGCTCTCCACCAGGAAGTAGTTGCGAAAATCCACGTATTGCGGCTTGCGAGGCAGACCCGACGACCGCACGTCCAGTCCGTCCTGATCACCTCGCTCCCCCAGAGCGCGCACTCTTACAAAGACCTCATCCGGTAGTTCGAGTTCCCGCTGCCACTTTCGAATGCGCTTAAAATAGGCGAACGGTTGCTCGCCGGACATCCGGCCCGGCAGCGCGGCCTTCCGGATCAACCATCCGCGGCGCCGTGCGATGCAGCGACCGAAGAGAAGCCGGGGAAATCGAGCCACATCGGGCAACGTTGCCGGCATTGGACCCCAGTTTCTCGGGTCAAAAGGCCTGACCAGGATCGGCTCCGACCTTCCCATCGCCAGGAGCAGGGCAGGAATAAGTGGCTGGAATGCTGAGCTCATAGCCCCGAAATGAACGGGCATCACGTCCCGCTCTCCCGCACTGAGCCGTAGACCGCCGTCGGCAGTCATTCTGATCGTCAGAGAGCCCAGCGGGATCGACTCATCTCCGGGTCTGGCATCGCCAGCGTAGTCGATCACGCGCTGGGTAATTGCCGGACCTGAGTTGAGGTTGTAGTCGAAACTGGCATAGATTGTGCACGGTTCCGCCGTCTTCCACATCTGGCTCAGGGCTTGCGAGAGTTCGGCTATGACCTCTGACTTCTGCGGCTGCTCCGAGGAGGCAGCCAAGGCGCGCGACAAGACTCTACACGGCCCAGCGTCAATTTGATTCACCACCAGGCTGGCAGCGCCGTCGGAGCCCGAATAAGGTTGAATAAAGCATGTCAAGGCAGCCACGCCTCCAATCGGGGCGGGCAATCCCAACTTGAGAAGCCGTTCCGGCCAACGGCCTTCCAACGCAGCGGCTCGCAAATCTAGGTCGATGCAGTCCTCCGGGCGCGTGACCAGAGCACCAATTTCATTCCGTATTTTTTCCAGCTCCGCGAGCGTTTCCAGTTTGAAGGGATTTCTGAGCAAAGCAACGTCGGTTTTGAGCTCCCGGAGGACGGGTATCGCCTGGCGATATCGCGCGGCAAAACGCAGAAAAGGCACCGGACCGCCGCCGAATTCCCTCATCAGTAGTTCGCGAATCGACGCGCGAACAGACGAAAATAGATCCAAGACGGGAACATAGGTCCCAAGGAAACTGCGCAGATCGTGAACGGCCGGCAACCAGCGCGCCGGTATGGACATGTGTCCGGCCCGTTCCTCAATCAAGTCTTCCGATAGGATGCGTCCGGTCCACTTTGGCGCGGGAACATCTTCGATCGCCTCATGCGCATCCTCCACGGCGCTATCCATCCCTCTGGCCAGCTCCGGTCGAAGATTGGGGGCGGCGCGCTCAAACCCAATCTCTAACGCTTGGAGCCGTTCCAGCCCCCGAGCCAGTCCCCCCACCCTGTGATCGGGCGACGCTATGCCCGCGAGATACTCACGCAGAGCGCCCAGAATACACGAATCGTCCTGGGGCAGAGGAATTTTGTGGAGGAGCAGGCCGACATCGATGAGCTTGCAAAGGAATTCCGAGGCGACAGCCGGCTCGCCCAGAACGGGCGCCAACGCTGACACGAGTTCACCGAAGGGGACGCTCTGCTCCGGCTTCAAACGATCCATTACCATGGCGACCGCATCGGTATATTCAAAATCGACCAGCGATTCCGCCGGGATTCGTAACCGCGTCGCCCGCGAGGCATCGTAGCGCTGACGCAGTACCAGAACTCTGTTGCCGTGGCGCACAGCAGCCCCGCTCGCAAACACGGGCACGAATTGACGCAGCTCGGGATGCTGCGCCATCCGTTGAGCGAGCTGGCCAGGAATGCAACGATTGATCCTCACGCGTCGCCGGAAACCCGAGCTCCGCGCGACCCGGCCCGAGCATCCTTCGTCCCATCCGATTCTCATGATCCGGCTTTGCATAAAGCTGCTGAACGGGCTAAGCTTGACTGCGCTGCGCGTGTAGTAACGAATCAGCGAGCGCTCAATTCGGGATGTCTGCCCCGCCGAGAACCGCGCAGGACGTTGGACATAGCACATTAGATCATCCCTCAACGCCGGACTCGCCAAGTCTAGCGCGGTGCGAAAGCCAGGTCTTCGGCTGATGCTCTGCAGGCGCGTCCTCTTTGCGGACAACTCTTCTGCAAGAACACTCTCTCCATGCGCAGCCAGCATTTCCCGCTGACGCCTGGTCTCGATCCAGCGCAGGACCAGAGAGGATTGCGCTGATAGAAGACTTCCCGTAATCTCTGAACATGCGGCCTCGCTGACGGGGCCTCGCGGCGGACGATCATTGAAGACGTCCCGCTTCAGCTGAATCAATTCCCTGCGTACGGCCGATGCCGACGGAATCCGCCCGATTAGACCTTCTAAAAGAACAATCACTTGACTCGTCGCTTGGACGTTTTCCGCTTCCAAGTCCAAGATTTGATCGGACGCAAGCAGACTGCGCATGAACCTCAGGTCGCGAATGCCACTTAATGGCGCACCCGCCCGCCGAAGAGACACATATGGCAGGAAGGCTCCTTCGAGAGAATGAACGGACTGTGAGCCGATCATTTCGTCGTGGACGATATGGGCCACTTTGCTCCTTCTGCTGGAAACAAGGCGCTAGCGTGATGCATGAGTAGCGATTTCTATGGGAATGGATGAGGTATTGGGTTGGGGGCAGTGCGCCCGTTCTTCACCAAGGCTGCATCCAGCCGCGGCAGATTTTCGACGCGCCGAAGGTGATCCCCCCAAGCCGCCGGTATGGCACCCGGGATTAAAACTTTGGCCACGTGCAGGCCATGCGCTTGTGGCTCGGGCCCGGTGTGCTTCACAACGATCACGTCGAATCCGTTAGCAATGATTCTGTCGATTGTGCGCGTCAATTCCACGCCAAGATTGTCTGAGGGCAAATCCTGAACGGCACGCCCCATGTCTTTCAGCGAAACCGTCCTTGGATTCGCGGCCAGGAATTCGCAGTGGCGGCTCGCCATGGCTGCCGTGTACATCAAACCGTGATCCATAGGTTTGCGCACCCGGTCTGGGTTGGAGGCCAATTCAAGCGCTCTTGGCCGAGCTAACTCACCCGACAGCTCCCACAGAGACACGCCACCCACCAGTTCCCGGAAAGCCTTTTTCAGTGCTCGTTCTGGGTTCAGATGGGCGGAAGCCGCGCAAAGCAAGTGCGGCCATGTTTTGTCACGTCTTGCCAGAAGTCCAACAGCCGGGATGCCCAGATCGGTGGTGACGTCGAATGCCATCACCTCAAAGCCTTCACTTCGCAGCCTTCGCAAGACATGGCGCACTTCCGGGTCGTTGCACTGCGTCAGATCGAGCCTTGGCGGACTCAGCATGGCCAGCCAGGTCAGCATGTAGGCATCCCGCTCTGCAACCTCGAAAACTCCATGCAGGATGGCTTCCTCCAGGCAGGTACCCACCGCGCACCCAGATGAGCCTTCTCCGAGTACGAACAAGTTATCGCCCGGACGCGGCCGCGAATAAAATCCGATCTGCAAAGGAACCAGCACCTGGCGCCGCTCCCGGAACGAGTGCGCCCACACAAAGCGCATCTCCAGGCCGTCGGTATAGCGATTCACTCCTGGATTGGCCTTGTATTCCCGCTGCGAATGCAGTCCGAACGTCCGAGGATTCACTGCATATTCGCGGAACTCGCTGAAGCTCCCGCGTACCGACGGGATAAAGCCGCGCGGCTCGGCGCCGGAGTAGCGTTCGACACTCTCCAGTATGGCCGCTGTTTCTGCGTCGCTATGCCGCGAACAAAAACCAGAACACGGCTCTGGGTGCGCTTCCGCAATGAGAGCCACGCCGAAGGAGACAACCACGCCGTTACGGACGGGCCAGGACTGTTTCCCATTTTCCACAATGTTGCAGCGATGACCAGTGAATGCCCGTTTTACAAATTGGAGTTCCTTTAGTGAACAGAGGCGGTCGGAACCAGGGTCCGGCTTCAGATAACTCCCCAAAGTGATGCTGGCCCTTGCCGGACTGTCGGATTCGAGTTGCGCGCATTGGGCGCACCTAGGATCGGGTACAAGGCGCCACTCCCGGCCGGAAAAGTTCTTTAAGTCAAAGTAGTAGACCCGCCAATCGGAGATTGCCGAGGCGCGAGCTCCATTCGACAAAGCTGAAGCGAGCAACCGGTGTGCTGCGATACGTCCGACCACCGATGCCGCTGTGGCTGTAAGCCATGGGTCGGTCATTGTATCGTTGCGCTCGGCGGCCAAATCGACAAACCGGCGCAGCCAGGGACGCCCACAAAAATAGCGGGTTTCCCAGCAATGGAGGCATCCAGCTCCGTGCGGGCGGACCTCCGGGCCGATCACCACCTCTCCACCCTGGACGTGCACGGGAAGGAAACTCATTCTTTTCTCCCGCGCGACTTGCGCCCAATGGTGTAGACGATCGACGCGGAGATTGTCGAATGCGCCTACAATCCAATCCTCGGGAGTTCCAAGGATGCTGGAGCAAGCCCATCCTGCCGGAGAGCCCTTCGACTCAATTGTGGCGTACATCTGCGCGCCGATCATTCCATCCTGGACGATATAGACCACTTCGCTCCTTCTGTGTAGACTTGTGTAAGAAAGCCGCTTGCGTGATGCACCAGTAGACGTATTACCTTTTCAATCCTGCAGTTCCGTGCATCGTATCAGGCAACAACAACGATACAGCAGGCAGCAGAGCACGACAGTGTGTTGGCGGAAGATGCGCCGAGGTCTGGAATTCCGAGAGCGTCTTCCGTCTGCAGCTCCATGATTTCCAGGTCCGACAGCTTCAGATCGATGGTTCCTGTTTGGTTCATTCGGATGTTCTCCTTTCTTGAGAGCTCACCCTCAATGCGGCAGGGTGGCATTTTTGTCCCAAAACCTCAGGCTCGCGCCTGAGCTGTTGCAGTCGACGGATGCATCACGCATGTGGCTCTCGGCGAGTGCGCACATGTGTACCTCCACTACTGTTGGTATTTCGGACGGCAGAAGGGGTTAGGCAGGATTTTCTTCGTCAACCTTCCGTACTTCAGACTTTGAAATCTTGATTCGCGCGCTATACGCGATGGTCGTGAGCAGCACTTCAATTCTCTCACTTTCTGGCAACTCTCTTTCGAAAATGCCAATGAGGTTCCGCAACGGCCCGGCATCTACCATAACCACATCGCCGGGTTTCACGTCACACAGGATTCGGGCTACACCGTTTTCGTCTGTGCGCGACCGAATGGTGGCAATTACGTCCTCTTCTACGATCGCGGGTATTCCGCCAAAGCTCACCACGTGCGACACGCCGCGCGTAAACGAGATCTTGTGCAGCAGTTGACAAATATCGAACCGCGCGAATATGTAGCCCGGGAACAGTGGCGCAATGGCGGATGATTTTCCGCGTAAGTCCACCCAGGGCACAAACGTTTCTATCCCCCATGCTGCTAGATTCAGGAAGGCTCGCTTTTCCTGCCTGGGCTTCGTACGGAGGGCGTACCACGTGAGGGCGTCAACGCTCATATCGAAGCTCATTGGGCAATTTCAGGCATGCGCAGCCGGACCGCGCCAACTCGCATTTCTCAAACAGAGCAAGATTCGAACATGCTCAGCGGGACAAGGCTACCGCACTTCCCGTATTGGGGAGATTCATCAGCTTGTTGGCTACTGCAATCCGATTCAGGGTTGGCTGACGGTGCACAGTATCGCGGGTTGGTTTCAGGAAAACAACTACTATCCGTTGGACAATTTGGCTGTTTCAGGCCAGCGTTGACTGTTTTGCCTTGAGTGCTGCGCTGGACCACCTCAGCTTTGAGGGACATTCTCCGTAGACCTTCTTATAATCGCGGCAAAAATGGCTCTCATCGGTCCATCCCACATCTGCCATGACTTGTTTCACGTTCAAGAATGATTCGCGCAACAAATGCTGAGCTCTATGGAGCCGCAGGAGCTTGTGGTAGCGGCGCGGCGTTGTGCCGGTCTGTTGCTGAAATAGATGCCGGAAATGAGAGCTCGACAGGTTCACGGCTCTCGCAATCTGGTCTATATCAATGTCCCCTGTCGAGAGTTGCTGCCCAATCCAGGCGACAGCCGTCACGACCCTTGGATCCCGAATTAAGTTGGCATTGCTGAATTCATTCTCCATGATGGCTGTTTGCATTCAGCACTCCTTCAGAGATGTGGTTCCACATAGCGGCAGTCCCTTGGCCTAATATTCGAGAGCGGCTCTGGAGCGGACACAGCTCGGCATCAATCTTGCTCTTGGCAAATGCAGCAGGAATCATCACGTCAGGCAGTTTCTCCTTGAGGCACAAACACAGCTGCGAAGACGACAGTGGAATGTTTTCCATGAAAGTTATATAAGCCACGAGCCACACACCAAGAATTTGGTCTTGATCTCCATTCGAGATATAGTTGGGGAATTGAACAGGTCCGTGCTGCTCCATTGGTTCCAGCGAGCATTCGTCCCTTCTCCACGATCTCGAAAGTCAATTCAAATTGATATGTATAGCATTGGCAGTGAAGTATTGAAACCGTATGCTGGCGGGTTAAATGGCCAACTACACCTGTCCCAATCCCGCAGAATAAGGAACAGGCACAGGCAGTCGTGGAATGCCACATCACGTTGCGGAGTGGATTAGTGCTGGCCTTTCGCAAGGTCTCATGATTCTTAAAAGGTCTTTACGATTCCTCACGTTGAGTTTGTTAAAGACGTTGGAAACGTGAAACTTTACCGTCCGATTCGAGATTCCCAGGAGATGACTGATTTCCTTATTAGCGAAACCCTCTAGCAATAAAGCTATCACCTGTTCTTCTCGGACTGTAAACTTAAGCTTGAATAATCCGCCCGACGCTCTTACACGCCTGAAGTATTCATTCAGGGTGCTGGGACGGAGCCACATATGACCTGCCGTAACTGAATTCACTGCTGGAGCCAGATCGCTCTCTAAACTTGTGCTCGGTACAATCCCGCGTACGCCCAAATACAGCAATCTGATCTCCTCTTCGCAGGTGTTCGGATTGTCGGCCAAAATAATGACAGGGCGTTTCCGCAAGGAGCCGGACCGTAAGGCCGTTTCGAGCCATTCCTGTACCGAATAAGTATCAACAATTAACACCCATTCGCATTCATCGGCGCAGTGAAGCTGAATCATCGAAAATGGTTTAACCCGATAACGCTCTGTTGCCAATGTTCTTTCGATGAGCTGATATACCAGAGGATGTTTGCTATGAACGTAAATCGGGGGCGCGATGCTGGCTTCTTGAGGCTCCATGGGTATCCCATTCATTGTCTGTGCATTCGGCGTAACCTCATCTTCAAGCGAAATGGCTCTGAAGGATGCCCATTTTGCCCGTGCGTTGATGAGATGGCATCTGAACTGCCAAAGCTCACAATGTATAAGTACTTGAATTTATTAAGAAAAGGAGCCGTTGAAAGAAAATACAGAGGCGTTGGGTGTCCAGAACTGGAGACTACTGTCCACCGGTGGGCGGATTCTGCAATTGGTTTGGCAAGAGCTTTGCCTACATGCGCATTCCCGGGAGTGTGAATCACGGCTTCCGCAACGTTGCCGCCGGCATCGCGCCTGATCTCGATGCTGACGTTGGGTGCTGTCTTCAGGCTGAACCTAGTTCCCCGCTGCGGAACCAGCCGGAACGCCGGGGAAGGTCAACACATGGTGGATGATTGGAAGCGAAAGAACAAACTTTCCCTGCCAACCCTTGGACAACGTCGACCGGTTTAAACCCTTTCGGGCATTTCATGTCACTCTTCAGGAGACGCATGGTTCTCGCTCATCCTCAGAGTGGCCATCACGGGCCTTGGGAACGTCCAGATCCACACTTCAAGGCATAGCTCGAATGCTACACAATAAGAATGTATCGGGGCTTGTTGAAGTATGTTGCGAAAGTGTGGAACCCGGAACCCGGCTGACATCAGGGACACCGGCCTGTTAGAGAAAGTTTTGACTGCAATGCAATCCGCCATTGTGATTCTTTACGGGATGGCAAAAAAGGAAAAAAGGACCGACGATTCCGACAATACCGGGAACTTTCTCGGATCATTAACTCACAAGGGTGGCTGTGATCAACGATCGTCTCTACTGGATCGGTTCCGAATCTGCGCGCCAGCACATATGAAGTTGACGATTTCCATTCTCATCGATTGTCACGACCCCGTTCATCCGAAGAGAGCCTTTCCTATTCTCTTGCTCTTTGCATGAGCGACGATCTACGCCCACGTGCTGGTTTTTCGCCGTTGTTTCCTTCATGGCGATCAGATTGATGGAGCACATTGTGATTGCATCCTTTCCAGCAACATCCAGCAGCGCTGGATATTTGCTTGTTCATGAAGGTGGAACACACTATGAAAACGACAGAGCTGGGGTTTGTTAGCAGGAACGGTAGTCTCGACTAAGCGTCGGTTTTAGCGAAGGTATAAAACTCACCACAAAGGGTCGTGTTTGGATTCCGTTCAGCGTCTGAAATGATCTCCTCGATCCATACCTCAAAGGTGCCGTCTCTTTGTCGTTTTGTCTGAACAGGCTCTGCAGCCTCAATTGCCATGACAAATAAACGCAACTCTCCCAAAGCCTTGGCAACCCTCTCGCCATATTCGTAGGCATCGGCAGCCCAAGTCACGATGTTGACGAAAGCTTCTTGTGTATAGTCGAGAACCTCACAACCATCGAGTGGTCTAACCTCAACGGCTCCGATCCAAAGTTGTTTGGGTTTGATTTGAGTATATAAAAACGCAGAGGAGTCAGATGCATTGCCGGGAAGTGATTTGTGACTACCTTCAATCCTTCCAGCGGTTTCACTGAACAATTGTTGCGGACTCGTGCCCAGAGACATGGCCAAGATCAGAATGGTTCCGAGGTTGAGATTCACTTCTCCACGTTCGATTGCATTCAGGCGATTGCCGGACAAACCGGATATCTCGGCAAGCTGCTCGACGTGAAGCCCAGCCTCTTGCCGTCGTTCGGCAATGTAACTTCCGAAGGCTTTTTGAATGGGAATACCTGCGAGCATGACAGGAACATCGTAGGCGAACAATTAGCGAATATCAACCGCTTCTAACCAGCATTCGGAAGAATTTGTCGGTCTGAGGGGGCCTTCTCCTCAGCCGCCACCACCAATTGATTCCAAAGTAGGCAGGGTCTTGTCGCATTGATCACATGGGCTAGCGCAGGTTTCACTCTTCCTGTTGGTTCTTAAGAACCGCAATATGATGGGCCAAAAGGTCCTTCCATTCCCAAGATTTTGTGGCTTTACTACACTCATTCTCGTCCATTAATATTGGCGTCTCTTCGCTCATCTCGAAGGCAGCTTCCCGGACGGGATCTGTATTGACGAAGAGCTTGCTGTGTGGGTCGCCTCGGCGGGTGGCAACAAGGTAATGCGGGTGACGCCAGGAGGCAGGATCACTGACACCATTTCATTGCCTGAGCGCAATTCGTATGCCTGCATGTTGGGTGGCGCCGACAGGCGCGACCTCTATATTTGTACGGCAAGGCATTTTATTCCGGACCATACACGAGCGCTGCGTTCAGGCAGGATTGAGGTGGTGCGCGGGTCGGTACCCGGCGCTGGGTTGATTTATCCTAGCCGGTTCACCGCGAAAGCGTAAGAGTCATCCATCTCTGCCACCAGCGAGCCGCTGATTGTGTTGGCCAAGGCTTTGCTGAATCAGGGGTATCGAGTATGCGAAGCGCACCCTGTTGCGCGGCCTCAGACTCGATCCCAACAACCTACACCGCGCATTTTCTGCTGGCCAGGCTTACCGTCAGCTTGGCAAGAAGGAGAATGGCGAGCCGCGAATTCAAATTGGCAGCACAAATCCAGCAAGCCTAAACCAAAAACTTCCGCATTAATCCGAACTGATAATTGAGCCGCCCTCCTGCGACTGTTGCCCCTTGTAGTGAATGATAAGGGACGCTGTCGCCAGAGCAGAATTGGCAGTTCTACGAAGATCGAACGCCTCGCGACGTCAGCTCTTCTACTTGTCAATCGGCAGCAGGCGAACGGCAGCAGGCGAAGGATGAGTTCTGGTTAGCCGATATTAGGAACGCGCTGTGTAGTAGACTGGGGACCAAACCCGGACAGCCTGGATTAATGAAAGCAACACCATCAATTTTGACCGGCATTGATTCTAAAGGACTTCTGAGGTGGTGGACCGGGTAGACCCCCTGGTCCCGAATCAGATTCCAGCCATTATTGGAGCAAGTTGAAAATTGTGGTTTGTAACTGATTGATATTGAAGCCGTTGGGGGACGGTCGTGGAAAACTGTTGAACAGTTTGGCTCCCGGAGGCTTTCGCTGTCATAAATTTACCTACGACCCAACACTCGCCATATTGTTTTTTGCGTCAGTTCACATTCAACGTTAATATGAAATTGCGCGTCACACTGCCGCTAGTAACACTGACTGTGACCGGAAAACTTCCTTGTGGTGTGCCGCTCGGCGGCGGGGTTCGCCCACCGCCTCCGCATGAGAGGATCAGCAGCAGTGCAGACAGTAAAAAAACTGTCGCCAAGCCGCGATTTCGCTCAATGCCCCGGAGGTGTATGAAATAAAGTCCAAAGATACAAACTCCCAAGATTCCCACTAATGCGATTGGCTGGAGACCGCCGAATTTCTCAGTAACAGGAACACTAGCTTGTGACCGAGCTGTAGTAGAAATTGTAACTGCTATCGGACTTGAAGAACTCAGCTGTAGTTGTTGAGGAGAAACTGTGCAAGTTGAAGCTTGTGGTGCACCACTGCATGCCAGCGTAACGGCGCCACTGAAGCCTCCACGTGAAGTTAATATCAAATTATAGTTAGCTGTCTGTCCAGCAGTGACAGTTAATGCTGTCGAGGATCCCTGAGCCGGTGTAAGAACTAAATCCATACCCGTTCCGGTCAGACCGACACTTTGGGGGCTATCTGCTGCGTTATCTGTAAAAGTGATAGCGCCAATATTCAGACCCAATTGATTGGTCTGAAATGTGACCCGTGCTGTACAACTGCCTAGCGGAGATAACGCGCCAATGCAGTCACTCTTTGCTGTAAAACCTCCAGCCACAGACACACTACTGATGCTGAGTGTTTGGTTGCCGCTGTTCCGGATAATGACTTGCTGCTCGCTACTCGCGGCACCTAAAAATTGAGAGCTAAATTCCAATGCCGTAACTGAAGGAAACAAAATAGGACCAGTTCCCGAGCCAGATAGTGCAATAGTGTGAGGGCCATCCGCCGCGTTATCGAAAATCGTCAATTTTTCCTGTTGTGTGACTATGCTATGAGGACTGAATGTCACGTTGATTTGACACGCGTCACCGGGAACTATTGAGCGACTGCATTTATTAATCTGTACAAAGTCGCTTGCAGATGCCGTCACTCCCCCGATGAGCAATGGCGCTGTACCGGTGTTGCTGAGAAGAAGCTGACCGGTGGCGGAGCTCCCGACTTGAAGTTGTCCAAAATCTATTGACGAAGATGAAAATTGAACATTAGGGCCGCCGCCCTGTCCAAGTAACTGGACTGTATTAGGGCTATTGAAGGCATTGGTAAAGACGACAAGTGTTCCCGAACGAGTTCCGCCCCGTGTGGGGCTAAAAGATACGGGGATCGTGCAAGTTGACCCAGGGTCCAAACCGCCCGTACATCCAGAAGCAGCAGTAAAATCACCCTGTGCGGCTATGCCATAAATCTGGATCGTTGAACTGCTGCTCTGGTTAGTTATGCTTACATTCTGAGTTCCACTGTTTGAGTGTACCGGCTGTAGCGGAAATGTGAGGGCGGATGGCAAAACCGAAATTGTTGTATCAGTGGTCGATGCGGCCGGGACGCATAACTCAGAGACAACACCCGGTATACTTTCATTACCAACGAAAATCAACCGAGTCTGAGGATCAGCCACAATCCCGACAGGATTGACGCCAGTACTTACGGACTTCAGAATGCTGTTCGCTTTGGTGTCAAGGATCGTAAGGCTGCTAGCAGTGGAATGTGTGTTGGTCACAAACACACGATTCCCGAAACCACCAATACCAGTTGCAAAAAAGTCCCCGAGCGCTATCGGTAATGAGACGCTATTATCGATTGGGTTCAAAATAACTAACTGGCTTGATTCATCAGACGGATTGCGACCGGCAATATACACATTGCCAGCCACAACAGCGGCTGAAAACGGATCAATAGCCAGATTTACCGTTGTGATTATGGTGTTTGATGTAAGGTCAACTACAGCGACTGACGCAGGACTGTGGTTTAACACATATCCTCGATGCAACCAAGGCACGATTGTTACATCAGAAAGGTGAGCGCCAAGACCGGATATCGGCGACACCGCTTTCGTGTCACTGTCAACTGCCATGAAGCCGCCATTGATTCCGGTTATATATAACTTTCCGTTATCCGCTGCAATCCCAAAGGGACGTATTGATCCTAGTGAAATGAAATCTGACACACTGTTACTCGACAAATCGAGCACTGCTATATTTGATAAATCCTGCAACGGAATATATGCTTTGTTGCCGATGAATGCCACCTTCCCAACATCGGTATTATTCGCAAGCGGAATCGGATCAGAAATGGAGTTGGAGGCAATATCAACAACAGAAGCTTTGGCCGTGCCCGTCGAGAATGGCACCACAACTTTGCCATTATTCAGACCAATCCAAGTAACTTCATTTAGAGGGCTGAAGCTTGAAATAACTGTGTAATCGGTACACTGACCACTAAAAGGAACAACGACCAGGGTTACATTGGTTGCCTGCGACGTTAAACCGTCTGATGCGGTTATAGTTATGGTGTATGTTCCAGCTGGCGTTGATTGGCTGGTAGTCAATGTTAGCAATGATCCATTGCCCTCAGTAACTGACGGTTCGGAGAACTGTCCTGATGCCCCGGTCGGTAGACCAGTGACAGTTAATTGCAGTGTTTTGGAGCCGACAAATGGGAACGTATTAATGCCATATACACTTGCGGCCCCGGCGACGGAAGTCTGGGAAGGTGGACTCGCCGAAACCGAGAAATTACTTGATGAAGTTGCAGGGTTGATCTTTAGATCGACTGATTTCTGACTGTTATTATACGCAGCAGCGATCGTCACAGTTGTTTGCTGAAGAACTGATTGAGTGTTGATGGTGAAACTAGCACTGCTTGAGCTGCCGGGGATTGAAATCGTTGAGGGCATCAGCACGGCCAGATTGTTGCCGTTGGTCACACCCAAGCTTATAATTGCACCGTCAGTTGGGGCTTGTGCAGACAGGCTTACTGTAGCTGTTATTGCACTGTTGGCTGGCGCTGGGTTAAGGCTTAGATCAAAGCCGGTTAGGACGGGCAAGGTAACGGAATTTTCGGTCACATTGAGCAAGCCGCTAATCTGATGAGTTAGCCCCGCGCTGTTGCTTGCCAAGATTCCAATATTGTAATTTCCCAGCGAAGTTAACGGATTAGTAGTCAAAGTGAGAACTGTAGAGGCGTCCGAATTGATCGTCGAGGGCTGGAAATTAAAAGTCGTCTGTGGTGGCAATCCAACCGCTGAGAAAGATAATGCCTGAGGTGTACCGCTCGTAGTGGCCGTGTTTATGTTGTAAATAGCACTGTGTCCGGCCAAGACCTGCTGCGAGGTGGAACCAGAAAATGAGAGCCTAAAGTCATTTGCTACGGTGGAATTGACCGTAAGGATAAGATTCTTGCTGACTATCGTACCGGCTGCGTCTTGAACCCTGGCAGTAAAAGTGAAACTTCCAATCTTGGTTGGCGCACCAAAGAATAATCCCAAACTGTTTAATGTCATTCCAGAGACGGGCGGATCTGGTAAACTCGACCAGGAATATGGAGGAGTGCCGCCACTCGCCCCTAGTTGAAGCGAATAGGAACTATTGAGACTGGCATTCACTAAAATGTTTGTATTAATGGAAAGCGGCGAGCCAGCTTGAGCGGTTGTGAAGCTGAGCGGACCCGCCCAATCGCTGTCTTGGGTTGAACTTGCCGCATTGAACGCCTTCACTTGCCAAAAATAAGTTGTTCCTGATACAAGCTTGCCATCAGGAACGCTCAGGAATGTGGTTCCTCGGCTCGTGTCATCAAAAGCACAGCCAGAGCAAAGGCGAGCAAAGCGATCCGTAGGTAAAGAGTTCTGGTTGGGTGCGATCATTACACGGTATGACGTTGCACCAGCCACCCCGCTCCATATTAGAGTCAGATTAGCAGACTGACCGGTAGATCCTGCTACGGGAGAGATAATCGTCGGACTAGCCAGCTTATTGGTACCTCCCTGTACTCCTGTTCCGAGGAACAAACTAGAATGCGGACTTCCTGGAGCATTATCCTGAATAACAAGGGTTGCAGACCTCGTTCCGAGGTCACTAGGCGTGAAAGTAAAGTTTATGTTACAGGATTTGGAATTCTGAACTGGTGCGCCAATGCACGTATTTGCTTTTAGACGAAATTCAGATGACGGAGCCTGATCTTTGCCGAGGATGTCAACAGAATTGATCTGCAAATCACTGTCACCGATATTGGACACAATCACAGTCGTCGTGACGCTTTCAACTCCAACCGGTTGGTTTCCAATATCAAATTGCGTCGGTACATTGATACTTGGGGTGATGAGGTCCCCTTCTAACACCGAGGCGAAGTACTTGACCCCGAAATCGTCGGTCCCGTCAAGCGAGAAATGCAACAGAGCTTGGGTTTGCCCTTGCGAGCCCAGGCAGCCAAGCAAATGTAAGGCGAAGTTACAATCGACGAATGGAGTCACGGGGCGAAAATGGTAGAAATTTTTGAGTGAGCCAACAGACTGTGTTGTGATTTTACTTGCAGGAATTGCCTTCGTCACATCCTGTGTGTCAGGTCCGAGTACAGTATCAGTGTTCGGGTCGGGATCAGTATCGTAAGAATATAAAGATCGTATAACGATGTTCGGGGGTAGGTCGGTTGCCGTATGACCAAAAATATCTACTCCCGGCGAGTAGTTTATTGCGCCCACTATGAAAGGGGTATCAGTTCTCGCTGTATCGCTCATTTCGCGTCGGTTCAAATGATCTCTCGCAAAACACTGGGGCAAAACAGTGGGCCAGTTGCCAAACATGGTGCCGCTATGAGGGGTATCCAGGGTGATCAGCGCTCCTATATCATTGTTATAGGGGGATGTACCGGGCGAATAATCAACTTGATCGCTGTTGTTGTTGAGGACAGGGATTGCCGCTAGTCCTTCGAAGTATACTCTGGTTACTAGGCCCCCCATACTATGACCTATCACAATAACGTCGCGAACATGTGTGATATTCCGAATTGCTTCAAGAATTTGCGCTAGCTCATTTCCTTTCGTAACAATTGGCACATCTGCCACATGGTTGTTATCCATGCGTTTGCCATCAGAAGTTGGTCGAGGATCAAAGAATTGTATAGCAAAAAATCGAGCATCAGCTGATACAGTATTTGGATCGACAGGAAGACCATTTTGACTAAAGTTAACTTTAGAATTGTCAAACCATACGAGATACGGCGTCGCATTTTCGGTTATATTCTTATAGAGATCACTATGGTTCTCCATGAGGTAAGCACTAAGTGCGCTATGAACATCAACCCACTCGCTACCTGAACCGCAGTATCCATGAACGTATACTATCGGCCGCCCGGTCTGCGCCATCGCAACAGCAGAAATTAGAGTTATGCTGACTATTACCAACAATAGATTCCTAACCATCATTCATCTCACTGACTATTAGACCTAAAAGAGAATAAACTGCTAGAATTCATACTGACAACAAGTAATAAATTATTAGATCACTCCCTTTGCTGCAAAATCTATTCACAAAGCACCCAACTGTCTCCAAGTTCTGTCAAATAGTTATACTACCTTTACTCCTCGGTTATATTGCGTGGTTGTCCTTTGTTTTCGGCGAGTTTATTAGCCATGTCGTGCTCCATAAAGTTATTGATACGATTGGCATAGGTGGATTGACCATCGGCCTTCCCCTTGCTCTGATCTCCGTATTTGGATTCATGTATATCCTCATTGCTCCTAACTGGAGTGGGAGAAAACGGTGGTTCGCAGTGTTTATGGTGTACACCATGATCATCTTAATCGGAATAGCCTTTGGCTGACCGTGAGCTGTTCGACGTTTGCTCCGTTGAGTTAACCAATCATCACTGCCTTCGGAGGTGAAGCCCACAGGCCTTCCCAAAAGCGGGCCACCGGAGAGCTACCACTTTTAATGTTCAGATTGACCAGTTGCTAGGGGAAACCAATTCTAACGAAAAGTGAGGACTTGTCAAACGAAAAAACAATTGCGTTTGGCACTGAATTGGTTCGATGCGGGACTGGAGGTGGAAGCCATTATGGTTTTAGTTTGATGACTAAAGTCGAAAAGTGTCGAGTAAACCAGTGCCGTCTATTACAAAGCGGGCTGAAGTTCCCGATGCGAGGAAATATTTTGTCCAAAATGATCGAAGGGCTTCCCTCCGACTGTACCTCAGCCGGATGTATTCTTTGCTGCGGAGCAATCCTAAAGAGACTTGCACTCCTGCCATTTGGAAGGGATAGACCTTAAAAAGCTGCGTGGCGAATGTCTCGGCACCGGTTTGATTAGCCAGTCGGTTGTCATTTCTGAAATTTACGCCATCATCCTCTTGAATAAAATCACTCAAGATTATAAGCACCCTCTTGTATTGACCTGAAACGAGTTGAAACTCCTGGTCCGCCAACTCAATCGAACCTAGAATGTCGGTCTTTGCTCCAGGATGAGTGGCTGCGTTGCCCTGCATCTCTGCCAATGAAGTTCTGAGTTTGCGCCGGAAGTCCCGCAAGTCAGTATCGTAAGCCCTTCGTTCCTTTGGCACCTCAAACTGGATGATCCGGCCTGAGGCTTCGGCTTGGGCGTCACCAAGGATTGGGATAATAGCAATCCTGTCACCTCTCTGCAGATGGCCGACCAGTTCATCAATGGCTTTGAAAGCCTGCTCCAAGGCGCTGCGGTCAATGCTTCCGCTGACATCCGGCAGGATAACAATGTGCCGAGGCTGTTGCTGCCTGCCGCAGCCGAGCAGTCCTGCAGCAAGCAGCGACATCAAAAAAGCAGCTATAGCCTTCATTTCGACAACTCCTTCCGGCTCTCCCGCCGCAGTCTCCCAAACGCGCTCACCGGGGCGTCGGCAGCATGCGCATCCCTGGCGGGAATGACAAACTGGACATGTTCAAGGTCAAAGAATTCAATTCGGCTTGGAGTGCGCCACTGCCTTCTGTAATAAAGAAAAGCAGCCCACCAGACCACCACCGGGAACAGCACAAAGAACGGCGAGATGAAGAAAATAAACCAGCCGGCAGCAAGCAGGGCAAAGAGCGCTGCGAACGTGGCCTTTGCAATCACGATCCAGTAGGCTTCCTGCTTTGCCCCGTATTTTTCTCCGCGATCGTGGTGCAGGCTGTAAACTGACTTCCACTGCTTGCGTTCTTCATCCAGGGCTTTGAGCCCAAGTTGAAGAGCCTTTTCCTGAGCTTCAAGTTCCTTGACCGCTGAGGCGCGTCTTTTAGAAAGCGCCTGGAACTTGGCCTTGGCGGTCTTTAATTCCCACCAGGCTTGAATCCGGTGTGCGCCGTAGTGGGTTGCGGTGGCCGCAATTGCAGGCGTTGCCAGGGTAATGAACACAAAGAAAATGGATGAAAGGATTGGGTGTCCTGAGAGAAAATCGCCAAGCGGGTTTTGGTTTAAAGATGCTGCAAACGCCACCTGATACCCTCTTAAGATTCCCCAGACAACCAGGCCAAAGGCAAGCATGGCGGCAACCACACGGACGGTCACCTTCCAAATCTCTGGGAACGCCTCTGAAACAAAGCTCTCCCAAACAAAATGGAAAGTAAGTCCTGCAACCGCGGCAATGCCAAAGGCTGTAAAAAGCTGGGCAATTTCATTGGTGACGTTGAGGATGTCCATAGCAGGCGCCAGCAGTAGCGCTTCGGAGATGATTGCAAAGAGGGCAAGTGAAACAACGCAAACCGGAAGGACAATTGAAAGGTGCTGTTCACCGTTCTTTTCCTCGACAGCTTTGACTTTCCGCTCAACTGCTGGCCCAACTTCATCCAGGTGCTGTATTTCTGCTTCCAGACGCTTCTGGTTGGTAACAGCGTCTTTTTGGATATTGGCTTTCTTTTGCTCGAATTTGCCTTCGATTTCCTCAATCCCGTTTTCAAGCGGAGTTCCATGCGCTCCGTCATAAAAGCCATCACACTCGACCCTGCGCTCTTCATTGAG
This sequence comes from Candidatus Angelobacter sp., assembly GCA_035294925.1. Classification (GTDB taxonomy): domain Bacteria; phylum Acidobacteriota; class Terriglobia; order Terriglobales; family Acidobacteriaceae; genus Angelobacter. The sequence goes on along the minus strand of DATGJZ010000079.1, from coordinate 15,627 downwards.
CCGTGACATCAAGGTAGGTATTGCCAGTTTCACTTCAGTTCTCCTTAGAAAAATTTTCCACCATAAAAACAGGAGCTATCCTTGCGGACAACTCCAGTGGGGTAACTATCCCCCAAGTAGTTCGGTTGCTTTGCGCATCTTCTGAAGCTCGCCTTCTTCCTTGGCCAGCTCTTTTTTGAGTTCTGCGACTTTTCCCTCTTGCTTTTTGACCTGCTCCAGGATGATCTCTACCGGGGTCTTCTTGATCCAAGGTTTGCGCTTTGTAGCATTACCCTCGGCAGGTGTTTGGCTTTGGCTCTCTGATCCAGCTCCTTTGGGCTGGCCTGTTGTTTGCTTCTTATCAGCAACCATTGATTGATTCCTCCTTTATCTCTGGCTGTATTTCGTTTTGTTTGCGAGACATCAGAAGCGCGTACTTCTTGATGCCCGATGTCCTCAGAATTCTCCAGTGTGTTCTTCCTCAGTAGTGCCTTCGATTGGTTTCTGAGAAAGATTTTGCGATGCGTTTTTGCAAAGCTCGCAGGTTTTCAGATTTCGTCCTTTGTGGCGGCCAGCCTGGGGCAAGATCTGCGCCTTAACGCCTCGGCCTGTGAGTTCATTTGCTTTGGCCTCTGCTCTTTCAGTAGAGAGGTTATGTGCAACTGGGGTATAAGTGCTTGTTTGCTCATCGAGAGTCAGCACTGCTTTGAGGTTTGTTTCTGTCATTTAATTTCTTTCCTCCTTGTAAGTTGGTTCATTGGCGAATCGCCTGAGTCTTGAAGCTGTCAGCGAAACGGGCTGAAAGCTCCAAGAAGGCCTCGCACAGTTCCTGCAATGATCCGGCCTCCTTCGCGGGCTACGCCTTTGCCGATCTTTACCGCTTCGCTTCCAGCTTTCTTGGCAAGGATTTTTCCTATGGTCTTTTTCTTCGACATCTCTGTTTCCTCCGTTTTGTTTTGTCATTTCTGGCTGATTCGGGCTGCTGTCCTGAGAACCGTGTCAAGAAACCTGAATTGATCCTCAAGGCCGGCAAGCGTTCCCAAAGCTGCCAAGTGTTCCTGCTTTTGCAGGTAGGCGATAATCTCGGCAAAGCGAACGGAAACCTCTTTGCTTTCAAGCAGCGCTACTTGCGTGAGTGCTTCGATCAGTTGTCTCTGGTGGATTTGGTCCATTGCCCTCCTTTGTTGGTATTTGCAGTTCTGCTTCGTGCCACTCTTCGAGCTTCCTGATTGCCTCTCTCAAAAGCGGCAGTTCAATGTGGCTATAAAGGTCATTGGTGTCTTCATTACGGCTGTGGCCCATCAGCTCCTTGCGCACGTCTTTGATCACCCCGGCTTCAATGAGCCTTGAGTTAAAAGTTGAGCGCAGATCCTTGAAGCGGTAGGCTTGGACCTTTGCTCTCTTGAGTGCGCCTTTCCAGGCAGTCTTGATCCGCTGGATTGATTCCCCTTTGAAGGTGAAAACCAAACCATCTCTGGTTTGCTCTTTGGAAAGCAGTACAAAGAGGCGGCGGGTCATAGGAATTTCGCGGTGCTCACCATCCGCAGTTTTTGAGTGGGTTACTGAAATTACCCGGCGGGAAAAATCAATGTCAGTCCACAGTTGCGAGAGGATTTCTCCCCTGCGCATGCCGCTGTCAATCGCGCAGATGATGATCCGCTGAAGATGCTTTGCTGACGCCTTGATGACTTTCAGCTCATCTTCCACGCTCATCACCGGGCGCTTTTTCCTTCGTGGCTTTTCAAGGCGAAGCCGCGCAAGCGGATTGGCAGGAAGGATTCCTTGGTCCACTGCCCAATAAAGGATGTGGCGCAAGGTTTCGACATCGCGGTTGATCGTTGTTTCAGTGAGTTTCTTTTGGCTGTGGCGGTGTGCCCTGTACTGCCTGATCAGAGCTTTATTGATCTGGCCGATCTCGTGGTTTGCAAAATACGGCAGGATGATTTTTAGCCGCTCCTTTTGGTAAGCCTTGGGAGGCGAATCCGCAAGAAAGCGGGTGACAAGCTCAGCAAATTTCATGCCTGGCTCAAAGTCGCGGGCTTCGACCTGGAAACGGCTTGCCAGCAGTTCTTCTTCGTGCTTCCTGTCAATTGCCTGGGCAAGGCGCTTGTTTGTCGTGCCGGTGGATTTGCGGTAGCGCTCTCCGTCCATCATGATGTGCGACTCGTAAACTCTGCTTTCCCTCCTCCAAAGGCCCATTTAGATTTTTCCTCCGTGTTGTTGTTCTTTTTGCCGCTCTAAAATCCAAGCGACGACCTGGTTTCGGTAAAACGTCAGTCGGCCGCTCGGCCCGGAGCGAAAGCACGGCAACCCTGCTCTCAAATGCTTTTGCCGAACTGTCCAGGCCGAACAGCCGAGCAGACGACTTACCTGTTTCACGTTCATTGGTTCGCCTAACAAATCCATAAGCTTTTTGCTTCCTTTGCCTTAGGGCAATGCATAGGGCGCTAGCTGCCCTAGCCGGATTGCCTCAAAGCCCAATTGCTGCTTGCGTTTTTCGCGTCCTTGCAAATCCGACTCCGCTCCCAAGTCCCTATTGGTCCCCCGCATCGAATCCTCCCTCCGCTTCGCTGTTCCTGTTCCGCATTGCGCTCTGCTCCTTCCTGTTGCACACCATCAATCACTTCTTATGTCTTTTCTTTCGGAATAACCATTTGATCGGTGTGCGAATGAAGTTCGGAAGCATCATCCAGATGAAAAACAAAAGACCTAAGAGCAGACCAAGACACATCAGCGGCAGAAGTCCGTTTGGATCAATGAACAGCTTGTAGACAAAGAAAACGAGAAAGAGGGCCAACGACAAAATCAAAACGATTCCAACCAAATGCGACAAAAGGAAAATTAGGGGCTTCAGCAAGAATGGAATTTTCCGCTGTGGGCTGCTCAGTTCCTTGCTGCCGCACTGTGAACAAATATTTGCGGACCTGGAGTTGATATGCCCACGCGAGCAAAGTTTGACGTTGTAGGTTTTGCCGCAGTAGTGGCAGTAGGAAGGAATTCCCGCCGTCACCCTGCCGCAGCTGTAACAAAGCTTCATAGGTTCCTTTCTAAAAGTGAGAGCCTCTGACTACCCTCCGGACGAAACCAGATCGCAGACCAGAAGCCTTCAGCCTTAATTTGTTCAAGGGTCGTAAACCAGAAAATCTTTTGGGTTTGTCTTAAGACGATTTTGCGGATTGAATCAGCCCTGCGGCCAGAGGAAGCGATGACTAGCACCCGGAATTGCTGCTGCTCAAAAATCTTTTTGAATATTCCTGAGATAGCAAGCTCTAAGTACAAACTCGTTTTCTTGGCCCAGACCTTAAGCGACTCTGTGCCGCAATCGACCTCTATAAATGCGGCACGGACCCCAAGCGGGGTTCCGATTTCAAAATATCCATCGGGAATAAGCGGAATTACCTTTGTTAGCGGCTCTGAAAACGACCGGAAGCGCAGCACCTTGAACTGAGAGACAGGGGTAAAGCGGGCGGCAATGTGGACGTCATTGACTGCAAGCTGGTGATTAACAAACGGATCGCCAATCAGGAGAGTTTCCTTTGGGCGGATCACCGGGCGGTTCTGGACCTCGGCAACCTGGGCGCCCTTTGGAGAGAGTGTGTAAAGCGCTTTTGAGCCGCCCTTGAAAGTTCCAAGGAAATATCTGCGCAGAAAGCCGTTTGCAGTCAGTTTCAAAAGCCTTGCGTTTATCCGCGTCTGCGAAGTAAAGCCGGCAAATTTCATGGCCTGTTCCCGATCAACAAGTCGGGCATCTCTTCCAAGAATCCTGAAGAACTCAAGGTCGCGCTTCTGTAAGATCATCGGCCTTGCCTTATTGCCACTCATCAAGTTCCTCCTTCACTGCGCTTTCACTCTTTGGAACCCGGATTTGAATTTCGGCTTCAATCTCAGAGCGAGTCCTGGCCCACCGCTTTTGCGACCGTTCGTAGAGATTTAGAAAATCTGTTTTGAGCGGTTCAACCTTGGGCGCAAGCACCTGTTTCCAAGGCTCGCTTCCAGCCTTCATCACAAAATTTCTAAGCGGCAAATTGCGCAGAAGCTCTGAGAGGTTCTTGCCGCCGTCGAGCGCCTGCGCCATCTTGTCGGCATCATTGCTTGAAAGCTGGAAACAGACGTGGGTACCGATCGCAAGGACAGCGGAGCGAAGCTGCGGCGGGTATTGGTCTAGGTACTGGTTTGCGGCAACTAGCCCAATGCCAAACTTGCGAAGCTCTGAAAACATCACTTCGAGGGAAGATTCACTGGAAACCAGATTTTGGATTTCGTCAGCGTAGATGGTGAAGAGATCGCGATTCTTTCGTGCAAATGCTGAGTTCTTAAGTTTTGCAAGCAATACGCTTGCAATCATGGCGGTCTGATCACCAAGGCGGTTCTTTGGAAGCGCCAGGATGATGAAGCAGCCAGCGTCTATCGCGTCAATCAAAGAAAACGTTGACTCCCTTTGCCCAAGGATGTGCCTGAAGTGCGGGTCTGCGGTAAACGCGGAGGTTTTGTTTAAGACCGGGTTGGTCATGCTCCGGCGCATCGCTTCCGATGCTTCGCCAAATCGGTTTTCAAAGTACGAGCGGACCTCTGCGTTGGTGACTTTGCTCAAAAGCGAGAGCCGGAAGTCAGTTTGGGTCAGGAAAGGCGCAAGCTCGACTAGGGTAAGGTTGTTGTCCGCGAGGACATGCAAAGAGTTCCTGAGCAGTTCTTCAGTCTGCGGCCCAAAGTTTTCAAGGTGAGCGTGGCTTCTGATCACGCTTGAGATTTCTGCGATTTGAATGAAGGTTGAAAGCCCTGGGCGGATTTCCAGCGGGTTTAAGCCAACGCAGTACTTCGGGTCTGAAGGGTCAATGATGATAGTCTTTTGGCTTAAGTCCCTGCCAATGCGCTTCTCCTCCTCAGCGATTGCCGACAAGGTACGCCTGTGGTCATCGTGGAACTTGATAACGAGAAGTCCGCGGCCGGCTATGATGTCTTGTTCAATAAGGGAGTCGATCAGCGAAGATTTGCCGGTACCGGTGCGGCCAAGCAACAGCATGTGCTGCATGCGTTGCTTTTGGCTAAGGTACGCCTTGTACTTCGTCACGCGGTCATCGCGGATGAGAAAACCGAGAAGCAACCCCGCTGAAAGAGCCTTGGGTTTTTTGGTGAAAACCCAATTCCAGATTCTTGAAAAAATTCTTTCAGCAAGGCTGTTCATGAATTTGAATGCTTGAATGGTGAGGCTTTCTTGGCGCTCTCTTTGCAAGGTGTTCATCCCTGTTGAATTTTGCTGCAAGAGCAGGATGAACCAGGGAGAGGCCAGATGTGTAGGGCGACCCTATGGCCTTTTTGTCACACTGCTTGGAAGGACTTGAAAAATCAGAACTTGCGGAGGGCGTTGGCGCGAAGGACTTGTTTGATCCAGCGGCTTTTTTGATCGGGGCCCAATCTCAGGTCCGGTGTTATTGAAAGCAGCTTTGCAACCGAGGCTTGCCTGCCGAACGGGTCAATGAGCGGAGTATTGGAAAGCAGTAGCTTGAGCGCGTCCCGCTCGACTCTTGGGTCGCTTGTTAAAAAACCTGCGGCAGTTGAATAATTAACGTTGATCGCGTATTCCAGGCTTCCTTTGCCAAAGGTTTGCTCGACTTTCAAAAGAAGCCCCTGCGCGCCGTCCCAATCAGGGGTCTTGCCAAGCAAGTTCAGAAAACGGTTGCCGATCATTTGGACATGGTTTTCATCGCGGGCCTCATTCTTTTCTCTTGCTTTCTGCATGGCCCTGAGAAAATATTTTCTGGCTTGGTCTTCATATCCCAAGTGGAACAATGCTGAAGCGCGCTGCCTGAAGTGTTCTGAGCCTCTGGGATTTCTTGCGGCCTCAGCCGCTTCCTTGGCAAGCCAAAGGACGGACAATGAGTACAGTTCGCTTTTATTCTGGCCTTCGGCTGAAAGGTGGGCTGCCATTGAGACAATCAAAGCGCTTTCCACATAGCGATTAAGGTCAAGCCTGTCCCAGGAAGATTTGTAAGCCTGCCTTGAAAGCGACATCGAAAACTGTCCGTGGGAAAGAGCGCTTTTTACTTTGCCCTGCTGAATCGAAAACCAGGCAATGTGGTGATGAATTCGAGCCCGAAGCCTTATCCTCCTTGGGTTTGTCGGCGCACTGACAACTTGCAGCAAGCCTTCCAGCACCCGCACACCTTCGGCAAATTGGTACGAGCTTGCGTACTGATTGAAAATATCTTCCGTCTGGCACTCAAGCGCTTCAAGGGCTTTCTGCTTCCTGCCATAGAGCAGGAATTCCTCGATCTGCGCTTCCCTGATTGGCGGTGCCGGGACTTCAAGCGGAATCTGCCTTGGGAACTGTGCCCTCCGGCTTATCTGCCGGACATTGGCGGCACTCTCATCCAAAAGGTTTGATATCCGCACCGCTGGAACACCGAAACTTCTAAGCAGCTCGATTTCCGGCTCCAGGTTCCGGGCTGCGGTCGCCACTTGCTGCCATTCCTTGGACATCGCTTTGAGACTCTCCAATATTCTGATGTGCGGCTGCGGCGTCTGGATTTTTCAAATCTTGCGGGGAGTGCGTTGGAGCAGTTTCCGCCTTTTCTTGTCCCGGTGGTCCGCCATTGATCGTTTCCATAGGCAAGCTGTAATTGGAGATCAGAACCTCTTTGTATACTTTTCCTGCTTTGCGCTGTGAGCTGTAAGAAAAGGTCAAACCGTGGATTTTGAAGCCACCAAAAATTTCCCGGACCTCGGGCCTGTCATTAAGAGAAAGCAGGAACCGGCCTTTGAGGGTTTTGAGCAGGTTTGCTAGCTCAACATAGTTTTCCTCCGTGAAGTTGAATTTGTAGTAAGGCAGTCCGAAGTACGGCGGGTCAAGGTAAAAGAACGTGGTCGGGCGGTCATAGCGTCTCAATATTTCCTGATAAGGCAGGCATTCAAGCTGGACCTGGAGTAGCCGCTCATGGGCAAGATGCAGCACCATCGGAATCCGGTATGGGTTGTAATTTGAGCCGTCCTGGACACTGACCGAAAAGTTTTTGCGGGTTATAAGCCCGCCGTAGCAGTTCTTTTGAAGGTAGAAGAAACGGGCTGCGCGCTGGATGTCAGAGAGTGTCTTGGGATCCTGCTTTTGAAAGAGCTCAAACCATTTCCTGCTTGCCGTGCAGAACTGAAGATAGCGGACAAGCTCTTGATGGTGGAGCTGGCAGACGCGCAGGAAATTGAAAACCTCTTCGTCAAGGTCGTTCAAAATCTCAACCTGGGAGGGTTCTTTGTGAAAGAAGACTTGGGCACCGCCGCAGAATGGCTCGATGTAGCAGTTGTGCTCAGGGATAAGTGAAATTATTTTTTGGGCAATGCGGTTTTTGCCGCCAAGGTAAGAGAGGGGGCCGACCATAGGAAAAATTGCTTAATGATGAAGGTTCATTTCAACCCAACGCTTCTGAAGCTACGGACAGCAGTTTCTCCGTTTGAAGATGGAGACCCAAGATTGCGGCATCAAGACGTTCTTTCTGGGTTGATTCTGTCTTCAGCTGCGGAAACATGGCCAGCGCAACTTCCCGAAGCGCTGCCCGGCTGCGTAGCGGCGGTTCCCCATAGGCGTCAAAGAGTTCTGTTTCGGTTGCCTTGGCCACCGGTATGCCAGTATCGCGCAGCACTTGCTCACTTAAGCGGCTGAGTACTGCCATTCGGGTTTGCAGGCTCTCTGGTATGTCCTCGAGACCGGCGGAGCCGATATTGAACTGCTGAATGATGTGGTTGATAAAAGCGGTCACAGTATTCTTGGCCCGCTCGGTGTTTGCCTGAAATGAACGTACCTCGGAAAACTCAAGTTTCTGGCCGGAAAAGATTGCGGCGGCAATATACCTGCGGCCAATGCTGAAGGTTACAAATGTCATGCTTAATTAGCTGGTTAATTTTTGAAAGAAAGCGAAGAAATTCTCGCCAGGGCTGTCAGAGGCGAACGCCACTTGATAAGCCTTAAGCAAGAGTTCTTTGGGGTAGTGCTCAGAAAGCACGATGTATCGGTTTAGGTTCTCAAGGTCGTTTAGTCGGCGGGTGATGTGCAGGGCTAAGAAGTGCAGCGGGGTTGACGGAACGAAATGGCCGCTTTGCGCTGCCACCTGATCCAAAATGTTTGCAGTCATAAGGTTTTAGGTTGCTCTTAGGTTTTTGAGTTGGGCTTTAAGGACCTCTGTTTTGGCTGCCTTGTAAAGTATCGGCAAGAGTTCCTCGAGGCTCGACTGGTAAACGATGGCAAGCTTCATAGCCACAAAAAGTGGCGGCGGCCTTTCTCCCTGTTCATATTTTGAAAGCATCGTCGTGCTCTTGTGGCCGATGAGCCTTGCGACCTGCTTCTGCGAAAGCCGACGCTGCTTTCGCGCCACCCAAAGGCGGGTCGCATGTTTGTGTTTGATTGAATTCATTTTTTCCTCCGCGCAAAAGAATTCTGCCAGAGGGAAAGCAATTGAAAAAGAGGGCAAAATTTGTCAGACAGTTAGTAATTTGACAGATCGTGGAGATATCTTGTGAATTGTGCCTACCTTTACTTACCATCTGACAAAATTTGCCTTCTGCCGCTGTTGCCCAAAATCTGCTATGCAGGTTGTATGCAAAAAACCACGCATGAGCAAAGACCAGGCCGCCTGGAGCGGCTCCGAAAGCGATATCCGGGAAAGACCAGAGAAGAGCTATTGGAAATCAAGCGATTCCTGGACCGCCATCTGGAAATTGCCCTTAGCATTTATCTTGAACTGACCGAGACATCTTCACGGGAAACATTCGATCAAACGTGAAAAAGGCCGCCGATTGTGACGGCGGCCTTTGACAACTCCTGATTTGTTTCTTACGCTCTGCTTAAAGGTCGATTCCCCTACCATTAACCAAAAACTTTCAAACTTATATGAAAGAATTCTTTTCTTATGTGCGGGTTTCAACAGCCCGCCAGGAAGAGGAAGGTGTATCCCTCCAGCAGCAAAAGGAAGCCATTGAACGATGTGCAGCCCGGTGCGGCGTCAAGATCACCCAGATGTTTGAGGAGCAGGAAACCGCAGCAAAGCGCGGTCGCCCAATCTTTTCCAAAATGCTTAAACTGCTCAAAGCCGGAAAAGCCGCAGGCGTAATAATCCACAAGATTGACCGCTCAGCAAGGAACCTGCGTGATTGGGCTGACCTTGGCGAACTCATTGACAGCGGCGTCGAAGTGTACTTTGCAAACGAGTCCCTGGACCTGCGCTCCCGAGGCGGCCGGCTTGCAGCCGATATCCAGGCGGTCGTCGCTTCTGACTTCATCAGGAATTTGCGCGAAGAAACGAAGAAGGGCTTTTACGGAAGACTCAAACAAGGCTTATGCCCAATGCCAGCCCCGCTTGGCTATTTGAATGTCGGTAAAGGAGCCCTCAAGATCGTAGATCCGCAAAAGGCACCTCTGGTTCGCAAAGCCTTTGAGCTTTATGACACCGGCGAGTTTTCACTTGATGAACTGGTCAAGGAAATGTACAGGCGTGGACTCAGAAGCAGGAACGGAAAGAAGGTCGGCAGGAATAGCATGTCGCTTCTGCTCAACCGCCGTTTTTACATCGGAGAAATCGAAATCAAGAAAACCGGCGAGCGCTTCCTTGGTGGCCACGAACCGATTGTTTCTCCGGCGCTCTTTGAGCGGGTCCAGGAAATCCTTTCAGGCCGTTACCCGAAGCGCCTTAAGGTCCATGATTTTACTTTCCGCAAACTTCTTTCCTGCGCATCTTGCAATTACTCCCTCATCGGGGAGACCCACAAAGGCCATATCTATTACCGCTGCCATACAAAAGGCTGCCCAAGGGCACAGGCCAAGGAAACTGAGATTGATGGAGTCCTTGAAAATCTGTTCTTGCCTCTTCAATTCATGGAAGAAGAAAAGCAAGACTGGAGAGAGCAACTCAAAGAAATGGGCCATGATTTTGACAGCTCAAAGCGCCAGCTTGAAGATGTGCTCAGAGCCGATCTTGAAAGAACCGCGCAGCAGTCAGAGCGATTGCTTGAAGCCTACCTCGACGGCGCTCTTGAGAAGGAGGTATTTGAGCAAAAGAAAACAGCCCTTGCCATCAAGCGCCGTGAAATTGAAAAGCAGTTGAGGGATAAAGACGAATTCCTGGGCCAGAAGATCAGGTCGGTTGAAAATTTCCTCGAACTCGCCGGAGACGCTTATTTACTGTACAAAAACGCATCGAAAGAGAAAAAACGCGAGTTGCTGGAAAATCTTACCTCGAACCGGTCCGTAAAGCAGAAAAACATTGAAATTACTTTGAATCCAGCAGCTCTCGCGGTCGCTGGACGACCAAAATATTCAAATGGTAGCCCGACAAGGTACACCGCTCGAAAAAAGTGTAGATTCTTGTGGAAACTTGTTGAACTCTTGGGTTTGCCCCCGGCAAAATCCACAAGGCCGTCAAAACTGAAATGGATGAGATATGCCTGAGTGAACAGAGCGCGAAAGCGCTCTGTTTGTTTCTAGAGGAATATTGTCCCTATAGAAACATCATAAGCTGATTCAAGCGTTCTTCTTTCTCGTAGATGACCTGAGATTGTAGCTTTGAAACTCCATGTGGGCAGCCGACACGAGCCCCTTCTTCTCTAAGAACTCAAGAAACTTTATTGTATTTTCTACCTTTACCTTGGCCGTTGTTGGTGCCTTCGACAGATGCTTCTTAAGTGCCTCCTTTCGATCACCCAACTCGTGTTTGTAATATGCCCAGTTCACAGCCAATCGAGGTGCTTCGGGTAAATCCTTACGAGCGTCAGCTTTCAGAGGACAAGGATACTCGACTAAGAGACCCTCTTGTTCGAGTGGTTCGATTTCCCGCAAGAACCGCTTTGTAATATCCGGGCCAAGAATACAGCCACCCCATTCCTGTGCTAGTTCCAGTTTGTGTGCCTTCAAAAGTGCTGTGCCGAAATATATTTTCTCATCGCGAACTGAACGGAAGCTGCCGACCTCAATTGCCCCTCGGAGCAGCCACCCCATTTGGACAGCCATTCCAACCAAAAGCGAAACAGACCCAAACATTTTTTTAATATCAATGGGTGCGGTTGGATTGAAATAGAGAATTATCGTGTCTGATATGAAGACACAATTGAGCGCCTGCCCCTCTTCGGGCAGCATAAGGTCGTTCTTTTCATTAAAAAACAGGGCATCCGAGGACAGAAAAGATGCGGAGAATTTTGATGGACTTAAAATAGTGTTGACCAAGAGCTTTTCAAAATCATCCATTGTCTGGGATGATAAGGTAGAAGCCATTATTTCAGTGAATCCTAAAATATCGAGCACTGCGACTACATTCTCGTCTTGCTCCAAAATCATCTCATCAATGGTTATCAAGCCTAGTGTCACTGTTTTGCCATGCACCATCTTTATGACATAAAGCACCTGCAAAACAGCCCTCTTTCGGTCTTTAACCGGGACAAGTTCGTCCAAGGGAATCGTGGCGACATAGCCTGCACCTGTCTGTAGAAGACGAAAGGACTCTTGCGCAACTCCATCGTCAGGACCAAATTCAACACGGCAGAGGAGACCTCCAAATGGCGCTGATTCTGCAACCGAAAAGAGAGACTCGTATCGAATCGGCCTAGTCGGAGCACTAATCTCGGGGGTTCCCTCGCGACCACCCCAAGTGCTCACAAATGAAGTTTTATTCTTAAGCGTTATTCGAATGACCTCGGTATCTTGCGAAAGATCGACAGATGCTCCTAGGTCCAAGTGGAAGAGAGGTTGAATCAGCAAAGTGAACCCCCGTGACTATTGGGCTGCTCACCAGTTTAAATCACCTCTTCACCTCTCTGTTGAGTTGCTTGTCTATAGCTAACCCGCTTTCATCCCATTGTGGAAAGGGATGACGTGCGCATTTGCTGAAGGTCGTAATGAGATCCCGGATCACCGATCGCCGCTTGAACAACGTCTCAATCAAACAGCACAGGGCGTCATGGTCACCTCCATACCACTCCACAGGGATTTCAGAAGCAAGCTGCCAAAGATTGCCAGGGGCGACTCCTTCTACCTGAGTGAGCATTGGCTCAAATGAATTCCACCCGGTCACACCTTCGTAGACATGCTTTGCGCTGTGTGTTCCCATCATCGGATCATCAAGAAATTGCCACTTGGCTCCGTCAAAACAATCATGTTGGTCAATGAAAATCGCTTGGTACTGGCGCTTGCCTGCCCTGCTCACATACACCGCCTGCCGGTCGTCACAGTTACCAAGCCATTTGTCGAAGGGAAGAATCCTGAGAAAATCAGCCTTGTTGCTGACCCTGCCAAACATCGCCTTAGGCATGTAATCAAACACTCGGTCTTTCCAAACGTCTCCGACATAGCGCACCGCCAGATGCCTGCCTGAAGCACATCGAATGACTTCCCGGTCTTCTGTTTCCATTTGCAGACCTGGAGTGTTGTCGATAAGGAAGCTTGGAACTTCAATTACTGCGACTTCCGGCATGGGAAGCCCAACGAAAAGGCCGATTTTTGTTGCGAGAAATTCACTTGCAAGCACGCGAATTCCCAAAGGGTTATTGCTAAATTTCGTGACGTAAAGATTGCCATCTGATGCCCTCATCAGGTGGGCTTGGGTGTTGCCGGTCAGTTTGCGGATGTGCTGGACTGCCAAAAGAACCGGCTGCGGTTGCGTTGGAGAGATAGAGCATACAATTTCAGGTTCAGCCATTCTTGCCTCCGCATAAAGGCGAACGTCTACGGCAGTACTAGACCGGAAATCAGTGGTGGCACTGAGTACCCAACCAGCCTGATCTCCTTGGGTGTCCTCACAATGTAGATCGTTGCGATGAGGTCGCTGTTTAAGATCAATTCCTGCTCCAAAATCTGCGTTGTCTTGTCGGGGACTGGCGTATCAAAATGCCCGAACACTTGGCGGTCTTGAAATGTACCGTCTTTGCCGACAAGGAATGGCTTTGAGGCAAACGTCCTGGGACGGAGCGGCTTCGAGCGAGGTGTGTCTTCATAGAGCACCGTCAGCCGTTCCTCTACGGAAACGCCGCCGTATGGAATGCCACCTACCTCGAGCAAATAATGCAGGATCACTTCAATACCATAAAATCTCTCGGAAACCTGAGCCTGTCCATAAAAGCCACTTTGTGGGACGCCGTTCTGATAAGGGGCGCCGTTGTAGAAGACAGCTTTGTCAGTCTTGACCTTGATCGTAAGGTCGCCGCTTTCAATGGAAAAGTCGGGCGTCCTGATGATTTTGAGCCTTGAGTCCAGCTTGGCAATGGCAACAAGGATTTCATTGATTCGTTCATCTCGAAGCCCAGGGGAGAAAGCCTTTTGAGCGTCTTGTGCCGCAGCAAGGAGCTCTTTGGTCTGGCAAAGCAACGAGGCAAGCGAACAAATCAGCAGAACCCTGGCTTTTATTCCTGGCATGGACTTCTCAATTCTTCTAGGGTAGTCTCCCTATAAATAGCCTTCCCATAAGCGGTAGACTGGACGGAGAGCATACACGGACAATTCCGTGAATGCAAGAGGTTCAGAAAAAATTAGGAAAAAGAATTGCGGAATTACGCAAGAAAAAAGGCTTTTCTCAGGAAGGCTTTGCCCACGAGTGCGGATTCCACAGAAGTTACATGGGAGCGGTTGAACGGGGCGAAAAGAATATTACGATTCAACAGTTAGTAAAGATTACGAAGTGCCTCAAGACTTCTTTTTCTGGATTGTTCAAAGGCGTCTAAAACACCATCTAGCAAGAATGCAAAAAGACACGCCGGGCATTTTGTCCTCGGCGAACCCTATGATGAAAGCGATGCAGCGGATTGAAGCCTTTTGCGGCAAGAGTGTTGGGTCGGAATTTGGCAGTTGGCTCTCAGAAGCGCAAAAGTGGCCGAACTCCGCCGCATTCCTGCACTCGCTTGCTGTGGCAGCAGACAAGGATGTCTTGTTCGATCATCTGGCAACACTGCGGTACGGCCTCATCTTCAAGTACCTAGGATTTCTCCTCTCATTTGAGCCGACCGGAGCTAAGGGATCTGATCTGCAAATTACATGCGATCGGACTTCCGCAACAGTTGAGGTGACCCGCTTTAGGCCAATGAATCTTGGCCCCTCAGCGTTGAGTAAGGAAGAGGAACAAAGTGGTGAGTGGATTCTGGAGCCATACGGTGACCCGCGTCGGGATGTCGCCAAGAGTCTGAGAAAAGTGAGGGACAAGTTTCGGCAGGCAATTGCGCCGCACGCAATCATTGCTGTATGGAACGACGACGAGGCCCTTGATGAACTTGAAATGTCTATGGCACTCTGCGATCTTAAGCAAGACCCGCGCCTGCCGGCCGGCCTCGACCTCGTAGTATACGGATCACCGTGGATCGGTCGTTTTCAGTTGTATGCTTTTCCGATGAAACCACAACTAGATGCCCCAATTCAGGAGTTGACGCAGCAGATTGAATCGGTCAACGTCCTCGCAGCAATCAATGCCGCACTCTCTGTGGGCTGAGATTCCACTGAAAAACAAACAGAAATAACCCATTTGCAATTCCGCTAATCTTTTCAGTAGAAGTCCTGCGGGGAATGGAATTGGTAAATCGGTTGGATCAGTTCAAAAGCAAATTTGTAAGGAAAACATTGTCACGTTTTTACCTACGGCGAGAATTCTCAGGACTTCGGAAGGCGTGTAAGTTATTGAAATAAATGGTCGGGGAGAGAGGATTTGAACCTCCGACCCCCTGGTCCCGAACCAGATGGTTGGCTGGGAAGTCCTGAGTCATTGAGCGGGAGTCACGGTCTGGCTGCCCGCGAGTCGTTTCGCCTGATAGGCCATGAATCGCTCGAAGCCAGAACTGATGTGTGGTTCAGTTACGTGGATATAGCATTTCTCCGTGATCCGCGGTGAACTGTGGTCCATCAGTTTGGCCAGCGTGTGTCGATCCATGCCGCTCTCGGCGCATCTGGTGCCGAATGTGTGGCGCCACGAATAGAACGGGAAACGTTCCAATTCTACCTTTCGGATCGCTCGCAATTGAGACTTCTGAATGCTTGTCAGATGGCCTGAATTCCCTGGACCAGGAATAGCCATCGCCTCCTCCGAGGATCGGTCCGTAACGTAAGAAGCACTTCCCTTGCCCGAGGGGTCCAGTGGCAGCATTCTCTCGGCGCTCTTGGTCTTTCCTTCCTTTACCTTTATATAGCCATTTGGCATGAAGTCTGAGATTTCAAGTTGAACCTGGGGACATTCGAGGCAGAACAGTTCTGAGTGCGGTCTCATTCTTGTATCCACCGCTAGAATTGTAAGAGCGCGAAGATTTGGGCCTGCAGCGGCCAAATACTTCTGCTCTTCCTCGAACGAGATCACGCGATCTCTGAATTTTCTCGCCTGGGAGCCCATGCACAACGGGCAATTTCGGTATGAGTTCCCATTCAAATGCAACCCTGAGAAGGCGGCGAAGAACCCGGAGGTCGCCATTGATCCCACTGACACTTATTTTCCGGCCCATCCGGCTGGCAGCAAAGCGAGAAATGATTTCGGGCTTGATCTTGGAAAGCGGCAGGTCGGCAAGTTCCGAGGATTCGTCAGAAGAAATCGTGGGTGAGTGTCGGTTCGGGCAGTTTACCAAGAACGTGATAGAGCGCGAGTTCGGTGATGCGGAAGGTGCGAAAACCGTAAGATTTTCTCATAGTGACTTTGACTTTGTTGTTGAGGCCCT
>DATGJZ010000078.1:0-2393 GCA_035294925.1 Candidatus Angelobacter sp. | reverse complement strand
ATAGATCACCTTCCGGATCTCGCGGGGATCAGCAAAGAACGGGACAATCCGTTCCCAGTTCCGGCGCCAGATCTGGCTCGCCAGGGGGTAGACTGCGTCCCATTGGCGCGCGAATTCCTCCCGTTGCATCTCCGCCTCTGCCACGGTACTGGCCTGCTAGATCCGCCGCAAGTCGCCGGCCACTTCCTGGCGTTGTTTCCAGTTCACGTAATTCAGCGACGCTCGCACCAGGTGCACAATACACAACTGCACCTCCGTGCGCGGATAGACCGATTTCGATGGCTTCGGGAAAGCCCTTCAGTCCCTCTACGCAAGCGATGAAAAAATCCTTGGCCCCGCGGTTCTGTATATCAGTCAAAATCTGCAACCAAAATTTCGCGCCCTCGCTGTCTGCTGCCAAACAGTCCCAATACTTCCTGGTTGCCTTCCCTGTTCACGGCAATCGCCACCTAGATAGCCTTGTTGTGCACGTGACCGCCATCGCGGATTTTCACCCGCAGCGCATCCAGCTACAGAATCGCATACGTTTCCTCCAGCGGCCCGTTCTGCCAAGCTTTCACTTCCTCCAGCACCGCTTCGGTCACGTGGGAGATTAGCGTCGGGGACACCCCGTACATTTCCTGCAGCTGACCTTCGATTTCGCGGGTCGTCATGCCGCGCAAATACATCGAAATGATCTTGTCGTCGAACCCCGTGAAGCGGGTCTGGTTCTTGGCGATGATCTGCGGCTCGAAACTCCCGTTCCGGTCTCGCCGTGTCTCCAGCTCGATCTCGCCGAAATCGCCTTTCAGTTTCTTCTTGCTGACGCCATTGCGGGAGTTGCCACTCTGATTGCCGGCCGGGTCGTGCTTCTCATCGCCCACTTGCTCGGCCAGTTCGGCATGCCTCGCCCGCTCCAAAAGAGCTTTGGTCCATTGCTTGAGAAGCCCATTCTTGCCAATAATGTCTTCCGGCTTCTTGTAGCCGGTCAAAAGTGTGTCGATCCGTTTCGTGTCGATCGGGTCGGTTGGCATCGGTTCTCCTAGTTTGCTCCATCCGATGGCCGTTTACACAGTCTAATTTACACCCTCTATATCTCCGCCTTCCGGCCGCCGATTCCAGACGGATCACTCCGGGCTCCGAGGCGAAGAGTCTGATGATGGTGTTGTCGGAAAAGCCCCACAGTCACCGAGTTCCCGCACGCGATAATGTTTCTCCAAGGCGATAGCGCTACTCATGCCTCCAACCCCGACTGCGGATGATCTGCTCTTTTCGAGCGACGCGCAGCAACACCCCCGTCCATCACAACAATTCCTATCTACAGCCGTCGTGGTCCTCACGCCCGCCGGTATATGCGGCGATAAAAAAGGCCCGGACTGAAGCACTTCCGTATTTATTGAGCTGTGCTTTCATCGCGAATGCCGCCAGCTTCCTATTGCCAATCTCCAACCCCGCCAATCTGTTCGTCTACGGAAAGCAATTGCCGCCGTTGCTTCCGTGGCTAAAAATTTTCCTGCTGCCGTCGCTGGTTTCCATCGCTGTCACTTTTCTCGTCCTCCGGTTGATTGCACGACAGGACCTCCGAGGCAAGGCTGAGGACGGCTCCGAACTAACCACACTCACACCGGAGGGGCGACGCGCGGTCTGGGGAATGGCGCTAGCAGCTGTGGTCTTGATTTCTGCATCCCTTCTGGGGGTGAACCTTGGGCTGCCAACCTTCGCGGCAGCGGTGATCGCGATCGCCGTCGCTGCGCCGGTCAACCGCAAAGCGGTGATCGCCATTGTGGGCTCCGTCTCCTGGAGCGTGTTGCCCATGGTTGCTGGGCTCTTCATCCTGGTCGAAGCCCTCAACGCAGCGGGCGCCCTCCGCGACATCGGCGCCGCGATGAGGATGTGCACCCAGCTTTCGCCGCTTACCGGATCGCTCTCCGCATCCTTCGGCGTCGCACTCCTATCAAACGTGATGAACAATCTCGCGTCCGGCATGCTTACCGGAAGTGCGATGCAAACCGGAGCATTTCCGAATTACATTCAGCATGCGCTCCTCATCGGTGCCGATCTAGGCCCGAATCTTTCTGTGACTGGATCGCTCGCGACCATCCTCTGGCTCATCGCCGTGCGCCGTGAAGGCGGACACGTGAGCACCTGGACCCTTTTCAAGGCGGGCGCCTTGTAATGCCAGCATATTCTCATTGAAGAATGAGCCTGGAGAGAAGATTTATTTCTCACACAAGATGAGCCTGGAGGGGGAGAGCAAGGCGAGCCACAGCCGGGCCACAGCCGGGCCTCCTTTCTGATTGGATGGGAAGGAATGGAACCGCATCTGTTGTCAGGATCCCGGGGGGGTAGAGTAGGAGAGAAGGCGACACGAATTGCGCGACCCGCTCTCCCCTCGTCGAACCGGAGATGCAGAT
>DATGJZ010000077.1:0-52987 GCA_035294925.1 Candidatus Angelobacter sp. | reverse complement strand
TCCCGGCCTAGCTGATTGCCCGATTCAGAGACTCTCGGAACTGACACCCGCTGCTTGGCAAAGCCGCGCCCCTAATTCACCCGAGTGTCACTAGCAGAGATTTTGCTCGCCGAAAAGTCTGCGGTTCCTCTGACGCTTACGATACTTTTACGCTTTTTAACACAGAGAGCTTGATGCTGGATATAGCCGCATTATGAAGAAAATTTGCCTACACAGCCATGCCAGTATTCTGGCTAGAGCGGTTTCAGGTCTAACGTAGACCAGCCAAAAGAGCCGAAATCTCTGTCAAGCGCAAGACTTGCCCGGTTTCACGGCTGGTCTACACTCACTCTGAAACCGCTACAATGAAGAAACGGATTTCGCCGCTAAAAACTCCAGGCCTGCAAGCGGCTCTTAACGCTCCTCGTCTTTCGTTGATGTAAACCGAGAAAACATGCTTTCTATGCTTCCTCTTCTGTTTCCATCAATTCGTACTCTTTGCCGTCTTGTGCTTTAACTTTCCTATGCTCCTCGGCATCCGCTTTAAGCTTATAAGCAGAAGATAAATAAACAGGGCTTGGCCTCGCGCTCTTACTGATCTCAATAACTCTCCAGAACTTCATTTAATTCGCCTCATTTCATCCGTGCCGATGAACGGCCTCTGATCCAAGCGTGCTGGTTTGGCTGAATCGGCGCAGATACCACGGCCCACCATTCAATCCCCGTGATACCACTTTGCTTTTGAGCAAACCCTTTTAGCCGCGCTGAACTCATTTTCTGTTGCCGGATGAACTTCCTCTAGCTTCATGTACTCTGTGGATAGCGCGCTTCGATACAGCATTGCCCCGGTTTCTCCGTCGAGCGAAATTGTATCTGTATCTTTACCGGCTGCTGGGGTACATTCGCCAACCGAAGCAAGGGTATTCAAGCAAACGTTTGCGCCCACACGGCCATTCCTGCCTGTCACATAATCGACCTTGTTGCAGTGCGCCTTGTACGTTTTGCTATCCGAACCGACAAAAATGAAGGTTCCATTCCGGAAAGCCTTGGTATACATCCAGCCCCAAGGCACTTGTGCCTGAAAGAACACAGCGACCATCGCAAACCACATAATCCTGAGCTTAATCATTTTTCGGAACTTTACATCCGAACAACCACGATTTGCAAGGACACTGGTTCCGGCCCCGGCGTGGCTGAATCAGGCTGGAATACCACAGCCCAAGCGCCGGGCGCGCTGAACTGTTCCGGGAAAACTGCCTTGCCATTTTCATGGCGCGCCAAACTCCTGGAATTGCTCTTTTCCTTTGTTCTTAAGCACTTGGGAAAATACGAGGGCAAAAAAGTCTCACCGCACGCACTTTTGCCGAAAATTTACAAAACTCCCCCACATCTGATTGCTACTTGACTTCGGCATATCTGGTAAATATCATTACCAGATATGACCAGGTGTTATTCCACCCGCGAAGCCGCTGAGAAGTTGGGCATCAGTTTTACCAGCATTAACCGTTACATCGCTGATAAGAAAATCCCGCTTCCGCCGGTCGTGAAAGTTGGAGGTGTTAGTGTTCGGCTGTGGAGTGACACGGACATTGAGAGAGTCCGGGCCTTGCTCCCGAAGATCGCCAACGGAAGAAAGACCCGGCATCAAAAGGAACGCAACAAGCAAATAAAGAGAGACTCTAAACCTTAACCAGCGGGCCACGCCCAGTGTTCGTCGCACTGAACGCAGCCCTAACCGTACCCGCCTGCCGGTAGGACAGGCAAGAATATGGCTGATACTGAAGTTAAAGCCTCTCCATCTCTGGGCGCAAATGAGCGGCCCTCGCCTTCACCCTCTACCGCACCCGCCAGCCCCTTGCCGGATGCGCCTATGCGATTAAATTACGTCCAACCCCTTCCCCCGACCTCAGGCGCTCATCGCGCCATTGCAAACCTCATTCGCGGATTCGAGCAGGACACGCGCAACATTGAAGCCCTGCAAGGATTCAATTTCTTCCCGGAAGAAGACCTGATGGCCTGGGGGAACATACTCGGTAGACTGCAAGCCGAAGCCAGTTTGCGGCTGCTGGAAACCCTCCGCGACCGCCTCATGAACAACGCGCTTTACTATGATCGTCTGTGTTGGGTAAAGGAACGGGAGCTTGAAGACCCCGATGACGTTCTGATTAAAGCTGAGCACCGCAAGCGGGAGTTGGCCGCAGAGCAGCAAAGTCGGGAAGAGGAGTCGCAAGAAGCCGATTAGGCACAGATACAGCTTTACGGCGCTGCCGGATCGAATTGGCAGCGCCTTTCTTCAGAAGATGACAAGCGTCCAAGCTCACCATTCAAGCTGGTCGAAAACGCACTCGCCAGGTTTCCACTATCGCCAATCGCCCAGTCAGGTGCTTTAGCCAGTCTTCCCGCCCGGCAAAGCTTGCCAGTAAGAAGCCCACCTGCTTCGCCGTGGCGTCCTCCTGAAGCTTAAGCACCACGATTCCCTGGTAGAGTGAAGGCGGATAGTTGCGGATATCGGCAAAGTCGAAATCACAGCTGACCAACACAAGGCGATTCTCTTTCGCGTATGAGGCGATGATGTGGTCCGGCGCATCGCGCATCCCAACATCACGGACATCGGTGGCCTCATGCCCAAGCTGCCCGAGCGCGGCACCGGCAGAGCGGGGCAGGCTGGCATCGATCAGAAAATGCATGCGCCAAGTTCAGGTTGGGAGGGGATGATGTTGTTCCTGGTCAACCAGTTCACCTGCGAACTTCAAGGCCGCGCGGATATCCTCAATGGTCAGGTCATATTCCCGTTGCACTTCCTCAAAGCTCATGCCGCCAGCAAGGCTGCCTACAACGATTGACACAGGCGTGCGCGTACCGCAAATGACCGGCTTGCCGTGACAGATTGCAGGATCAATCGTAACTCTGTTATGCATGGTACTTCTCAGACTACGCTACGCCCGTCGGATAGGCAAGCCACATCAGCGCAGGCAGACCTTGCGCGGCTTGCCCAAATCGGCGAACACCAGTTGACCGTTCGCGATTACTTGCAGCACAGCAATGCCAATTCTTCCAACAGTATAAGGTGCGGCGCTCAAGCGCCGGATGTGCGCCGCCTTCCGCGTCGGGGGAGGATGGACTCGAACGGAACGTGCCTGAAACTGCAAGGTTAGCCGGGAACAATCTTTGGGTGAGGCGAGATGTGGGTTTTGAAGGGGAGGAGCCGGGGCGCGGGGGCGGCGAGCCGCCGCGAAAACCTTTTAGGATGGGCAGGTTTGGCGGCGTTGTACGGGTGGGCAAAACGCAAAAAAAAGGGCATAAATGCTCATCCGAGCGGCATGGAGCTGCAGGACAGCCAAGAGCGCAGGAAACGTCTCGGCGCTTTGAATCGCCATTAGATCAAAAATTCTAAAATCGTCGGTCAGGGCCGACCTTGCTACGTAGTCAGCACCACCTTCCCCGTAGCCTTCCTCTGTTTCAGCAGTTCCAACGCGCGAGCTGCATCCTTGAGGTCCAGGCTTTCAGAAACGTGGGGTTTGAGCTTGCCTTCTTCGAACAGGCGAAAAAGCTGTTTGAAGGATTCGCGCGGGACCTCCGGCTTGTGCGCCTGATACGAGCCCCAGAAGAAACCGATGATGTCGATATTTTTCACCAATGCAATATTGGCCGGAATCTGCGGTATCCGTCCGGAAGCGAATCCTATGATAATGACGCGGCCCTCCCAGGCTACGCAACGCAGGCTGGCATCAAAGGCGTCTCCGCCGACCGGATCGTAAATCACATCCGCGCCCCGGCCGCCGGTTATGGCTTTCACCCGCTCGCGAATGTCCTCACGCGAATAATCAATCAGATGGTCTGCGCCATGCTGTTGTGCCACGGCGAGTTTTTCCGGTCCGCCGGCAGCGGCAATCACTTTCGCGCCCATGGCCTTGCCGATCTCCACCGCCGTCACGCCCACGCCGCCCGCCGCGCCCAGCACCAGCAGCCACTCGCCCGCTTTCAGATGCGCCCGGTAGTCGAGCGCGACATGTGAAGTGCCATAGGTAATGGGAAAACCGGCGGCGGCGATGAAATCCATCTTGTCGGGAATAGGAAAGACGCGGCTGGCCCCGGCCACCACCTCTTCCGCGTAGCCGCCGTTGTCGGTCATCGCCATCACGCGATCACCCGGCTTGAATCCGTTGGCGCCGGGGCCTACCTCGCGAATCACTCCGGCCACCTCGGCGCCCGGAGTAAATGGCAATGGCGGCTTCACCTGGTATTGACCGGCGATCAATAGCGTGTCCATGAAGTTCAGCCCGGCGGCGCGGACGGCAATCCTCACCGCACCCTCCCGCAACGGTGGCGCAGGCACTTCTTCCAGCACCAGCTTTTCCGGTCCACCCCACTCCTTGCACAATATGGCTCGCATCCTCACTCCTTGTTTTCTTTGGTAGTTTATCCCGACGTGCTTTAGGACGCCCAGAAGCACGACCTGCTTTAGAGTCCAGGGGCGCCCACCATGATTCCGTTGTGGACGCTCTTGTCATCAGGACGGGCGACATAAGTATCCATCTTGCTTCCGTCGCCAACCTCCAAACTGATCTTCTGCTGCACCAACCCGGCAACCATGGCACGCTCCCGATCCAAAGACCAAACAGCCTATCAAAAAATCAGATTTTGCACTTTATCCCGAACCCTGAGCTTGTCGAAGGGGAGGGACCCCTGCTTCATAGAAGATGCCCCAGGGCGCATGCCCTCAAGCAGAATGCAAGTGTGTCGGTTTCATTCTGACTTCTGCAACAGCGGAGCTTTTGTAGTTAGCTTCTAACCTATCTCGCCAACCTTCAAGTGATTCGCGTTGATTCGCGTAATTCGCGGCTAAAGCTTTCAAACGCGATACCGCTAGCACGATTCGCATCGCAATGCAACTTTAGGTGCACTAAACTGTTCCACGTGGAACAATCCTGGGCTCGGAGAAAAACATGGTGGGGATGGCTTTTTCTAGCCCGCGTGGAAGCTTCCCAGCGCCGTGAATTGGCGCCAAGTCTATGAACGTCTCCAACCTTGATCGCGGCGACCAAGGTTAAATCTCCTTTGTTTTCAAACAAAACTAAAGTAATAAGCGGGTCCTGTCCGCCTCGGGTATATTTTCTTCAGCGCCAAACTGATACTCTCCCCGGAAAAGTGTCTCCCCAGGCGCAATCTTAAGGTTCAGAGTTTTGGAACCATATCGATTGAACGGAGCATCATGGGAGCCTCACCCCAGCCTCCAGCTTCCACTGAACAGCCGGCAGTTGTTCCTGCGCCTGCGAGCCGCTACGTCATCCAGGAAGAACTGGGACGCGGCGCCGTGGGAGTGGTGTGCAAGGCCCAGGATCGCCTGATAGGCCGCACCGTCGCGCTCAAGACCATTCCTGTCGGCAAGAGTAAGGACCATGGGACCCTCGTCGAGCAGCTGGTGATGGAAGCCAAGGCCGCGGGCAGTCTTGACCATCCCAACATCATTACCATCTATGACGTTGTCCTGGAAAACGGCTTCGTTTTTCTGAGCATGCAGTTTGTCGAAGGAACCACACTCTCTGCCTTGCTGCAGAGCCGCAATTTTCCTAAGCCTCCTGCGCTGCTCCAGTATGCCGATCAGATCTGCGGCGCTGTGGGCTTTGCTCACCAGCACAACGTGATCCACCGCGATCTGAAGCCCTCGAACATAATGCTCACGAAACAGGGCAACATCAAGGTCCTCGACTTCGGCATTGCCAAGCTCGGAGACCGCGGGTCTTCAGAACGCGGGATCGTCACCGGCACTCCAAGCTATATGGCGCCGGAGCAGGCTGCGGGAGCGGAAGTGGATCACCGTTCGGACATTTTCTCGCTGGGCGCTGTCTTCTATGAGCTCTTTACCGGCAGAAAAGCCTTTAGCGGTGAAATCGGCGAGGTGATGCGCAACGTAATCAACCAGGATCCACCTGCGCCTTCGCTCATCAATCCGTCACTGCCTCCGGGCATTGAGGCAATCATCATGCGGGCCTTGGCCAAAGACCGCCTGAAGCGTTTCCAGGATTGTGAAGCTATGGCCGCTGCATTCCGCAGACAGGCGAGGTTGCTTGCCGCGCCGCCGGAGATCGGCATAGCCAGACCCCGGCCGGCGCCACAGACTTCCAGTGCTGCCGCCAGGCCTGGGGCGTCTGTTCCAGCCGCGAGCAAGACAATAAGCAGGCTCCCCGCAAAGCGTCCTTCGAGAAACTCGCGTTATTGGAAGTTTGGCCTGCTGGCGGCGTGTTGCCTGTTGGTAATTGGCGCTGTGGCGGCGGTGCTGCGCCATCGGGCGGCGGCTGCTTCTGCTGAAACGCCCCCGGTGCGCGAAACTGAAACCCATGTACAGCGCCGTGCTCCATCACCGCATGCCTCTCTTCGCGAGGTCGCTCCCAAAGGCAGCGAGCCGGCAAAGCCCGCCGAAGCTGAAATACCCGTTTCCACCGTAGCGCCTGTGAATGGAGGGATGTTGATTTCATCATCGCCGGCGGGGGCCATGGTTGAGATTGAAGGCCGTCCGGAGCATTCGGGCAAGACTCCGCTTGCGGTCGCGTCGCTCGTGCCGGGCGTTTACAAAGTCACGCTGCGCAAAACCGGATATGCTTCTGAGGTGCGCCAGCTCGAGGTTTCTGGAGGAAAGCGCGCTTCACTCGATGTAAAGCTCAGCCCCACGCAGGGGTTTCTCTCAGTCGCCAGCACCCCGGACGCAGCTAAGATCCTTATCAATGGCAGGGACACAGGCAAGTTGACTCCGGCTGAGTTGATGCTTGATCCGGCGGCCCAGCATATCGTGGTCCACAAGGACGGCTATCTCGACGCGGAAACGGACCTCAACCTCGCCGCCGGCCAGTCCGTCAACTACAATCCCAGCCTCAGGGTAGCCGGACGCACCGACAACATCAAAGCAGTAGGCGGGTTCTCCAAGATTTTCGGGGGCGGCCCCGCCCACGGCGCCGGCCAGATCGAAATCAAAACCCAGCCCAAAGGCGCGCAGATCATCATCAACGGCTCGCCGTTTGCAAAAACCACTCCAGTGGTCATTCAGCTTGAGTCAGGCAACTACGACATCACGCTGCAAAAAGAAGGCTACCAGTCGGCTCACAAAAGCCTGACCGTGGGCAACGCGGAAAAGCTGAAGATAGAGGAAACGCTCACAAAGTAGTCCGTAGGTGGTCGTTTTTCCTGCCAGCAGCTACAATTTCTTCCGTAAGGAGCCCACAATAAATGCAACGCAACGCAAGCGCACATTGGAGTGGCGGGCTGAAGGACGGAAAAGGTACCCTCAGCTCGGCCAGCGGAGTTCTCAAAAATACGCCTTATTCATTCAGCACGCGGTTCGAATCGCAGCCTGGCAGCAACCCCGAGGAACTGATCGCAGCCGCCCACGCCGGATGCTTCACCATGGCCCTCTCGGCACAACTGGGCAATGCCGGTATGACGGCCCAGGCAATTGACACCACCGCCACCGTGACCATGGAAAAAACGGATGCCGGATTTACCGTTACCGCCAGTCATCTGCAAGTCACGGCAAAAATCCCCGGCGCCGACCAGGGAAAATTTGATCAGGCGGCGAAGAATGCCAAGGAGGGCTGCCCTATCTCTCGCCTTCTCAATGCCAAAATCACCCTGGATGCAAAACTGGAAAGCTAAAAAGCATCCAGTTGTTTTAGGCACCTGCCCAAGGCGATCTTTTGGAGGAATCATGAAACGTTGGAGGTTTATTGCGTCCGCGCTGACCGCAGCCGCGATCACGCTCACCCTCGCTGCCAAAACGGCGAACGTTTCCATCAGGGAATTTGACCTTCCCACCGCCAACTCGCGGCCGCACGACCCGGCCCTCGCGCCCGATGGATCTCTCTGGTATACCGGCCAATTGGCCAATAAACTCGGCCGCCTGGACCCGAAAACCGGACAAATCAAGGAGTTCCCTCTCAAAACTCCTGGATCCGGCGCGCACGGACTTGTAGCGGACAACAACGGGAACATCTGGTTCACCGCGATCTTCAAACGCTACATCGGCAAACTGGATCCGAAGACCGGCGACATCACCGAATATCCCATGCCCAATCCGGAAGCTGATCCTCACACGCCCGTTTTCGATCAACAAGGGATACTGTGGTTTACAACACAGCAGGCGAACTTTGTGGGTCGTCTCGACCCGCATACCGGCGAAGTCAAGTTGAAGCAGGTGCCCACGCCTCATGCTGTGCCTTATGGAATCCTGGTTACGCAAAAGAGAGTGCCAATCTTCTGCGAATTTGGATCCAACAAGCTCGCCAGCATTGATCCCAAGTCCATGGAAATCACCGAGTACATCTTGCCGGAGGGCGCGCGTCCGCGGCGCCTGGCCCTGGCGCACGATGACACGATCTATTATTCCGATTACGCTTGCGGTTACCTGGGACACTATGATCCTGCAACCCGTAAGCTGGAGGAATGGCCGACTCCGGGCGGTCCCACTTCCAAACCTTATGGCATTGCCGTGGCGCCGAACGGAATCGTCTGGTACAGCGAATCCGGAATCAATCCCAACACCCTGGTGGAATTTGATCCCAAGTCAAAAACCTTCGCCAGCAGCACGATCCCTTCCGGTGGAGGCGTGGTGCGCAACATGGTGGCTACGCCCGGGGGCAAACTCTACCTGGCATGTAGCGGAGTGAATAAGGTGGCAATCGCTGAGATACATTGATCCGAAACTGGTTAAGACCCTATGGCCATAAAGATTGAAAAGACTTTTCAAGTCGTGCAGCCGCTGGAAAAGGTTTGGCCCTTCCTGAGCGATCCCAGGAAGGTGGCGGCCTGTGTACCCGGGGCGCAAATACTCGAGCAAGTGGATGAGCGCACCTATAAAGGCGCAATCAGCGTGAAAGTTGGGCCCACGACAACGGATTTTCGTGGCGAACTGCAAATCATCCGCCTCGATGCCCAGACGCACGAGATGGAGATGGTTGGCAAAGGTCAGGATGTGCGGGGCAAAGGCGGGGCATCCATGAAGATGACCGGCAAGCTTCGCGCACTCCCTCAAGGTGGTACTGAAGTTATCAGCGTTTCAGAGCTCAGTATCGTTGGAATCCTGGCGCAGGTTGGGTCGCGGATGATCCAGGAAGTTTCCAACATCATGTTCCAGCAGTTCAACAGTAACTTCATTCGCGAACTGGAACAGATGCAAGACGCACAGCCCGCGCCAGGCAAGCCCGCAGGTCCTCCTGCAGTTGCCCCTCCCAAACCCATCAAGGCACTTCCGCTGATGCTGGCTGCGCTTTGGGCGGCGATCAGGCGACTGCTCGGCCGTTCCGGAGAAAAAGCTTAGCTCCATCCTGCAAATTGCCTACTTCCTCTTGAATTATTCGCGATCGAGCCTGCCCTGCCAGGGCAATCCGCTCAATCCGTGGCATCGGTGGTAAGATTTTTGCCTCTATGAAACGCCTATCTTTTGCGCTGCTCTTACTCGCATCCCTGGTGACCGTTGCGTCGGCATCTGTTGCCGATCCTGTCCACGTTGAACAAGGACTGGTCTCCGGAGTCACCGGCAAGAATCCTGATGTACGCGTTTATCGCGGCATTCCTTACGCTGCGCCCCCAGTAGGCGATCTGCGGTGGAGGGCGCCACAGCCTCCTGCTGCGTGGCAGGGTGTGCGTGAGGCGAAGGAGTACTCGAATGAGTGCTGGCAGACGCCATATCCCGCGGCAGCCTCGATCTATCAGAGCAAGCTCGGGCCGCTGAGTGAGGATTGCCTCTATCTGAACATCTGGTCTTCAGCCAAATCCGCCAAAAACCGGCTCCCGGTTATGTTTTGGATTCACGGCGGAGGGTTCACTCGCGGTTCAGGGACAGGAGCGGCTTACGATGGTGAGATTCTTGCGGGCAAAGGGGTTGTGGTCGTCACCATCAATTACCGGTTGGGCGCCTTCGGTTTCTTCGCCCATCCGGCGTTGACGGTAGAATCAGGGCATCATGCCAGCGGGAATTACGGCTTGATGGACCAGATTGCCGCACTCCAATGGGTGAAGAAGAACATTGCTGCCTTTGGAGGCGATCCTGGACGCGTAACTATTTTTGGTGAGTCGGCGGGATCGTGGGCCGTCTGCGCACTCATGGCGAGTCCAACCGCCAAGGGTCTGTTTCAGCGCGCCATCGGCGAAAGCGGCGGCTCGTTTTCTCCGATGACTTCTCTGGCCGACGCGGAAAAGGCCGGTGAAAGAGTGGCCGCGTCGATCCTGAGCCAGAGCACAGCTCAAGACGCCCTCAAGGCATTGCGTGCCGTGTCTGCCGAAGCCCTTCTGAAAGCAACGGACTCTGAAACCGCCCGCGCCATTGTGGATGGATTCGTTCTGCCACAGAGTGTGTCTGAAATCTTTGCCCAGGGTAAACAGAACGATGTCCCGCTGCTGGTTGGCAACAACGCCGACGAGGGCACTGCGCTCGTTCCCCAGGCTGCGGCAATGAAAGCGGCCATGTTCGTTGGTGGCGTGCGGACGCGCTATGGACCTCTTGCCGACCAACTCCTCAAGGTCTATCCAGGAGACTCAGACGAACAGGCAGTCAGGTCGTTCTATTCCGCCTATCGTGATCAGGTCTTTGGCTGGGAGATGCGCACCTGGGCGCGCATGCAAACCAAAACCGGCCACCATTCAGTATACCGTTACTACTTCAGCCGCGTGCCGCCCGGTCCGCTGAGCCAGCGCCTGGGCGCATTTCACGCGGCAGAGGTGGCTTACGTCTTTGGCACGTTCCCCTGGCCTTTTTCCTGGGATGACACGGATCACAAACTCTCCGATGTGATCACCGGCTATTGGGTGAACTTCGCGACAACGGGCAATCCTAACGGAGAGGGTCTGCCCAGGTGGCCGGAGTACTCCGCACAATCAGATCAGTCGCTGGAATTGGGCGATAAAATTAGCGTCCGCTCAGAAATCAACAAGGCGGGCTTAGACTTTTTTGATAGCTACTACCAATCGCTAAAGGCGCCGCAACCGGTGGCCGGAGGTAAATAGCGTCCGGTTTTTTAATGACCAATTTTGGGAACTATGCAATCGGTTGAAAATGACCTGGCTTTCACCAATTACATTGACGGGCCACCACGCAACCTTGGAGCCGCTCTCCCATAGCCATCACGACGATCTGGTTGAGGCGGTGAATGATGGTGAATTGTGGAACCTGTGGTACACGCGGGTGCCAAAACCGGAAGAGATGCGCGCCGAGATTGATCGCCGGCTGGATTTACAAAAACAGGACGCAATGCTGCCCTTTACCGTCCGCGACAATACCACCGGCAAGGCAGTGGGCATGACCACTTACATGAACGTCGATTCAGTAAATCGGCGCGTGGAGATTGGCGGTACCTGGTATAGAAAGAGCACCCAGCGAACACCGGTGAACACTGAATGCAAGCTCCTGTTGCTCACCCATGCGTTCGAATCATTGAATTGCATCGCGGTGGAACTGCGCACCCATTTCTTCAACCACAAAAGCCGTCGCGCCATTGAACGCCTGGGCGCCAAACTTGATGGTGTGCTGCGGAGCCATGAACTGGCTGCCAACGGCACTTTGCGCGACACCTGTGTCTACAGCATCATTGCCGGTGAGTGGCCTACGGCCAAGACGCACCTCGGGTATCTGCTTCGCGCGATTTAGGTGCTCCGCTGCCTCGGCCGCGAGGTTTGATTCGCCTTTGACCTTGTTTTTGATCTTCGCTAGAAGCTATCGGCTAGGAGCTGAATTAACCATGCTGAAATCTGAGATGGAAAACCTTTGGCAAGAACACACCAGCCACGAATTCGCAACTCGTGATACTGAATCCACGCTGGCCACCATGGTGGATGACGCTTATGTCAATCATGTGCCGGTGATGACCGGCGGTTGCGGGAAAGCGGCCTTGCGCGCTTTCTATTCGCAAGACTTTATTCCCCATATGCCGCCTGATACCAAGCTAACGCCGGTTTCACGCACGGTTGGCGAGGACCAGCTTGTGGATGAGATGATCTTCTCTTTCACTCACACCCAGGAGATTCCCTGGATGCTGCCCGGCGTTCCGGCTACAAATCGCCATGTGGAAGTTCCGTTGGTAGCAGTTGTGGGATTTCGCGACGGCAAACTGGCCCACGAGCGCATCTACTGGGACCAGGCTTCTGTGCTCAAGCAAATCGGACTGTTATCTGATCCGAAATTGCCTGTCTTCGACGCGGAAACTGCACGTAAGGTGCTTACGCTTTCAAACAACAACCAAACCAGCCGCTGATGTCCACTGATTTTCGCTGATTCTCCTCACGGCCATTGAATTTGCTTCAATATCGTGCGGAGACGTTTTCCTTTGCTTGGGTTGATCATCTCCACAAATCCGACGCGCCCTTCGAGGCAGGAACGAAACTGAGGATGAGCATCACGATTCTGGCTCTCAGGACCGTGACGAACGCAGTTGGTGAGTGTTGCTTTGAGGCGGTCGAAATCGGACCGCATCACGTTCACGCGCTGGTTGGCAACGAGACCGGCCAAGTGTTGTCGAACGCCCTGGCGCATGACGCGTGTCTTTCGGTAATGTGCAGCGAAACCTTCCTCGTGCAAAATGGCAGCCACGTGAGTCGAAAATCGCTCCACACATCGGTCGAACTCTGCATCCCCGGAAAATGCCAGATCATCGGCATAGCGTGTGTATCTGGCACCAACGGACTTTGCCAAGCCAGTCAAACGGCAATCCAATCGATAGGCGCAAAGATTAGCAAGCGCCGGCGACGTAGGTGCGCCTTGCGGAAGGTGGATTCGAGAATATATGGTCTGCGCTTCCCGCAGATGAACCGGATTTACGTCAAATGGAGAGGCCGGGGCCTTCCACACATCACGCGGCGCAGCGTTGGTGCATATGCCGCCTAGCAGATCCGCAACCGATTCGGGATATCCTGCCGTGCGGAAGATCGCCTGAATCCTCGAGCCGATCAGGCACGGAAAAAAATCTTGCACGTCCATCCGCAAAATGACGCGTTGCCCTATATGGGAGGCAATGAATGTCTTGATAGATCTCCCTTTGAGAAAGCCATGTGCAGCAGGATGAGGAGGGATCTTTTCAAGGAGACGGGCCAGAACCTTCCGTTGGATCTCCTTAAGCCTCGACTTGGGCGCTTCAATCAACCGAACTCTGCCGGAAAGCTTTAGCAGGATGCGATAGTGATAGTGCCTGAATCGCGGATCCTGCTTTCTGCGCTCAAGCCCCTTAAGATCGGCGAACCACTCCAGTTCGCTCGTGCTCAGGCCGAGCCAATCTGCGAGGGCGCATCCAGACTCGAAGATCGGAAGGTCCCATTCCGTTGCTACCGCGACCGGTTGCATTCTCTGGGGTTCGATCAGCCATCGCGCTACCGCTAACTCGTCGAAGTATTTCGAGCACGCTCTCTTGAAGCCTTCATCCGCCAGAAGAAATCGGATCACCTCCCGTTCTCGAGGACGGGTTTTACCAGAAAAGGACTGAGCATAGCGCTGCGCAAGGGGCTTGACCCAACGCCAGCTTCGGCCAAGCATTTGACTGGTTCTGGAGATGATCTGGTCAACACTTGGCTGGCCGGCGAGGATTGATCTGGCCAGCATGCTCAAGAGCGCCCTATTCGGCTTCGGCATGGCTGAAAGCGGCAGAACGCTCCAACGAGTCTGACCTTGCGTGAGCAGAGCCGCGCGGTCGCGCTGAGGAGCTCACGCGCTGAAATGCCCGTTCATTACGATCCCCTGGGGTAACCCCAGAGAGGCCGAATCGAACCCGAAGGTCCAATCCAAACCAGGCTTGGAGCATTCCGCCGCCGGGATATCATAGCAAGCCCTTCCGACTTTCCGGTGTGTTGCAATGGTGAGCTACCCACACCCCAAAGTAACTGGAAAAGGCGCTGCGAAAGCTGCACCATTGGGACATATGAGATTGTCTGCCTGGGTTCCATGCCTCTCGCGGGCGCTTTCGCTTGCGGCAGTTTTATGGAGTACGCTCTTGTCCGCCCAGGATGCGCGCTTTGTGGCGGTAACGCCGGGCAAGGCGACGATTCTAATTGGAGAATCGCAAAAGTTCCGCGTCGTAGACCAGAATGGCCGGATGCAGCGCAGTGTTTCCTGGACAGTCTCTGAAGATAGCGCTTTTGATTACCGTGCAGGGGATGAGCTGATGCTAACGGCCAAGCTTGCCGGGCATTTCAAGATCACTGCGCGGACCGGCGGCGAATCAGCGGAAGCTGAAATCAATGTGATAGCGGGCACCTCCCTTCCGCAGGGAACCGCCAAATGGTCCGCTCCACAGCCTGCCGGGTGCAAGTTGGATAAGGTCGTGCCGGCTACGCCAAGCGCCAATGGTCCTGACATTTTTGGCCTCAGCACGTGCCCGGATGGCTCATACGTTAGCGCCTACACCGCGGAGGGTATACAGTTGTGGCGGCACAAAGTCAGCGTCACTGCCGCCCTGCCAAAACCCTTGGCGCCGGGCGCTGTGCCTGCAGTAACGAACAGCCCGAGCACCTCAACGCACGTGAATCTCAATCCTTCCTCAATTTGTGATCTGGTCAGCGTGGGAACCGCTCAAGAAAAGGTCCGTGACCTTCTTAAATCCAGGAACTTGTCATTCAGCAACGAGTCGTCCAATGGGCAAGTGTGAATGATTGAAGAATCCGGTGCGCAGTGCAGACTGTGGTTCGACGAGAATTCGGTCCTAAGTAAAAAGCGCAAAACCATAATTGCTGAGTAGACCCAGTTATTTGAATATCCATGTATTCCGCAGGTTCACTCGAACATGATCAGCACGACCTCCGGATTCGTGCCGACGCGCATGGGTGGGCCCCAGGTACCGGTGCCGCTGGAAGTATAGACCAGCAGATTTCCCAGCCGCTTCAGCCCGTAGGTAAACTGTCCCCAGACGCGCGAGACGATCCAGGTGAAGGGGAATATCTGTCCACCATGGGTGTGACCGGATAGCTGCAATGAGATTCCCTCTTCCTCGGCAATAGGCAGGCCGCTGGGCGCGTGGGTCAACAGGATGCTCGCCACCTCGCGGTCAAGATCAGCCTTCTGCAAGATTGAGCGATAGCGTTGGGCATTGGCTGCATCATGGTAGTGGATGCCCACGATCTGCATGCCGTCCACGGTGATTTTTTCATTGTTGAGAACGCGCACACCGGAGTTGCTTACGGCCTCCACATGCCGACTGTGCCCGGTAAAACCATCGTGGTTGCCGGCAACAAAATATGTGCCTAAAGGCGGTGAGAAGCCCGCCCAGGGCTCCGCCAGCATGTCGAGGTCGGCTGCGGTGCCGTCATAAAGATCGCCACCGATAAACACGACATCGGGTTGCAACCGGGTCAGCAGGGCGATGATCCGCCGCAGAAATGCGAGGCTCCGTACATGTCCCAGATGGGTATCGCTTACCAGCGCAGCCACCCGTCCGCGCCAGGATTCAGGCAAGTTCGGTAGTTTGACGCTGATTTTCTTCACACGGGTACAGGCCGCATTCACCATCCCATAAAGCCCTGCCAACACGCCCGCACCAAAGAACACGCCGGCAATCAGGCGAGGTGAAGGGTGAAGTCCAAAGAGTCTGGCGGCAAAATAAAAAATCCAGCAGGCTGCGGAGGCAAAAAGGAAGAAGCTGGAAAATCCCAGCCACACCACTGCCAGCGTGTAAAGCAATCTCACCAAAGAGTTGGAATAGCGGAAGGCCAGCAAAGACGTACTGACGAAGCTCACGGAAAGCACAGCCACCAACAGCTTCAGCCTCCCGGCTGACGCGGGCATTCCCCAAAATGCAGTCCAGGTCTCATACACAAACCAGTGGCCCAGAAAGAGGATGGACTGAATGATAGCAACCGCGAGAATGATTCGGGATTTAGACGCCATTTTGATAGTTTGAACCCCACGGAGAATCGGGTGATCGCGCGTGCTCTGGTGATCCAGTGATCGAAAACCCAAACACGCCGATTCCCGTTGCCTCTCTTCGATGAGATTTGACTGAATGAAGATTCATTCAATAGACTCTAACCCGTTCGCAAATGTTTGCTGGATGGCCACCGAAATGGGCTCCGGCTTTGTATCATCATTGGGGCGCATCGGTTTCTCAATTCCTGTCCACTGCTGACGCGGTGGGCTCAATCATTTTCGCGCTGCGGCGCTTTGTAGAGCGAGGAGTCCTTCATGGACCTGAATTTGACAGCTGAGGAACTGGCATTCCGCGATGAGCTGCGGGCCTGGCTCAAAGCCAATGTTCCTAAAGATTGGGATGAGCGGCGTAAAGAATCTCTGGAGGAGCGCTTCGATTATTTGAAGCGCTGGCAATACAAGCTCTACCAGGGCGGGTGGGCCGGCATTTCCTGGGCTAAGGAATATGGCGGCCGTGGCGCAAGCCTGATGCAGCAGGTCATCTTTTACCAGGAGATGGCGCTGGCCAATGCCCCGCCTTTTGCCAACGTCCTGGGGTTGGGGCTGATCGGGCCAACTCTGATTGCATTCGGGACGGAAGCCCAGAAGAAACGCTTTCTGCCGAAAATCCTCAGCGCGGAAGAAATCTGGTGCCAGGGATTTTCCGAGCCTGACGCCGGCTCCGATCTGGCGAACCTGCGCTGCGAAGGCCGCCTAAACGGCGATCACTACGTGGTCAACGGCCAGAAGGTGTGGAACAGCTATGGGTGGGCGGCACACTGGTGCGAACTGGTGGTGCGCACCGATCCCAATGTGCCTCAACACAAGGGACTCACGGTGCTGCTGGTGGACATGAAGACGCCGGGAGTGGAAGTGCGTCCGCTGCGCCAGATGACAGGTGAAACTGAATTCAATGAACTCTTCTTCCACGATGTGTGTGTACCAGTAGCCAACGTGGTAGGCAAGGTGAATGAAGGCTGGAACGTGGCCATCGGCACCCTGATGCACGAGCGCGGCACCTTTGGCGCCGGTCTTCAGATCGTTTACAAGCGCAACATGGACCGGCTGATCGAGCTGGCAAGAAAGTTCCAACGCAACGGGCGTCCGGCGGTAGAAGATCCGCTGGTCCGGCAGAAGCTCGCGCAATGCTACGCTGAAATCGAAATCATGCGCTTGAACCAGATGCGCGCCTTCAGCCGCATCAGCGCCACCGGAGTGCCCGGCCCGGAAGGCTCTATCCAAAAGATTTTCTGGAGCGAGTTGAACCAGCGTTTTCAGCAGGTGGCGCAGGAAATCCTTGGACCGTACGGGCAGATTGAAGGCCCCGACCCGCATGCCGTGGATCAGGGCATGTGGGCTTATGGATACCTGCGGACCCGCGGCAATACGATTGAAGCGGGAACATCAGAGATCCAGCGCAATATTATTGGACACTATGTGTTGGGGTTGCCTAAAAGCTACTAAGTACTAACTACTGGGGTTAAAACATGCAATTTGGACTAAGCGAAAGCCAGAAGATCCTCAAAGACAATGCCAAGAAGTTTTTCTCCGTGGAGTGCCCTGCCGGCGAGATCCGGCGGCTGATGGAGACCGATACGGCCTACGACGCCGCTTTGTGGACGAAGATGGCAGAGCAGGGATTTACCGGCATCATCTTTCCGGAAGAGTTTGGCGGCCTGGGGCTGGGCAAGGTAGAACTTATCCTGCTGATGGAGGAGATGGGCTACGCGCTTCTCCCCGGTCCATTCTTCTCTACCGTAGTACTGGCCGGAAATGTGCTGGACGCGTGCGGCAGCGCGGCCCAAAAGAAGAAATACCTGGAACCTATTTGTCTTGGGCAGGCGCGATCTACGGTCGCCATGTTGCTCGATCCGAACTCTGCCGATGCCAAAATGACAATTGCAAACGGAAAACTGACCGGCCAGAAGCTCTTTGTACCGGACGCCGCCGTGGCTGATTTCATTCTTGTCGTTACCAGCAGCGGTGTTTTCCTGGCTGAAGGCAAGGCTCCTGGACTCACCGTATCGCCGATGAATGTCATGGACCTCACCCGCAAACTGTACGCGGTGGAATTCAACAACACGCCTGCGGAAAAACTTGCCAATGCGACGGCGTGGATGAGAGCGTTCGATCTGGCCACAGCCGCACTGGTAGCCGAGATGGTGGGCGGAATGCAGCGGACTCTGGACATCACCATCCAATATGCCAAGACCAGAAAACAGTTTGGAAAGCCGATTGGCTCCTTTCAGGCGGTACAGCACCAGTGCGCTGATATGTATCTGCAAACCGAAAGCTCCCGTTCTGCAGCTTATTATGCGGCCTGGGCCCTGGAAGAAAATGCGCCGGATGCGGCGGTGGCTGCCTCCATTGCCAAGACGTACGCGAGTGATGCCTGCCGCGAAGTGGGCAACCACGGGATTCAAGTTCACGGCGGCATGGGTTTCACCTGGGAGAATGATTTGCATCTGTATTACCGGCGGGCCAAAGCCTCCGAGACCATGCTTGGCGATGCCAGCCACCATCGTGAGCGAATCGCGAGACTGGTAGTGGACGGCAGCGCAGCTTCAACGCAAACGGCAAAGAGCGCATGAAAAACTGCACTTAGTAATTAGTAGTTAGTAATTAGCAACAGCGAGGAAGGCCCTTGAGCCGCGAATTGACGCGAATGAACGCGAATCAATCAATCAGTTGGCTGTTTTTTGTTGGCAAGAGCGATCCGCTAAAGAATTTGATTTTTCCAAAGCCCAAAAGCCTTTAGCTAGAAGCTAGTGGCTAGCAGCTAGTAGCTAAATACTGAGTACTGCCTTCAGAGGACCCATGAGCGAACTTGTACAACTCACCAAAGATAACGACATTGCCATCATCACCATCAACAATCCTCCAGTGAATGCGCTGAGTCCGGGCGTGCCGGAAGGAATCAGCGACGCAATCGGAAAGATCGACAAAGACTCGAGCGTCAAAGCGGCTGTATTGATTGGCGGCGGGCGGACCTTTGTCGCCGGGGCGGACATCAAGGAGTTCGGCAAGATCACATCCGGGAAAACTCAACGCGGCGTGGCCTTTGTTCCCATGCTGGTGCGGATCGAGGATTGCAGCAAGCCCGTGGTCATGGCCATCCACGGAACGGCGTTCGGCGGCGGGTTGGAATTGGCGATGGCGGGACACTACCGGGTCGCCTCCCCAGACGCACAGGTGGGACAGCCTGAGGTAAAGCTTGGCATCATACCCGGAGCAGCCGGAACGCAGCGCCTCCCTCGGCTGGCAGGCGTGGCCAAAGCCGTGGAGATGTGCGCGGACGGTAATCCGATCAAAGCGCAGGAAGCCTTGAAGCTGGGAATTGTAGACCGGTTGATTGAGGGCGATCTGCTTCAGGGCGCGCTCGCCTTTGCGCGCGAGATCGCGGTAAAACCGGCGCCCAAGACGCGTGAGCGCAAAGAAAAACTGGGAACGCCGGAGCAGAACGCGCCAATCTTCGCGGCGGCGCGGGAGGCAGCGCGTAAGAAGCAGCGCGGCATGATGGCCCCGCTGGCCGCCATTGATGCGGTTGAAGCAGCTACCAAGCTGCCCTTCGACCAGGGCTGCGAAGCAGAGAACAAGCTGTTTATCCAATGTCTCTTTTCTGACCAGTCCAAGGCCATGATTCATGTCTTCTTTGGCGAGCGTGAAGTGGCCAAGATTCCGGACGTACCCAAGGAAACACCGCTTATTCCAGTAAAGAGCGCGGCCGTGATCGGCGCTGGAACCATGGGCGGCGGCATTGCAATGGTCTTCGCCAATGCCGGCATCCCGGTGCTGCTCAAAGAGGCGGACCAGGCGGCGCTGGACAAAGGCCTGGCTACAATCCAGAAAAACTATGCAAACTCGGTCAAGCGTGGCCGCTTCACCCAGCAGTATATGGACGAGCGTTTGAAGCTCATCAAGCCGACCGTTGGCTATGACGGGTTCGAAAGCGTGGACATGGTAGTGGAGGCGGTGTTTGAGGGCATGGCGCTCAAGAAACAGGTCTTTGGCGAACTGGACAAGATATGCAAACAGGGTGCGATTCTGGCCAGCAACACCTCGACCCTGAACATTGATGAGATCGCATCGGCGACAAAACGGCCGGGCGCGGTCATCGGCACACATTTCTTCAGCCCGGCAAACGTGATGCGCCTGCTGGAGATCGTGCGTGGCAAGGCCAGCAGTAAAGAGGTGATCGCAACTTGCATGCAGCTTTCCAAGAAGCTGGGCAAAGTAGGCGTACTCGTGGGCAACTGTCGCGGCTTTGTCGGCAACCGTATGTTCGGGCCGTACCGCCGTGAAGCTCAATTCCTGGTGGAAGAAGGCGCGAGTGTGGAGGCCGTGGACAAGGCGCTCTACGACTACGGCATGGCCATGGGGCCCATGGCCACCGGCGATCTTGCAGGACTGGACGTTGGCTGGAGAATTCGCAAAGAGTACCGTCATCTGGAAAAACCTGGTGTGCGGCAGCCAATTGCCGAAGATCTCCTCTGCGAGCAGGGCCGCTATGGGCAAAAGACCGGTGCGGGCTGGTACAAGTACGATGCAGAACGCCGTCCCATCCCCGACCCAGCGGTGGCAGAGCTGGTGCGCGAGGCGGCGGCCAAGGCCGGAATCAAGCAGCGCCAGATTTCAACGGAAGAGATAGTGGACCGCTGCATCTACGCTCTGGTAAATGAAGGCGCGCGGATTCTGGAAGAAGGTTACGCCTTGCGCGCGGTGGATATCGACATCATCTATCTCAATGGTTATGGCTTCCCTGCTTATCGAGGCGGCCCCATGTGGTATGCGGACACGGTGGGCTTGAAGAAAGTCTACGAGCGCATCAGCGAATTCCACAACCAGCATGGCGAACTTTGGACGCCCGCCCCGTTGCTGAAACAGCTAGCCGACGAAGGCAAGGGATTCAAGGATTTTGATAAGAGAAATGAAGCGGCAGCGTAAAAGCAGCTACTGGCTGCCGGCTTCTCGCGAAAATCTCAACCGCAGCTGTGAACTAAATCAATCTTAATCCAATAACTCGCGGGCCTTGGCCCCGTGGAGCTTAAACATTTGATTTTGGACTTTGCCAACGGCTAAGGGCCAAGAGCCAGTGGCAAAGGCTAAAAGCTTTAGCTAGCAGCCAGACGCTAGCAGCTAGGAGCTGATTGAATGCCACCTGTAAAACTGGTTGTAATGTATCCACGTCCCAAAGACATTGATGCATTTGAGAAGTTATATCAAAACGAACACGTTCCCATGGCGGTGGAGAAACTCAAAGGCAAGACCAAATTCGTTGCTACCAAAGTAGTGGGCGCCCCGCAGGGAGTCCCGCCTTACTACCGCATTGCCGAGGTCCATTTCCCCTCCATGGAAGCCCTCCAGGCGTGCGCAGCCTCGGATGGTGGAAAAGAGACTGTGGCCCATGCCGTCGCCATTTCCTCTGGCGGCCCACCGGTGGTCATGGTAGCGGAAGAGCAGACCTTTACCTTCTGAACATCGGTCCATAGCAGATTTGTGTCACGGGGTGACGCCTTATTCCCATTGAAGGCGTCACGCCTTGTGGCATAATTGCCTTCTTTCGGAATCAGGAGGAGGACTCGATATGGGCAACTTCTACACGGACGTCATCCAAAAAGATGCGCGGTTTCACTCCACCAAACGAGTGAGCGATCCGGCGTTGCTGGAACCGGCGACCCGGGCAGCGGTGCAGGCTGTAATTCACGATGCGGCGGCGCATGGAATCAAGCTGATGATCTACGAGACGTACCGCAGCCAGGAACGGCAACTGGAGCTGTTTAATCAGCACGCAAGCCAGTTGAAAAACGTGGGAGTCCATCACTACGGCCTGGCCTGTGATGTGGTGAAAGATGTAAATGGCGAGCCATCATGGAAAGGCGACTTCAGTTTCCTGGCCAGCCTGGCCAAGGCGCACGGTCTGATTTGGGGTGGGGACTGGGGCACGCCAAACGTTCATCACTCATTTCAGGACAATGACCACGTGCAGAGATGCAGCGTAGCCGACCAGGCAAAACTCTTTCGCGGCGAGTGGTACCCGGCCGCGAACTACAATCCATATACTGGGTCAGGAAGTCCGGCAAAAGCAGCAGCTCCGACGGGCAAGAAGGCCGCTCCCACAAAAAAAGGGAAAGCTGCGGCAGGGTGAGGATTTCAATTCAACGGGCGCGTCCCTCCTGGCCAAGAGCGGAACTTGCTCCTGATACCCGTGCTTTAGCTATGCTAAACAACCGGGGAATTATTTCCCTGTATAGCTGACCCTCCAAATAGATTTGGAGCCATCGTCGCTGACGAAGAGTGAACCATCCTTCCCCACTGCGACGCCCACTGGACGTCCCCAGACGTTGCCATCAGCCGTGACAAAGCCGGTGAGAAAGTCTTCATACTCGCCAGTAGCGCGTCCCTTTTGCAGCGGCACGCGGATCACCTCGTAGCCACCGCGCTTCGTGCGGTTCCATGAGCCGTGCTCGGCGGCAAAGATGTCCCCACGATATTCGGCGGGAAATTGCTTGCCTTCATAGAACAACATTTCCAGCGAGGCGAAGTGGGGTTGCAGGAGAACGTCCGGCGTTATCACCTTGTCTTTCAGTTCAGGATGTTTGCCTTTGTGCTTGGGGTCCCAATTGCCGCCCATGTAGAACCACGGCCAGCCGTAGAAGCCTCCATCCTGGATGTGGGTGATGTAGTCCGGTGGGAGATCATCGCCCAGATCATCGCGCTCATTCACGGAGCCCCACAATTCTCCGGTCTCGGGCTGGACGGCAATGCCAACGGCATTGCGAATGCCGTAGGCAAAGACGCGAAAACCGCTGCCATCCGGGTTGTACTCCAAAACGTCCGCCCGGTGCAGTTCCCGGGGATCATCGTCGGCATCGTCATTGTTGGAGCGCGACCCCACCGAGACGTACATCTTCTTTCCGTCGCGCGAAAACGCGATGTCTCGCGTCCAGTGCCCTCCGCCCGTCAATTGGCCGCCGCCCGGCAGTTCAGGAACGATCACCTGTTGTGCTCCTGATGCTTTCAAGTCGCCATTGTGATAAGGAAAACGCACCACCGAATCGGTGTTGCCGATATAGATCCATTGCGGATCAGGCCCCAGAGGATAAAAAGCAATGCCGAAGGGCATCTTGAGACCGGCGGCAAACCTCAGCCTGCTGTGCTTTACCGTCTTTATCGATTCCCCGAAATACCTTGATCTCTCCTCCCCGGCTCTCAGCCAGAAAAAGATCACCGTTGGGCGCGGTGCGAATCAGCCGGTTGTAGTTCAGCCCAGTCGCATAGAGGTCAACTTTGAATCCCGGCAACGCCTTTGGCCATGCGTTTTCCGGGCGTGGAATCACTTTGGGCTGGTTGAAAGCAGACTGGCTGGCAAACGGTTGCGGAAAATCCGCCAGAGTTATCTTCCGGAATATACCGGGCTGTTGCTGGCTATAGTCGGCGTAGGCCGCTTTGCCGGTGACAGTTTGGTGAGAACCGACCGAGGCCGCCAGCAACAAAATGGTCGTGCCCAGAAACACCAATAACATATAGGAATGCATCTTTCGCATAGGAGTGCACTCTCACTCTCTGGATGACTGCCTTACCTGCACGGATGCAAGAAGCAGAGCTTTCTTGCCCTTCTTTGAATCAACGTTCATCAGCGTAAATCAGCGGCGAAACATTTCGGTTTCCACTCACATCCCCAAATACGCCCTGCGCACGTGCTCATTGTTCGCCAGCATCGAGCTGGGACCTTCCAGAGTAATGCGGCCTACTTCCATCACGTAGCCGTAATTGGAAACCTGTAAAGTGTAATTCACATTTTCCCCCACGAGCAGAATCGTCATGCCCTGGCCGGCGATTTCACCAACCATTTTGAATATCTCTTCCACCAGAATGGGAGCCAGGCCGAGCGAAGGCTCATCCAGCAACAGGAGTTGCGGCTCGGACATGAGGCCGCGGCCGATGGCGCACATCTGCTGCTCGCCGCCGGAGAGCGTGCCGGCCAATTGGTGCCGCCGCTCCTTAAGCCGGGGAAAAAGATCGTAAATGCGCGCCAGATTCGTTTTGGCGCGCTTGCGCAGCGAGCTGAGAAAACAGCCCATCAGAAGATTATCTTCCACGGACATCCCCGGCCAGAGCTGCCGCCCTTCCGGAACCAGGCTGATGTGACGCTTGACTCTCTCGCGCGCAGGCAGCGCGGTAATGTCTTCTTTGCCCAACAGGATGCGTCCGCGCTTTACCGGCCGCACACCGGCCACCGTGGTCAAGGTGCTGGTCTTCCCTGCTCCATTGGAGCCAATGATGCAAGTCACCTCTCCTTTACCTACGGAAAACGAAATTCCCCACAGCACCTGGACCGCGCCATAACTTACCTCCAGGCCCTCGACAATCAACAGTTTCTCACGGGAGTCGCTAGGCACTCGGACCGCTCCCCAGACTTGGGTTTCCCAGGTAGGCCTTGATCACGGCATCGTTATTCTGGATCTCTTCGGGCTTGCCTTCCGCCAGTTTCTGCCCAAAATCCAGGACCGTAATGTGATCGCAGACGGACATGACAGCTTTCATATCATGTTCAACGTACATAATGGTAGAGCCACCATCCCGAATGCGCTGGATCAGATCGAGCATCGCCCGGGTCTCCGTTGAATTGAGGCCACCGCAGATTTCATCCAGAAGCAGGAGATCGGCTCCCGTAGCCAGGGCTCGTGCGACTTCCAGCCGCTTCTGCTCGCCCAGGGAAAGCACTGAAGCCAGCAGGTGCGCCTTCTGTTTCAGGCCGACGTGCCGCAACACTTCCATCGCTTTCTCCTGGGCAGAGTGTGCGGCAGCTACAGCGCCCCGCCCAAAATGGACTGCCAGCCGCACATTTTCAACCACGGTCATGGCGCGAAATGGACGCACAATCTGATGCGTTCGCGCGACTCCCATCTTCACCAGCGCTGCCGGATGAGCACCGGTAATGTCCCTGCCCCGCAGGCGCACTTTGCCGGCGGAAGGGCGCACCGCTCCAGAGATCACGCTGAAAAGTGTGGTCTTGCCGGCGCCATTGGGCCCGATGAATCCGCAAATATGTTTCTCGGGAACATCAAAGCTCACGTCCTTCAAGGCGGCCACGCCCCCAAAGTACTTTGTCAGCGCCTGGACCTCCAGAATCTTCACGTTGTCTCCTAAAAAACTTAAGCAGTCGATGGAACAACCCAACCAGACCATCTGGCTCCAGCAGAATGATGAGTATCAGCAGCAATCCATAGAGGAGGAGATGAATCTGAGGAAAATTTACCACCAGTTCCTCTTCCACAACACCAAACACTGCTCCTCCCAGCACTGGGCCCCAAACAGTGCCAATGCCGCCAATCACCGGCAGGAGCAGAATGGAAACTCCGGTATTAAATGCAAAGACGCCGCCCGGTTCAATGAAGATGGCATACCTCGCGTAGATGCCGCCGGCAATCCCAGTCAAGGCTGCGGCAATGGCGTGGGCCCACAATTTGAAACGATAGGGGTTTACGCCCAAATCGGCAGCGGCATCCTGGTCCTGCTTGATGGCGCGCAGCGCCAGGCCAAACCGGCTTCTCGCAATCACGGCAGAGATCGCCACAGACAAAGCTACTGTGGCCAAAGCCGTGTAGTAGTGCTCGAGTTGTCGAAAGGGGCCAAATTCGTTGATGCGATAGCCGCTCGCTCCTCCCGTAACGGAGATGTTGCTCATGATCACGCGCACCGCTTCCGTAACTCCGATGGTGGCGATGGTGAAGTATGGGCCACGCAGTCGAAATGTAGGCAGGCCGACCAGGAACGCAGCCAATGCTGCCGTTCCGCCCCCTGCGATCAAGGCGAAGAAGGGATTTCTTCCGGCATTGATCATCAGCGCAGCCGTGTAAGCGCCTAAACCATAAAAGACAGCAAAGCCAAATGAGACCTGGCCGGCGAACCCGCCAATGATGTTCCAGGCAATCCCGGTAATCATCCAGACGAAAGTGATGAAAAAGAGGCGAGTTAGATTGGCGCTAAGCCCCGCGGCCGGCAGCAGCAGAAAGACGAGTAACAGCAGGTAAGGCAAAAAGCTTTTCCAGCGCACGCGTTGAAGGATGGCGCTGGCTGTCATGCGGCCCGCCATTTCTTCTCCAGCAGCCCGGCGATGCCTTTGGGCAAAAACAACAGCACCAGCACCAGCAGGCCGTAAGCAATAGCAGGCTGATAACTAGCGGGAATCCAGAAAATGCTGAAGGTCTCTACCAGCGCCAGGATCAGCGCTCCCACGGCAACGCCGGAAAAGGACTCCAGTCCGCCTAAGACGATGATGACGAACGAGCGGAGCAGAAAGGGCCGCCCGAAGTCAGGACTGAACGAGTAGAGAAGCGCGAGCAGTGCCCCGGCAAAACCGGCAAACGCTGTCCCCAATCCGAAGCTCAGCATGGCGGTTTTGCGGTCGTCTACGCCAACAAGCTGCGCTGCAAAAGGATTCTGGATCAGTGCTCGCATGCCCCGCCCAAACCAGCTTCTCC
This sequence comes from Candidatus Angelobacter sp., assembly GCA_035294925.1. GTDB lineage: Bacteria > Acidobacteriota > Terriglobia > Terriglobales > Acidobacteriaceae > Angelobacter. The sequence continues at coordinate 26,656 of DATGJZ010000077.1, read as the reverse complement.
GCAGCACTACCTGCAGCACCACGACAGAAACTACCGCGACCGCGAAGACGATGAGGCGCGCCTTGGGAACGTAGAGGGGACCAACGTGCACAGCGGAAAGAGTATACGAGGTGGTAATCGAGCGGTCTTCATCCTGCCAGATCAAATAGGCGATATTCTGCAAGACCAGCCAGAAGCCGAACATGAGCAGCAGAGAGGAAAGGGTAGGCTGGTCGGACTTGGGCAACCAGCGCACCAGCAGCCAGTGCACGGCCATGCCAAAGAGGAAAAACGCCGGCAGGGCCAGCAGAGCGCCGATGAGAGGATCTATGTGAAAACGTTCGAAGAGCGTGTAGGCAAAAAACGCCCCCAGCATCAGGAACCCGGCATGGGCCAGATTCACAATTTTCATGACGCCGTAAATGACCGTCATTCCCACGGACATCGCTGCGTAGATGCCAGCCAGCAGCACCGCGGCAACCAGCGGGTCAAGGTAGTCGACAAAGCTCATGAGTGGGGTCTTATGGTATCGGTGCTACGGCGTCCCCGGTGGCGCCATTTTTCGGATATACGATGTCATATTTGCTGCCGGGCTTGTTCTGCACAATCAGGAATGGATACCCGGCCTGCCCATTGGCCTCAAACTTCAACACGGCGCCTGGAAGCACTGACTCCTTCAGCACGGCCTTACGCAGGGCGTCGCGAATTTTTGCCTTGTCGATTGATCCGGCGGCGGCAATGGCCTGAGACAGGATGCGCATCCCGTCATAAGCGGTGGCCGCGTACCAGGAATCGGGATCGTGGCCGGTGAATTGCTTATAGTCGGCGGCAAACTGCTTTACCTGCGGATACGGCAGCTTGTCCGACCACCAGATGCCGGCAAAAAGGTAATTGATTCCATCGCCAAGCGCCTGGCGGGCATTCACCTCGGGGCCGCGCGCACCGTAGCTGACCATCTGGTGGTGCATGCCGCTCTGCAGATATTGCCGCTCCATGGTGATGTAGTCGTCCAGATGGGCATCGCTCAGGAAAATGTCCGCCCTCGCGGCCTTCACCTTCTGTAACAAGGGAGAATAATCGGTGCCGTGCAGCTCGAACTTTTCGCTAAAGACAATCGTGAAGTAGCCTGGGTGTTTGCTCACCCAGTCCTGGACTCCGTTGACGTAATCAATGCCGTGGTCGGTATTCTCCACGGCCATGGCGATCTTAAGCCCTCTCTTCAGCTTACCCTGGTCCACCATACTGCCGAGGAACTCTGCTGTCGTGGTCCCCATCAACTGGACCGGGCTGAGGGTTCCAAAGGCGTATTGATAGCCATGGCTGAAAATGCTGGTGGCGCCTGCGCCGGTGGTGATCCATGGTGTCTGATGGCGATCCGCCATCACGGACTCAGGCTCTCCCAAAGAAGTGGAGTAGCCGCCCAGCACTGCGATGGCATTGTCCGAGGTCATGGCGCGCTCTACCAGCGTTGCCGACTTGCTGCCGTCTGAACCATCATCATAAAAAACTTCCTTAATCTGGTACTTCTTGCCTTTGACTGCAATCCCGCCTTTATCGTTGATTTGCTTGATGGCTAGTTCAATACCCTCTTTTTGATAAGTCCCTGGTTTGCCTTCTTTGCCCGTGGTCGGCAAAACGACGCCGACCGTGATCGAATCGCGCGTCTGGCCAACGGCCCGAGTTGGACCGGCGAACCAGGCCGTGCAGCCAGCCACCAGCAACAGGCAAGCCACCCATCGCAGACCGTTGGGCGCCGGCGATAAAGAGTTCTTCATGATTCCCCCCACAAGACTTGAACTATCAATCACATACAAGTGCAGCAGCATGATACGCCTAGCAAATCGAGATAAACAAGTTTCATGGAGGGAACCAGGGACGCTCTCAAGCAAGAGGCGGTAGAGGGACAGGTGGTTCAGGAGGTCTCAATCCGATGCGCACCTCAATTGGGCTCTGATCAGACACGATCCAGGCAATAACTCCCTGATGGCGGACGAGATCCTCGCGATCTTGGAGAGGCCTGGTCGCTTGCTCATAGAGGTCAAGCGCCCAGTTTTGTGAGCGCGCAACTTGCAACAGGGTGCGCCGCGCGTGCGCGTCATTGCCGAAGACGACATACGCATCCGTAAATAACGAAATCGCTTTTACGCTCTGAGCGCAGTCGCGAGCCAGGCTGAAGCCCTGAATCGCTGCTGTCACTCCTGGCCGGCCGCAGGTAGCTCTCATGAGTTCCAGGGTTTCCTGATAACGATGAGCCAACCCGTTGCTCCACAATAGTCTTCCCAGGTCTTCCACCGCCAGCCCAGCAGATCGAAAATACAATTCGCGCACGCCGGTGTCCGGCTGAAAACCCAACATTACAGGAAACGACCGGCAATGCGGGAGAAGCGGGCCTTGCGTCAAGTCACATGGAACGAATCTGCCCAGTCGATCTTTGCTCAATTTATCCAGGGAGGCACTCTTGGGCACCTCAGCATAGATTTTGTAACGGTCGGAGTCCGTCCCATGCGCTCCGCCAAACCATGCGCCGTAGAAGAGTTCCTCGTCCGTTTGCATCTCGAGCATAGACTGCTCGACGTCCCTCGACGCAGGATGGCCGGCCAGAGTTTGGTAGAGGCGAAAAGCTTCTCTTACGCGCTGGTGCTCCGGCATCTCCGGTCCGGCTACCTCCAGCGCGTAACGGACGGTGTTGCCGGGTTCAGAGGAGAAGGTGAATTCCACCGGAAAACCATCCGGGGTCAGCTGGCTAAATGCCCAGGCCACCTCCGGCCAGGGCGATGTGCGTACTCCCCGCAACAGCACATCGAGCGCCCCGCGTGCATGCCGGGTTTGGAGCGGAGCGCACTCGGACATTCGGTTCAGGGCATGATCCAGGGCCGAACTCTCACAACATCGTCCGTCACGGAGCATCTGAAACCGCGATGAGTGTTTCAGTTGTTTCAATAAATTTTCCCTGCCTCATCTGGTTGCCTGTCCCGACCACCGTCAGCCGGTAGCTGTATGTGGTCTTGGCCGGATCCAGAAGCGCGATGCGCAGATGCACGGGATTCTGCGCGTTGCCTAACAGTTCCAGGCGCTCCTGCCGATGATATGCATTGTGATCATCATCGTACTGGACATCGATAAACACCATTCGCGTGGTCGCGGGGTTCAACATGGGGATGAAATCGATCTCGATGGCGCGCTCGAAAGGATCGTTGACAGCCAAGGCGGTGGCCGTAGTGGTAACCGGGTCGGCCGTCTTGACAGTTCCATCCTTCAGGTGGTGAGTGAGCTGGTAAGTATAGGTGCTTGCCTTCGGATCATCCAGGCGCACCCTCCAGAACTGCGGCTGGGAGCCCGGAGTCACGTTGAGGGTGCGGCGAACCACCGCCCCGCCCGGATCCGTATGTGCCAGATCAACATCAATGGACTCCATCACGCCCGGATCAACCTGGTGCGGAAACACCTGTACCTCCAGAAACCCAATTTGATCGTATGGGTTCAGGAATAGATTGCGGTCCTCCGTGGTCTGCGGGTCGAATTGATAGGAGAATGTCCGGCCATCCCAACCCGAATCAGGATCGAAATGATATTCCGTCGCATAGGAGTAATTGGTGTCATGGTTGGCATTCATGAACACGGCGAACTTGTACTCTTTAGGCCGCGAAGGATCAAAGATTACGTCGCCATGCTTGAAATTGACGGCATCGTCGCGATCGCCATAGTCGAGCGAAACATGAGAAGACAGCAAGCCGATCTTCTGGAAATTGATGGGCGCCTGAACCGTGACGGCAAACTCCCGGAAGAACGGGTCGTCCAGGTCAACTTCAACGAAATGCTTTTCGTCGTCACTGAGATCGCCCAGCATGAGCCCGAAGAACCCTTGCGGCGCATAGGTGCGCTGGGTTGCATCCGAGCGGTGATATTCAAACACCATGGTCTTTTTCTCTTCCTGATGAACAAACTTCAGCTTAAACGCAATGGCGGGAGAACCTGCGATTTGGTCACTACTGCCGGCCTTCGGTGTCTGGTCTGGTTTGGCTGGTGTAGCCGGAGTTGTAGGAGTTGTGGGAGTGGTTGGCGTTGTAGGTGTTGGTGGCTTGGTCGGCTGCGTGGGTTGCGTGGGTTGAGAGGGCTGCGCTGGATCTGCCGGCCGGCTGATGCGGCCCGTAACGGTGGTCGCAGTCCCGCCGGGCCCGGTGTAACCCTTGATATGAACCGCGCGGTCTGGATTGTCCGCAGTGCCACCCGCCGCGCTCCTGCGATTGGCGGCGTGAGCGTCCGCATCGCCCGTGAAACCTGGACCCACCAACCTGGGCTGCGCGTGATCTCCGATGATCCCCAGCGCCACCTGCAAACGGCGATTGGAAAGATCAAGATTATGTTGCATGTGCGCGGTGTCCTCAAATCCTTCCCAGCTTGCATGGGCGTCCAATTCCACGGTCTTGGGGTCCGCCAGGGTGTTGATCCAGTCGCGCAAAGCCTGTGCGCCCCTGCTGGTCGAACTTCCGCTGGGAGCGTGACTGCGCCGGAAAGGCTGATCATTAGCCGTATTGGTCAGATATGCCCTGTAGGACGCACTCGGAGGCTGTATAGCAAACCCTGCGGCAGCAGGAAGATCGAATTGGAATAGAAGATCAAAGGTCTCAGAGGGCCGCGTACCAGCCGGATATTGTACGGTGATGTCGTGGTGCTCGCCCGGAGCTACATCAACGGTGAACTGGTGCGAGGCATTGAGCGTGCGGGCTGCGCCATCCACAGTGACGGTCGGTGGAGTGGAGCCCACAGCAACAGTGATGGTCTCCGTGATGCCTGAGGTTGAAGGCGTAAACTGCATACCAGTTCCGGCGGGCGGAGGATCGGGATTTTGGGTGAGAACCGCGCGTGCGTGGCCAGGCGCTGCCGCCGGCGCTGTGCCAGTGCTGGTCTTTCCCGCCGTACTGGGGGCGGATGTTGAGGCTGATCCAGAACTGCTAGCAGCAGTGCCCGCGCCGGTACTCGAACCGGAACCACCTGATGTTGCGCCCGTGCTCGAACCAGCCCCTGTTCCGGTTCCCGAAGTGGAAGCAGCTCCAGTACCCGTGCTTGCGCCAGAACTTGAGCCGGCGCTGGTCGCGGTCCCTGGGGTAGAACTCGAAGGCGTAGAACCTGAAGGCGTAGAACCTGAAGGACGCGCTGCGGAACCCGCGGCAGTGGCAGAACCTGATCCCGGGCCTGAAGCCGGAGAGCCCGCAGTGCCTGGAGTTGCAGGATGTGCACCGGAGACAGCACCGGATCCGGCGCCGCCAGATCCCGCGCCACCTGCTCCCACACCACTGGCGCCTGCAGCAGCACCTGATCCCGAACCGGAGGTGGCTTTTCCTATGGCGCTCCCCACAGCGCCCAATACACCGCCTCCACCGCTATCGACATCGACTTTGGGCTGACCGGGATTGAGCGTCGGCTCGAACCACTTAGCCAGCAGGTCTTGTGTAAAGAAATCCAGCGCCCATTTTTCCTTGTCTTTTGCATCCTGGTCGCTGGTGAAATTGGTGACTTCGATCTTGATAGTGCCATCCTGCACCATCTTCTCGAACGCAGCCTCCAGGTCGGCTTTCACAAAATAATACTGACCGGTAAGGCTGGCGCTCAGACCATCGTAGATGCGGCTGAAATCAGCGGTGATCTTTACATCCAGCGAGGGACGCAAGCCAGTAAACTTCAGGTCATAAACCACGCCGATTGGTCCTGTACCTTGCTTATAGGCCTGCTCCAGGATGATTGCCCCTTCCTGGCTCAGCGTGAGGCTGAACGCCGCCTCTTCATCACCCTCAAGCGAGGGCGTATTAGCGCCGAGGATTTCTTCTACGGCGTTAAAGGAGCCGGCGGCCGCGGCGGAGGCGGAAGTCCCGCCCGAGCCTTGAAGATTGAGCGCTACACATTTGACAGTTCCGGTATCAAACTGAACCAGGCTGAGAATAGGATCGCCGGGCGCGATGCCGGACAGTTGCCCCTTGATACGGCCCTCGGTCCCGGGGTCCAGCTTGAGGCTGGTGGCGAACATGACGAAACCGCCGCCTTTTGCGCCGCCTTCAACCGCCGCCGGCTTGTACTTGATAAAGGTGAAGACTGCCTGGCCGTCCGTTCTGCGTGCCAGACTCACCGGACCGGGCAAATACCAGAACTGGTTAGGATCGGCGTGATCCGGAAATACAGTGACTCCATCTACAGTGATGGTTTTGGCCGCTGACAGTAGCAGCATATGAACCCCCTCCTCAGGCAGCCATGCAGGCGCCTCTCCAAAGCATTTTGTAATGCAAGCGCCGCGCTTACCGGGCGCGACACGCTTTCACACCTGACTCCGGCACACCTGTTCCTTACTTTTAGGTAACGGAGATCACCAGATCCGGCGCATCCGTCATTTGCCAGTCAGTATCGCGAGACAGCCCGTTGGTGAATTGCACGGAAGACTGATAGCTGTACTTGGTTTGATTGGGATCGATGACAGCAAATTCAAAATTTCCCACCGGATCTCCCGGTTTAGTAAAGACACATTGGCCGTTGATACTCACGCCATTGCCAAGGTCTTCATATTTGGTATTGACGATAACCTGTTTGATCTGGAGCGCGTCAAAATCAGCCGCTTGCGGGCGAATGGTGATGATCTTGTAACCGTGCATATCGCTCCTCACGAGAATCCGGGCCTGCAGCGTGTACGAGCGCGGTATTTGCACCATTCCTCCGTCAGCGGAAAGGATGGTGATCTCATAGGCGACCCGTCGCTGGCTGGGATCGCGCATCTCCACAGAGAAATTCTTGGGTGTTGGATCAGTTTTGGAGAAACTCACTGAGCCCTGCTGTGAAATGCTGTTGCCGGGGTCATCGTAGAACAGATCAACAAATACGTTCTGCACCTTGTCCCACGACACGGCTGCCACAACATCCACGCTACGTTTCGTGGGAAAGGGATCGCGTATGATGATTTCCTGCTGGTCGGTAGTGACCCACGGTTTGACCAGATCGTGGCCGTCCGCGGCCCGGTAGGTGAGTTGGTACTCAAAGTCTGTGAGGCGCGGGTTCAGGATGAAGATCTTCCACTCCTGAGAGTTCTTATCGCTGTTCAGCAGAAAGGTCTGCTGCTCGTGCAGGTTATTGGCCGCATCGGTGTAACGCACCTGGATTTCCACGGCTGGATATTTCTGCCAGGGGAAACTGATGGTGGTGATGGGAACGTGAACCATGGAGTAGAGCCGGCGGGGATCGATCTCCAGATTGTCCGCCTGCGTTACCAGTTGGGGCGAGTCGATGCTGGGAGGCCGTTGCGTGCCATCAATATTTTTGAAGCTGACGGTATATTGATAGTTTACGTCTCTCTGCATAGCACCGTCGGAGAGGTTGCTGGCCCAGTCAACCTTGTCCGTCAAGTGGGTGGGCTCGAGCAGGACGCTCTTGCCATCATTTCCGTAGCGCAACTGCACATTGAGCGAGGTCACGCTGTCATCATCAAAATTGGCTCGTGAAATCACATTCACCTGGCGTCTCTGGAACCAGGGATCATCAAGGTTTACAGGGACAACGAAGCGGCTGAGATCGAGATGCTGATCACGGAGCACCTGAAATAAGCCGGCCAGATGGCCCTGGGGATAGATGGTGCGTTTCACCGTGGTGCGCTCGCTCATGTTTACTTCGAGCATCTTTTTGTCGATTCGGGTGTAATCGGTCTTCTTGTAGGAAAACGCTCCACCCAGACCGCCGGTCGCGGCCATCCTTGAGGCAGACTCCATGAACTGTGTCGCTTTGTCCCATCCGTCCGGCTGCTGCTTGGTCGGGTCAAGACTCGGCTGGAAGAAGGCGTTGGTAATCATGTCCCGCACCTCCTGAACGGCGCGGTCACGGCTGGAAATGATGCTGGCGGTATCTTCACCTTCCGGAACAAATGTGTCTACGTCCATCTGGATCACACGGCTCTCTATCAGTTTGTCCACGGCTGTATCAATCTGGCTGGAGAAGAAAATAAAATCGGCGCCGAACGATTCGTCGAGAGATTTCTGGACGCGGTCCCAATCGACGTGAAGGTGGACGTTATAGGCGGGCCGCAACGCCAGATAGTCCAGCGAATAGACAACTCCCATGGGCGCCATTTGTCCTTGAATCGCCTGCTCCAGCACGGCAACCCCGGCGGCATCCAGGGAGACCGAAAAGGTCGCCTGGTTATCGCCGTAGAGCGCCGGATGCGCGCTCTGATCGATGCGGGTAACAAACTTTGGCGCCGCGGCGGCAGAAGCAGCCGCCGCAGAACTTGAAGATGAAGATGATGATGATGAGCCTGAACTGCTGGAGGAACTGGGCTTGGTTCCGGGTGGTGGCGCATCCGGAGTGGAAGCCCCGAGCAACAGCAGGCGGACTGTACCATCCACAATCGGCAGGGGGCCAAGCGTCGGTGTTTGCTTGAGGTGCAAGCTGCTCCTGAGTTCGTCGGCAACGTCACTCAGCACCTTATCGTCAATGCCAACGTTACAGTCAAAGTTGAGGAAGCCGCCGGCGCCCGCGGAGCCACGGAACTTAAGAAGCTGCAGCTGCGGGACTCCCTGCCCGGTCGCCGGATCGTTCAACTGGGTGAGCCTCGGCATCAGAGGCAGGTAGTAGAACCAGTTCGGGTTCTGGTGGTCTGGCATCAACGAAACACCGTTGATCATCGGGAACGGCGGATTCAGATAAATCATGTCTCACGCCCCCGCCGCTGCCGCAGGCATTTCCAGCAGCAGGATCGGCTCATCGGTTGTAATCGGGCCGATGGATTTGCTTGTTCCATCCAGCATGAAGAAGGAAGCCCGATAGTCATAGCTCCGCTTGGTCTTGTCCTGAAGACGCAGCGTCCACACCGGAGCATTGCTGGTGGCTTTGGTAATGATGAAATCCTTGGTGCTGTTCATATCGTGGTCCGCATCCACGTAGTGGAGCGCAACCTTGACCAGCTTCAGCTTGGTGAAGTCGAGCAGGTCTGGAGGCAGACTCACACTAAGGAACTCAGTATCGTCCTTGGCCCGGCCAACAAGGATGGTGTCTTTTGTGGCAGTAGTTTCGGCGATGTTCTGCACAGTGCCATCCATGAACTGGATGCTGCCCGAGTAGGTGACCGTGCCCACGCTATCGTCAATCACGGGGAAGGTCCAGTCGATAAAGGGCGTTGCCTTGCTCAATGCTACCGAGTTGGACTGGTTATAGTTGTTGCTGGTATCCACATACTTTACATCCAGGAAAATAGTGGAGACATCCGACTGCAAGTCGCCGATGGCCCGCAGGTGCAGGGTCTTGCGGCCGCCGAACGGACTGCCCACGTAGATCTGTGATGCGGGATTTGTCTTCCAGTCAACCAGGTAGGTCTTGCCATCCTTCATGTCATATTTCACTTTGTACTTGAAGGACGCGTTTCGTGTGGCGAAAATCACCTTCTGGAATGTCTGCGCCTTGTGGTCCTTGTCCAGGGTCATCTCCCATTCCACGGGATCGACATTGTTAGAGGGGTCTTCGTAGTGGACCGTCACCAGCGCCTGCGTGACCTCGTCGAAATTGATGTCGCCGGCCTGTACGTTCGCCACCAGCACTCCGGTATCGCCAACATCGATGGTGAGAGGCTCATCCCCCTTGCTCAGAATCGTGCCTGAATCAAACGTCCTGGTTTCGCCTTTGTAGTTGACTTTATAGTTGTAGCTGTAGGCCCGCTTATTGTTCTCGGTGAAGCTGGCGAACTTGACCACGTCATTGGGGTTGTTGAGGGTAAAAGCCTGGCTGGCGTGGGTGCTGCCCTCGTCATAGCTGATTTGCCCATCAATGCTGAAGATAGGCAGGCTGTTGAAATCGGCATTGGCGCGAATATTGATGTTGATCTGCTGGAAGAAGGGATCATTTAGATCCACGGTCCTGGCAAAGTCTTTCCACTGGAGGGGCTTGCCATCTTTGTCCGTGAGCGTACTGATACCCGGCAAACTTCCGCGTGGACCCAGGTCAACCTCGATGGTCATACCCTCGGTCAACGTGCGCGAGAAGCTGGCGAGCTTAGTGACAGCGATGCTGCGGTCCAGGTGGTCAATGCCATCGGGAACTTTCCGGTCATCAGGAGAGACATCGGGAATGTCGCCTAGAACCATCCTCTTTACCGCATCATCCAGGGTCTGGAAGCCCCAATCTTCTATCTTGCTTCTGACTTTCGGATCGACCACGCCATCGGCGGAAATGATTACGCCGCCGGACTCACTGGACATGAATAGTTGGCGAACATTTTCTTTGTAGCTGTCCGGACGGTACCACCCTTTGTCAATATCCACCTTCTGCGTATAGCTCATCATCTTCTCAGCACTGAACCATACGGTGCATGTCATCTTGGGCAGCGCTACCGGAGCGATCAGGCTATAGATGACCTGAAGCGAAGGACCTTTGCTCTGCAGCGCCTGCTCGGCCAGGGTTGCGCCTTCCGCCGAAAACTCAACCGTGATCGGGGTGATCAGATCACCATACAGACTGGGTGCTCCCGGATTCTGCAATCTTTCGACCAGGGCCCCGGCGCCACCGGCCCCGCCACTATCAAACAGTTGCACGGTCGTGGAGCCCTTGGTAAAGGTGATTTCGCGCACCTGCACTACGGGCTTGGGGTTCATTTTTGGGAACTGAGCGTTCACCTGCTCCTGTAACGCGTCCGTGGCCTTTTTCAGCGCGTCCGACGGGACGGAAAATTCCACATCGCAAATGAGAAAGCCGCCGCCCTTCTTGCCGCCGTCTCGGGGAACAGGCTCACGATATTTCAGAAACTGGAACACCGGGGATCCATCCGGCCCAATCCGGAACCTGGGTGTCGATGAGACCAGATAGAAAACGAAGGGAGACTCGCTGTCCCCATAGGCGATGACGTCATCAACCCCCGGAATTCTTTGCTCTTTTGTCCACGCTAGCATTTTTGTACCTCCAAAGTTTTGTTTATAATTTCAGTTGAGTTTCGCTGGTCTTTGACGCCGGGTGATCGGCAACGGATCCGTCATTAGCGGTTTCTTGCCAGCTATATTCAATAACGCCGCCCAGCCCGGAATCCCTAGATACGAAGTACCAACTATCTGTCCAATCTCCGTATCGCCAGTTGATGGTGTGTTCATCCTCAGTGCCATTGCCTTGAGGAAGATATCTAACTCGAATTTTTATCTGGGTCGCCCCGGCCTGCTTGCGCGCTGAGCCGTCAACGCTGACCAGGCAGAACCCAAGTTGCTGCGGTGTTAACGACGTTGCACTTCCGGCATCCACCTGCGCCTGATAGGCTGGCCCGCCATCGGTGTAGTTGGTGGTGACCGTCACCGGCTTGCTGGAATCCAGGGTGAGCGTTACCGGGCTGAAGGCAGGAGGCTGAAGGAGCTGCTTTGCCTCTCCGGATGCCACTTGCACAAACGCAATGGGAAAATCTTTGGGATCAAAGCCCAGCTTGAAGCTCCGCTGCACTTTGCCGCCTGAAGCGGGAGCCGGGGAGGCGGCGACAAAGAGCTTGACTGTCCTACCATCGCTGAACCACTTCCCCACATCGGCCTCACGTGAGAGTTTGACCGGGTTCGTCTCACTTAACGTGGCACTGGCCATCAGATGGGCTGCATCCAGGTCTGCATCGGCGCCCGTTAGCATGCGTTGCAGAACCTCAGCCGCCTGGTCCTTGGCTTTGTCAATTGTCTTATCGCGCAAACCAGTGGAGACCTGGTCGCCGGATACCGTCAACTGCAGGCGACCGCCAGTGATCGCAGAATCAACCTGTGAGCGGCACGCATCGCTGTCAGCGCCAGGGTCCAATTCCTGCAGGTCTGGCCGTACGTCGCCGGAAATGGTCACCGTGCAACTGACAGTAGACTGTCCTGAAATCTCGTATAAGACCTTGAGGACCTTCTCGCGCCCGGAAAGCGCCGAACTCGCCTGGGCAAAATGGACCGCGTCCAGCGAAACATTGAACAGGGCCGTGAACGGAGGATAGCCTGCGGATGTGCTCGTCGCCAGAACCTCCGTGCTGTCATCTGGCATCTGCAAGACCAGCTTGACATCGTCTATAGTCAGTGCCTCCGGAGACAAACGAGGCGCTGACGGCAGATCAGGAAACTGTTTGCGGAGATACTCTTGCAGGTCCTGGAGCTGCGCCTGATTCACGGCCCAATGAGTCCCAAGGGAGAAAAAACCGCCGCTGCCGGTTGCAATCAAGCTGGCAGCCGGAACACCGGCCGGGGTTAGTTCCGGAGACGGTTGACCGGGAACATAAAAGAATGTGTCTGGGTCATCGATGTTCTGGCGATACTGAATATCCTGGAACTGGCCGATCATGACTGGCCTCCAGCGCCAACACTCTGGACTGCTGCCGCGGAGTCCAGAAGCAAGGGTTCGAAAGGTGAACGAACATCTGACCAGGAGTTTGCCGTGGTTCCCGTGCTGTGCAGGCGATATCGGTAACCGGGAGTAAAGGGTGAGGAGGCAAACCAACTCCACTGGCGCTGCGGCGATTGCGGTGTCATGGCAAGCACAGTAATGTTGTTTGCGGAGTCCGTGGCCGGCTCCGGCAAGAGATCAATGGCCACCAGCGGCGTGCCCTCATGAAACGTGCAGTGAATATCCAGTGTTTGAGGGCCATATTCGCGAAACGAGGAGAGATCAAGATGCGAGGCGCGCGCCGGAGCAGGGCCTAACTTCAGCACATGGGCGCCATCCGCTGATCGAAACTCAAATTCCAGGGTTGCTGCGGCATCTTTGGGTACGGTAAGGGTGAGCCGCGGCTGGGCGGTGGTGAGTGAAAATGCGCTTTGGACATCATCATGACGCACTGTGCCGGACACCGCGCCCGCCGCAAGCAGCCGATCTGAAGCCTCCAGGGGTACGAAGGTGAGCGGGAAATCCTCAGCGTGCAAATCCAGCTTGTCACCTTCATGAGGCGTATCTTCGCCTTCCAGCCGCTGGATGCCTGCTGAGTCCTGCAAAATAACAAACGTCTGGCAGGTAAAGGCCAGTTTTTCCTTAGGGGAAAGTTGCACCTGGACTGAGCCTGAGTCGCCCGGCTCTTGCAGTTCCAGAGTGCGGTTAATCTGCTGGGGCCGGAATGGCAGCTTAGGCGGCACTTTTACCGTCACTCCCAGGCTCAACACACCCTGACGCTGAGTGGGAAGATTCGCCGTCACCGCCAGCAAGGCGATTCCGGTCTGCAGCCTGCGGACGGTATCCTGGGATAGCACAGCATCAATTCCATGGGCGCCCACCAACTCGCGCGCCGCGGCCAAGGGATCAAACGTAAGACTAATAACGCGGGCCGTGGCCGTAGGTTCGTTGAGGTCCCACAAAAATGTTCCACTACCGAATTGATCGGGCGTCGGCAACACGAACATTGGCGTGCTTTCGCCCTGTAGCGGAGCAGCCAGTGAAGCGAAGCGCGCGCGTACGTGGTCCGCCATGCACTCGCTGAAGACGGTCTGCGCAACCTGGTCCATGCTCCCTTCGATTTTCCAGGGCACATCGTCCGAAGCGGCGGTGAAGGCGGAAACCAGGGCGGCGTGTGAAATCCGTCCACCAGGCCCGGCTTTGGAAACCAAGAACGCCAGGAAGGCCGCCGGATCAATGCTGGCTTTTAAAGGCAAGCGCGGAGCAACACCCCAGACTTCAAGAAATGCGGTGGCGCGCAGTGGCGCTATGTTCGCCGCAAGCATGTCTTTGACCAGCAACGCAGATGCGAGATCCAGGTGGGCAAAGAAACGCGCTACGCCAAGTCCCTGAAAATTCACCGCAACCGGCGCGAAGAGCTGTGGGGCCGCATTTTTTAGCTCCTCACCGATGGAAAAAATCTGGACAAAGCCATCGCGGAAGGTGGCCTGCTCGAGTACGGAACCCGGTTGCCGTGCGCGAACCAGGGCCAAGCCCTCCTCCATGGCAAATGCAGCTTGTAAACGAAAATCCAGCGTGCCGTAAGGCGCTGGAGGAAGCATGGGATTTTCAGGGCGCACTATCGCAAGGTGGAAGTCCCCGGTTCCATCCTCACGCTTTGCAATATCAAGCCCTTGGGGAAGCAGGGTGTACGCGCCCTGCCCTTGAAAGGGAGCGTAGACGGACACATCCTTCCCTTGGAGAAGCATCTGAAAATCCGGCATGCCTTCAAAAGCCATATGAGATCACCGCACCGCAGGAAAGAGTACTGTGGTGGTCTCAGGCGGCCGCCAATCGTCGTCCCGGGTCTGATCGCCACCAGCATGCACCCTCGTGACCTTGTAGCGATATTCCCCTGCATCCGTTTTTCGCAGAACATAGTTCACGACCGGATGCGGAAGATCAACTTTTGCCTCCAGCTTGGCGGAATTCAGTTCCACCGAAACTCCACTGTCGAAATCAACCACCAGGGAGACAATCTGCTGGGTTGCGTCAGCCGCCGGCACGGCGAACGTGGAAGCCGGCGTCTTCACCGTGATGGTGGTCAAATAGCTCTCCGCCGCGGTGGGATCCAGGGTCTCATTCCAAATGGCGTCGCGGTCCGGAACCGGATGGACGCCGCTAAGGTCGTACTGCGCATGCACAGGACTACTCGCCGCCACCGGGGTCGCCGGAATCACGTTAAATGTAATCTGCTGTCCCGGTGGAATCTGGACGGGCTGTGAGAGATCCAGTCCGTCAATGTTGGCAGGAAGGCTTTCCTGACCGCGGACCAAGGTAGCATCGAGCGCCTGAATCTCTATTGGGCTCTCAATGATGTTCTGCAGGGTGGCTTGTACACCGAGCTCCGGAGGCGGAGGAGGCGCGGACGGCTGGCCCTTTTTCTTCTTGTCCTTCTTGTTATCCTTTTTGCCCTTGTGAAACAGCTTTCCCGCAAGACCACCCACGATGTCGCCAACCGCAGCTTGCACATCGCCGGTAACGGCATCGCCTATGGCGCTGGTCACCGAATCCTTCATCGAGGGCGCGTCCGACCCCGGATCGCCAGAGCCGTCCACTGCGGGCGCGGTGCCATCGGTGAGCGGCTGGTCGGTGTAAGTCAGGAAGTCTCCGGCCAGATCGTTCAAACGCGCACTGAACGGAATCTCCTCGCCCGAATCAGAGCCCAACTCCACGTCCACTTTTCCTGTGAGCAACAGCGAGGAAGGGCTGAACAACGCATCATAGAGCGTCTGAAACTGAGGTAGCGGAAGTTGCACGGAGTCATGAATACCGCTGCGCAGATCCACGCTTGCCTTTTCGCGCAGCTCAAACGGCCCTTTGCTGGTATCGCAACCCGGGTAAGAAAGGCTGAAGTGGATCTTTCCCGGGGCACTCAGTAAAGGCTCAAACTGTGGCCCGTCAACGCCTTTGGGCAGTGGCTGGGTGATGGAAGCCTTCAATTTGTCCGCGGCAGCTTGCAGCCGCTTAGGATCCACGTACGGCACCGCGATGAAGGAAAACGTCGCTTTCAGGTCTTCTGCAGATGCCGCCTGGCCAAAGCTGACGGATATGAGAGGCTCATGAGCGCCATCCGGCCGCCGGGCAATTTTGAAGCTGTTAGGCAGATAGTAGAAAACGTACGGTCTTGCGCCATCCTGATAGTACGTGTAGTTTTGGCCATCGCTCCCAGGCACCTGGTACCGGGTCAACTCCAAACCGCCCCCCGTGGAGGATGGAATAACGCCCGCGAAAATTTCCTTATGCAACTCGGGTGAAAACACAAATGGTTTTGGATCGACCGCCTGGTCGACGGCGCGGTCCACTTGCCGGTAAAGCGGAGCGCTTGGCGTTGGGGCCGGCTGGGGTGCGCCGCCCATTCTGAACATGATGTTGATGGGAGGACGAGGTACAGGTGCTTGTACCGCAACCGTGACCGCCCGGCGCACAATCAAAGCAGTTCCAAAGGTGCGATCGCTCAATGCCTGGTAGAGCAGATCACGCTGCTGTAGCGAATCAAGGCGCAATGTGGCATTCAGCACCCCGCCCTTCAGCGTGACTTCCTGAAACGGCAGCTCTTCCTGGGCGCCAGCCTGGGTTCCAATCATCTGACTGAAACGCACAAGCACTGCTACGTGATGATCAAGCTCCTGGGCTGAACTGGCCGCTGTGGCAACGGAGGGCGCAGGGAATTTTGTCAAATTGACCACGAATGACCACCCTGTATCGTTCTGTTGGAACGAGATCTGGTACTTCTGGTGGTCGGTCACCACTTTATATCTCGGTAGATAGAACTTTTTTGCCGGCTGGGCGGGATCTTCAAAGAGCACTTCATCGGTGACATCAGGCGCCGGGCAGATTGGAACTTTGATCTGATCACGGGTCACGCCTTCAGCCGGCGGACGAAGATTGACTATGTTACGGGCAAAATTGGGGTCAATAAAGCGAATGCTATTGACGGGCGGCGTAACCTGGGGATGGGCAACTGCTACAGTGTTCAACACAGTCGGAGGAACCCTGGCGGGCGCCGTTGCCGGCCCCGCATGGCCAACGTTGACCGGTGTTGGGGTCGTCTTCCCGGGTGTGGTTGTCGTGCCCGGCTTTGTGGTTACGATGCCTGGTTTTGTGGTCACAGTGCCTGGTTTTGTGGTCACTGGACCCGGTTTGGTGGTTACGGGCCGCACGGTGTTTACTGGGTGCGAGGTGACAGGAGTGGCAAGTTTAACGGGCGGCTTGGCAGTCTTGGTAGCCGGTACAAAGCGCGGCATCGTCACCCGGCTGAATGGCTTTGCCACGCTGGTTGCCGGTTTGGCAACATTCGCGGGCTTTGGTTTTGCTGGACTAGCGGGCTTAGCGGGCGGCTTTGGCATGGATCCTCCATCAGTCAGGGTTCTGCACTCCTCTAATCAGAACGGAAGAGCGGACTCTTTCCCTAAAGAGTAATGCTGAAACCAGTTGGTTGATTTTTCAACGAAATAGGGCAAACAAGGCTTAGGATCTAGGAGATCAGCTTACGCCAAATCAGCGACGGAATGCAAAATAAATTCCGATTTTGGGCAGGGTCAATCAATTTCCCAGGGCGTCCTCGCCGAAGCAGATGTGAGAGTGCATGGTTCCCGCGCTGTGCTTCAGGATGAACTCGCAAAAGCCAGGCCAGCGCCCTTGTCGAAACGACGGCATCAGGTCTAATATTCGTTCGCTATGAAACTGGCAATCTTCCTGATCTCCGCTGTCCTGACAAGTCTGGCCCAAACCACTTCCCTTTCCGGGCAGGTGGATTCTGTTTTTCCCGATGCTCATGCGTTGTACCTTGACTTGCATCAACATCCAGAGATTTCTTCGCACGAAACCCGTACCGCCTCGGTTCTGGCTGAGCGGCTGCGCGCGCTTGGGTACGAAGTCACCGAGCACGTTGGAGGCACGGGCGTCGTCGGCATTCTGAAGAACGGGGCTGGCCCAACCGTAATGCTGCGCACGGAACTTGACGCGCTGCCGGTGGAAGAAAAGACCGGCCTGCCTTACGCCAGCAAGGTCCGCGCCAAGGATGACAGCGGGCGTGATGTTCCGGTCATGCATGCCTGTGGCCACGATCTGCACATGTCCTCGTGGTTCGGGACGGCCGCTATTATGGCGCGCAGCAAAGATACGTGGCACGGGACGTTGATGCTCATTGCCCAGCCGGCCGAGGAGACGATCTCAGGCGCAAACAAAATGGTGGCCGATGGACTGTTTAGCCGGTTTGGCAGGCCGGACATCGGGATAGCGCTTCACGACACAAACAGCCTGCCTGTGGGCAAAGTCAGCGTCACACCGGGCTATGCCAAAGCCAATGCTGATTCGCTCAGGGTCACGGTTTACGGGAAAGGCGGACATGGAGCCTTCCCGGAGAAAACCATTGATCCGGTGCTGATTGCCGCGAGAATAGCGGTCACACTCCAGTCCATCATCGCCCGCGAAATAAGACCGGGCGATGCTGCGGTCATTACTGTGGGATACATCCAGGCGGGGACCAAGAACAATATTATCCCCGACGAAGCGCAGATGGGACTCACCGTCCGGTCATTCAAGCCGGACGTAAGAAAACATCTGCTGGCGGCGATAGAGCGCGTAGCCAAGGCTGAAGCAATGGCGGCGGGCGCGGAACGCATGCCGCTGGTTGAGAAATACGAATCGACCTCGGCGGTCTATAACGACCCAGTCCTCACGCGGCATCTGGAGGCTACTCTGGAAGCTACGCTGGGCAAAGACCACGTGGAGATTGAGGAGCCCATCATGACTTCAGAGGACTATTCGGTCTTTGTCGAACAGGGCGTTCCCTCGTTCTACTTCATGCTGGGCGCGGCCAACACGCAGAAGTACACGGAAGCCAAGGCCAGCGGGAAGGACCTGCCCACAAACCACTCACCGCTCTTCGCCCCGGACTCAGAACCCGCGCTCCGTACTGGCATCACCGTGGAAGTCGCTGTGCTCCGCGATCTGCTGAAAGGCAACACAAATGTTCGCGAGATCACGGGGCCGCTGCCAGGAGCGAATTAGAGCTCTCGGCTCTTAGAGTTTCGTATCTATCGGCGTGGGATAATGATTCGCGCCGTTTCCGGTAGCAATCTCCAGACGGGATGAGAAGAGCCGATGGATGGCAAGACGAGCGAGCAATCGGTGGTTAAGAAATACCGGCGAAACCCGCCCGGCACTCAACCGAATTCTCTGCACGAGCCCTACCGTGCCAGCATCACCCGTTCGCCTCGCAGGCCGCTCATTTTGCTTCCGCATACTTTGTCTGAGATCACCGGCCCTGTCTACGGTCATGAAGAATTGGCCAAAAGCGACAACGATTTGACGTGCCAACACTCTGGCGAACCGCTGGGCGAACGCATTATCGTAAGCGGCCGGGTACTCGACTCGAATGGCCGTCCCGTGCCGAATACTCTCATCGAAATCTGGCAGGCCAATTCCGCGGGCCGCTACGTCCACGCGAAGGACAACCATCCTGCTCCGCTCGATCCTAATTTCACAGGCGCGGGCCGAACGCTGACGGACGGAAGCGGAGCCTACAGGTTTGTCACCATTAAACCGGGCCCCTACCCCTGGCTCAATCACTACAATGCGTGGCGTCCCGCGCACATTCACTTTTCTATCTTTGGCCTGGCTTTCATCACGCGGTTGGTCACGCAGATGTATTTTCCTGGCGACCCATTGTTTGCCTTTGATCCGATCTTTCAGTCTGTACCGGATGAAAAGGCAAGGCAACGCATGATTTCACGCTTTGATCTGGAAACCACCCAGCCGCAGTGGGCAACCGGCTACAGATTTGACATTGTGCTGCGCGGCCCTGAGGCCACACCGTTCGAGACATAGATATGGATCTGGTACCCACCCCTTCGCAAACCGTTGGGCCGTTTTTCCACCTTAACTTGACCGCGGGCCACCACTCCATCAAGTGCATTGCTGGTCCGCAGGCAAAAGGTGAGCGAGTGTGGCTGTCTTGCCAGGTGTTCGATGGTAATGGCGAGCCAGTCAATGATGCGATGATTGAGATATGGCAAGCGGATGCCAATGGCCGGTACAACTCTCCTGAAGATTCGAGCCGCAAAGACGCTGATCCCGAATGCCGGGGCTTTGGCCGCTTACCTACCGGTGAAGATGGAAGCTGTGAATTTGAGACGATCCGGCCCGGCCGCGTGGCTGGCCCGAACAATCTCCTGCAAGCGCCGCATATCGAGGTTGCCGTCTTCGCTCGGGGAATGCTCAAGCAGCTCTACACACGAATCTATTTCGCTGGCGATCCGGCAAACGTGGAAGATTCGGCGCTGGCGCTGGTTCCACAGGACAGACGAGAAACGCTGATGGCCCATCCTGACCCCGCGCGTCCGGGCGGCTGGCGCTTCGATATCCGCCTGCAAGGTGAACAGGAGACAGTATTCTTCGATGTGTGAAGGATTGCCAGACTGCCATTGTGTCAATCTACGCGAAGCAGACTTACCCTTTCACTGCTCCCACCGTAAATCCGGCGATGAACCGGTCCAGGAACAAGTTGTACAGGAAAGCAATAGGAATGCTGGCAATCAGACACGCAGCCATTAAGGCTCCCCAGTAGTAGACATCGCCGCGTACGAGAAAAATTGGGACGCCTACTCCGACCATTTGCTTGGACTCCGGAGAGATAAAAGTAAGAGCGTAAACAAATTCCTGTGTGACCAGGGTAAAGGTAAAAATAACTACGGTGAGAATGCCGGACAAAGAGATAGGAACCACCAGCTTTACGAACGCTCCCAAGCGCGTAAGTCCATCCACCATGGCCGCATCTTCCAGTTCTCTGGGAATAGACTTGAAGAAACCCATCAGCAGCCAGATGGAAAAAGGCACGGTCACGCTGGGATAGACCAATACCAGCGCCCAGATGCTGTCCTGTAATCCCAGGGACGCAATGACTCGCGAGAGCGGGATAAAGAGCAAGGTGGGTGGAACCAGGTAAGTGAGAAAGATGGCGATCCCCAGCCGTTCTCCCCATCGCCCGGTAAGGCGCGCCAGCGCATACGCGGCCGGCAGCGAAAGAAAAAGCGTAATCAGCACCACCAGTACGCCTACCAACGCCGTATTTGCCAGCCAGCGCACAAACTGGGTCTCACCAAACAGAAACCGGAGGTGGTCCAGAGTGGGCGGCAGGTTAAAGAGGAACGGATTGTTCTCCATTCCGTAAAGATCGATGTTCTGTTTGAAGGTGGCCACCGCCATCCAGCAAAACGGGAAAGCCAGGAGTCCAGTGAAGATCGTCAGCACCAGCACTTGAACCGTCTTAGGCCACGCGCTCAAACCGCCGAATGCCCGCCGCACCTGCGGCCTTTGC
This sequence comes from Candidatus Angelobacter sp., assembly GCA_035294925.1. Lineage (GTDB taxonomy): Bacteria > Acidobacteriota > Terriglobia > Terriglobales > Acidobacteriaceae > Angelobacter. The sequence goes on along the minus strand of DATGJZ010000077.1, from coordinate 5,976 downwards.
AGATACCAGATCAACAGCGCCGCAAGGCAAAATTCGATAGCCAACTCAACGGCAAGCTTGTAATGAGATTGGCGCAGCGCATACAGGAAAAGAGCCGCCAGGTTGCTCAGGGCATACGACACAATGAGGAAAAACAGGAAGATGCGGGCGCCATTCTTGAGCCGCCACAAACCGACAGCGATCAGGGTAAATATCAAGACAGCAACAACCCGAACCAGCGCGGCCATACCACCCATGTGCAGCAAAAGCGTGCGCACAAGCAAGGCGACGGCCGCCATCAAGAGCAAACCGCTGAGCAAAGAGATTCCAAGCGGTCGCGTAATCTGGCGCGCCTCCATCAGACTACCTCCGTACGATGCGCCACTCTCAGCATGAAGTAGGCAATCAGAATCAGCACCGGTACCAGGAAGACGGAGATGGCCGCGCCGGCGGCCAGGTCACTCGCTTGAATGCCCTGCGTGAAAGCCAGCATAGGCAGGGTTTGCGTGGAATCATAAGGCCCGCCGTTGGTCAGGATGTAGACCACGGTCATGTCGGTAAAGGTGAAGATGGTGCCAAAGAGCACGGCGACGCTCAGGATCGGCGTCATCATGGGCAGGTTGATCTGGAATAAAGTCCTCCAGAAACCCGCTCCATCGATGGACGCGGCCTCAGGAATCTCCTTGGGAATAGCGGTCCGGCCCGCCAGCAGGATTACGGTGGAAAATGGAATCAGCCGCCAGCAATGCACCAGGATCACGGATGCCATGGCCAGCTTGGTTTCTCCCAGCCAATAAGGGCCGCTGTATGGCCTGACAAATCCCAGCCACACCAGCACCCAGGTAACCACGCTGTAGGTGGAATCCAGGATCCACTTCCAGCCGATGGTGCCGAGCGATACCGGGGCTACCCAGGGCAGCAGGATCAGAAAGCGCACCAGCCCGCGTCCACGAAAGGGTTTCTCCAGTGCAATGGAAAGGATATTGGAGCAAACCAGCACAATAATCTGAGCAACAATCGTGAAAATAATCGAGTTCTGCACTGCCTTGCGGAAACTGGGACTTTGCAGGATGCTGCGAAAGTTCTCCAGGCCAACATAGTGAAGTACTGTGTTGCCGATGCGCGCATCACTGAACGCGTAATAGATGGCCAACCCAAACGGCACCGCGATGAGCAGGAGGATGTACAGCACAGCGGGAGCAAACATGGCTGAACCCAGCCAGGGACTCTGGGCTGCACCGGCGGACTTTATTTTGTTGCGCTTTACTGCCACAAGAAAGCCCTCGGCGGGACTCGCTTCTCTGTGGCCTGGTCAAAGAACTTCAATTCGCGCTCGGCCACGGCAAAATCGTAAGTCTGGCCAAGTTCGAGGGATTGCGCCGATCCCAGGCGCGCGATTGCGTGTTTGCCATCTACGCGTCCGCCGGCAAGGAATCCGGAGACAATCCACTCTGAGCCCAGATACTCCACGTTCTCTACGCGGAAGCGAAATGGCACCTTGCTCGAGTCCGTCACCTGTTCCGCGGGACGGAACTGCTCCGGCCGAAACCCAACAATGACGTCGCCATTCTCTACCAGGTTCATGGGAGGAGAACCGAGGAAGGTGGCCACGAAGGTATCCGCCGGCTGATCATACACGTCCTTCGGCGTGCCGATCTGCCGGACGTAACCCTGGTGCAGTACGACAACCCGGTCGCCCATGGCCATGGCTTCAACCTGGTCATGGGTGACGTAAATGGTCGTGGTGCCGATGCGCCGGTGAAAGCGCTCCAGTTCTTCGCGGGCTGAGGCCCGCAGCTTGGCATCGAGATTGGAGAGAGGTTCGTCCAGCAGAAAGACGGAGGGTTCGCGCACGATAGCGCGCGCCAGCGCCACCCTTTGCCGTTCGCCACCGGAGAGTTCGCGCGGCTTGCGATGGAGCAGCGAGCCGATCCCCAGCAGCGAAGCGGCCCATTGCACTTTTTCTTTTTCCAGCTTTCTTCTGGTCTGGAAGCGCTCCAGCATGCCAAGGGACTTATCCACCTGGATGGCCTTCTGGGCTCTCAGCGGAAAAGCTATGTTTTTGTAGACGGTGAGATGGGGATAGAGAGCATAGCTCTGGAACACCATGGCGATCCGGCGCTCCCGTGGGGTGAGATCATTCACGACCTTGCCGGAAATAAGAATTTCGCCGGACGTGGGCTGTTCCAGTCCGGCGATCATGCGCAGGAGAGTGGTTTTTCCGGAACCTGAAGGTCCCAGAAAAACCAGGAACTCGCCTTCGCGAGTTTCCAGATTGACGTTGTTGACTGCCCCCAGCTCTCCTTCTTTAAAAACCTTGGTCAGACTTCGCGTCTCGACAACTCCCATCAATCCCCCGAGTTATTTCCATCTATCAAAGATACGTTTGTACTCCTGTTCGGCTGCCGCGGCCGCATTTTCCGGCGTCTCATCACCACGCGCGACTTTTGCGAACATGGTGGGAATCACCCAGGTTTTGAATGCTTCGTCAATGGCCGCCGTCGCGTATCCGGGATAGCCGACGTTGGTCGCCCACTCCAGGACGTTGCCAAGGACTTTGTATTTGTCCGGAGGATGCGCCCGGGGATCGTTGGAGATTTCTGCCGTAATGTTAGGCACCAGCTTGGGAAAGCATGGGAAATTGTAAAACTGTCCGGCCACAAATCCATCGTGGAAGGAATCCATGTAGTCGATCAGGAACTGCTGTGCGCCTTCCTTATTCTCAGCGAAGTTCCAGACGACGTAGCAGTTCATCACGTGCTCGGCCGCAATCCGGCGCACGGGCCCCTTCAACGCTGGGCTGATCATGATCTTCTCGTCAATGGGCAGATGCTCTCTCTCGGATTGCCGCGTGATGGAAATGGCGTTGGCCACGTACGAAACCCTGCCGGCAAGCATGGCCTGATTGTTGGATGGAGGCGTCCAGGTAAAGACCTCTGGAGTCTCGGACTCCTGGTACAACGCTTTCATAAACTTCAGGGCTTCAACTGTCTGCTTGGAATTGATGACCACGTTGCCGTGCTCATCCTGCTCCGCTCCGCCGAATGACCAGAGCAGCGCGCGCATGGCCATGCTGGTATCGAGTTCCTGCGCCAGGCCAATGCCGCAGGGATGGCCGGTCTTGTCGCGAATCCTCTTGGCTCCGGCGCGCAAATCGTCATAACTATCCGGGCCGTTGGGAAAGCCAGCCTCTGTCCACCAATCTTTGTGCCAGTTGCCGGGATCGGGCGTATAGGCATCCGAAAACGCGAAATACCTTTTGGTCTTCGGGTTATAGGTGGATTTGTGCCCGAGATCAATTTTCTTTCCGTGCTTTCTCTCTACTTCCTGGTAAACGTGGCTCATATCCAGCGTCTGCTTCTCGTAGGCCGCGGGCGGCGAGAGGAACATAAAGAGATCGTGCCCTTTCTGCGCCTGCGCCTCGGATGCGGCCCTGGCCGGAAGGTCAACCAGGTTGATGTGGTCCACAACCACATTGGTGTCATGCTTCTGACCCCACTGCTTGCAGAAGGTTCCATCAAACCATGTGTCGTATGCAGGAACAAAGTGGCTCCATTGGAGAATCTTGAGTGTTTTTTGCTGGGCTGCAGCCCGCTCCGGGAACAGAAATGCGGGCCCCATTCCCGCGGCAATGGTCCCAGCACCTGCTAGCTTGATAAAGTCACGCCTTGATACGCCTTTACCGCTCTTCTTTTTCCCCATAATGTCTCTCCTACTCTTTAGGTTTCTGCTTTCTTGGTTTTTCACCCAATGACCGGACCCTGACCTAACCGTCTCTTATCCAATATCCAAGTGGCTTGCTGTCCTTTGGACGAACAAACAAGATGATACGCCTTGCCCCCAAAGCGAGCGTCTGCTAAATGCGGCCATATTATAGCGCTGAGAGCTCTGGAGTCAGCGGCTCACGCCATTTTGCTCGCAGGCCACAACCCCGGAAAGCCCTAAGATTAGTCTACCCAGTGGAAGGTGCTCAGACTTGAGCGGCTTCAATACGACTTAGCAGCGCCTCCGTCGCGGGCATGTTGCCCTCACTCTTGTGGCCAAAGACATTTTTGCCGTTGACAAACACAGTCAGATCCCCGGGTTTCCCGGTCTTGATTTTTGGCTTTATTCCAAATTTCTTTTCTGCTGCTTTTTGCAAGCTCACGGCTGCATGACGCAGGTCAAGTCAAAAAAAACAACGTTGGATTTCAATATTCATGGAGTGCCTCGAAAGTCAGGAGCTCGTTTCTCTTGCTGATTATAGAGAGTACAAAGCCTGTTGTTGCATAAATTGTCAGGCTTGCTGTTTGTAGCTATCCAACTTCTCCAGGAACCGCTGGATATCGGTCTTTTGCAGGTAGTAAGGGGTGGAGAGCCTGATCTTGTGCGGAGCGCCGCCGCGAATGCGTATTTTATGTTGTTTCCACATCCAGTACTCCAGGTCCGGCATCTTGGCCGGTGCGACGTTCACGGTAACAATTGCACAACGCAGCGCCGGATCAGATGACGTCCACGATTCAGCCCCGCGCCTGAGCATCTCGGCATGAATGAAGTTGGCCAGTTCGCGATGCCGTTTCTCGATTCGCTCCATCCCGATCCAACTGGCGAAATCTATGGCCGCCTTCAGGCCCGCGAGGATGGGAACATTGGACGACCCAATGTGCTGGAAGCGCTCCGCCTTCAAGCCGGGTTCGTCCCATCCGTGGGTGGCAATGGTGTTCCACAACTTATTCATAATGGCTTCGTCCCGCAGGTAGAGGAAGCCGGCGCCTTTGGGAGCTTGCAGCCACTTGTGCGGCGAGGAGGTATAGAGATCGCAGCCGATATCGTTCAGATTAAGCTGCATCATGCCAGTAACGTGTGCCCCGTCCAAGGCGGAAATAATGCCTTTGGAGCGGGCCAGCGCGGCAATCTCCTTCGCCGGCAGGACCACCCCGGTGACGGTACTGATGTGGCTGACAAAGATGATGCGGGTGCGTGAGGTGATGGCATCGTTGATGCGGTTCAGGATGTCCGCGGCGTTCTTCGGCGGCTTAGAAATCTCAAATTTCTTCACGACAATTCCGTAACGTTTGGCGCGCAGGTTCCACGGCTCTTCACCTCCGGGATGCTCCTGGTCGCTCATGAGCACTTCATCCCCGGCCTTCAGCTTAAGGCCGTTGGCTATGTAGTTGTTGCTCTCAGTGGCGTTGCGCGTGAGCGCAATCTGGTCACGCGTAGCCCCAATGAATTGGGCCAGAGAATCACGGTAGGCAGCATAAGGTTCGTATCCCCAGATTGGATATTGTTCGGGATCAGCCTGGGCCATCTGCTCGGTTTCCAGAAAGCTGTCAAAAACTCCCTTCAAAACCGGGTACGGACTGGAGCCTACGGTGCCGTTATTGAGATAGACCTCGTCCCTGGGGATGAGGTATTGATTGCGTAGAGCGGCCCAGAATGCATCTTCATTTTGATCGTACAGACTCCGCGAAGGCAGGGGCGGCACCGGCCCGTCGGCCAAGCATCCGGAGCCGGACGCGAGCGCCTGTGCTGAGCCAGGTCCGGCAAAAGATGTGAATGCCGCGAGGCTTGCCAGTGAACTCAGGAAATTTCTGCGATTGACCATGAATGGTTCCCTCCTAAGCGAATTGCCATAATTGCCCCGCCTGAAGTTGAATACCAAAAATAGTGTTACAAGGCCCGTCATTCCTGACGATTTTTGCCCGATTCAGGCCGTACTTCACCTGCTGGTAGCGGTTATATCCAACTTTGTTCGCAGCGAACGAAGTCTCCGACCTTCTAAAGCCCGGTGCAACTCGCATCCCGGCAGACACACGGAAATGAAAACTGCGTCACCCTGCGTAACTCCGTAACAACCCGCATAAACATTGGCGTTTGGACTGAACCCCAAAAATGAGACAGTGAGGAACGTTACACTTTGCAGTAAAGGGGTTGCAAAGTGCAAAAGAGGAGAAGGAACGGGCGGTATACGCTGGAGTTCCAGCAGTATGCCGTGGAGCGAATGAAAGTGGCGAG
>DATGJZ010000076.1:0-14817 GCA_035294925.1 Candidatus Angelobacter sp. | reverse complement strand
GCCGCGGATTCAAGCTCGCGTCTCTGAATTTCCTGCAGAAGCTCTCCATCTGTAGTGCCGACCTTTTCCATCGGCTCATTGAAAAATAACGACTTAGCCTAAACTGCCGCTCCTTATTGCGAAAGACAGGTTAAATCGCATAATGATCGATGCTCGGAGACGAGGTTTGACCGTCAAAGCATTCATTGCTGAGGGGGCGCCCTTACCCGCAAAATCATCCGGGTTCCGCTGTCCAACTTCACATTTTGCGTGGTGGACCTGATCACCGAACCCTGGGCGCCGGATGCTGCCGAATTCTGGGTCAATCCTTTGAGCCCAAACACGCCAGGGATGGCGCTGTTCAAAGTGCCATTTGCCGCATCTCCATTCGCAATTCCGCCAGCTGATCCATCCAGCCCACCGTATGCAATTGCGGCATCGTTGGTAACGAACGAAACCGGCACCGCTGGCGCTGCGATCAAGGCCTGCACGACCGCGTTCAGCGTTACTTCAGAACCATCTTTCAGTACAGCATGATCGAAGACAATTCCTAGCTTGGACTCGGTGCTGTCTGTCGTCTGGACCTGCGCCTCCGTCACATGACATATCAATTTTGAACCTTTACCGATAACTATGCGTCCGTTGGACTGAACATCCTGAGTCGCTTTGGCGGTCACTACGTCACTTACTGTGGCTTTTTTGGTATCCAGCGACTTGCTAAGTTCAGCCTGGAGCGTTGTAGCGTTGGCCAGTACTGGGCCACTACCACTGGCTACAGCCGTACTTGGTTCACTCCCGCACCCGAAAAGATGTTCATTTGCGCCAAATGACGCAAAGGTCACCAGCGCGTTTTTGCCGGCCAGCGTCCTATGTACGGCGCCTCGTTGGGACTAAGCACAGCCGGTGTCCCAGTTTGGAAAACGAAGTAATAGGTCACTTTGCCCGTGTATCCTGTCGGATGGCCATCGTTGGCGGCGGTCTTGAAGCGCCACTGGGACAAAGCATCCGAGAGAGAGGTTCCAATCGAGAGAGACGGGGCCTCCAGCACCTCGACCCTGGACACAACCCCCTTCTCCGTGACGGTCACCAGGGCCACGGCTACTCCTGTCAGGCGGTTCGTGATTGCATCCTTGGGATAGAGAGGCACCACGATGGTTTCCGTGATGGTGCGCAGATTACGTCCGGAGAACCTAGGCAGCGACGTCGTTTGAGAACGAACCGGAACGGAAAAGATGATCGTCATTGCGAACAACATTCTTACTGAGAATCTCCACATAGAAAATTCCTCCTTCAAGGGAATGGTTGCTTTATTCGTCGCGTAACGCGACATTGGGAGAGAGCCTGGTGACACGGCGGGCCGGGGCGCAACTGGCCGTAAGCGCCACCACTGTGAGTAGGGCTCCTGTGGAAACATAAGTCAGCAGGTCAGCCGGCTTGACCTCATACAACATGCTGGCAAACGAGCGAGTCATGGCGAGGGCCACAACGCTGCCGACGATGATTCCTACGCCAATCAGCACTATGCAATCCCGCAGTACCAGTTGGACAAGATTTACCCGGGTTGCGCCCAGCGCCACGCGAATGCCGAATTCCCTGGTCCTCTGGCTTACTGAATAACTGGTAACCGCATACAATCCGGTCATGGCAAGCGCGACCGCGAGCAGTGCAAACAGGCCGAGAACGGTTGCGCGGAGTTGGGGTTGATAGGCTGAATTGCTTATGACCTGATCGAGACTGGTAACCGATTCTGCATCCAGAGATCCATCAATGGCGTGCGCAGCATGGAGAATCTCATTGGTAGATACCAATCCATTCTCATCCGTCCGGATCAGCATTGCCTGGGTACCCAGGCTTCTCTGTGCAAAATGAAAATAAATCTCGGGGTGCCCTGTGCCCTGGAGAAGAACGTCCTTCACATCTCTCACAACACCAATCACGCGACAGATTGCCGGTTGCGTCCCGAACCCGCCATTCAAATCAATCTGCCGGTCCAGGGGGTTCTCATCCGCCCAGAAGATGCGGGCCAGGGCGGAACTAACCACTACCACGCAGGGAGAATCATGCCCGTCGTGATCGCTGAATGTACGTCCAGAGATGACGGGGACTTGCAGGGTCCTGAAGTAGTCTGCACTGACTGCCTGCGCTTCGATCGCGGGGCTGGTCACCCAGGAGCCGTCCGTTGTTTGCGCAGAAAAGAGCGTAGCGATGCTGATCCCCAGAAAGGGCCGCATGCTGCTGATGGCCGCGCTATGCACCGATGGCAATCGCCGAATGTTCGACAGCACCTGATTGAGGGTCACTGTTCCTTGCTGGCCCGAACGATTGAGGGTCCCGAACTGGATTGCGATCAGCTTCCTGGGGTTGAAGCCCGGGTCCACGTTCATGATTCTTGACAAGCTTCTAAATAAGAGGCCAAACCCAATCAACAACACCAGAGCCAGCGCAATTTGCGATGCGGTGAGCACGCTCTGGAGACGATGCCCGCGCAGCAGCCTGAACCCTGCACGCGATCCGCCCGCCAGCTTGGCCTCAAAGCCAAGCGTACTTACCGGCGTTGGTCGTTGAAGGAGAAGGAAAAGCTGGAGGACTTGCTGGACGCGCACAAAGTTCGAGAAACGGCCATTTTGTTGCGCCGGTCGCCGGATCAACTCTATTCGATAATGCACCGCTTGGGTATCAGCGGTAAAACCGGTTCAAGCCTGTCCGTGTATAAAGTGGCCGAATATCTCCATAAGCGGCCGGCAACCGTCAGGAAATGGATTGATTCCGGAGTCTCTGGAAGCCCCGAACGAAGGCACGGAAGAAGTGCCCCGTTACATGATCACCTTTGACGCTTTGAAGCGATTTCACAGGAAACATGGCGGGCTCATTGATGCGAGTCGAGTGGATCGAAGGCGGTTTCAATTTCTGCTGGAAAGCGTATTCCCGAGCCTCTCAAAGGAACACCTATCAACGCGCAAGAGCAAGAAGGAGCAGATGGCTTACGAAGAGCAACAAGAGGAGGAAACAAGAAACGTCCAAATCGTTCGTTTCGGGTCGTGGGTTCAATCCCGAGCCGGTTTCACATCCATGCACACCAAAACGACACGGCAGAGAAGAGCGACCTCTGAAGTCCCGCGGGCCTCAACAAACTCGGCGATGCCGCAAGAAGTGGGAACAAAACCGGAAACAAAATGGGAACATAACACCGCACACACCTCGATCTATATCACAGGCGACTACATTAGAAATTTATCATTTAAATTGCCGGCAATAATTCATTGAAATCTAAATCTTTGATTGACTTTCTGCAATAAATAGTTATTCTTTGGTGGGGTCCGCAGTAACTCTCTGATTCGGGTACCCGTTCCGAAACAATTTCCAGAAGAGCAGCAGCCTATGTACGCTTTAGCTCTCCAACTGTTTGAAAAGTGCTGTGTCCACCGCGGATGTGACGCTCGTCGGTGCGGAATATGGCCGCAGGCGTCAGAACATTGCGAGCCGGATAGTGTTTCTCGCCGGGCGCGACACAATAACTAAAGGGTGCAAGTTCGGGGAAGCAAACACTCTCTTTGCAAAGCCATACAATGCGTGTTGCGAGACACGGCTTTGCGCATTTAAGCAACTTTTTCGGCGGGTGAGCAAATGCCTGCCGTGTCAATCAACAGTGCTTAACCACGGATTGCCAGGAGAACTCAATGGATCGACTTCGCTATTTTGCCTTTTGTCTCATGCTGATCACGGGAATACTGGGCACGGTCTCAGTTCACTCCCAGGTTAGTTCCACACAACGTGCTCCAATCATTACGAGCGGCGCTGACAAGCCATCCATATTCTTTTATTCAGATCGTCCCGGATCGGGAAACGATGTCGTGTATCACATGACGCTGCCCAAAGATCCTATTGTTGCTCCACGGCAGGATGGCGGAGGGGGCACATTCAATTTTCAATTGCACGCGGCTCTCGAATTCGGCATGGTGCTGTGCGATACGCAATCCTCTCCCAATTTCACGGATGTCTGCGAGCCGGACACGGACGCCAATATTTTCGAGAATCCCGACCCCAACGCGCCGGACTTCGTTGGACATCATGCGGGTTCTGCCGTATTCGAACTCCAGTTTTATCCGCCAGCAGGCTTGAATACCTGTTCCGATCCGAATCTCTGGTGCTCAGCCGTCACCATTACAGGTTTCAGCTTCAAGAACCGAACCGAGACGCGAACCAATGCCGATTGCTTAAGGAAAGTGGGGCAACAGCCTGTCAACTTCGCGTACTTGACCACGGATGGCGTCGCGCAATCCGCGGCTGATCCATTGAATCCCGACACAGCGGGCAAAACTGCGGTAATACCGGGGCGAACATTCCAGATGGGTTCCGGCGACCGTCTTCGCATCAGCATTCGTGACACCCCACAAGGAGTACGGGTTGTCATCCACGATCTCACTGCGCACTCCAGCGGATCTATGACGGCTAGCATTGCGAACGGCTTTGCGCAGGTTAACTTCGATCCCGATCCCGATCCAGCACACCCGCAAAAGACATGTTCGTCGACTCCCTATGAATATCATCCGATGTACGCGACCTCGAGCGAACGCACACGCTCGACTTGGTTGTCCCACGCCGGCAACATCGGGTTTACCGCCGTGATCGGGAATTTTGAATATTGCAATGCGGTTACCCGCGAAGGTGGAAATTGCGTTCAGGCGGGGCCGAACGATCCTTTGGGACCGGACAGCGATGGCATCCATGGCAATTGCTTCAGTGGCGGCTTTCTGGCTTCTTTTGGACTGCAATCGATTGGCGCTTGTTTTGGAGCGGATCTAGACTTCGATAGTATTTCCTATCAAGCTAAATGGCCGGGTACTGGTGATGCGTTCATTGACTTTCTCTTCAAGCCTCGTCCAGTGCGTTTCACCAGCCCTGAATTCCGCGCCCGTGGAGACGAGGATGGGAATCTTCATGATTTTGACAGAGCGGCGTTTGAATCGGAAGCCCCTGTCGTTGAGTCGGCCGGCAGTCCGCCAACCTGCAATGTCTTCACGGGCGCGGGTTGCGTCGATCCCAGTGCGCCATTTTATCCTATTTTCTCTACCGCCGGTTCCGAGGATAGATGCGAGTGGCAGCTTGGAGGGCCACACATTCCGGGTACCATCGACAACTTCGGCGGAACCTCCGCCAGCGAATATGGGAACCTTGTTTCTGTCCTCTTGATTGGAGAAGCTGACGACGGTTTTCCGGATGGCACTCCGACGCCCGCCTTCCTCGATTTCCGCAGGATAGTACGAAACCCATGCAAGAACGAAGGCCGCGGCGGCCATCGAGATCGAGATTGATACGCTGATCTTGATTGAGGTTTTACGCGACTTCATCGAATATCTGTCGCAAAGTGTCATGATCAAATGCCACGAGATAGTCGCGGGCGCCATTCTGAATGGACGGAGTCAGTGCAAACCTCACAGGCAACAATTACCGAACTGCCTGGGGTAAAACCGCTTCGTACCCCGGGCGGAAGTCCTCATCTACTACAAGACACTTTGAGCCTTTATCAGCTCAAACCACTTTGGAATCAATGAAGCCTGAGGCCGCCGGGTTGCGGAGTTGACAGTCACCATGATCCACCCTGAGAAAAGATCCTTCACTTCACCACACATCGACCGGGCCAGCACCGCCATCGGCCGAGGTGGCATTACGGACGATTCGTCACGCCGGACTATCGTGCAGATTTTTGAAAGCCAAGTCATGCAAATGCCAACCGCTGTGGCCGTCGAGCATTTGGAATGGGCACTCACATATGAGGATCTGAATCGACGTTCGAATCAGCTGGCACGGTTTTTGAGAAAGACAGGAATAAGACCGGAGGCGAGGGTAGGGATTTGCTTTGAGCGTTCGCTAGGGATGGTGGTGAGCGTGCTCGGAGTGTTAAAAGCGGGCGCGGCATATCTGCCGTTAGATCCGGCTTACCCGGAGGAGCGTCTCGCATACATGGTGCAGGACGCCGCGCCAGAGCTTCTGTTGGTTGACGGCAAGCAGACCTTTTCCACACAAGCCGACAATCTGCGCGTCGTGAACATGAACGAAGCACAGGCGCACATTCAGAAAGAGGGCACGGATAACCTGGTGGAAGGTCCAGACCCGCGGAATGCCGCCTACATTATCTATACCTCCGGATCAACCGGCCGCCCAAAGGGAGTGGTGATCGAACACGCCGGCATTTGCAATCTTGTCAATGCCGGCCACGAAACATTCTCGCTCGAACGCAGCGATCGCACCCTGCAATTTGCCTCGCTTTGTTTTGATGCCTCGGTTTTTGAGATTCTCCTGACTTTGAGTGCAGGGGCAACGCTGGTACTGGCTGGAAAAGAGCATTTGTTACCGGGGCCGGACATGATTGCTCTTTTGGAGGAGCGCAGGATCACATGGATTACTCTGCCACCGTCTTTCCTCCACTATCTTCCGCAATCTGAGCTGAAGGACCTGCGCCGGCTCATCGTCGCGGGAGATGTGTGCCGCGAAGTGCTGGTGCAACGGTGGGCAGCAGGCCGCCGTTTCCTAAACGCATACGGACCCACCGAGATCACTGTGTGTGCCAGTGTGGCTGAATGCCTGCCAGGAGAAGGGCGACCGAGCATTGGTCACCCGATCAACAACACTCACATTTACATCGTAGATGATGCCGGAGATTGCCTGCCTGCTGGCGCAGTAGGAGAACTGTGCATTGGGGGCGCGGGGCTGGCGCGAGGTTACTGGAAACGGCCTGACCTGACCGCGGAACGATTTGTGCCGGACCCGTTTGGCGGAGTTACCGGGGGGCGGCTGTATCGCACAGGAGATATCGGTCGATACCGGGATGACGGGCAGATCGAATATATCGGCCGGAAAGATCACCAGGTCAAAGTGCGGGGCTTTCGGCTTGAACTCGGCGAGATTGAGGCAGTGCTGACACAGCACGAGGCAATCCGAGAGTGCGCCGTCGTGGCGCGCGAGGGCTCCGATGGCGACAAACGCCTGATTGCATATTGCGTCCTAACCGCGGAGGAAGGTCCTGACCGGATAGTCGAGCTTCGGCAGTACGTAGCGGAGCAATCGCCGGAATTCATGGTGCCCAGCGGGTGGGTTCTCTTGCGCCAACTGCCGTTGACGAGCAACGGAAAAATTGACCGTCAGGCGCTATCTGAGTATGAACATGAGAAGGAGATTGACCTTCCACAAACCGCGATGGAGGAGATTCTGGTCCGTGCCTGTGCGGGCCTGCTCGGCGAATCCGCAATTCGACCCGGTGCAACGTTTATGGAACTGGGTGGAAGTTCGCTGAATGCAACACAGGTCAACGCCGCGATCCAGGAACTGCTCGGCGTCAAATTGCCTTTGCAACGTCTACTAGGTGGGGCTACGATTCGGGAACTGGCCCGCGAGTTGGAAGAGTTACAGTCAATTGCTTCCGTCCGTTCCGTGGGCATCAAGAGAGAACCAAGACAGAAAGGGCCTATCCCCGCTTCCTTCGCGCAGGAGCGGGTATGGTTTGTCAACCAAGTGGGCCCGTCGGGGCCGGCATATCACGCGATGGCACGGCTTGCATTCAAGGGAAACCTGGATTGCCGATCCCTGGCCCGAGCCCTCAATGTGATTGTAGAACGGCATGAGATCTACCGCACAACCTTCAGTGAAATCGAAGGCCGGCTGTTCCAGGTGGTTCACGATCCCTGGAGAGTCGATCTTGTCGCAACCAAAGTGGAATCAGAGGCCGAGGCAGAAGAAATCTTCCGTAGAGAATCGCGTGAGCCATTTGACCTTGCTTCCTTGCCACTGGTGCGGTGGAGACCGGTGCGAGTCAACGATCACCACCATGTCCTTTTTGTGACTGAACACCACCTGGTCCATGACGGATGGTCTTTCAACGTGTTTCTCAAGGAGCTGACGGAACTCTATTCAGCCGAGGTTCAAGGATGCACGCCGAAGATCAGCCCGACTCCTTTGCAGTTTGCCGATTTCTCGCTCTGGCAAAGAGCATGGATATACAGCACGGAAGCCCAGGAGCAGTTGGACTATTGGACGAAGGCGCTGACCGGCGTTCCGTCCCTTCTAGCTCTGTCGTATGACCATCCGCGCCCAAAGGCCCAGGCATACAGAGGAAATACTTTAAGGATAGAGATAACGAATGCCTTGCAGAATGCTCTGGCAGCCGCGGCACTCCAATATAGGTCAACGTTATTCATGCTATTTTCCGCAGCCTTCCAAGTACTACTCTTCCGGTACAGCGGTCAGAAGGATTTCTGTACAGGCACGGGGGTCGCCAGCCGGAACAGAGCGGAAACGAAAGACCTGATTGGAATGCTGGTCAACAACCTGGCGCTGCGAGCGCAGATGGATCTCAGTTTTACAACGGCCGAGATAGTCGAGCGCGTCAAAAAGACCACGATTGAAGCGTACGCTCATCAGGACCTTCCCTTCGATCTAGTCGTCCAGGCCCTGCATCCGGTTCGGGACCTTAGCTACAATCCCGTGTTTCAGGCGCTGTTGAGCTTCCATGACTCGCCTCTGCACTGCACCTTGCCTGCGAATCTGACGCTCGAAGTCGAGCCGGCCCTCAGTAATGGTGCGGCCAAGTTTGATTTGAATGTGGTTGTGATTCCTTCCCAAGGCAGCGTCGTGGCTTCCAGCATGATCCTTTGGGAGTACAACACTGATCTGTTTGAAGAGGCTACAGCGCGACAGATGATCCGCCATTTCCTGCGGATTCTGGAGACACTCACTCGGATTCCATCGCAGAGGGTAGGGGACATTGAATTGCTCAGCGCAGAAGAGCATCGACAGATCGAAGACCAATGGAACCGGACGGAACGGAAGCATCTGTTGGACAGGTCCGTCCACGAATTGGTGGGCGAGCAGGCGGCAAAAATGCCCAATGCAATCGCGGCCGCGTGTGACGGACGACATCTGACTTATGCTGACCTGAATCGGCGCGCCAACCAACTGGCGCGTTATCTGCGAAGAGCGGGCGTGGTTCCGGAAGTTCCAGTTGCAGTTTGCATGGAGCGTGGGCCGGAATTATTGGTGGGATTACTCGCAGTGCTCAAAGCGGGCGGAGCCTACCTGCCGATCGACCCGGATTGGCCTCCAGAGCGAATCTCCTACATGCTTGCTGAGTCCCAGGCGCCAGTGTTCGTGACGCAGTCATCAGCATTGGCCCGCGTTCCGAAGGATTTCCCCGGAACCATTTGCATTGACGAGAAGTGGGAGGAGCTTGCCGGAGAGAAGGGTGACAACCTGCAGAGCCGGGTACGGCCTGAAAACCTTGCCTACATAATCTATACGTCGGGATCTACGGGTAGGCCCAAGGGCGTCGGTGTGTCTCATGGTAGTCTCCTCAATCTGGTGAACTGGCATATCGGCACATACGGCATCAGCCATGAAGACTGCATGACCCAGTTTGCAGCGCTCGGCTTTGACGCCGCTGTATGGGAGATCTGGCCCGTCCTCGTGGCGGGCGCTCAGCTGCAGTTTATCGATAAAGAGATCCGGCTAGCTCCGTCTCGACTTCCTGACTGGCTGCTGGAAAAGAAAGTCACGATAACATTTTTGCCGACGCCAGTAGCCGAGAGTGTATTGAATCTGGACTGGCCGCCCGAAACCACGCTACGAGTGCTCCTCACCGGCGGCGATCGGCTCCGCCAATTCCCGAGAACCGGTCTTCGTTTTGTCCTGGTGAACCATTACGGCCCCACCGAAAGCGCGGTGGTAGCGACGGCGTGCGAGGTGGAGTCCGGCGGGACGGCAGGACTGATGCCGTTAATAGGAAAGCCCATTGCCAATACGCGGGTGTATGTGCTGGATGAAGAAATGACATCGGTTCCAGTGGGAGTCGCTGGTGAACTGTATATCGGGGGCATCAGTCTGGCCCGGGGCTACGTCGGGTGCAGGGAGACCACCGCAGAACGGTTCGTACCCAACCCATTCAGTCAGATAGACGGTGAGCGCTTGTACCGAACTGGAGATCGAGTCCGGTATCGCACGGATGGCAACCTGGAGTTTTTGGGCAGACTCGACAGCCAGGTGAAGATTCGTGGTTTCCGGATTGAGCTTGGTGAGATCGAGGCAGCACTTAAGAGTTGCCCAGGGGTACAGGATGCCCTGGTCACTGCCCGCGATGACAAACCGGGGGACAAGCAACTTCTCGGGTACGTAGTAGCGACTGCGGGAACGACGCTGGATGGCGCTGACTTGCATCAGCAATTGCGTAGCCGTTTGCCGCATTATCTGGTTCCTTTGGCCATCGTTGTGCTGGCTTCCTGGCCGTTGACCGCGAACGGCAAGGTGGATCGCGAAGCTCTACCCATGCCGGAACTTCGCACTAAAAGCTATCGTGCGCCACGCACCCCACAGGAAGAGATGTTGTGCGAGAGTTTCGCCGCGATACTGGGGACCGAAAGTATCGGCATTGATGACAACTTCTTCGACCTCGGCGGCCACTCACTCATGGCAACCCGCCTGGCCAGCCGGATACGGTCCACGCTGGGGGCCGAATTGTCTGTGTCCACGCTCTTCGAATCGCCTACCGTGGCCGAGTTGAGCCCCCACCTGCAGCAGGAAAGGAAGCCCCGCCCCCGATTGGTTCGCAGGACTCGGCCGGAGCACCTTCCTTTGTCCTATTCCCAGCGCCGACTGTGGTTCATCGATCAACTGGAAGGAACGAGCGCAGAGTACAACATGCCCGAAGCCCTCAGGCTCAAGGGTCGCTTGGATCAAGATATCTTGAAGCGAGTGATTGGGGCCATCGTGGAGCGCCACGAAAGTTTGCGCGCTCGCTTTGTGCAGGTAGATGGTGAGCCGGTGCAGATCATTCAGCCGGCACTGCGAATTGATCTGCCCCTTGAGGACTTGCTTGGGCTGGATGAACAAACTCGCAATGAACGAGTGACTGCGGCATTGCGGAGAGAGTGGGAACTGCCATTTGATCTGGGGCACGGACCGTTGGTGCGGATGAGACTCCTCAGACTGGATAAGGAAGAGCATATTCTGCTGCGGACCTTTCACCACATCATTTTTGACGGCTGGTCAAGAGGGATATTGAATCGAGAATTCATGGTGCTGTACGAGGCATTTCTTGATGGGCAGCCTAATACTCTGGAGCCCTTGCCTATACAGAATGCGGACTTTGCGTTGTGGCAGCGGGAATGGTTGAATGAAGATGCTATGGCCGGCCACCTGGCCTACTGGAAGGAGCAACTGGCAGACATTCCAGAACAAATGTTGCTGCCCAAAGACCGGGCACGGCAAGACCTGCAAACCTTCAACGCTAGTCTACGCAACTTGATTCTGCCCGCTGAAAGTGTGCTGCGACTCAAACGTCTCAGTCAAAGCAGTCAAGCCACACTCTACATGACGTTGTTGTCTGTGTTTGCAGTGCTGCTGCAGCGGTACAGCGGCCAGGACGACATTGTGCTGGGTTCACCGATCGCCAACCGGCAGGAACCACAATTGGAGCAATTGATCGGCTTTTTCGTCAACTCGCTGGTGATGCGGGTCCGCATCAATGCAGCCGGCAGCTTTCGCGACTTGTTGGCGTCTGTGCGGGCCACGGCCCTGAACGCTTATCACCACCAGGATCTGCCGTTTGAACGCCTCGTGGAGGAATTGTCACCCGATCGCAGCTTGAACAGGACCCCGATCTTTCAATTGATGTTCGCACTGCAAAACGCTCCTATGGGAATGCAGCAGCTTAAGGGGCTCGAGGTTAGCCGGGTGATGGGAACCGAAGTGCGGACACGCTTCGATATGGAGCTGCACGCATTCGAGCGTTCCGGAACAATCGAGCTCTCATGGGTGTATAACCACGACCTTTTTGAGTCATGGCGAGTCGAGCAGATGGGCCGGCACTATCTGCGCCTGCTGGAACAGGCGTGCGCCTCGCCCGAACAACAAGTCGGACATCTTGAGATGCTCGATTTCGCCGAACGTCAGCACGTCTTGCGGGATTGGAACCGTACCGAACGAGCGTATCCGAAAACGGCTGTACTAACTGAATTGTTCGAACATCAGGTGGCGAGCAACCCCGGCGCGGTCGCTGTCTTACATCAGGGCCGGCAGTTGACATACGCAGAGTTGAACCAGCGAGCCGATCAATTGGCTTCCTACCTGAAAGGGTGCGGTGTAGGTCGAGAATCTCTAGTTGGCATCTGCGTCGATCGTTCACCGGAAATGGTCGTGGGCGTGCTAGCGATTTTGAAGGCCGGCGGAGCCTATTTGCCTCTGGATCCAAGCTATCCGCAGGAACGGCTGGCGTTCATGATCCAAGACGCGGCAACAGAGGTTCTGCTTACGCAAAGCACTATCCGAAAGCGGTGGGATGTAGCGAGGATCGTACACATTGATCGCGATTGGCAACAGATTGCCGCCGGGCCTCACGCCCGACCGTCCGAGCCCCTGGATTCCTTGAGCCTCGCTTATGTGATGTATACGTCGGGATCCACAGGCGTTCCTAAAGGAATCATGGTGCCTCACCGCGCGATCACGCGTCTGGTGGTGAATACTGATTACATCAGGATCACAGAAGCCGAAAGGGTGGGGCAAATCGCTAACGCATCGTTTGATGCTGCGACCTTCGAGATCTGGGGGGCCCTGCTCAACGGCGCATCCCTGGTAATCATCGACAAGGATACGGCCATTAGTCCTCCTGACCTAGCAAAGAAACTGAGCGAGGAAAAAGTCTCGGTCATGTTCTTGACGACCGCCCTCTTTAATCAGACGGTGCGCGAAGCTCCGGAGATATTGCCCAATATGCATTCGGTGCTATTTGGTGGGGAAGCTGTGGATCCACAGTGGCCACGGCGTGCCCTGGAGGAAGGCGGGCCCAAAAACCTGATCCACGTATACGGACCGACGGAGGCAACAACTTTTTCGACCTGGTTCCGCATTCTCGATGTAGCCGACGACGCAACCACGGTCCCGATTGGCCGAGGAATCGCCAACACGACAGTTTATGTGCTGGACGGGCAACTGCAAATGGTCCCGATCGGCGTTACGGGAGAGCTTTACGTGGGAGGAGACGGTCTGGCATTGGGCTACCTCAACCGGCCGGAGTTGACGGCAGCCAAGTTTGTGCCGAATCCCTTCGGGGAAACCGGTGGACGTCTGTATAGAACTGGTGATCTGGTGAGATGGTGCCCGGATGGCAATATCCAGTTCATAGGCAGGAATGACGATCAGGTAAAGATCCGAGGTTTCCGCATTGAGTTGGGCGAAATTGAAGCGGCACTCAAAGCGCATGGAGAAGTCCAGGATGCGCTTCTGATGGTGCACGGCGAAGGCGACCGGAAGCAGTTGCTGGCCTGGGTGATTGCGCGCCAGAGCCATGCGGAGCAAACTGAGGCACAGACTTCACATATCACCCACTGGCAACAACTCTACGAATCAACTTATGGGCAAGCGCGTGCGGACGGCGCTGATTTCAACCTCGCGGGCTGGAACAGCAGTTATTCAGGCGGGCCAATTCCTCCGGAAGAGATGTTGATCTGGATGGAGGAGACGCTGGCGCTGTTGAAGGCATTGCGCCCTCGGCGTGTGTTGGAGATCGGCTGTGGAACGGGCTTGCTGCTGATCCGGCTCGCGAGTGGGTGCGAGAGTTACACGGGGTTGGATTTCTCCGGCCAAGTACTCGGACAATTGGGAAAATATCTCGCCACGCGACCGGACCTACGTCATGTGACATTGCGACACGGCCTTGCTCATGAGCTTTCATTTGCCGAAGATGAAAGCTTCGATTTAGTCATCCTGAACTCCATCGTGCAGTATTTCCCCGATGTTGCGTACTTGCTGAAGGTGTTGGAAGCAGCCGTCCGAGTCACCGCGGAAGGAGGAGATATCTTTGTCGGCGACGTGCGAAGCTTGCCTTTGTTGGAGGCATTCCACAACTCAGTGCAATTGCATACGTCATTCCCCGACGTTCTACCAGGGGAGCTACGGCGCAACGCTGATCAGGCCCGACACAACGAAAAGGAGCTGGTTGTAGACCCCACGCTGTTTGACGAGTTCGCGCTACGCTCCAAGAGGTTAGGCCGGGTGCAGAAATTCCTGAAAGCAGGGGCCTATGACAACGAACTAAGTCGCTTCCGGTACGACGTAATGTTGCGCAAAGGAGAAAAGGCGCGTGTGGTCGAACCCGAACAGTGGCTGACATGGGACGAAGATGGTATTTGGCGGCAACGGCTCGAGATAACGCTGACCGAGCAGCCGCGAGCAGGGGTAGGGGTTTCAGGCGTTCCTGATCGGCGGGTCAGTGGCGCGCTTGCGGCAGTCCGGCTCCTTTCCAATCCGAACCAGACCTTACAGTGCGCCCTCCAGCTTCGGGAGGCTTGTGAGCGTGTGCGGGGCGAAGATCCGGATCAGATAGTGCGCTTGGCGCAGCGGCTCGGAGTGGAGTTCTTTTGGCAGGGTTTCGGAACCGACGGTATCTATGACGTAGTTTTCCGGCCGCAGTGGGAACCGGCGCAGGCGATGAGAGAAGAGCCTGAGTGCTACTATCGTCGTTTCGCCAATGCACCGGCCAGGAGCGACAACGTCCAAAGGCTGGGTCGCACGCTGCAAGACTACCTGCGCCAATTGCTGCCCGATTATATGGTGCCCTCGGCGATAACTGTGCTCACAGCGTGGCCGCTGACCCCCAACGGGAAAGTGGATCGTAAAGCCGTGCCTCTTCTGGATCGAGCGAACCGCAATTACCTGGCGCCGGGGACGCCGGAGGAAGAGATCTTGTGCGAGATTTTTGCGGACGTGTTGGGTGTGGAGTGGGTGGGTGTGGATGACAATTTCTTCCATTTGGGGGGGCATTCGTTGATGGCCACGCGGCTGGTGAGCCGGGTGCGA
>DATGJZ010000075.1:0-111519 GCA_035294925.1 Candidatus Angelobacter sp. | reverse complement strand
GCCGCGGATTCAAGCTCGCGTCTCTGAATTTCCTGCAGAAGCTCTCCATCTGTAGTGCCGACCTTTTCCATCGGCTCATTGAAAAATAACGACTTAGCCTAAACTGCCGCTCCTTATTGCGAAAGACAGGTTAAATCGCATCGGCGTTATGGAAAGATTGGAGAAAGCGGCCCCGCTTGGGGGCCGGCTTTAGAGGAAAATTGAGGTTTATTGGTTGATTATTGATTCGTGTTCGTGGCAGCTGTGCCGTCATTTAACTCTTTTTGCAGTTCGAGCAGCTGGCGCAATTGCTCAGTGGTCGATGAATTGGAAAGAGCCTGACGCGGCGTTGTGATGGCGCTCGCCGGTTCTTTCGCTTGTTTTTCAAGCACAACATAGATCTCGGTGCCTGCCGGAATGGAAACCACAATGCGCTCTGTTACTGCCAGTCTTTCCACTTCCTGATCGGACGATTGACCGATATTGCTGACGACTCGGCCACGCAGCAGATCGGCCTCATTCAACGGCTGATTCAAGCTGCCTTGGCCTACGAGGGTCGCCATCGCCTCGCCCACGCCTGCAAGCGAGCGCACCAGGATATTCTTGCCGGTATTCTTCCCCTGCACTTTACCTCGCAGTGGACGAAGCTGAAGGTCCGTTGCAGCCGCTTCTATACTCATGCTCGTTCCATCCGGCAACAACAGCGTATCGAAATGTACGCCAATGTAGCCGGAGCGATCTGCTGATTGAAGCTGTCCAACAATCTTGGCCCCAGCGGGAATCAGCAACTCGCCATTGTGTTCGTAGTTGTACTCAATCACAGCGACCACAGGAGTTTTGACAGCGGTGCTGACGGCTGATTCCAGATGCGCGCGGAGCCGCGTGCCCGGAGGCAATCCGAGCCCAAGACCAACTTCGCTGGCCTCTGTCTGTGTTCTCGACTGTGCCGCTGTCGCGGAAACGTTGCGAATAAAAACCAATGATGGCTTATCCAGGGTATCGTGTTCGTTTTTGTCTTCCACTTGCGGAAGGGTGTCTGTCGCTGCTGGTCCCGGATAGGGCGCAGGCTGCCACGTCGCTGTATTCCCAAACGCAGGCACTTCGCCGAGATTGGTGGCGGTTGTTGTAGGCGGGTGAGGCTTTCCAGTGTTGGCAATAGTCCCAGGCCCGATTTTGGATCCATCCGTTTGCTGATCGGAATTGTTTGGGGCGCTGTTGACCGGTGTCGTACTCCCATATCCTGAATCAGTTTTTTGCTGACCTTTTGTGGCTTGTTGACTGCTCGTGCCGGCCGAGGCTACACCTGACTTTGTGTTGTATCTCTGAGTCAGCGCAACAATCAGAATCACCGAAACAAGTGCCGTTCCGATCAAGATCGCCTTCCAGGGGTCGCGACCAGCCGGCTTCTTCTCCAAAACAAATGGTTTCTGCGGCTCTGGATTCGGTGGTTGCGATCCCTCTTTGGCTGTGACCTGTACAGGTGATACTTGCTCAAGCTGTCCTTGGCCATTGCCAGTGGTTTTCTCTGCGATTTGCTTCATTGCGAACCTCCTTTGCCCATGGCAATAAAAGGCACGGGCAATAAAATTGGGTGATCCACCTGATCTGCTTGTGCCAGGCGCAGTTCAAGTCTTTCGTTCGATTCCTTAAATGCTGGCCGTTCGAAAACGACAACTCCATCACTGCGCTCTCCAGGGGCCAGTCGCCGCGCGGTCATCCGGTATTCGGTGACCGCAATGGGCTCAGCTCGTGTCTGTTTTCCTCCACTCCCATTTCTGCCACTGATTTCAAGCTGCAGTGGCAAGAGTTCCACGGCAGTTTTGGAATGATTGACCAGAGAAAACCCTACGACCGTTTGCGTCCTGTGCTGGACAGACTCACCAAGGGCAGCCATCAAATCTTTGCCTTGCCAAGTTGGTGATGAGGCTTTCTGCTGCGTCAATGCATCTGTGATCCAGTCAGGCTTGGCCGCTGTACCATCGGGCGTTTCAGAACTCGGCTGTACGATGGGCTGGGTCTGGGGCAAGAAAAAACTCTGACCGCTGCTCTCGATCAGCAAAGCCTTTGGCCGCCTGTATTCCACAAGAAAATCAACTCTTGGATCTGCGTTTGTTACTACACCCGCGCTGATCAAATGCAAATTGACCTCCTGGCCGGATTTCATCGTGATAAGCGCGTTGCTCTCCGCAGGTTTTGTGGTTATTGGTTTTAAAAAAACCAGCCGCGATTCCGATTCCGAGTGTTCGGCCTTGAACTTCGCCGGATCACCGACGACAACGGAACTGATTTCCTCCGGCATCCGCACGGCCGTGGTGAAACCCGGGCTGAGATAGACAAGCGTCACCGCCTCCTCATCGAGTGATAGGCTTTCCACTCGTGGAGTGACTCTGATTTCCTGCCCCTGCACGAAGGCACAATTGAGCAGGACGTAGACAATAAATGCTTTGTAACTTCTCATCGTTGTTTACTCCATGGAACATGATTTTCTTTCGCGCTCGAAACTCTTCTCTGTACCTCCACGCGCTGCCGGATGCTGGCTACATAGGTCACGACGTCACGATTCCCATAGGCCAGACCTCGACCCTCAACTACACGTTCACCCGCGTAGTATGCGGCGGCGACCAATCGCAACTCGCCGTGGAATTTGTTCATCAGCCAGGCCAGATAGCGGATTCCGCCAGAGATGTTCTGCTGCAAGTTGCAGCGATTGCGGACGCCGAGTCTTGCGGCTGTGCCTGGCATCAGTTGCATGATCCCGGCTGCGCCTTTTGAAGATATGGCGCACACCTGCCAGCTAGATTCCTGCTCCACCACAGCGCGAGCAAAATCAAGTGGTACCCCGTAGTGATTTGCGTAAGCGGCCAAGTAATACTCCGCCTCCGAGCGGCTGTTGGACACGGACTGGCCATATCCCCAGATCGAAGACAAGAGTAGAAAAGCCCAAACCAGCTTTGTCATTGCCGCTCCTCCGCACTGTGCTGCTGCGCGTCATAAATCAAGCTGGCGAATCCGTCCCGCAACATGAGCTTTCGCCGGTCCGCCTCCGTCTTAGCCAGCAAGGGCAAGAGCGTATCGCGCATCTCGGGCGTGATCTGTTCTGTTCCAAGCAGTGGCAGTGCTTGTGCCAGATCCAGCATTTCCGAAATCGAGGGTGGTTTCTCCAGGCTCCAGCCGCGCAGGGCCTTCGCAAGTCCCGCCATGCCTCGATGAAATTCGGCGCTCGCTTGTGGGGTCCGCAATTGGAGAATTTTGGCTTCTCGCTCCGGGGTGGGGTGCTCGATTCGAAGATAGAAACTGCGTCTGCGCAGGGGATCGCCGATGCGCCTCTCTTCATTGGAGGTCAACACAACGAAGGGAATGCTGCGGGCGTGGATGGTTCCCAGCTTCGGCACACTGAGCTGCCAAACGCTAAGCAGTTCCAGCAACATGGCTTCGAAGGCATGGTCTACCTTGTCAAGTTCATCAATGAGCAAGACGCAGGGCCTCTCGTATTCCAAGGCCAATAGGAGTGGCCCGGCGCTAAAGAATCTTCTGCCCTGCAGCACGAACGCCAGTTCGTCCCAATCAATTGCCTGGGATTGGGACTGAAACTGGACAAACAGCCGTTGTAGCGACTCGTCAAATTTGCCGATGGCCTTTTCTTCGTTAATGCCCTCATAGCATTGCAGGCGTCCAACCCGCGTGCCAGCGGCTTCGGCCACGGCATAGGCCAACTGGGTCTTCCCACTCCCCGCGGGGCCTTCCAGCAAGACTGGCCGATGCAACCGGGCGGCCAGGAAAACGGTCGTAACCGTCACGGGATCAGCGATATAGCCGCTTTTGCGCAACGCTCCGTCCAGTTCACTCACTGACGCAAACATGCTTGTCTCCTTGGCTCAGCCCTGTTTGGGTGACCTGAGCGTGTGGAAAGTAAGCCCAAACGAAATTTCGGTCAAATCGACTCCCCGTCGTCTGTAAGAACGCAGCAAGCCGATTTGACCGAATTTTGGAACGGCAGTAAAAGCAGACTCAGATTTGCAGCAACCCGACCAAATCTGGGTTGGCAGGAGTACTCAGTCATGTCGAAGGTAATAAACCTGGCCAGAAACCAGAATGCAGTCCCAAAACTTGTTGATACCCGTAAAGCGGCTGAAATTCTCGGCCGCTCTGCGGCAACATTAAAGCGTTGGCGGCACGAAGGAATCGGGCCGAACTGGATAGAAATTGAAGGACGCATCAGCTATGATGTGGATGTTCTTCTTGAATTCATCAGGAAGGGCACGCGAGTTGCTTCCGTGCGGGCTGCAATGGAGGGGACTCGTGAAGCTGTTTAAGAAAAAGAAGTCTCCGTTTTACTGGTATGACTTCACCGTAGGTAGCCGGCGCTACCGCGGATCAACCAAAGAAGCAAACAAGACCAGGGCAGCTAATATTGCGGCCCTGAAGCTATCACAAGCCATTGAAGGCAAAGATCCACTTCCAAGAGGCGCACCAGTGCTCCGCGATTTCGCAGCACGCTTTTTGGAGTGGCTAAGAGACGCAAACCTCGAACGCAAGACAAAACTCTATTACCAGTACGGCCTGCAGCTGTTGTTGGCAACACAGATGAGTGGCATGCGATTAAACCAGATTTCGAGTGATGACATCGGAGCCCTGCGCTTCCCGGGGTCGCCCTCGAACGCCAATTGCGCTCTTCGTACTCTGCGCCGAATGCTCCACAAGGCTCAAGAATCGAAGCTGATTCACAGTGTTCCCAAGTTCAGGCTCGCCAAGGAGCGCGAGCGCTCCTTGAGCCTGAATGAAGAAGCAGAAAGGGCTTTGTTAGATGGCGCGGCAGGCTGCAAATGGCGAAAGCGCACTTTGCAACTCTTCAAAGACGTGGTCGTCTTGATGCGCGACACGGGTATGCGCAATGAACGCGAGCTTTATCGCGTTCGAATTGAGAACGTTGATTGGAGTAGCAAAGTTATTTTTGTGCCCGATAGCAAGACGCCGAGCGGACGAAGGATTGTCCCCATGAGTGATCGAGTCATCGAGTTGCTGCGGCTACGCTGTGGTCAACGACGGGAAGGTTGGGTTTTCCAATCAAAACGTTCTAAGACGGGTCACCTCATGACGATCGGCAGGTATTTTCGGGAGGCGCGAAGGAAGGCAGGACTACCGGAGAGTCTGGTTTTGTATTGTGGGCGCCATGATTACGGCACGAGGATTTTGAAGCACACTGGAAATCTTAAGGCCGTGATGCTAACGATGGGCCACAAGGATGTAAGGACAGCGATGCGGTATCAGCATCCTGAAATTGAAATTGTTCGGCAAGCTCTCAACAGGCACAGCGGTAGCGACGTGCCAGCGAGTGCTTGAAAAAAATTTACGGCACACTTTACGGCACACCACATAACATGCAATGCTGTAACATATTGATAGATAAGCCGTAAGCGCTCGTTGAATCGAATTTACCGGTTGACTACGAATCAGAAGGCCGGGAGTTCGAATCTCTCAGGGCGCGCCATCTCTTCAACAGCTTGCGGAGTTCATGTTTTCGAGGTATGGCACAAATTCTGCCATAAAAATTTTTCAAAAAAAATCAATGAGCCATCGCGCTTTGGGTGCTGCTTTGATTCAGGGCTTGCCGCACGATTTCCAGCTCAGGGTGTTGGTACTGCATCGCGGTTTTCACGTCCTTGTGTCCCATGGTTTTCATCACAGCAGCAAGATTCCCCGTTGTTTTGAGAACACGAGTTCCATAGTCGTGACGGCCGCAATAGAGCACTAAGTTCTCAGGAAGGCTGGCTTTCAGCCGCGCTTCGCGAAAGTGCTTGCCTATCGTGGTTAGATGGCCTGACCGGGAACGTTTGGCAGGGAACGGGTGCACGACATGAAAGTGAGGGTTTGAACAGTCTCCTTTCTTGGCGTATCAATCCGAGCGTACTGGTACTCAAGAGGTGCGCTGGCGCGAGCTAATCCCCAACTGGTCGTAATCTGGCTGTTCTGGTTGTTGTCGTTGTCGGTCATGGTGTCAATCATTTGTTTTAGTTTTCCTTTTTTTTGGATTTTGAACTTGTTGCCTCTTAGGCCCGGAGTTGGGCATAAAAAACAACATGTCTTTCTAGTGGCGCGCAGCGGCTTCGGCTGGCGGCTGTCAACTACCGGAGCGAAGCGGAGCCGGCAGGCGCGGAAGCGAGTACGGCGCAGTTGGCCGCACGGAGCTGCACAAGGTAGTTGACAGTGGGAGCCAGGCGAAGCCGCAGGGTCAGCCAAGAAAAACATTGGGGAAGAAGAGATCAGAATCGCGCGGAGCGCATCCTTTTGGGACGGCTAACGAAGCTCTGCATCGTAGCTCTGCCAAGATACGGCAGAGAACGCCAAGGAATACGCTAACTAACAGAGGGTCTTAGAGTTGATGTGGAAGGTTGTAGATTTTAAGGCGGTTTGAGTTGTCATCAATGCAATGGAAGAGCTCCGGTTGATTCCTGGGTGATTGGTCTGATCCTGGGCATGGTCAATCGTGATTCGCCTTCTACTCCTTAACAACATGAAAACGGAAGGTATGGATTCTCAGCCAAGTTCCCGAACGGCTGCCGGAATACAGGTCGACTACATAGTGTTTGTCGCTCTGCAAATGGTCGCACGGGATTTCCAGGTACACGAACATTTCATCGCCTTTCTGCTGCGGGAGCAGAGAACTCTCGCTCAAAATCGGGTTCTTTACCAGAAACTCGCTCAAGGAAGCGCGATACGAAAAGTGCTGGCCTAGTCCTACTGGCAACTCCAGGACCACGAGGCTCGACTGTGGGGAAATATATATGACATCTTCGGCCACACGTTGCGACCCTCGGCGTCTGAGTTCATCCGGTGCTAGCGCATATGTAAGAGGCCGCCCAGCTCCCAGACGACTTTGAAGGTTAGTGTTTGCCGCGCGCTCGGCAGCAAGTTCCCGGTTGATTTGTTGTATCTCAGCTTGTTGCTTTCGAAGATGGCGTTGATAGACAACTGTCGTTGCGATCCAGCCGCCCGCCAGCAGCACCAGAGCTGCTAGCGCATATCGAGGAACCGGGGAGGAGCAAGCCTGCCGCGCGTCTTGCAAGAACTTTCGCCAGGTGGCTGGTGTGGAAGCACTTTGGCAACGCAGTCCGAGATGGATGCGACGCTGCCCCGATTCTGGCTGGCTTACGGGTTTGATCTCAATCCGTAACTCCCGACCGTCTCCTAGATCCACCCAGGCCGTCGCCGGGGCGACGCTCTCCCATCTTGTATATTCGACCCAATGGGTTGCAAGAAGAATGTTTTGGCTATTCGATTGCGTCCAAATTTCAAGAAGCTTGATCCCTTCGTCAAGTTCGCATTGAAATGTACTGTTTGGACCCGCCACATCGATTCTGGCGCAGGGTGTGCCGTCGGCCATGATGCGTAGACTCTTTGGAGAAGCCTTCTGCCGCTGGAGGTCTTCCTCGCCCAGCCTCCTCACGATCGCTGTAAGTTC
Source organism: Candidatus Angelobacter sp. (assembly GCA_035294925.1). Lineage (GTDB taxonomy): Bacteria > Acidobacteriota > Terriglobia > Terriglobales > Acidobacteriaceae > Angelobacter. The sequence continues at coordinate 104,081 of DATGJZ010000075.1, read as the reverse complement.
ATCTTCGCTGAGTTGTGGATCGCCCCCGCCAAGATCATCCAAATTGTCCTCGCGCAGGATGACATTTTGAAACCGTGGCACCGCAAGCCGCTGACTTGGTGATCCCAATCCTACCTTCGTGGTCAGTTGCTCATAGCAAGGTGGGTGGATGAAAGCGTGACTCCAACCAATCTCTCGAGCGTCAGGCGCAATCTCTCGGTATCTTTTCCTCGGCGCTGGGCTATCCGCAAGAAAGCCATCGAATCCTGCGGTCAAGCAGGTTTGGCGCGTGCTCCAGGGCACGAAGAACTTGAGGCAGTGCTTCACCAAGTCTTCCCATCGGTCCTGGTGTTCCACGCTTTCAAATCTTCGTTCGCCTCGTTCCGCTTGACAAATGTTCAGTCCATCCCCGAACCTGCCCTTAATTTGATTGATCAGTGTTGCCTTTACCGTCCGGTACGCTTCGGCATTCGGATACAGATCCGTCAACCACTCATACGCTCGTTTTGCCTCCGGAGTGCGGTAGTTGTACAAGAGGCGCTGCAAGCCGACATTCACATAAAACGAAGACATCGCTGTTGTGATTTGGGCCAGATTTTTGATGTAACGAATGACCATGGCGCGCATGGTTTGATTGCCAGCGCTCTCTTGCTGTTTTTCATAGCGCGTCGATTCCAGATAAACGAGCCACTGGAGCATATCCTGTTCCCCGCGTATGATGCGCGTGATCTTCCTCTTGAGAGATTTCTCGCGCCAGTAAGCTCGTTTCTTTTCGCGGCTGCGCTGCACCCGGAGTTTGCTCATCGCTCCGGCTACTACCTCGATCGCCATGCTCCTATTCCGAAGCAGAAAGTTTGCGAGTTGGAATCCGTCTTGCAGCAGTTCCCTCCATCCCTGCAATTCCTCTTCTAACCGGAATTCGGGCTTCCCCTGTCCGGACTTGAGCGCAGTTGCCGTGTCACCGGATGGCACCATAACGAAGGATACGTCCTAGAAACAAAACGAGCGAAATAAGAAGCTTACCGCGGAAAATCGAAGAATCAAGCATTAATGTGCTTCAGCAAATTAGCCACAGTCCAAAAGACTAGTGACTGCTGGATCGGGCGCAGGAATGCCTTCTCCCAGTGGCTAGAATACGAAGGTTGACCTCGAAGTCCGCATGCCGTTGCCGAGGTCCTAGTCTGGAAGCCTCCGCCAAAATTAACCACATCTTTTTCCGAAAGTCATACGGTCGCCTTCAGCCGCGGACCGTATAAGGGTTGGCGTAACAATGCTGCCTTTGCAGGCGGTAACAGAAGATCAAGGAGGTGCATTCTGCCCGATTTGAAGAACTCACGTCTGCGTTTTCTCACCGGGGCACTGGCTTTAGCGGGTGTAACCGTGCCAGCTTCGGCTTTGCCGGTGCAACAAGAACAAGTGGCTCGGCAAGTCGTCGAGTTGCGTAACACGACACAATCAAGGAAATTCAGTTCACACATCCTGAATTCGCTGCTACTGGAATCCCGGAAAGCTACAAAAACTGCTGCCGGCTACTGTCAGTTCACCCAGTGCCCGAATGGCTGTACCCACACTCAGGTTTGCAGTGGCGGCCCCTCATCGGACCAGGCCTGAGTTTGGCATTCCATACAGCAACCTGACCCGCTAGGGCCAGTAAAACACGACAAAGATATCTTTATTCGAAAAGAGGAGGAAACTATGAAAACCAGCAAAAAGCTGCAAAAGTACCGCGTTCTGCTTGGGTTTGGCATCGGACTCGGCTCCATGGCCATAGCCGCGCCCGCGCACGCTTCCGTGCCAACACGAGGCTGCTCTGATGTCGCCCCGGCAGCCAGCGTCGCAAACTTCTCCACTGTTCAAGTCTCCAGGGAGTTGGCATTCTTACGCCGGCTTGATCTTCACGAAAACTTGGGCTTTGGCAACAATCTGGTGGCCGCCACGTGCACTGGCACCTGCAACCCGAATGGCAGCGGCAGCTACGCCCAGGAACCAGGGTGCAGCTACACGCAATCCTGCGGCGGTAAACCCAAGGCGCTCCAAGGTTAAAGTCCAAACTAACATCACACCACAAGGTTGGCGCAGCCATCACCGTTGTCGCCCGGCCTGACAAACCAATTCGATTGAAAAGGAGTGTCACCAATGAAAAAAGATTCTGCGGGTCCCAAGTTCAAGCCGCCATACCGCGTTTTGCTCGGCATCGGCATCGCCTCTGTAGCGTTCGCCATGCCCGCACACGCATCCGTTCCGACGCCAGGCTGCTCCGATGTAGCTCCAGCGCCTAACGTCGCGAATTTCTCCAGCGTCGAGGTCTCAAGAGAGTTGGCATTCTTGCGGCGCATCGACCTCCATCAGAGCCTTGGCTTTGCCAACAGTTCTCTTCTTGCCGATGCTACGTGCACTGGAAGCTGTGGCTCGGATGGCAGCGCCCACTATTCCCAGGCTGCGGGCTGCACATATAACCAGACCTGCGGTGGCAACCCGAAAGCGCTTCAAGGTTAGCCATCCGGAGGTTGAAACGCAGAAACTAGAACTTAAGGAAGGAAAATCCTACTTATGAAGATACACGTCAAGGAACCACGAAGGAAGTCCCGGTCTCATCCTCTTCTGCTTGGATTGGGCATTGGGATCGCGTCGATTACAGCGGCTACACCGGCGCACGCGAATGCTCTCCCCACCGCTTGTGCTTCGGAACCAGTCACAAATACCACAATCCAGTTGTCCGACGATGAGCTGTTGCAAAGGATCGCGACACTCAGGCGAGGGGTCGGCCTGGAAAACCTGCATGACAAGATACTGCCGCTCCTCGGTCCGAACCAGTTGACTGCCAGTTGTTTCGGTCAAATGACCGGCGGCGGCGGATGCGGCTACAGCCAGGAACCGGGCTGCTCCTACACCCAGAACTGTGGTGGGGGTGGTAGTCCGAAAACGCTTCAATCCTGATTCGGGGCGTTCAAGAACGCTTGCTGCGGCAGGCAAGCTTGAGCCTGCTGCACCACGCGTTTGCCACAGCATCGGACTTAAATCAGGGGTTGGGTGGAGAAACCTGTCATGGCAGCTATAACTACATTCGTCTTTAAGATCACGTCCTTTTGCAATCTCAACTGCACCTATTGTTATGTCTTCAACGCTGGCGACACATCCTACCAGCGCCGGCCCCGCGTGATGCCGCTCGAAACCGCGGATGCAGCCGTGGCCAAGATCGCAGCCTACGCGGTCGCCACAGGCATCCGCCGCGTCTATATCGTGCTTCATGGGGGAGAGCCCATGCTGGCGGGCAAGGACTGGTTCCAGCGCTTCGCCGGCACCGTCCGCTCCCATTGCACCCCAGAGTTGGAACTGGTTCTCTCCATGCAAACCAACGGAGTGCTCCTTGATCATGACTGGCTCGATCTTCTCTGCGATCTCAACATCACCTTTGGCGTCAGCCTCGACGGCCCAGAGGCGGTCAATGATCGTTCTCGCGTGAATCATGCCGGCAAGGGTTCCTACCGTCCGATCGTGGAAGCTCTGGAAAGAATCCAGAAGCATCCCAAAGCTCCCCGCTATTTTGGGGGAGTCCTATGCGTCATAGATCCGGCCCAGGACGGCCGGGCGATCTATCGTCACTTCCGTGGCCTTGGCATCTCCCAAATCGACTTTCTCATGCCGCATGACTACAATTGGGATCGGTTGCCTCCTTACTTCGGCACACCCAATGACTCGCCGCTTGCGGATTATCTGATACCCATCTTCGACGATTGGTGGCAGGAAAACGATCCAAATGTGAAAATCAGGATGTTTGAGATCATACTGTCTCTCGTGTTCGGCAAAAAGAGGGTGATTGACTCATTGGGCGGGTTTCCTCTGGAAGAGGCCGTGATCGAAGCCGACGGAAGCTTCGAGCCGCTCGATGTGCTGCGCGAGTGCGGCAATGGCTTCACCGATATCGGGCTCAATATTGTTACCAACTCATTCGAAGATTTTCTCGGCCATCCCCTGATCCAGCTTGGATTGCGGGGAAATGAGGGCCTTTGTGGGACATGTAAGGAGTGCGCCCTGCATGATATTTGTGGCGGCGGTTACCTGCCCCACCGTTATGGCGCCGGGAGAGGCTTCCAGAATCCCAGTATCCATTGCAAGGACCTCTGGAGGCTGATTACCCATATCATTCACACGGCATCCGACGCCTGTGCGCCAAAGGACGAGGCTTTGGTCACTGCGTAGACGGTGCTCTCGAGGACTAGCACAGACGATTTACAAATGATTTTTTTGGAGGTTACTCACTATGAAGAAAAGCGCAATGTTTACGAAATCCTTTGGTATGTCTTTCTTGATCGCCCTATCCCTGGCTTCCACCGCTGCGTATGCAAACCAGGCAAAGGAGAGGGCCATTATCGACGCCTCCTTGTCGGCTCTGGCCCATGGGCACGACCTGTCTCTGATCAACGCCTGGCACGCCAGGGCCCAGACGGTGCGCGACGGCGAGACCTACAACACCAACTTCAACAGCTCTTGTGGCGCGTTGATTTATGGATACCGGGAATCTGAGAAGAGCATTGTTCAGAGTAATGTCACCTCCGGCCCGGAATTCCCTCCGCATATTGCGGCTATTGTGTTATTTGCCGAGGCGCGTGACCCTGGTTCCGCGATCTCCTGGAAGGGAACGTTCGCCGAAAATGGGAAGGTGTACGACGCTGTCTCGATTCGTCCGTCGTATCGCGGAAATCGGGATGCGGCGTATGCCCCCGAGCAGATCTGGTATTTTGACCAGCTCACGAAATTTCCCAAGCGCGTCAAGTTTGTAGGCAAGCGTGCAGGGGAGACCCTGTTTCTCGACGATTTCCGTCCCTCCGGCGATGGATGGTTGGTGCCCTATGCCGCCAACTATTCCTCGGGAAGCGGGGAGAAATCTTCCTATCAATATTCCGAGATTGCCTTGAAGCACGAGCCATGCCCTTAAGGCAGCCCGGGAAGCCTTGCCTGAGCCCAGGCATAGGCTCGGCCACGCAAGGCTGATCATCCCAGACAGTAGCGGCTCCCGCACTACCAGGACCCGTCTTGTTGCTTGTCCTTGCTGAGTGCAAGCGGGCTTGCGTTTACAATATTGCCTCAAGCAGTTAGTCAACTTTATGACCACGCTCTGGCTGGATTTCTGGTCGTCTTGGCGCCAGATTCGAAGAAGTGTTCGCATTGCCGTGCTGGTGGCTGTTACCGTCTCCTTGTCCATCGGCATCGTGGTCGCGGCCTTCAGTGTGATTGAAGCCGAATTGATCCGTCCCTTGCCCTACGATCACCCGGAACAGCTCGTGATCTTGCAAGGCCGAAGCGCCACCGGTCAGCCCCTGGTGGAATCATATCTTCACTACGTTGACATCCAACGTCAGAGCCAGTCGCTCGCTTCCATCGCTGGCTTCACCACCGGCTCCGCCAATCTTCAGGTGGGAAACGAAGCCAGACGGCTGACGACGGTATATGTCACTGACACCTTCTTTGACGTTTTCGGCATCAAGCCCATCCTGGGTCGTACCTTCGTAAACGGAGAAAACCAGCCTGGCCGGACCGATGTGGTGGTTCTCAGCTTCGAGGTGTGGCAACAAGAGTTTGGGGGCGCATACACAGCCGTCGGGCAGCAGGTCAAAATTGATGGCAAATCGCGGATAGTGGTTGGGGTCCTGCCTCGAGGCTTCCGTTATCCATTAGCCGCACGCCATGTAGCCTACATTCCGCTTTCCATCGATATGAAAGCACAGGCCCGAGGTAGCCATTGGCTCCGAACCGTCGCCAGAGTAAAGAGCGGCGCTACTCTGCAGCAGGCGCAAACGGATCTGGATCGGATCTGCCGGCAACTCGGCGCCCTCTATCCGGCAACGGACGCGGGCTATAGTCTGCATGCGGTCAGCCTCAAGACGTGGGCAACACGGGATACCGCATCGCCCCTGCTTGTTCTTTCCGGGGCTGCCCTTGCCGTCTTTCTACTCGGCTGTTTCAACGCTGCAGGCTTGATCGTTGTGCGTAACATCAAACGAACGCAGGAGCTGTCGTTGAGGATCGCCTTGGGAGCCTCTCCGTGGCAGATCAGGCGGCTGGTTCTGGCCGATAGCTTGCTGCTCTCGGCCTTCGGCTTGGCCGGAGGACTTTTGCTGGCTTGGCTGTTGCTGGGCCTCATGGGATCCTTCCTGCTGGATTCGCTCAGCCGCGGCGCCGATGTTCACCTGACCTTCTCATCCTTTGCCATGGCGTTCCTTGCGGCGCTGTGCACTAGCCTGCTGGTGGGCGTCATCCCCGCGATCAGATTATCCAAGACCGATCCCAACCAAATCCTAAAAGACAGCGCCAGCACCGGCGGAGGGCGCAGTGATCAACGTGTCAGGGCAGCTGTGGTGATTACCCAGACGTCGATCGCCTTTGTTCTCTTGGTGGTTGCGGGCATCTTCGTCCGTCTGGTATTGCATTGGCGCAACACCCAACTGGGCTTCAGCACCGCCAACACCTTCACCCTGGAGCTGAATGTCGTGCCTGCCGATTACAAGCAGCGCGATATCGTTACAGACTTTTACCAGCCGCTTCTGGATCGCGTGGAGGCCATTCCCGGAGTGCAGAGCGCCGGCCTTATCCAGGTGCTGCCTATTCAGGACTGGGGTTGGAGCAGCGGAGTGCATATCGCGGGCCGGCCTCATGACCCGCCAAGCCAGCAGCACATGGCGGAAGACCGTTTTGTGTCGTCCGGCTACTACCATGCGCTCGGTATTCCGCTCATCCGTGGCCGGATGCTCGATGGCAGGATAGACACTAGGACTTCGCAAGCCGTCTGTCTGGTGAATGAGGCCTTCGTGCAGACGGTTTTTCCGGGCCAGGATCCTTTGGGACAAAAAATTGACGAGGGGGGCGGTCCTCCATGCGTCATTGTCGGAGTAACCAAATCCATTCGTCAGGATCTCTTTGAAGAGCCATTGGCAGAGGAAGACTATCCCATCTCACAGTTTCCCAGAGATTTGGCCAATCAGGGCTTTTCCACAATGCATCTGGTCGTGCACTCCCAGAAATCGGTTTCCGCCCTCGTACCCGGTTTGCGTAAGGTCCTGCATGATCTGGACTCGGGCGTGCCCTTCGAAGTGCCGGAGACAATGGACGACGTGCTGAGCAAGATCATAGTCTTGCAGCGCATGGAAGGATGGGTGTTTACAGTATTTGCCGGCCTCGCCGTCTTTCTCGCTGCGGTCGGATTGTACGGCCTGGTGAGCTATGAAGTTCAGGTCTCAGTCCGCGCCATTGGTGTCCGGATGGCTTTGGGTGCGACCCGATGGTCCATCTTGAATCGGGTTCTCCTCAGAGTTGGTACGTTGCTGGCAATTGGCATTGCAGTCGGCGCCGTCGCTCTCTTTGTGTTGCGCAAGGTATTGGTCAGCATTCTTGCCATGAGTGCTTCCCAGGACCTTATGCCAATTGTGGAACTGGCTGTGTGCCTGTTCCTGGTGGGACTGGCTTCGGCCTTTTTACCCGCGTTGCGAGCGGCTTCCGTTCAACCTACGGAAGCGCTTCGCAGCACGTAATCACCGCCATCACTTCCATTCACCCTGCAACTGAAATGCGGCCCAGTAGTAGGGCGAACTCCACATAGATTGTCTCCACATCTCAATTTGCGCTCTCCGCAGTGCGCCAGCCGGCGCCAGGCCGTCTTTTTCCATGGCCCGGTAAAACCGCGCCATGAGTTCAGCAGTGGCCTTATCGCTGACGCTCCATAGGCTTGCCACCACTCGCTGCGCACCCGCATACATGAAGCCGCGGGTCAGTCCGATCAGCCCCTCTCCGCTAATTTGCTTGCCCAGACCTGTCTCACATCCGCTGAGCACCACCAAATCGGCCGCCAGCTGCAGATTGTAGACATCCTGAAGTTGGAGGAAGCCATTCTGGGATTTTCCTTGTTTGTCCACCATAGACAGTACCAGCCCGGAGAGTTCCGGGTGCTTACTGTTGAGCAGGCCATGGGTAGCGATGTGCACCACTCGGAATTGCGCCAGAGCTGGATTCATGGCTGTGGCCCGGCTCGCTTCAAAGTCCAGGGCTTCCATGCCCTTTCCCGCTGGAGTTACTGCCAGAATAGCTTTCGCTTCCTCTCGTGAGGCCGGCAGTCGTGCGAGAAATAAGCGCTGCGTTTTGCTCTGCTCGATTTCGGCCAGTGACCGGGTTAGACGATCGGTGGCAAAAGACACTTGGATCGGCCGCCTGGGTGCTGTTACATCTGATCTCTTTGCTCCAGGAAAGTTCCCCAGTCTGGCCGGGAGCACACGCTCATCCCGTCCATCAAACACCGGATCGGCCAGTACCGCGACTGCTTTGAGCGCCTTGGCGCGACCGCCTTCTCTTTGCCGCAATTCTGCCAATACCGCAGCCGAGGGAAGGTTCACGATCTCGTGCTCCACAACCAGTGGCACTGCTGCGCCGGCCTTGCCATTGTCCCTGACCCTCTCTCGCGGGGCAGGCAGAGCCGCAAATGGGATGTATTGCAGTCCCCCATCGCTCACCACCAGTAACCTCTTTCGTTCCAGAAAGGGCGCAATGGGAGCCAATATCATTTGGCTCAGTTGTGCCGCTGTCCTTTCGTACTCCGCATCAGCTTTTCTATAGCGCGCCTCCCTCTGGAGCTCGGTGTCCTCCTCCGAAGCCGAATTCCGCGCATTGAGCAGGCGGTAAACGGCGCGCACCACATTCTCAATTTCCGCGCGTTTGGGAAGCTCATAAACATCAATGGAAGTTGCGCTTACCACCCACACGTAGCTGCGTTCTTTGCCCAAGCCATATTCCAGGAGGATCGTGTTCTCGTCCAACAAGCCTTGAATTTCTTTTACGGTCCATCTTCGCGGCTTTGTCAAAGCTGTATAAGCGGGGCTGCTGGCACGAATCGTCCCCTGCACTTCTTGATAGTCGCCTAAAAGGCGGTCGAGTTCGGTGACCATGGCGGCAGCCTGCTCCTCGGTATGCTTTTCCTGAAGCGCCCGTATTTGGTAGTCCGATTTTGCATTGATGAGTTGTTGCAAGCGGCGCTCCCGCGCCAGCAAAGAATGGTCGACACCCTGGCGAATATCAATGTGGCCGCGCGACAAGATCTCCAGCAAGCTGTGTGCACGCGAAGCCTCGAGCACCTCAAAGGCTCGCTCCGCCTTCCCAGTCTCGAGCAGCAGAGACACATATTCCCGGTAAGGCTCTGCGTGGAAGGCCTCGTAGCGAAATCGATCGTCTTCTACTCCACCCAGATGAACCGCTTTTTGCTCGATTTCCGTTAGCGCCTGTTCGTACAGGCGGGACGACTCGTCAAACCTTCTTTGCTGACGCAATATTCCGGCCAGCACGGCCAAAGTGTCCGTATGATTGGCGCTGCCCGGGGCTAGTGTGTCCATGATTATCAGAGCTCGCATGTAGCAGCTCTCGGCTTTTCCCAGCTCCTGTCGTGCACGGAATACGTTTCCGGCGCCGATCAGAAAGTTTGAGAGCTCAAGCGGTACGGGAATGCTCTTTTCCGCAATGGCCAATGCCTGCTGGTAATATTCCTCAGCCTCGTCCAAATCGCCGCGAATACGCGCCGTCCGGCCAAGTCCAGCGAGACTCGACGCCACCACCAGGCTTTCCGGGGACTCTTTCTGTCGGATCGCCAGAGCTCGCCTCTGGAATCTTTCGGCCTCGGAAGGGCGTCCGCGTTCGGCGACACATTCCGCCAACGCTTCAAGGACATCCGCTTCTTCCAGGCTTCCAGGCGAAGATCTTTCTGCCTCCACCAGGGCTTTGTGGTAATACAACTCTGAGCCGGCGAGATTCCCTCGTTGATAAGCCAGTGCAGCCAGATTGCTGAGCGCTTCAGCCAGACGTGAGCTATGCCTGACGCGTTTGGTTTCAGCCGCCAGTGCACGCCGGTAATGGTCCTCGGCCTTAGCCAGGTCGCCTCGCCCTTCAGAGATGCGCCCTAGGTTAATCAAACTCACTGCGATCTGAACACTGTCAGCCGAGAGATGCTTCCGCATCGCCAGGACCTGATTGAAGCAAGCCTCGGCCTTGGCCAGGTCGCCCTGCCTCAGAGCCAGGCGTCCAAGGTCCACCAGGGCTGCCGCACCCGCTATGGTTTCCGGGCCGACCTTCTGCCATTCCAACACTACGTCTTCGTATCGTTGTCTGGCGCCGATGGTGTCGCCACTGGATTCAAGCGCGCTGGCCCATTGCCAAAGAAGATCAGCTCTGACTTCTGACGTGGATGCTGCTGCCCGCTGTACCGCCTCCTTGTAAAACTGGAAAGCGGTTTGCTCCTGTCCCGCCCACAGCAGCCACTGGGCTGACCGCAAGAGCAACCAGGAAGGAAGCCATGAATCTTCAGATTTTTGCGCCAACACCGTAGCTGACCGCCACCGTTCCACCGCATCAACCACCTTGCCTGCCTTGGCCAATTCATGCCCTTCCTCATAGATTCTCAACAGCTCTCCTTGCATATTCGGGCGTGTCGCAAGGTACCAACCATAGGATCGCAGCAGCCAGGTGTGTTTTGTATTTGCCCGCAGGCCACCAATCCTGACCATTCCCCGGGGAGACTGCTCCGTCTCAATCCGAGGCAGAGCAAACGGCGATTCGATTTCCGCGAAAGCGGCGTCCCCGCTCCAATCGAGCAGAATATCACCCACGCGGATGCCCGCCTTGTCGGCTTGCCCGCCCTTGGTCACCCTTTCGACCACGGCGCCTTTTTGAATCAACTTGGTCTCGTTGTCATTCTTGGCGGCCTGAGCAAGTGCTGAGAGAGCTGCCAAAAAAAAGAAGCTCAGAAGAGTCATTGTGTGTTGAGGTTTCATGCCCCAAGGTTGGCGGAACCACGCCTTTGTCGTGGGAAAGAGAACAGCTATCCAGTCAGACAAAACCATCTCCCGGAGCCAGGTGAACCCAGTAGCGAACAGGCACACAAATCCCCGCCATTCTTCGAACCGAACAATGGGTTGGGCTTTTCACCCAGGAGGTTCTAGTCAAAACCCTGTTTCTAAGTTAACCGGGAGGCAATGGGTGAGTGCCGCCGCCGCCGCTTCCGCCACTACCACCGCTTCCGCCACTGCCAGTGCCGCCACCCCCGCCGCCACTGGTACCGCCGCCCCCGGTCGGGCTCTGGATCTCGCCGACACCGAATAGCCAAAGAAGAAATTGGACCATGTTGTTATCTCCTGCAGGAAGATTATCCTGCTACCTGTGCAAAACGCAGGGAATGATAAACTAGCCTCCGCAAGCCGTCAATCGCGTATCGAACAGTGTCTTTGAAAGAACGATAAGTGGCACGCACGTGCTTGCGAGCCTGCTCTCGAATGGTCTTCATTTACCCCGCACTGCACTTTCGGAAGTTCGAGCGAAACCGCCTCATCATTCGGTGCGCGCGCGTCGTCGTCTTGGTCTGCTGCCTGTGTCCCTGGCCGCTGACCTCAATGGCTTTGGGTGCAACGGACGCCTTGTCCGGCTTGAAAAGAGACCAGGTCTTCGCCGATTTCCGCGTTGCGAACGTCTACAGCGATCCCGACGGAAGAATCGTTGGTGTCAAACTCCGGCATGTTCCATCCGGCGCCCCAGTATTCGTCCTGCGGATGGAAACGGTGCCCCAGGCTTTCATTTGGGTTGACGCGCCAGATAATTCCAACAAGGGCTTGCCTCATTCGCTCGAGCATTTGCTTGAGAGCAAAGGAACCACGGGTCGTTATTTCAAGCTCCTGGTGGACATGCGTTTGAGCCGGAGCGAAGCGGCCACCGCAGAGGACTTCAACCACTACGGCTTTGCTTCCGGGGCCGGCCTTGATGGTTTCTTCGAACTGCTCCACGCCTCCCTCGATGCGCTGTACCATCCCGATTTCACGGACGCTGAAGCCGAACAGGAGTTTTATCACTTCGGAGTTGCCACTGACCCTGTTACCAGGAAGAAGACCTTGGTTGAGCAAGGTTCCGTCTATGACGAAATGCAAACTGGGCAAGGCAGCTTTACATACTATTTCGAGCTCAATAAGCGAGTGCTGGGCAGCCAAAGTCCCTTCAGCTTCTACAGTTCTGGCTTGCCGGATGAGATGCGGGGGGTGACACCGCGGGAAATCCGGGACTTTCATGCCCAGAACTACCGCCTGGGACTTGCCACCGGGTTCATCTTCGCTCTCGATCCTCGAGAGAATCTCTTCAGGTTTCTCAGCCGTGTATCGGATGAGTTCAAATCCATTCCGAGCCGCCAGCCGGTCGTGCCGACGACAAATAACCGGCAGCCCAAGTATCCCATTGCCCCCTCCGCAGACAATGAAATCGCTATTTATCCATTTCCGGGCGCCAACGATAGCGATCCCGGAGAAATGCGCTTTTCCTGGAGATCAATGGAGACGAACTCATCCATCGAACTGCGGTTGCTGCAGCTCTTTTTTCGCAGCCTTGCCGACGGGGAACGCTCGCTCTTATACAAATCGCTCATCGACAGTAAGACCCGCGAGCTTGATTCCGGCGCCACCGCCGTCGAGTCCGAACCTTTTCTCGCCAATTCACCCCATTTTCCTGTTTGGAACGTAGGAATATCGGGCGTTCCTGGGAGCCGAATCTCGATTCAAAGAGTCAGTGACTTTAGAAATCTCATCTGTGCCAGGATACGGGAGATCTCAGAGTATCCGGATGACTCGAACAGTCTTCGCACCATGAACGAACTGGCGATGTCGTATGCGCTTGGCTGGCGCCGTGCTGAAAATGTGTGGGTCAAGAATGCGCCGGACTTCGGCGTCCGCGGCGCGGGATTTACCTGGAAACAGTACCTCGATGTTCTGGAAATGGACTCCTCGTTCAATCGCTCCATTTCCGAGCAATCCGTGTGGCAGGCTGTCAGTGATCAACTGCAGTCTGGCAAGAACATCTGGCGCGACCTCATTCTGAAGTTTCACTTGCTGGATCTACCCTACGCTGCTGCCTCTGTGCCTTCGGCTCAACTGCTGGAGAGGTTAGAGCAAGACAAGCGGAACCGCATTCGGCAGAAGCTGGATGGTCTTCTGGCCCAATACCACACTGGCGATGAGCAGCAGGCGCTTGCTCAATTTGAATCGGACGAGCTAGCCAAGACCAGAGAAATCGACCGGATTGAAGCCAAGGTTCGCCGCCCGCGCTTTACCAGCCATCCGCCGCTCACTTGGGATGACAGCATCCATTACCGCCAATTCACGCTTGCTGGCGGCATTCCAGCGGTTGCCACTGTTTTCGCTCGGCCGCCGACCATCGATCTTGGGCTTGCCTTCGACCTCAAACAAATTCCAGAGAAATACTATAAGTACATCCCGATACTTCCGCGATGCTTCGATGCCCTGGGACTGAAAGAGGGAGATCACGTGACTTCCTACCCGGACCTATTGGCGCGGATTCGTACCACTATCTATGACGTCTCGGTGAGCTATGAATTTGACGCGCTCGCCAGACGAGCCGATCTTGCCTTTCGAACTTCTGGAACCAGCGTGGAGGAATTCCGCAAGGCTCTACAACTCCTTCGGCAGATCATGGGGTCGAATTACCTCGATATGGCCAATGCCGACCGGCTCCGCGACATCGTCGACCAGCATCTCTCTTTCGATGATTCCTTTACCAAACAAGGCGAAGAGTACTGGATCCCCAATCCCGCATATTCGTTTCTCCACCAGGATGATCCGTTGTTTTTTTCACTGAATTCTCAATTTACCTGGGATCACTGGGACTGGCGCTTGAAATGGCTTTTGCACAAACCCGTCGATGCTAGGGTAATCGATGCATTGGGCAATTTCGCCAACAGTGTCTTGGCCTCTGGTGCCGGGGATTCTCGGCAGAACTTTGGCGAGAGGTTGCGGAAGCTCAATGCCACGGGCCTGGAAGCAGAGCTGATTGATTGCTGGGCCAGAAATCTTTCCTCATTCCCGGATTCAGAACGAACGGAAGCGCTTCGGCGGCTGACGGAAGAGGTACAACAAGACCTTCGAACGGGTCCCGCAAGGACCATAGAAGACCTGAAACAGTTGCAAAAGATGGTGCTCAATCGGCGGGCTCTCCATCTCGATCTCACCCTCAGCCAGAAGATCCTGGACCAAATACGTCCAGATCTGACTGCCTTCGTTGCTGCTATTCCTGCTTCGCCTCCTTCGCGCGACGCTTCCAACCATGAAGTTCAGGTTGGCAACCCTGTCTTGGCTAAGCTGGCAAAGCGGTACCATTTTGCAAGCTGGCAGTTCCCACTCTATGTCGGACTTGTGCATCCGGACGGCGTTACCGGCGATGTAATTTTTTATTCCCACGCTCCCGGCTATTCTCAGGTTGACCGTAAGTCTCTCATCGAAGGGCTTGCCAGGAATCTGCTTTCTGGCCTGGGCCCGCAGAGCTTCCATATGAAGGCATCGGAAACAGGGCTGGCCTACAGCAGTTCGCTTAGCAACGACCCCAGCGAAGAATATGCTTGGTACTACGCAGATCGAGTTCCTGACGTTCCTGCACTGGTCCAGCTTGTGAATGCCACCGCAGCAAAGGTCCCAAATCTACAAGACCCTTTCGTGGTTGACTACGCTCTTCGCCAGACCTTTGCAATACCAAGGTCCATGAATACTTTTTCCCAGAGGGGCTGGGCTATGGCTCAAGATCTTCGGAATGGGAACACTCCGGAAAAAATCCGCCGCTTCTCTCGTTCCGTTCTTGCTCTCAAGCACGATCCGCGTCTGCTCTTTGGGTTGACTTCCGCTGGCTTTGACTCGATTTGCGGCGTGTTGCTGAATGATCGATGCAGGGAACAACATAAGTCTGCCCACTCGATCTTCTTCTTTATCGGCCCCGACGGCGTACTCTCCGATGCCGAAAAGCGCCTTTCCATACCCAATCTATTGCGTATATGGCCGGCCGATTATTGGATGGACTGAAACTGTCGGCAAATTCATAAATGAACAATCCACGGTAATGCGTGTCCAGGAGAGATTGAGGCAGAGTGAAGCTCACGCTGTCCGTATGGACGAAATGATTGTCGGATGGCAATTTGTACATGATGCGATCCTTCAGCAGGTAAACGGTCGTGTCCACACATCGCCACGCAGAGGATGCCGATATCGTGCCTTTCCAAGCGCAGGTTGTGACAGGCCTGGCGAGATAAACATTATCAGCTTGCGGTTTTCGGGGTCCAGGTCGATCAGGAGCGTGACGCCTATCATGAGTTTGGTTTGCAGTTCGATTTGCTAGAGGCTTTCTTTGTCTGTGGTCTTGATTGGTTGATTTCGTATTACTCTTTCCAGTTCGGAAACGGGTTAATGGTGGATAGGCGGAATTTGTCAATGAGCTGGCGGACGGACAGACGGCGCTTGTAAAGCCGCTCGATCAGGCGCGACAAGGCGGCGGTGTCATGCTGGTACCATTCCGGTGGGATTTCGGTTGCCAATTTCCAAAGATCAAAAGGGCTGATTCTCTGTATACGCGAGAGGTTTGGTTCAAACCATTGCCAGCCGGTTACATCCTGGTAAGCCTGTGTCTGTTGAAAAATTCCGTGGTTTGGTGGCGCTTCCCGTGCGCGCGGAGCGGCATAACCCCTGGTCGATTGCAACCCTGCGTCAAACGATAGCGCGGTCTTTGCTAGGACAACTCGCTGGTTGTCCTTTTTGTGGTGTTCCTTTTTTACAACACAGTAGTACTAAGGTCAAACGATAGCGGGCTTATTTTAGGAAGGATTGCAGGCTGGTTTGTAATTTTCCGATTGCCTGGTTGCGGACTTTCTGGAGTTCGCCCATGCTTTTGCTCAACGAGTCGATAGAAGCAGTTATCTGTTTTGTTCCTTCCGACAGATTCAACTGTTTCATGAGGTCCTGGGCCTGGGACGATTTTGCCAGAGAGGCAAATGCCTGCAAGCCGGCCTGCGCGCGTGTTTCGATATCTGCGAGCCGCTGGCCCACCACATGCGAGGCCTGCTGTGCCTGCCGGGCCACTGCCTCCCGGCGAAAGATAATTTCCGGGGCCTTTTCGGCTGCCCGCAGAGGAGGCGCGCCGGCGGGAATTTGCAGCAGGGCGCCGGCCGGGACTTTGCTCAGGTCTTTAAGTTGAGGATTGGCCTGCAGCAAAGCGTCGCCTGCCTCTTTGATTTTCTGCGGGGATTTGTCAGACAAAGGAAAGAGCCGGGTGACCAGATCTTTGATATTGGTTTCGCCTTTAAAGATCGCTTTGCTCATAGAGATTCCTCTTTCTATTGTAGTTGAACGTTAAGTGGGCCCATTGCGGGTGGCATGCGAGGCACTACGAAAATGCCGGAGGATGTGATATTACCAATCACCGTGACTGGAGGATTCTCGCGATTTGCCGTTGCCACTGCCAGAGAAAGTGATGCTGCGGCAGCGGTCTCGTCAGGCTGCTGAGCTTTAGGCCCTTTAACCAGATTGCCCATGGCGATGATTGAACCGCCCGCTCCCACCGCTACCACATTTACCTGAGCACTAGGATCGGCATTGTCGAGGAAGCATTGGTTGTTGCTGAACGTGCAGGAATCAAGTGCCAAGATGCCTACGGTACCGGGTGTTTGAGGACCGCTCGGCGCCGTTGCAACATTACCACCGAACGATTCCAGCAGGTTGCCTTGCACGCTGACGACGATGCCGATGAGTTGAAGGGCCAGGGAAATTGACTGGTCACGAGTTGCCGGAGGAGCGACTGAGCGGCGGATTTCATTATCAGAGACGTCCGACCGCAACGCCGCCATCGAAAAAACCCCTGCAGACAGGGATGTAGAAGGGGCAATTTCAGCGATGAGATTTCCCGCAATGCGCACCCCTGCGGCAAGGCCCGCCTGCGTGAGGAGTCTGGTTTTAACATCCACCGACCCTGCTGCCCCAATGAGAATGCCCAACTGGCTGATTGCCGGGGCAGGCGCCAGCGTGACGCCGATTCCTTCCATCCGGTTTTCACTGATGTTGACGTTTATCGCTGAGAATATCTGCAGCCCAGCTACGGTTGTAGCCTGCTGGTCGGGAAGCAGTCCGATGCCGACCATCGAATTACCCTGAATATCGATATCGAGGCAGAAGCCGGAGAGCGTGATTCCATTTCCACCCAGCAACAGCAACTGGTTTTGCGCAATCGCCGATTCAAGCAGAAACGTATTTTGGAGCGCCAGGATGCCAGTACCCATGAGGGTAGAGATGCGGTTGCCCGTGACCTGGGTCCCATATAAGAAAGAACCGATGGAGGGCGAGCCGAGGACGATGCCGTCATTTTGTATGGGCGGGAATGGGCCTTTGGTCGCTATCTGGCTATCGGGAACATTATCCAGAAAACTAAGAGTTAGGGTTGAGCTGGGGTCCACACTTTTCACCAGATGCAACGTCGTTGTGTTGACCGTGGAGCGATATACGTTGTAACTCTTGACTCCCTTCACTGCAGTCCACTCCAGCGTAGCGTTGAATGTTCCGGCGGGGTTCGGCGAGGTGGTGACGGTAAGAGCTGCAGCCTGGGTAATAACCAGTTCCTGCCCACTGGTTTCCAGAGCTGTGACCACCCAGATATAGGACCCGGGGGCAAGCACTCCATTGGTGTCAGCAGAGACAGTCGCGCTCAGGGGAACTATGTTGCGTGAAATCTCGTTGTTTGCGACACGCAGTTGCGACATGTTGCAGGCAACCGCAGCGCCGTAAGGCGCAAAGTCGGCGGGAGTTACCGCGGTGAGGGAGAAGGTGTTCTCTTCAACGATGACATCGAGTCCGAATCCGGCCAGGACAAAACCACTGGAACTCTGCACGAAGTTATTGGCAAAGCGGACCTCGAGCGCGACAAGTCCCGCGACATTGTTTAGAGAAACAGCACCTTCGGTGCAGTACATCTGGTTGTGCTCCATATCGAATTGCAGCAGGGCGAGGGAGTCGGTACTGCCGGGCGCAACCCCGAGTTGCACGTTGGTGAAGAGATTTTCCCGAAAGCTGCAATTTATGATGAGACCGGCAAGGGTGATTCCGGCAGATAGCTGAGTGGTATCGCCGGCAAGGCCAAATCCGCAATGCTCCACGCGGACATAGACGCTGTCGGTGATGCTCAGGCCAACAGGCTGGTTGATAACTCCGTTGGGATTGGGAAGGGGGGCGCCGCAGGAGAAAGCCAAATCATACACGTCGACATCAATGGCCTTTTGGATCTGCATGATGCTCTGTCCCTGAAATTGCGGAATGGGAACGAGCGTGGGAAGGCCATGGCCGCAGATGGCGAGATGCTGCACCGGGTTATTCGTACTCACGACATTGATGGTGGCTGCGATGTTGTAAGTGCCGGGCCCCAGACACACCTTGCCTCCACCAGCAAGCACCACTGCGTCGATCGCCTGCTGAATCGTCCAAGTATTGTTGTTGTGGGATTGGGCGGTCACGCACGAGGTGCACGCACAGTCTTCCTGGGGAGGCCATTGAATGCGGCAATCAGTCGGTTTCTGGCCCAGGGTGAGCATCGCCAGCCGGGCATAATGATGATGGATGCCACGAGGCGGAGCTTTGACCAGGTTTTCGACCGTGCCATCCAGAGTCCGGGCAGCGAAATTCCAATAATCGCCCACTTGAAATGCGCCACCGCTGGGATCCAAGTCGAACGAAACGGTCACGCCGTTTTCAAGGATGAGCGAGGTGCCTGCCGGCGGAACAGGTATCTCTCCGGTGCTGCCGGGCGCGTTGAGGTCTGTCCAAACGGTGGTCCCATCGCTCTCGAAAACTTTGCCCTGCTGGTCCCACTTGATCACGCGGGTGTGGCGTTCGGGATGAGTGAGGCCGTTGGCGTCGACCGGAAAAGTCCCGGCGGTGACGGGCGTGGCGAGGGTGATGGTGTTGTTGGAATCGGTGACCAATGTGACCTGATGCAGCTCGCCGTGTTCACCATTCAACTCCAGCCAATCGTCGGTGATCTCCACCCAGTCATCTTTGGTGAACCGCAGGACATTATCTCTGCCGGTGCTCTGCACGGTCAGCACTGTCCGGTCTTGGGAGATTCCGGTGACAGGGGTCGCCACGGAGGCATTGTTGCGCGACCACTTGAAGGTTGGCGGGACAGACGAGCCGCTGGGCGGCACCTGGTGAATCTCTACACGATAGAGCTGGTTTTCCAGGCCGGTGAAGCCGGTGTTGGGCGCGAGGCAGCAGGGGCCTGAGGTTGAGGACGGAACGATGCCGGTCGTAAGGCGTCCCGCCGACGGCTGAATCAAGTTGGTCCAGGCAGTGATATCTTTGGTGCCGCAGGTGACGTCGCCGCTACCACTGACGTCGAGCAGCCTCACCTGCCATACGGTTTGCAGCCGTCCGGTGGTATCCACACCTACGGCTTTTTCGATCAGATCGGGCGCTTCAAG
This sequence comes from Candidatus Angelobacter sp., assembly GCA_035294925.1. Classification (GTDB taxonomy): domain Bacteria; phylum Acidobacteriota; class Terriglobia; order Terriglobales; family Acidobacteriaceae; genus Angelobacter. The sequence continues at coordinate 84,799 of DATGJZ010000075.1, read as the reverse complement.
AAACGTTACTTCGCGCTGCCACACGTCGAGATAAACAAGAAACGGCCCGCCCGTTGTGGGAAACGGCGCTTGCTGCGCCACGCCGGGAAAATAGGGCTGGTGCTCATAGTCAACGGCATTCTGCCCCACCAGTTCATCGAGCGCGGGGTCCCATGCAGGCTGGCTGCCGGGAGGGCCGGGGTTGGGAGGAATCCAGCCGCCGGAGCCGGGCGCAGGCAACCCGTGGTTTTCCACCAGCAGGCCATCCACATACATGCGGCCCACGCCAATGATGATGGAGCTTCCCTGGGGCGTGATCAGAAAGGCATTAGGCGTGGTCGCGGGATAAACAGCGCGGCCCACGATATCCATAGTGCCGGCGCGGATGCGGCGCGTCAGCTCAGCCAGCCATTCGTTCCAGTCGGAGTCGAGCTGCACCCGGCCTTGTTGCATGACAACGCTGCTGAAATCCTTCCAGGGATCGAAGGTGACGCGGCTCATGTCGAAACTCATTGTCTATTCCTCTCAATTTTCATAAAAAACGCCGAACTCTAAACCTACGGGCAGATACTCGGTAATGCGGACGCGAAGGTCGCTCTCGCGCAGTGGAGCCAGCAGAAAATGAAATGCGCCCATCTCTCCACCATCGTCAGCGCCCCGGCGTATCGCGTCGTCCGTAACAGAAAAAAGCTTGCAATAGGCAGGATCGCCGTAGCGCAAGCTATAGAACAAAGGTTGTGGTGATCCCAGTGCCTGCTTCACGCATTTGAAATTCCGGGGCACAATGGCCCCGGCAGGCAAGTAGCTGAAACGCACGCAGCCCTCCTGCTTGCGGACCGCCCACAGAGGCGCTTTCCACAGTGGAGGAGTGGCTGCGGTGTCGGCGGCTGACAGCTCAGCCCAGAAAATGCATTGAGAGACCACGCTGAGCAGCGAGGCATGCACCTTGCCGATCACAGTGCAGCCCGACATGGTCAGCGGGCCGCCGGGCGAAGGGCGCTGTGTTACTGAATCCACGCCGGCCACGTAGGCCACAGCCGAGGCGGACGCAGAAATGGAAGTGGAAGCTGCATCGATGATGCTGTCTTTGAGAGTGGCACTGGCATCTATGTCGATCCAGAGCGCGCCGACAATGGACCTGGTGATCTCCACCTGCAATCCCGCTGAAGCGACCAGCAACGCGGGTATTCCGGCATAGGCTGGATCGGGGTCGCCGTTGGGAGTAAGCGCCAGACCGGGAACAAGGGTGCAATGCGTCACTCCAAGATGCCCGAGCTTATTGGTACTGGCGGCCGGTACATGGACCAATGCCGCAGGTGGCGCTCCTCCAGACGGATGGGCATAGGCAATCAGAAGCCCATTGATGTCGAGAGAGCTTTCTGCACCGCCGCTCACGGTAGATTCGCCGCCCAATACCACTGTTGGACGGCAGCCTTCAGCACCGCGGAGTTCAACGTGTCCACCGGGCTTCACGTTTAACGTGAGGCCGAGGGGCTCGGAATAAGTTCCACTGTCAGTGATCTCAACTACACCGGCCCCACCGAGCGCAGACAGGGCATCATGCAGAGTGGGGTAGTCTCCCGGCACGCGAAGCAGGGGCTGGTCCGGACTGGCCGTGAAGGTGGCGGAGCGAGGATACTCTCCGCCGCCCATGTCGGCATTGAATCCATAATAAAAGGATGCCTGCACGTTACCGGGCATGGCCGGCGGCAGGGCAATGCGCCCAAGCTGTGGATCGATGGCGGGCAGATCGCCGGCAGCGGGCATATTGCTCCAGGAGCCATCATTGCCCGCGAGATTGCAGACCCTAATCTTGGATTGCAGCGCGCCGCCGACATACAAAGCCAAGCTCGTGCCAACCCCGTAGTAGACTGCGGGATTACCGGCGAGTGAATCCTGAATGTCCTGGCAGAGGAGGTGGCGGCGCAGCCGGTCGGGCACGTTCTGCGGTCCGGCAGGTGCGGTGATGTCAGCGCCCTGGGAAATCGGATGGTTGAAGATTGGAATGTCGCGGCCCAGCGAGCTGAAGCGGAAGCATTGCGGATTGCCGGAAACTGGAGACGCCTGCGCCAGAGTGAGCGGATAGGCATTCAACGACCAGAGAAAAATACCAATGTTCTGGATGTTGTAGCGGCCGCGCTGGATGGCGATGCGGCGCACGTCCACCTTATGCGCCGTCTGGTCAAAGCCGGTATTGATGTATTCACCGGACTGCCACTGCCGCAAATCGGGCGCATAGTAATTCTGCGGCCGGATATGATCCATGTACTGCGTGTCGGCCAGCACTTTGAACATTTCCACCGCATGAGCACCCCAGCCGGTGACATCACGTGCCAGTTGCTCCAGCACCAGCACGGTCCCCTTGCGGCGGCGGAAAGAAATGGTGTGGGCGACTTCGGCGCGCGGGCTGGCCACAGCAGGCGCTATGCCGCGCACCGATTTATAGCCGATCAAATCACCGATATAGGGCACCACCCATGGGGCGCAGGTCTCGATGAATTGATCGTCATAGAGCTGGTCGAGATTGTCGCCGAAAATCGCGAGTTGCTCGGCCAGCAGCATGACGAGAGATTGCAGCGGACCACGCCCGGCCTTGGCCAGCAGCGCATCGAGTTGCTGTTGCTGCGCGACGGTCAACGATGCGGGAGGCAGTGCCTGCAATGCCGTCAACTGCATCTGCTCGGCGCTGGTAAGCAACGTCTGGGACTGCGCCAACTGCGCGTCTCTCAGCCGGTAAAGAGCGGGCAATAGTTCGAACAGCTTCTGGGCTGCGGTGCTCATTTCATCTCTCCCAGCGTTACCTGATGGGGATCGGGATCCAGCACCAGGATTTCAGCCGCGCTCGGCGCCGAGGTCAGGCTGGGCACGGGCAGATAAGGACAGATACGCGAAAGTGAATCGGAGACCGGACGCTGCAACGTGACCTGTTGCGCCAGCCAGGCGTTGAGTTCAGGAATAGTGAAACTCCCGCTGCTCCCCAGGTCTCCGGCGGCGCTGGTGGCTACCAGATGAATCTCCTTCACGTTGACGGCAACCACGCCCGGCACTGCCTGGACTACGCTTGCAATTTCATCGGCGGAGACGCCTTCGCCAAAGTCTCGATTGGCAAAGCTGTAGGACTGCGACAATGCCTGGCGCACCGCAGCTTCCACAGTGGGCTGATCGCGGAGTGGATCATATTTCACGTCGGCAGAGAGACCGAACAGCGTTTCCAAAAATGAAACAACGACGACCGGAACCAGTGGATTGCCGTAACTCTTGAGCGAGGCGGTCAGGTTCTGGAGAGTAGAGTTGGAGGGCGGCAATGCTTCTCCGTTCACCCCTGCCACGGTCAGAAAAACGCCGCGGCCGGGACCGGAAGGCACCCAGATGGCATAGGCCTTGGAGATGCCGGCAAAGGTAGACGCAAAATTCTGGTAATCGGCAATCGAGACTGCACGGCCCAGGGTCAAAACCGTTTGCGAAGCAGTGGCGCGAACATCGTCGACCGTTTGCGGGTCCTGCCCGCCGGTTGCGGATTGAGGATTTGTGACTCCGCTAACTCCCAAAGGCCTGTCTACCAGCGTCGTCAATGAACCGGCCGCCACATTTCCCTGTGCGCCGGTGCCGATCCTGTAATTTGCCTGCAAGTTGTTCTGGCCGGTGGGCAGAGTGGAGCCTTCGACACCATCTCCAAACAGCACTTCCGTCGTGCCGTCGGACCGGTATTGCGTTGTAAAGACCTGTGAAGATGATGCCTGCTGGTAGAGAGTAGGGACTTCACTCCATTTCACGCCGCTGACCTGCACCTGCAGGGTGCTTTGCCTGCCCGTAGGCGTAGGCGCCTGGATATAGGTAATCGGGGACTGCTTCAGCACAAAGCTCTGGTTAGGCGTGGAGGCACTGCCATTGCCAAGGATCTCGCTGGCGGATTGTCCATTGGTGGCCAGCACTACGTTGGCGTTGATGGTGGTGGTCTGGCGCTCATAGCAGTTCATCAGCGGCGATTTGGGATCGAGCGTAATCACCGTGTGCGCAGACGAACCGGAAGAGCTAGTCATCTGGATCACCAGGGCGCACTCGCTTACATACGGATCATTTTTATCGGAAGGCGCGAGTGCAAGATGCGTTAGGTCGATCTCGAGGACGCCGGGCCGGCCGCTGGAATCTTCAACGTTGATCGAGAGAGTTTGGCCGCCGGTCCTCCATTGGGAGGCAGTTATTTGCAGTAGCGGTCCGGGAGAGGTGATGGTGAGGATGCTGCCGATTTCCAGCGCGACATCGGTTACAGATCGATCATCGGCAGAGAACTTTGCGTCACCGGTCACCCTGACCTTTTGGCGCTTGCCGGTGATGGCGATGACCTTTGTTGTTGCAAGGTCAGGACGCAGGTCCTGCAGGTCAATCGACGAGCCATACAACGGAAAGAGCAGCGGCTGCAGAGGAACTTGAAGCTCCTCGCTTTGTATGAGGGCCGAGGTCTGGCGAGTATTCGTGTAGTAATCGCTCAAGTTTGTTGCTGTATCCACGGCAGCACGGGTGATCTTGCCGCTGTTCCCGTAGGCTGAGCGGGTCATGGTGGTGATGGATTGAATCTGGTAAAGACTGATGGCGCCGGCGGGCTTATGCGGGGGATTGGCACTATCGGGCCGTATCAAAGTGATCCAGCCGCCAGAGGCCAGCTTGGTGTAAATCGAGTCCAAATCTATTAGCTGAGTACCAGGGGCCAGGAATATCCATTCTGGAATGAAAGGCGGCGGCGGCGGTGAGGAGGGTTGGGGGGTCACTAAACCGGCAGTCTGCAACCCCGTTAGATTTGCCGGGGCAAGGAGCAACGGATTCACCGCGTTGTATCCAAAGAGCGAGCCACGCTGGCGGAAGGCAAAGAAGCGGGGATGCCCACTGGGAGGCGTAACCAGCCCTTCGCTCCACTCAACGTAGGTGACGTTGTTCAGGCCGTTGGGCTGCACCGTTGTAATTTCGCGTATGTCCCAAATCTCACTGGCAGGATACTTGGTCCGTTCGTCACCGACGATGAGCACCAAGTCGCCGATCTGCAACTGCGTGGCGGTACCCTGTAAATAAACACTGCGGTCATCTTTGAGAGGGTTCCATGGTTCTCCGGTTTGAACAGGCAACGCATTCCAGCCAGGCTTGGCCGGGATATCACCAGAGGTCTCGAAGGTTTGCGGCTTCTGTCCCTGGGCGGGAACGCTCTGCATCTGCGTACCCTGGGGAATGATGATGGCGGGGGCCGTGGGATCGGGTGCCTGGCCGGGAGCAGTTTTCAGCGTGAACGCCACATAGCAGGCTGCGGAAACACCGGGCGAAGGCTGGTAGCCAATGAGCCGCGAGAGCTCGATCAGCGACTGCAACTGGCCTGCGGTGCGCAGATAACTTTCATTTGCCAGACGTTCCTGGTAGAAGGTGAGAATATCGAGGACCACCGATGTGGCGTCGAGAAAGGCGATGGTGAAATCATCATCGTCGCGGGTCTTCAGAGCGTTGAGCGCGGGATAGTCGAAGCTGGAAAGCCGGGCCAGCATCGATTCCTTGAAGGTGCTCCAGGCGCCCACGCGATACGAAATCGAGGAGAGTCCGGCGCGGTTGTTGCTGGCCTGCGGCGTCTCGACCGTCGTGCCGGCGCAGCAGCCGCAGATGCATCCTGATGTTCCTGTGCAGCTCATACGATGGCTCCGCGCTGGAAGATTGAAGACCGCATTGCATTCATGCTGTTCATTTCCCGCCCTCCATCACCAAAGAAAGCTGACCATGATTCGGGAAACTGGGATCGTTGGCCAGCCGCGCTACCTGAAGCGGGCCAATCGGGATTTCACCTGCCTGCAGGTATTGGCTGGTCGGATTCACACCCTGGGGTTGAAACGAGGTGGCCCTCACGGCGCGGACTCCGGCCACCGAGCGAGCAGCAGCGTAAATCCCGCTCAGGTAAACAGCCTGGCCGAAAGTGAAATTGTCGGGGAAGAAGAACCCTTTCTGGCCGGTGGACGAAGTGCCGCTGCCCAGCACCTGCAGCAGCGCCTGTTGCACGTCGCTTTGGAAGTAATCTGGATCGACGCAGATTTCCAGTTGAACCTGCAATGGAACATACTGCGGGTCCTCGAGTTCCAGGTCCTGCCCGGCCAGGTGGAAGCGCTCGACGTTGGTCCTGACCGCCGACTTGAGCGCCGGGGAGAGATTGCCGGCCCCCTGGGGTTCGACCGTGAGAAAGACCGTGTACCAACTGCCCGTCCAGCGAAGCGTGCCGACTGCCTTATCTACCTGGGGAGTTTGTTCCGCGACCCGGGCGTAATCATCCATGGTGACCGCCCTCTCCTGCGTGAGAAAGGCTTGCGGGGCACGGCGGCGAATCTGGTCGTTGGTTTCGGGATCGGCGCCGCCCACGCCCGGAAGAGGATTGGAGCACGTGATGCCTGATGCGTCTGTGAAGACCAGCGTGTCGGTCCCCACATTTCCGGCTGTGCCGTTGCCGATGCGGTAGTTGGCCAGGAAGTGCGTTCCGGTTTCGGGCGTTCTTCCGTTGGTGTTATCGCCGAATCGCAGGGTCGCCGTGCCGTCTGATTCCACTTCCACAACGAACACCAGGTCTGATTCTCCGCTCTCCAGCAGGTCCTGTTTTGGATTCCAGGTTTCGGTGGTTGCGAGAGTAGTGCCGCTGAGGGTGATCTCTGGCACAGCCAGGCCCGGATCAACGTTCATGAGCGAGAAAGCAGACAAGCTGGAGGCAGCGGTGCTGGCAAAGCTCTCCACGGTGATGAGGCCCGACTTGCCGTTTACCTGGCTCGCGGTATTTTCGAGCGAGAGATCGGTAAAGGATTCAAGGGTAACTGGAAGAACTACACCCAGAGGGGATGGGGGAGCATATACAACGGTAAGATCGAAGAACACCGGATTGCTGCTGGGTTGCGCCTGCACGCCAAAGAGCGGCGGCCAGGCCGATGAGTCAGTTGGCTGCAGTGTAAGATACGGCTTGCTGGCGGTGTCGAGCAGAGTTACCGGCGCTGAATTCGACAACATTGTGGGTGTAAGCGGAAATCCGGCCGGAGGAATGCCGGGAGGAGTGTACGAGGCCGGTACCTGGACCAGCATTGAAACGCCGTTGATCTTTTTGGCCACGAAGTTCGAGTTCACCGCCTTCAGAGAAAGATTCGTGAACTTTTCCACAACGACCAACTTATTCGAGCCACCGCCGGTGGAGTCATACACAATGGAAAGATCGATGTTCGCGCCGTTTGCGGCAACCAGCACTCCGAATGAGCTGGGCCAGCCATGGGGGTTGGTAGGTTGCAGAGTCAGGGCTGGGAACCCATCTGCATTGGAGAGACTCACGAACCCGGCATTCGGCAACTTAACCACCCCGGTAGTTTTGGGGTTGCCAAGCTCGCCCAGAGCAACCTCGGTAAACGGAACTGCCTGAGTCACAGGACTGTCGGGAACGGGCGGCCGAAAGCGGACCGGCAGCGGAACAGGAAGAGCTTTGCTGCAGTGATCGGCAGAAGGATCGGGCGGCAGGAAGATGGACGGAGCGGGAACGGTCGTCATGTCCACGCCGTTGAGCGAGAGCCCATGGTCTGCCAGCACAATGTTGCCGAAGACCACGCTCACGTTCTGCAATTCGTGCGTGTCGCCATTGGCGTCTACAAAACTTGACGAGATGCAGACCGGGAAGGGAAGCGCGTCTTCCTGGGACCATTGGATTTCAGTTACGGGCGTCGGCTTCTGATTGGGGTTCTGGATGGGCAAGCCTGTGCCGTTTTCAAATAAGGGATCGACCAATGGATTGCCACTGGAGTCCTGGGTGGCGACTTTGATGAGCCGCACCGCGCAACGATGGCGGATGTTGGCATCGGCGGCGTTGCCGGTTTTTGGCCCAACCATCTCCTGGAAAATGAGCACGTCTCCCGGACGGAGCTTTGGAAAGGAGCCAAGGAGCGTGGCTTCCGTTGCTCCCTGCGGCAGGCAGCAGTTCAGCTCGCCCCAGGTATAAAAAGAAATCTGGTTGTGGTCCTCGTAGAGCACCTGGTCCCACATCGGCTGAAAGATCTGCGCGCCGGTGAGCAGAGCAGCTTCCTGGTTTTCGAGAGTCGTAAGATCGCCGGGCATTCCCGGTGCGTAGGTATAAAAGTGGGTGCGATTGCGGTCGAGAAACACCTTTCCGGTGACAGTGAGGTGCATCCAGGCGCGCGCATTGCAGCCATCATGAATGTGGTAGTCCACCAGCAGCGCATGACGACGGAGAGAAATGCGGCTGCGCGCGGTATCCAGATAGGCTTCGGTGGCGACGGCATCCTGGCGGTAGCTGAGGCGGTCAGCGACATAGGCAATGAGTTCGGCGAGAGCAATGCCCATGTCGGCTTCGCTGGTTGCTCCCCAGCCCGGCAGCAGTTGGCTGAGACGGTCGAGCATGATGCCGCGGAAGCTACCGTAATCTTTAGCCAGATAGTTGATTGAGGGAGGCGACTGCGCGTCCGGCGGACAAATCGAGGGTGGCGGGGCGCAATCAAAATTCGGCCCGCATTCCACTTTGAATGAGAATGTCACTTCGGCGAACTGAGGATCGAAGCCGGGAAGCACATCGGTGACTGCGAAGGAGGACTGTTTCGCACGCGAAACATCGTCGACCAGGCGCAGCAGATACGGAGAGAAATCGCCGGCCTGGCTGGTGCGCACCAGCAGCACGTTGGGAGCATCAGGGAGCGAAGTGAAGTAGGCGCGTTCGAGAGCATTGGTCGCCGGGTCGGGCGGTGGCGCAGATGCAGGGGCTACCCAATCGACCCCGACGTTGATGATGCTCTCTCCTCCGGTGATCAGCACATTGTTGGGAGTAATGGTGGAGGACACGGCCGAGAGGCAGTGAATCAGTAATGTTCTCTGGCGCGGGCTGTTGAGAGCGATGGCGTCGTTGTCCAACACCTCCAGGTAGTCGATTCCGTTCGGCATCCCGGAAATGTCAAGCGTGCAACCGGTCCCGGTTCCGCCCGTGGTGGGCACGTTGGTGGCGGTGAAGTATCCTGTGCCATTTTGTTGCAGAGCAACCTTGGTGACTTTTCCACCAGAAACAGCGGTTACCTTTACCGTAGCTGTCTTGCTGGAGCCGGCCTGAGCAATGATGAGGACGTCACCCTGGGTGTACCCTGCACCAGGAGCATTCACCGCCGGCTTTCCGGTGATGGCGCCAACGCGGATGGCGCTCTTGCGGTTTTCGTTACAGCAACTGTAGATCATGCAGCGGTCCCGTAAACAAAGGTTTGCACCTGGGTCACATCAGTGTTGAGGATGGAATAAGAGACGACCACGGTCAGCAGCGCGTCCTGCGCCGAAGCCGTGACCGATTGCACCGTGATGTAATTGCTGAGCCATTTCTGCAGCGCAGCCTGCACTGAAAACTGCGTGGCGGCCGCCATCTCCACGCTGTTGGGAGCAAAGGGGAGCTGCAGCAGGCCACTGCCAAAGTCGGGCAGGTTGACGCGCTCGCCGGGAGACGTGAACAGCACCTGTTCCACAAGCTGCCTGATGTAATCTTCAAGCGAGGCTTGCTGGGTTCGTCCCCGTCCATCGAACTGATAAGGAAAATAGATGTTCATCTCTCCAAGTCCCTGGTCACTCTTTCCTTTCAGGTGGCAATCACGCGAGCTTGCGCCGCCACTGGCACGAGCGGCGTGCCCGTGGGGGTGCAGATCGAAACCCCCGACATGATGACCAGCGGCTGCCCCTGCGACAGCACCCGCACTGTTCCCACAATCCATTGCGCAGTCACGCATGGCCCATTTCCAGGAGGCGGCACAAACGCGCAGCCGGCCACTGCATAGGGTGCGCTAACTGTGGCGGCCGGCATGCCTGAGACCAGCACCACCGGACTGGGCGCGGTTGGCACCGCCTGCCCACCGTGCGCGCACAGCACCGTGGCTCCCAGATGCAAAACTGGACCCGGCATGATTCCTCCATTCAGCTATGCCGCCAAAGCTTGCGCTTATGGCTGCTGGCTTTACTTCCATTTCCAAGCAAGCACCGGCGGCTTGCTTAAATCACTGTCAAAGCGCCCAGGTTAATATCCACCGTGGGGCCGACCAGGGTGATCATGGCGCCCTGGCCATTGCTGATATAAATTCCGGTTTCGTTCACCACGATCATGGCCCCGGTCGCGCTCTTTAACACGATTCCCCCGGTGGCCGGCGAAGGCGGAGCATCACTGACCATCACCATGTTCTGGCCGGTTGTCTGCAACACAATATTTTGTCCAGGTGGAATAGCAGGAGGAGCAGTTGCAAAAACGGGAACGTCGGCGACCAGACCCCAGAACCCTCCCGTCCAGATGGGATAATCGGGATCGCCCTGCTCGAATTCGACCCACACCTGCGAACCAATCGGAGGAACAATGAAGCAGCCGGCCTGAATGCCCGCGGCAGGCACGCAAGGCATGGCCCAGCTCGAGGGAGTCTCACCCAACACGTCGGGGACCTGCACCATGACGCGCCCGATCTGCTCGGGATCGATGTTCTCGATGACCAGTCCCCGGTACTTGCCGTAGTACTTTGTGGGACTGCTGCCTGCGGTGGAATTTTGCGAACTCATGCGGGCACCGCCGGTACTGTGGATACCAAGCCGTTACGGCTCAGCTTGAAACTCTGCTTGTATTCACCGCGCTTGATCTTGTGGGTCACGCTCTTGACGTAATACAAGCCATCGAAAGCGGGACCTGCACCGCGCACTCCCACTAACTGCCGGGCCTTCAGGACGCCGCCGTAACGGACCACGTTCAGACTTCCTTCACCGGTTACGGCGTCGGCCCACTGCGATGCCTTGGCCAATCCGATCATGATTGTCTGAGGAATGGAACGCTTGGAAAGATCGTCGCTAATCGGCGTAAGGTCGGGCGGGATGTTCGTAGGCAAAGGGGGAATAAGCCCCAGTGGCGGATTCAGGGGAGTGATAGGCGGTATCGGTATGGGAATGGATACACCTGTTTCCTGATTGTAGATGTAGACAATGGGAATCTTGTTTTGCTGCTGGTCGAAGTTGAAAGAGAGGCTTTCGACGTTTGTGTAAGCATCCAGATCAACGTTCAACGCTGGCTGCACCGGACCCACCTTGACCTGCGGTCCCCAGTACGCCTTGCTGATTCCCGGAACAGGGCCGGGATCGATATAGAACACGTAACCAACGCGGTCGGCCAGAGAGCGAATGTAGGCGAGATCGGTCCCCTGCTGGCTGGGTATCTGATCAATGGGCAGAGGAACATCAATCATTATGCTGGGAATAACCAGGGGGACCACTCCGAACATGGCGTACTTCGCCAGCAACAGAGCCACGCGCGCTTCAGCAGGACAAGCGGGAAACGGAAATCCGCTCCAGTTCGATTGGTTCATCAAGGCCGTGAGATCTTCGCCGGTGATGGTGAGGGTGGAATTCGATCCTTTGTCTCCGGGCGCAATGTGGTTGTTGGTGACGACTCCATCGATGAGCACGTTCGACACGCCATTGACAACGGCGACCAGCACCACGCGCATGAACAGCAGGGGCGCGCCTCCTGAAAGCAGAAAAAGGATCTGCAACGGCGATTGCTTGTCGATGACGAAGGTGAGTTGAAACCCGCTGGTGCCGGTGTCGTTGACCGTGACCTCCACCGAATCCAGCGCATCGAGCACCGGGCGAGGCGCGGTCAGAGGCACGAACGGCCCCATCATCAGGTTCAATCGGACGCTATCGAGCATTCGACATCCCCGGCACGCCCAACGGCGTGGTGATGTTCACAACAGATCCTGGAACCTGAACCAGCTTGTCCGGCTCGATGGCGCCATTGGCATCACAGAGGAGCCAGAAAACCAGCGGATCGCCCAGATATTTCGCGGCGATCAGGTCGAGGCGGTCTCCCTGCCGCACGGCGTGCTGGGCGATGGTTGCGAAGTTCGGCGGCCCCGGCTGCGGCACGATGCGGCGCGCCAGATAAGTAATGGAGCGGCCGTCTGGATTGGTATAGCTGAGCGTGCCCGATCCGTAATAACGGCTGTCAGTAGGAAAGGCGACTGGCGGCACCACCCCTTTCTGGATCAGCATCTGCAATGGAGAATTCATGGAAGTCCTCCCAGTCCAAGCACGGAGATGGCCGCGCTGCCGGCTTTGGAAGCTAATTGCTGTTTGTTGGAGAGATAAGACATAAACATGCGCCCGCCGGGATGCGAGAAGCCCAGGTCATCGACGTTGAGGACCCGCATACCCAGGCTGACCTTGGCGCGAATGGGGTTCAGGTTGGGATCGAAGGCCTCTTCTGTAACGGAGAAATCGGTGATGCGCACCGGCACCACGCGGCTCTTGCTCCATACAAATAATGTGAGCGGCTGCTCCAGCGGTATGATCTCCAGTTGACCGCTGTTGGCCATGTTGTCATCGGAGATCAGGATCTCCACCGTGGGATTGATCAGCATCTCCAGTTGGGCGAGCTGCGGCTGCAATCCGAACTGCACGGCATTGGGATGCTGCTTGGGAAATTCCAACTGGTCGGTGGCGTCGAGTTCGATATCAACCTTGATGGTTTCTACGGCGGGGCCGCGCAGGCGCAACGCGTCTACGCGGGTGCCATCCTGCGCGCCCTGCACTGCCTGGATCTGGAGCGTGCGCGACAGGCTGTCAGGATTGTATTGCAGGGCGATTACGCTCTTGAGCGCCGTGGTGTCCGGGTCCATGGTAACAATGCCACCTTTGACTAGGCGGGGCGAATTGGGAAAGGCGCTCATAATTTTTGTCTCCGCAACAGTTCAGCAATCGTCATGGGGTTGTCTTCATCCGCGATCCTTCGCCTGGTCTTGCTGAAGGCGGTAAAATCCAAATCTTATTTCTGTGTCTCCTCGGTTTTCTTTGGCGCCGGCGCCGCGCCGCACCTCTTATCTTTCTTGAAGTCGGAATCGGTCTCGTCGCCGTAAACAGCAGCGTCAGAGATATCAGGTTTCACCCCCAAAGCCGCTGGAACCGCCCGGCTTACTTCCCAGGATTCTTTATCTGAGTGATCGCGCACGTAAGCGTGTGTGGATTTGCCATTGGCGCAGACCACAAGGTCCTCTCCGCATTTCTTGTTGGCAAAGCGGCTTTTCGGAAGTGTCATCCAATTATCGCTATCGCTGCATCCGCGCTCTAAAGCCTTGGAGCATTTGTTGTCACAAGCAAAGATTGGGGTAAACTTCTGGCTTGGACAGTCAGTCCCGTCGACATCTTTAGTTTTACCCTTTCGTTCTGCGCCATTCTTGGGATCACAGCAGACGAATTTCGAGCCAGCGACAAGATCTTTGCAGGTCCCCTCATCGAGAATGCGGCCAGTATGAATCGCGGCACGGCGGAGCACATTTGCGCGTGTATTTGATTGTTGCAGGACATGGGTGAGTTCGTGGGTCAGAAGTTGACGCCCGGAGTTCGTCATTGGGGCAAATTGGCCTGCGCCGAAAACGACATCACTCCCCACCGTGTAGGCCCGCGCATTTACGGCGCGTGCCGATTCGGCAGCCAGCGCATCGGTATGAATGCGCACTTTGCTGAAGTCGTGACCAAACCGGGGCTCAAAGTAGGCTCGCGTTCGTTGATCGAATGCCTGGCCCGGCGAACGCAGGACCTCATGAACAACGGGCGGAGCGGTTGCCGGCCCGGCTGTTTCCACTGACTTGCGCTGGAGTTTCTTCTGCTTGCATTCTTCGCATTCTCCCTGCCCCCTGGAGCTTCCGCAGGCGCACCTCCGTTGCAGAGGAGCGCCGGTGCTCACTTTTGCCAAAGACCAATTCAATGTGGCGTCGCCTTCGCTTGCAATGTCTCTTGCCACACGATCCGCCTCCTGCTCGAAGGCATCGTTCGGCTTGCCGATTCGCAACGTGGTCGGCGGAGCAGCGGCGCGCGCCTCCAGCCGCTCGCTAGCATTTCTTCTTGAGATCACCTGCAACTCCACCTGTCAGGGCCGGGGTAGCTGATCCTTTCCCCGTGCCTGAAGAGATCAATTTATTGTTCGTCACCATCTTCCATTGCGATGTGTTACACGGGTCTGCGTCGTCCTGGGTCAACTCGGCAGTGGCATAGCATTGAAAACTCCAGTGGTGAATAAACGTCACAGCGCCTTTGGGAGACTGAGCAACCAGCCAGGTATGAAAGACGCCGTCGATTCGCATCCATCGCAGTGGCCACTGGGGCCTGTCAACTCCTGCTTTGTTTTTGACATTTTGGCCGGAGGGCAGTTTCACGCGGGGATTGTCACCCAGCTCCGGACAAGTGCCAAACGGTTGCGGCCCGAACTTTCCGTCTGGCCCCGGGCCGTACCAGGGCGCGGTGGAGTTGCTAAAACCGTCTCTAGCCTGGGTTGCGCAAACCCAATCGTTACCTGCCCAGACCCACTTATTGGACGCGTCTCGCTTGTAGTAAACTCCACCGGACAAACTCTTCTCGACAGTCTGGATATAGCCGACCTTGATACCGGCAGGGTTTCCGGTTGGCTTGTTATTGACTGAAACTACACAGGTATCGCATTTTGTTGGCATCATCCATGCCGGTGAGCCAGAGACAAAATGCACGGTTCCCAGCCGTCCCGGGGTGCAACCTGTTGTGGTTACCACGGCTGGGTTCATCTTTACGGTGTCATCGCAGAGAATTACAAATACATCCGGCGCTACTTCGACCCATGGGAAATTTCCGCAGGGCTTCCCGCATGCCTGGTTTGCTCTTTCAGTCTTTGGATCCGGGCTGGGCTCACGTTCAATGCCTAGCTTGTCGACTGGTTGGCGTTGCAGTTTCCTGGAGGCATGTAGGAATTGCGGCGATTTCGAACTTGACAGGACCGGCTTCATCACGGGTGAAGCCTGCATATTCACAAACTCATTGGGACTTAAATCTGCGCGTCCAGGCAAAGTGTTTCCGGCCCCTTGCTGCACTACATGGGTTAGTTCATGGGCCAGAAGTTGACGACCGGAGTTCGTCATTGGGGCAAATCGTCCGGCGCCGAAAATGACATCGCCTCCCACCGTGTAGGCCAGCGCATTTACGGCGCGCGCCGATTCGGCAGCTTGCGCATCTGTATGGATACGCACTTTGCTGAAGTCGTGGCCGAACCGGGGCTCAAAGTAGGCTCGCGTCTGTTTGTCCAGCGGCTGGCCCGACGAGCGCAGGACTTCATGAACGACGCGCGGCGCGGTCGCCGGCCCGGCGATTTCCTTTGATTGGCGCTGTAGCTTCCTCTGCTTGCATTCTTCGCATTCTCCCTGTCCCCCGGAGCTTCCGCAGGAACATTGCCGTTGAAGGGGAACACCCGTATTCACCTTCGAAAAAGACCAGTTCAGCCTCGTGCCGCCACTCTCCATCACGTGTTGCGCTACACGGTCAGCTTCCTGTTCGAAAGAGTCGTTCGGCTCGCCAATGAACAAACTTGAGGACGCAGCTTTGGATCCTGCGTGCTTATCACCTACGGACACAGCAGGTTTTCTTACCAGCGCACCGTGATTCATCGCGTTTTCGTCTCCTTCCTGCCATGCTCTTTCGAGAAAAGACAGCTAATTAGAGGCGACCTTCGAATTCATTTGCCACCCGATGTTTCTGCAAAAGTGCGCGATTCCGGGTCCCACCGCAGTTTTCCTTCGCGTGGTTTCAACCATTCGTTCCAGCGATCTTGCGCTCCCTCGCCGAGCGATTTTTGCCACTGCTCTGGACGCGCAGCAAAAGCATTCACTATGCCTTCCTCGTGCCGGGTGAGCGAGGCGAGCACTACTTCGGCTGCCCAGGCCCGGTCGCGATCAGACAAAAGCGCCACCAGTTCCTTGAGCACGCGCACATCGCCGCTGGCCATCAACTGAACGACCTCCGGTGGACCGGTAACCACGACTCTGCGGCCAAGGGTCGGCAACGGGGCACCCGCTGCGCCCGTGGTAACGAATTGGATCTTCTGGTCAGTCACAGCATTCAACCATTGTTGTTCCACCATTGAAAAATTTCGCTTTCCATTTTCGGAGCAGCCACTAAGTAACAGCCAGGATGAGCACGCGATGATCAGCAGCTCGTGCTTACTTTGCAAGTCCCTGGAACTCCTCAATGTAAAACTGCTCAACCGTTTTTCCTTTGATAGTCCCGGTTTCATACTTCCGGCTCAAAACATCTTTGACTATCTCATCCTTTGTTTTTTTGTGATCTTTGAATGCTTGGTACTCCGTCAGAAAGAATTGCTTGTCATACTTGTCAAAGTCATGAGCTTTTTTTCCCAGGTACTTGGCTTTCGTCTCAAACCAGACCTCTCCAAGTCGTAACATGCCTTCCACTTCCACTTCTGCATTGTCATATGCATACTTCTTTGCTGCCGTCGCGTCAGTTTTTTGGCCCTTAGCCGCAGCAGCGTCCAATGCAACAAATTTATCTCCGTGAACCGCATTGTTCAGCTCGAAAAGAAAGTCACGCATTGCCTCTACTGGAATCTTTCCCCGATCTTTAGGAACATATACAGCCTTGCCGCTGGGGATGGTATAAGCTCTCCCGATGTCCTTGGATGGGCCATCTTCAGCAAAACCGCCAAAGGTTGCGCCGGCGTCAGATGCTTCTTTAACCAGCCTCATTGCCGCCGGGTTCGGCTTGATGAGTGCGGCAGCAGAAGGAAACTTCGCTGCAAAGTCTTTGAGCAGTTTCAATTCGGGGTCATGCTTCGGTTGGCGCTGGAGCAGCGGAGCTCTGCCTCTTTCCTGCTGCAACGTATGGGTCAGTTCATGGGCCAGCAACCGTCGGTCCGCCAAGCCCGCTTCTCGGCCAAAGATAATGTCGCTGCCCACGGTATAGGCCCGCGCCCCGACAGCCTGGGCTGACTCTGCTGCTTTTTCATCTGCATGTACACGAATATCGCTTAGATCACGGCCAAGTTTGGGCTCGAAGAAGGCGCGCGAAGAGTCACTGAGAGGCTGTCCGGAAGAACGCAGGGCATCATGAACAATGGGAGGAGCCGCCTCAGTTTGCGATTCAACGCTGATATTAGAGAATGACCAGCCATACTTCTCCGGGGTCACGTCACCCGTTATCTGACTGGCCACTTGATTTGCCTCCTGTTCCAGAGTTCCCTCCGGCTTGCTGATGCGCAGAACACCGTGATCCGCTTTGGAGAAAGTTTCCTTCTCCGCTGGGACAATGCCGGCCTTCGTTCTTGAACGAGTGCCGTAGCTCATGGCTTCAGCCCCCTTGCAATTCCGCGCACCAACTGCGCCCCGAATTTGGCAGCTCCTGCATTTCCCAGGACGAGGGACCTCTGGCCCACCTTCAGGACCGAGGTGCGGTGCGAACGCGGCCAGGCGCATTGCGATTCTCGGTCAGATAGGATTTGTGATGACTGCGTGGGCAACGCTTGTACCGGCGCTTTGTCCTGACCAGGTTGCAACCCATTGAGCACAGTCCTCTCCGGTTCTGTGACAGTCAGGCCACCTTTGGTTAGGCCCAGCGAAATTAAGAAATCAGCGGACATAAAACCTTCCGTTATCACTCCTTATTCCCCAAGGGTCCGGCGGATCTGCTTGAGCCGGCCACCGTATTGATCGCTGTTGAGGAGTTCATCCATCGCCGTCACGCCCGTACTCGGTCCTTTCTGGCCATATTGTTTCAACCATGCTGTTACTGCGTTGCGCCATGCTTCTTCGTCGTGTTTGAATGCGGGCACCTTTCCAGAATCCGAAGTAGACAGGATCTGATTGCCTCGTGCGATTAAATCAATGGCCTGTTGCGCCCACGTCGATTTCTTTTCTTCAACCTCCCGGAATGGCGACGGCCCGGAGGCCCCCGGCAAAGGTTGGAACGATTGTGCCTGCTGCTGGGGACCAGGTGTTGGCAGCAGAGACGGTGCCTGCTTCTGCGCCGCGGGAGGTGGGGTTGGCGGAGCGGTGGTCGTCGCGGGGCGCGCGGCTGCGGCCTTCTGCGCCTGGGCCACGCGGCGCAGGATGAAAATCCACGCTGATTTGTTGGCCTCATGGGCCAGGCCGGAAATGTAATTGGCGTAATAATTGAGAGAAGTGGCTGCAGACTCGTAATTCGAACTGGCAGCAGCAAGCGGCCCCATGAACTTCTGGATCGATTCATACGTCTCGAAGGCCTGAGCCTGGGGAATTGTGCCAGCCATTGGATCGAGAGGCAGCTTCATCAAAGTTTCAAAGTACTTTGCCATTACTTCAAGGGCCTTCAGGCGGGCTTCAAGCTTGTTGTGCTTGTCATTTACCTCATCGACCGACTGCGTGAGAGACGAACCCAAATTGCCCAGCGACTCGCTGAGACTGAAGAGATCATCCGAGTCTCCCCGCTCGCGGGCATCACTTACGCTCTGCACGGCACTCAGGAGCGAAATGGTGTTGGTGATGTTGGTGACGTCGTCCAGATCCTGTGCGCTCTTCGCGGCGAGCTTGTCGGCGTTCTGCTGCGCTTCGCCAAAAAGCGTTCCATCGCTTGCGAACTTTACTGCCTCATTGACGGTGCTGATGGCCGAGTAGATCTGCAACAAGCCACCGAGCACTGCACCATAAACCTGCAACCGCGTTGAAAAGCGAAGTGATTCGGCAGTTTCCATTTCTAACTGCGCCACCAGCTTCTGGCGGGCGATGATTTGAGCTTGAGATGCAGGACGGGGCTGAGTACCTTCAGCCAATGGCGTCAACTGCGCGATGGCCGAAGCGCCTCCGGCGCCACCACCGGAGGGACTCTTGGGGGCCGGGCTTCCACCCGCTGCAGGAGCCGCTGGTGGCGTGCCGCCTCCACCGCCTTTTCCGCCTCCACCATCGCCCCCACTGCCTGGTCCTTTCACATCTGAGGGCACAACCTCCGGCACCAATCTGATGATGTTGAGATGGCTGTCTGGAACTCCCTTATTGATCGCGATCCTCGACTCTGGCGCGACCTTGACTCCCAGTCTTTCTGCATTGGTCTGCGCGCGCGCATCAAAGCTCCACAATTCGACATCTTTTCCGCCAGCCGCAGCCGAGGCAATGTGCGGGAGGTCCTCAATTGTGGCCGCCTCGCTCCCGGTGATCTTGCCGCGCCCATGAGTCGGGAAATCCGACGACTTGGCATATTTTTCGTAGGTTGCCGTGCGTTCGGCGATTGACTCGTCCACGATTTTGATATTCAGTTTCTCGATGAGTGCTTTGCGTGCTGCCAGCATGTCGCCCGTGACCCGGGTTGTCTCCAGATAAACTCCGCGATTCATCTCCAGCTTCACGTTGGGATCTTTTGCCAACTGGCGGAGCGTGTTGGCCACGTTTGCATTGCCGCGTCCAACCTGGTCAATAACGTTGTTGTCGAGCCGGATCACGCGGACCTTGGGGGTGCTTGCTCCTCCTGAAGGGCCGTTTGGTTCCGGCGTGCATGCCACCTGAGGACCACTGCGGGAGATTTGGGGGCCTGCGCCGGCAGCCCGGACCGAGACATTTGCGCTGTGCCCCTGCTGGACTGCGTGAACGAGTTCGTGCGCGAGCAGCCGGCGTCCTTCGGCGGTGTTGGGCGAGTAGCGGCCCGCAGCGAACGCAATGTTTTCTCCCACGGTGTATGCGAGCGCGTGGACCGCGCGTGCCGACTCGGCGGCCCGTCCATCGGAGTGAATCCGGATTTTGCTAAAGTCATGACCGAACCTTGATTCGAAATAGTCGCGTGTGGCTTTGTCCAGAGAACGTCCCGGCGAGTTCAGGACGTCATGCACGATGGGAGGTGCTACATCATCTTGAATGGGGCCTTCTGCTTTTCGCTGTAAGCTCTGACCTTCATTTTTCTTCTTGCATTCCTCGCATTCTTCTCCCGAGCCAGCTCCTCCGCGGCACTTTCTTTGTACAGGCATTCCGTCAAGGCCCGCCGGAGACCAGCCATGCCTAACCTCACCCGCGAGCACCTCTCTTGCTACGCGGTCCGCCTCCTGCTCGAAGGTGTCACTGGGTCCATTGATGCGCAGGGCGTTCGCTGGAAATCTTCCGGTCCCTTTACCAGGAGCTTCCCTGTTCGTCTTTTTTCGCACATGGGTGCCGTAGCTCATGGCTTCAGTCCCCTTCCAATTTCGCGCGCAAGCTGCGCCCCGAATTTGCCGGCTCCGGCATTTCCCGGGCCGAGCGGAATCCGGCCCAGCTTCAGAACCGGGGTGCGGTGCGGACGCGCCCAAGCGGCGCGTGATTCTCGATTGGATAAGATCTGCGATAACTGCGTTCGCAGCGCCTGGATCAGCGGCTTCTCCTGACCAGGTTGCAGGCCATTGAGCACCAGCCGATCAATACGCAGGTGAATGCGGCTCATACCCACCCCCGAATTTCAGCATCGGCCAAGGGACGATCGATCTTATGCGACTCCAGCCGGGCCGCTTCCATGAGGTGGCGCATCTCCACGGGC
Organism: Candidatus Angelobacter sp.; assembly: GCA_035294925.1. GTDB lineage: Bacteria > Acidobacteriota > Terriglobia > Terriglobales > Acidobacteriaceae > Angelobacter. The sequence continues at coordinate 64,483 of DATGJZ010000075.1, read as the reverse complement.
CCATCCGTGCCGGCAGCCATGAAGGCGGCATTTACGGCAATGTTGCGAATACTTCCTCCAGCGACGTTGAGATGGGAAAGCTTTTTGAGGTTGAGATCGCGCGTGGGAGTAGCGGTGGGAAAGACCTTGCTCCAGATGATCTCGCGCTGGGCCGGGTCTGGAAACGGAAAGGTCACGGTGAAACGCAGTCGGCGCTGAAAGGCGCGATCGAGAGAAGACCGCAGATTGGTGGTGAGGATTGCCAGCCCCTGGTAAGACTCCATGCGCTGGAGCAGGTAGCCGACTTCGATGTTGGCGTAGCGGTCGTGGCTGTCTTTCACGTCGCCGCGCTTGCCGAACAGAGCATCGGCTTCGTCGAAGAGCAGGACGACCCCGCCTTCTTCTGCGGCGTCGAATACCTGTTTCAGATTTTTTTCGGTTTCGCCAATGTATTTGCTGACCACCGAGGCAAGATCAATGCGATAAAGATCAAGCCCGAGTTCGTGCGCCAGGACTTCAGCTGCCAGGGTCTTGCCTGTGCCGGAGTCCCCGCAGAAAAGCGCGCTTACTCCCAGCCCTCGGTCACCCTTGGTGGAAAATCCCCAGGTCTCATAGACCTTCATGCGGTGCGCCACTTGCGTGGCCAATTGGCGCAGGACCTGCATGGGGACATCGGGCAACACCAGGTCATCCCATCCGGCGCGCGGGACAATGCGCTGCGCCAGATTTTCCAGCTTGGGTTGCGCCAGTGACCGGCAGGCATTCCATAAGGCCATTGGATCGAGTTCTCCATTCCCTGTGCCAGCCAGGGAACCGGTGTTGAAGATCATGCGGGCGCTGAGCCGGAAGTGCTGTGACAGGTCATCGAGGGCGCCATTACAATGCGCGGCTGCTTCCCCCAGGGCCTGCTTCCATAATTCTTTTTGCTGAACGGGAGCGGGCTTATTGACTTCAAAACGGACCAGCCCTCGCCGCAGTTGCACCGGCCCATCGCTGCTCAGAAAGAGCGAGACTGGAAACTTTTCTGCCAGACGCCGGGCCGGTGGAGTGAATCCTGATGTTCCACATTCCAGCAGAAATGCTGCCGGAAACAAGAGAGATTCCCGTTGCAGCAACATGAGAAGGTGGTCCAGTTCTTGTGCGGCACTTGGAAGGTCATCCGCGCGCAACAGGAACAGTTCACGTCCGGCATCGCGCGCTGCCAGGGCCGCTATGTCCTCATGGCCGTGAAGGTCATTGCCGCAAAGATGGACAACGGGGCTACACCGCGAATACTCCGCCAGGAACTGCACGGCCGCATGCACGATTGAGGCATGCTCTTCAGCCATGAAAGGCGAGGGAGAAGCAGCGTTGAGCAGCGGCTCCAAAGCCGGATCGAGCAGATTGATTCCCGCCAGATAATGGAGGACACGCTCATCGATTTTCACCGGAGCTGTGACCAGGCTGGGGTTAGCAGCCACTTCAACCAGGTGGAAGCCCCGCAGCGGGCGGGCGGGCGTCAGGGCGCTCCAGTGTGGTTGTGGGAGGACCGCCATGGCCAGTCCCAGCGTTGCATTCGGACGTTGTGCATGGCGATTGGCTTCCGCGCAGAGCGCGGCCACTTCCGAGTCCATTTCCACGGCTGCGCACAGCAGAAGCAGGTCGCGTTCAAAGGATGTCAGCTCAAACAACTCCGCGAGTTGGTCGATGGCTGCAGGCGGATCCAGGTTCGGCGCTTCATTGAAATGGGAATTGGCAGCCGCATCGCTTTTTGCTCCACCAGTGGTGCGCTCCAGCAGCTTTTTCAGGCGGGCAAATTCAGCCACGAGATAAGCCTGGTTAGCCTCGGCCCAGGACATCGTAATGGTCGCTTCGCTCATCACGTCACCTGAACTGCAGGACCGGAAAACTGCGGCGGAGTATGAGTCATGTCGATGATTGGGCTGTCGACTCCATCCACGCGCAGCCGCACGGGAACAGGATGGCCGGTGGCCTGCAATGATGGATATGTAAACGAAGGCGAACTCGTGGAAACGGTGAACGGGTCCACGGGGGCAGCCTGGTTGCCGATCAGCAGGAACACCTGCTGCCCAGCAAAAAGCTTGGGCGTGCAGGTGAGCGAGACAACAACATTGCTCCCTGACGCGATCGTTGCAGGTATCGATCCGGGAGTAATGCTCGCCGCGACCGACAGAGGGACCCCGTTGGTCTGCAGAACGTCCGGTGCGGAGGGTATCTGGGCGGAAACCACATAGACCCCGGCAGGAATACCTCCTGGATCATTGGGGACCTGGATCTGAAAGGATCCCGCGTTGACATTCGGCGGAAAAGTAATGGTGCGCTTGATTCCTCTGGGTTGATTGACCAGCAAAGCACTATTGGCGCCATTGAGATGACTGCCGCGCACAGTGACAATATCGTTCAGCAATGCGACCGTCTGGCCATTGGGAGGGACAGCTTCAATCAGAGTGGGAAAGGGTGAGAGCATGTTGGCCTGGGCTGCGATTTTCCGCTGCAAAACCGGGAGCGCTGATGTGAAGGGCTTCTCGGGTTGAATCAACAGCACGGAAACCTGAAATGGAAAGGTAGGACGATAGTCTGCCTTCAGCGCAGTCCATAACCAGGCGAGTTCTTCGCGCCCCAGAGTCGCAGGCGTGATCTTAATCATCTCTACCTGGTCTGCCAGGCCGGATCCTTTCAAGTTGCTGACGGGGTAATCATTTGGAAGACCTGAAAGCGTGGTATTGATCTGCGCCCGCGCCAGCACTGGATTTTCGTGGAGAAACAGAACGGCATACCCGAGAAGGGCCTCGGCCTGGCTGTCGTCAGGCGCGTACGTGGTCAACAGGTAATGGAGATCAAGGGCGAGCGCTTGGTTCGTGGTCCGGGTGTTGCCATCGGCGGCAAGACGGGGCAGATCGATATTTCTCCAGGCTGCATTCAACGTGACCTGGTGCATAAAGATGTTCACTTGCAACTTGGCATCGGTCTTGGTGCCCACAGCGGCCTGCACGATATCGGGTGCTTTGGCGGAAACCGAAACGTCGCCAAGACCCACTTTCGGGTGGTTATAAACATCGTTTAATAGGGCCTGAAGCACAGCCGTGACCCCGGCAACTGCGAGAGCATTGCTCATAACCTGCTCCTGTCGCGCTGTTGCAAATACTGGTCAAGGCTCATGGCTTTCCGAGGAGTCTTTACAGCCGCCGGCGCCGGGGTTTGCGGCACGGCCAACACTTCGATTTTTCCTATATGAATCTGAATCTCATCAGGCTCACCCGCGCTTGCCGCGGTGATCCGACGATCCTGCGGCCGCGGTGTGGCTGGCGCGAGTGGGGCAGAGGAGGGACCCGATTGGGCTTTTGTTCGATGGCTGACCGCAGTGGGCGGCAAGAGCAAGGAATACTCGCTTCGACCCTCTTCTTCTGTCTTCCCGGATGTGAGTAACTCTGTCTTCTCGGGCGCGAGAAACTCGTCAGCGTGTTCGACGGAGCTAAGACTTGAGGGTTGCGGGATTGCCGTGACAGATTCAATGGGCATTAGCTGACTTGGCCAGGACTTCGGGTCCTCACTAGAATGCTTCATGAATCTGGCAGCGGGCTGAGGGAGGAGCGGCCCGGATACAACCTGGGGAACCTGCGACCCAGGCGTGGTCTCAGCATAGTCACCTGGGTCGTCGGCCTTCCAATTCTGGGCCGTCATTTGGCGCTCTACACCTTTACTACGTTCGTGCCGTTCAGGTCTTTCAGCAACATCGGTTTCGAAACCCGGTGCGTCGTGACGCTGAGGCGACAAAAAAAGCGGTCCTATCAACGGATGCACGCTGGGCCGCGGGTGTATCACCGATGCTGTAAGCCTTTGTAGATAGCCGCTCACGTGTGCACCATCTCCAGGTAGCGTGATCTGCGGGCTGGACTCATCGAGAGAATCTGTTGTTCGCTCCATCCGTAGGCAGCAGCCAAAGTGTGGACCTCCCAGATCATTCGCTTGGCCTGTGCCTCAATCTTCGACCAAAGAAAGCCGGCAATCTCAATGGTCTCGGTCGACTGCTGACCACAGGCCGGACATTTCAAGGAAAGCCTGATTTCCGCCAGGGGGTCCGCCTGGGCCATCCGCTCACCGATCTCCTCAACATCAGCGGCTTTCCACTCCGTGCCGCTCTGGGGACCGCTGTTGCAGCGTCGAATGAGGCAGAGCACGGCAGCGACGGTATCTGTTTGTCTCGCGGCCTCGGCGAGATCACGGCTGCTAGGCAGGCGAAAAGACTGTCCCTTGAAATGGACAGCCACATCGCTGTTGGTCTCGGCAGCGGCGTCGCCAGCCAGCGTCCGGCCGTCAATGGCGAATTCCATTTTCTCGCCACATACTCCGCAGGCGCTCCAACCTTCCAGAGTTGGTCCAAAGAAGGAGGAGTGCAGGTCGAGCAGGAGCTTGTTGCGGCGTCCCAGAGGCCAATCCGCTGGGCCCGGACCCGGAGCACCGGGCAAGGCCCAGCCCAGGGCGAGAAGTCCCTGGTCGAGCGGATGAAGACCTGAGCCTCGTTCCCAGAGATCCAGCAGCGCCGAATTGGAAAATGGACGCATCAGGCATTCACAGTTGTGAGCGTTGGCTCCTGCGGTTCGGTAACGCTGGTATCGCGTTCAAAGCCTTCATTCTCGATCTTGATGTGCTCGACCGCGATGGCATTGGCATTCGCGTCGAGGTCGGGCATGGCCTGGTATTCCGAGACCCAGCACCGGTAAATCTTGTAGGCGATCACCAGTTGCCCGGCCTCGTTATAGAACTCCAGGTAAATGTCTTTGCGGAAGTTGGCCAGCGACACCTCAGAGCCTAGCCCAGCCCCGAAGTTCCACACCAGCCCGGCCCAGTTATTAAACTCCAGGTCCTGGGTCAAGCCACGGTCCAGCGTGATCGCTTCAAATTTGTTGCGGCCCGGCGACTTATGTGAGGTCGAGGGGTCTCCGCCGGAGCGGTGCTCGACTACCTCCGTGCTGCGCTTCAAGCCGGTAAGCTTACTGCCGCCATAGACGTACTTGCCGTCCCATTTCAGGCGGAATTTGAAGTTTTTGTACGGATCAAGACGCTTCGGATTTGCAGGAAATGGATTGCCCATATATTTGCTCCTCAGGCCTGAAGCTGCCCGGCCATCTGTTGAATCTGGATTACGACGAATTCAGCGGGGAAAAGCGGTGCGAACCCCACCAGGATGTTCACGATTCCCTGGTCGATGCTCGATTGCGGATTGTTGTCGGCATCGCACTTGACGAAGTATGCCTTCTGCGGCGTGGTACCCTGGAATGCTCCCTGCAGGAACAGTCCCTGCATGAACGCGCCCACGTTAAGCCTGATCTGCCCCCACAGCTTCTCGTCATTGGGTTCGAAAACCACCCATTGCGTGCCGTCGTACAAGCTCGATTCGAGAAACAGCGCCAGGCGGCGAATGGGCACATACTTCCACTCAGAACCGACCTGGTCGTTGCCACGCAGAGTGCGTGCTCCCCAGATCACGTCTCCGTAAACGGGAAAGTGCCGCAGGCAATTGATCGCCTGGATATTCAGGCTGCCGTTTTGTGCATCGGTGAGGACTACGGTCAGGCCGGATTCGCCCGTCAGACCGGCATCGATTCCTGCCGGCGCCTTCCAAACCCCGCGGGTGGCGTCGGTGGTGGCATAAAGACCGGCCACAAATCCGCACGGTGGAAATGGACGAAGGCGGCCCTGCTGCAGTGGATCGGGAGCGTTGACCCAGGGAAAGTACAGGGCGGAGTTGATGGAATTTGCACCTGTAATGTTGCCGGGCCCGCTTGCGATCAACGAAGCTAGATTCACCGTCTGCAGTGTGTCCACAATGTAGAACGCTCTGTGGTCGTGACAATAGCCTTGCAGATTTTGGACTGTAGGCACATCGGTCTCGCCGGGAACGCACAACAAATTGAAAATAGACACCGTGTCGAGCAGATGAACGCCTCCCGTGCCTGTCCCATCTGAATTCAGCGCGGTATGGAAATCTGCATTTCCAGGTTGCAGGACGCTGCCATCGTTTCCGGTAACCCCTCCAGGTGCTGCAAGCATGTAAGGAGCAGGCGGATTGCCAGGCGTGGAAAGGGGATTTGGAGTGGGAAGCTCACCGGCAGTAGTGTTCATGTTGCTGATGCGAATCAATTGAGAGCCGGTGCTGGGATCGTTGATCACGCTATCGACTGTGCGTCCTTGCGGATCGCCGGCCACCATCGATAGGTTGGCAAAAGTCTCCACCGTAATTTCCTGGGTAGCGGAGGGCGTCTGGACAACGAGCAACGAAAACCGGTTCGCGTCTGCCGGGTTTACGACGATGCGAACGCCATAGGTGGATGACCATTGGCCTTCATCGATCGCCGTCGCCGTGAAAGCGTTTCCACTGCTTCCCGGAATATCAATGTGGCCTGCCACCGCCAAGGTGTCCGCAGGAAACGCCGCTTTCACGGCACTGTTTACAACCAGCCGCAAGATGTAGGCTTGCTGGCCGCCATTGCCGAAAAACTGGTTGACGGCATAACCAAGATAGCTGCGGCTGTCGAGTCCGCCGAACTGGTTCGCATAATCTGACCAGCTTTGTACCAGGGTCGCGTGATCCGTTGGCCCCTCTGGCGCCCAGCCAATGAAGGCGGCAATAGAGGTGGCAACGCCGCTGATCGTGTGCACCCCGCTGGGAATTTCTTCTATGTATACTCCTGGATAAGTCAATGTAGGCGGCATAGCCTCAGTCCTCCTTCAAGTTGCAACTTGCGTAACAATTCGGGAAAGTGCCGTGAATTTATGGGATTTTTCGCCCAACCACGACCTGCACGTTGATGTCCTTAGCAGTCGCGTTGCTGAAAGCGAGCGTCTGCGGCGGAGCACTGCTGTTAAGCAAGGCCACGGCGCCGCTACCCACCAGTAGATGAGGACCATCTAGAACGCGCGTGTCCTTGACCTTGTCTACGGTGTAGGTGAGAGTCGTGTCATATTGAGTGGCGCTGACGACCAGAAATACAACACTTCCGGATCCGGAAGACGGTTGAATAGGAACTGCAACGCCGGTGGCCCCAGCCGCTATTTTGGCTGTCACCACATCATAAGCATCCACTTGTGTGGCCGGCTGGTTGACGACAAAAGACGGCCCTCCCGGTATTGCGGCCTGAAACTGCCAGTTGATGTTGACCATAGATCCTCTCCGTTCCGCAGTACTGCTCAAAGTTCCCGCTGAGTGCTCATTTGCAGTCCACAACCCGAAGCGCTTCTACTGGAAGCAGCACCTTCTGCTGTGGCTTGATCTGCACCACCGCATACGCTCGCGGCTGGCTGCCTGAGTCGGAAAATTCGACCACCACGCCATTGGTTTCGGCTTCAATCGTGAGACTTGCCAGCACCTCGGCCGGTTCCGGCAGGAAAACATCGGCAATCCGAAAGCGGACTAGGTCACCGATGTCGGCGGTACTCGCGGATTGCATATGAATCCCTCGCTGAATTGCTTAGGCAATTTGAGGGCCAGAGTTTGTAGAAGAAGTCTCAACGTAATGTGGCGCACTGCAATGAGAAAGTTAGGCTATAAGTTGCACCCTAATCACATTAGCTAACAGCCTGTGGCAGAAGTCTATTTTTCAGAAAATGACCGTTTTTCATCCTGCAGATTCAGTGACTTACAAAATGCCGATTTCGGACTTCTACCACAGGCTGCTAAGGGGGCATGCCCATCATTTAGGGGTTATTCTCTTAGCAGAAATAGCAACATTCTCAAACTGGATGAAAGTTCGAAATGATGCAGTGCGTTCAAAGAAACAACGGCACTATGCCAAAAATGGCATATAGTCTGCCATATCTGGCGGTATCCAGTACGCTAGACTTCCTGCTGGACTGCGAGGTGACCGGTGAAGCGGGTTCACAGAGTCGGCAGAGTTAGCATCAGGACTTTGTGTTGCTCACGCGACGGATCGCCTGATTCAGAATGTCGCTACAATGCCGCATCATTGGATTTGAATGCGCTTGAAGATAGTCAAGAACTTTGCGGTCCAGCCGGAGCGTGGTCTCCGGGTGGCGCGCCAATGTATAAGTTGCAACGGAGACCACTTTGTGATCTGAATGGCGCATCGGTCGTTCCCAGGCGACTGGTCCCCTGGTCCAGCCACGGGGAACTGGCCGCGCAGTTCAACGTTCTCTTCGCTCGCTTGAAAATAGCCATCCGGACGTTTCCACCCCGATGAAGCTTTGGCCGGAGACTTCTCCCCGGTCAATACTGTACGAGAGAACATGGTGCCCACCTCGTTTAGCGTAGATTAGCGGTTTTTTATGCATTCGGCACATTGGAGGATGGTTATTGCAAATTGACTTCCACATCCAAGTCGGTTTCAGACGATAGAGTTTTCAGCGCGAAAGCAGAGAATCCTCATTGTGAAAGAGATGCGGTACCTCGGCACCCGTAGATTTGGGGCACTGCCAAATTCTGCAGACCACGACGGGCTACCCGGTTTGCCTGCGGAGATCATTCCCAATTCCATGCGCACTCATCTTGTGATAGAGCGTTCGTTCGCTGGTCTTCAGCAGTTGGGCGATTTCCCGCCGGGTCTTGCCCCCCATTTGCAGGGCCCTTCGCAATAATTCCCCTTCAATCTTGTGCATCAGCTCCGGGAACGGCAATTCGCCTCTCAGCATGATGAGCCACAGCAGGTTGGCGGCGCTGGGGATTTCGTCTGTAGCATTGGCAGGGCTCCGCGACTCCGATTCCTGGCGAAGCCAATCCGCATGGGTCAGCGAATTGCCCTCGTTCTTCATGAACAGCATGCGTTGCACAGCATTCTCCAACTCGCGCACATTGCCCTCAAACCTGCATGTCTGGAGGTAGTGCAGAAGATCGGGTTCGAGCGATTCAATGCGCTCGTAAAGCCCAGGATAGCGTCGCGCGAACTCCAGCACCAGCGCCGGCAAATCTTCTCCACGTTCCCGGAGAGGCGGCAGGGATAACCGAATCACGTTGAGCCTGTGATAGAGGTCGGCGCGGAACGTACCTTCCGAAACTAACGGCTGCAAGGGACGGTTCGCCGCGGCAATCACTCTAACGTCCACCTCCAACTCCCTGTCCGATCCCAGGGGCCGCACCCTTCCTCTTTGCAATGCATCCAGAAGTTTAGGCTGCAATCGAAGGGGCAGGTCATTTATGTCATCAAGAAACACTGTTCCATGCTCGGCAGCCTGAAACAGTCCCGCCCGTGAGGCTACGGCCCCTGAAAATGAGCCTTTGCGATGCCCGAACAATTCGCTCTCTGCCAGATCCTCGTTCACCGTGCTGCAGTGCACAGTGACGAAAGGAAAGTTGCTACGCTTTTGGTCCAGAGAGTGAATGGCGTGCGCGAGTACCTGTTTGCCTGTTCCGGTCTCCCCTTGCAGCAGCACGGTCGTATCGCTGGCCTGTGCTGCTTTGTACGCACATTGGAGAACACCGGTCATGCTTGCGCTGGTGGTGACAAACCCCAGTGCCAAAAAAATCTCGCGAAGTTTGTCTGGTTCCGGCAGCTTGATTCCCAAGACGCCCTCACAGGAAAGCAGTGGCCCACATCAAGATCCATGTACCAAAGCGATAACGCAGTGGGTTTAAGGAGTTTCTAATAATTGAATGTCCGCGTAGCAGCGCTGCAACCCGGTTCAAGTAACTGGGTTCATTTGGTTTCTAACTATGCTCCGTAGATAATTTGCTGTCAACACTTCTACCAGCCGTCAGTTTTTAGAATTCACTAATGAAATTCACCAACTCCTATCTGTTTGACCAGAGCAAGAGCAAAAACTGCACATTACTTTCCACACTTTGTCCCGTATATCCCGTCAACATCAGGCCGTTCTAAAACTCCAACTCTACATATGAAGACGAAAAGGGCGGTGCTTTCCCTATTTGAGTCTGGAAAATTTTGCTCCAAAAGGACTGACGAATTCTCTTGACAAATTCTTGCAACAATTTTCAAAAGAAATAAGTAATATTTAACTGTGTCTTTCAATCAAATTTAAAGATGAAGAAGCATGGCACTGACATAATAAACGTCCGGACGGACTAATCCTGGATTAATAACACTGGCGGTCCGAATCCCTGGGGGCAGCCAATTTAGAATCATGCGTTTATTTCTAAAATACCCTCCACTCGGGCAATACCACCGAGCCGCATACGCACATCGAATGTGAAAAGAGTGGCATACAGGACCTCTTGCGCCCGATGGCATTCCGCAGCGCCTGGTTAGTCGACCCAACCCGCATCAATCCCCCCAGCCCCAATGGTCCCTGGGTGAGAATGGATAACACCGGAATGTCGAGAGACGAGGTGGCGATCTGGCCGGAGTCAACGTGGCCGACTTTTCGTGTTCCTGCCGCCGGAATCTCACGGGGCGGTGACTGGGCAAACCGATATTGGATCAGCGCGGATCTTGCCAGCTTCCAGAAGGAAGCCCAGGACCTGTTCGATAAGCAGGGCAAGCGTCTGATCTACATGGCGACTTTCAGGGAAACGGTCATCGGCGTTTCGCAGGGATTGCGCGCGGCGGCGATTGGGCCAACAGCTTCTGGATCAGCAACGATCTGGCCTCATTCGAGAAGACCGCGCAAGACTTGTTTGACAAACAGGGACGCAGACTGGTGCACGTGACCAGTTGGGAAGACAGCGGGAAGCGCCACTGGGCCGGCATAGCGCGCTCCGGTGACTGGGCAAACAGCTTCTGGATCAGTCCCGACTTGGCCAGTTTTGAGAACGCGGCGCAGGATCTGTTTGACAAACATGGCCGGCGGCTGACTTTCGTGACGAGCTATCTGGAAGGTAGTCAGCGGCGGTGGATGGGTATCTCGCAGTCGGGCGACGGGGCGAACAGTTTCTGGATCAGCCCCGATTTGGCTAGTTTCGAAAAGAAGGCGCAGGACCTATTCGACAAACAGGGCCGGCGGTTGATTCACGTCCACACATTTGTAGAAGGCGGGCAGCGTCGCTGGGCCGGCATCTCGTGAGGCGGCGATTGGGCCAATAGCTTCTTTATGGATTCCGACCTCGACAGCTTCAACCGCCAGGCACAGGATTTGTTCGACACGAATGGCCGCCGTCTAATGACAGTGGAATTTCTGAGCGACTGAGTACAGCGGTAGTACAGCCGGGCCGGAGAGGATCGATCATGATCGACAGGCGCTGCCGCCGATTATCCGATCCTGCTGAGTGAGGCCGGCCCTGTCTCGGCGTGCCTGCCAGTTGGTGCAAATGCGGGGCTGGGCGAGGCTTGCGGCGGGTTGGAAAACTCCAGAACGCCGTCGTCAACTGATCTCCACTTCAGGCTGATGGTGTCGCGGATATAATTCTGATAGACGCGCCACGGCGACTTGGATCCCTGCTTGGGCCAACTCGCTACTCCGCGTTCAATATAGCCAGGCGTGAAATGCTCCACGAAAGGCGCAGCCGGGCGCTCGCCGTGGTCCTTCGGCGTGACCTGGCGCATGCCTTTACGGTCCATGAAGTTCAACAACCGGCAGACATAATTGCAGATCAGGTCGGCTTTAAGCGTCCATGACGCGTTGATGTAGCCGAACACGGAGGCAAGGTTCGGGACACCCGACATCATTACGCCTTTGTAAGCCAGCGCCCTGCCGGGATCGACGGGTTGTTCGTCGACGAAAAGCTCGATTCCGCCAAAGCCCTGCATCACAAGGCCAGTTGCGGTGACGATGATGTCGGCTTCGAGTTCTTTGCCCGATTTAAGCAGGATGCCTTTTTCGGTGAAGGTTTCGATGTGATCGGTGACTACGCTGGCGCGGTTTGATTTGATCGCCTGGAGCATGTCTGCGTCCGGAACCAGGCAAAGCCGCTGTTCCCAGGGGTTGTAGCGCGGAGTGAAGTGGGTTTCCACGTCGTAGTCCGGCCCCAGATGCTCGCGTACTTTCTTGAGCAGGTCCTTCTTTACTAAGTTCGGAAAGCGTTGCGACATGTAGTAGAAGTAGGTCATAAAGCCGACGTTTTTCCAGCGACTGAGCCGATAGGCCCACATGGCGGGCAGCACGCGCCGCAGCCAATTTGCGATCTTGTCTTGCTCGGGCGCCGAAATAATATAGGTCGGCGAGCGCTGCAGCATGGTTACATGGCCCGCCGTTCTGGCCATCGCGGGCACCAGCGTCACGGTGGTGGCGCCGCTACCGATGATGACCACGCGTTTTCCGGCGTAATCCAAATCTTCGGGCCAGATTTGCGGGTGGACGATTTGTCCCTTGAAGCGGCTGGCGTTGGGGAACTCCGGCAAGTAGCCAGCGGAATAGCGGTAGTAGCCAGCGCACGAGAACAGGAAATTGCAGGTCAGCGTTGCGATCTCATCACGCCCGTCGGGTAATGTACGCACGGTTTCAACGGTCCACTTCGCCTCGGGCGAGGACCACGACGCACGCTTAATCTGATGCCGGAAGCGAATGTTGCGGTCAATGCCTTCGTCACGCGCGGTGGCGGCAATGTATTCGCGGATGTCACTGCCCGGCGAAATCGCCTTGGGAAGGGTCCACGGGCGGAAGGAATAACCCATGGTGAGCATATCCGAGTCGGAACGGATGCCGGGGTAGCGGAACAGATCCCAGGTGCCGCCGATGCGCTCACGCTGCTCGAGGATGACATAGCTTTTGTTGGGGCAGCGTTTTTGAAGGTGATAGGCGGCATCGATGCCCGACAGGCCTGCCCCCATGATCAGCACGTCGAAATGTTCCTGGGCCATTGATTGCTCCAAGGTGCGGTGGTACCGAACGAACATAACACAAAGGCAAGAACCGACAAACTGCCAATTCCAGGCGGCCTTGACGGAGCGCCAGTAGGCCCACACGGTTCGAAGTGATAAAATTCCGGCTTCATGATCACACTTATCCAGATCCAGTTGGCGATCGCGGGAGGAATTGTGGCATTGATGAGCGGGCAACCGTCTTCCCGTCCGGAGGTTCCGGACAGCATCAAAGCCCCTGCAGGTGAAGAAATCGTACTCCAGGTGCATGCCAAGGGTTCGCAGATTTATGTCTGCCAGGCGTCTGCCGAGCAAAAGTTCTCCTGGATGCTGAAGGCGCCTGAGGCCGAACTTTTTGACCAGAGTGGCAAATCCGTCGGAAGCCACTATGCCGGCCCAACATGGAAGCACTCCGACGGCAGTGAAGTCGCCGGTAAAGTTGCAAGCCGTGCTGATGCGCCAGAAGCCGGAGCGATCCCCTGGCTGCTACTGAGCGCGAGCGGACATGCTGGATCGGGGATACTCAGCCGCATCACTACGATCCAGCGTATCCATACCAAGGGTGGACAACCGCCGAGCGGATGCGACGAAGCGCATCGTGGCGCAGAGACAAAGGTTCCATATTCGGCGGATTACTATTTTTACGCGCCTTCACGGTAGAGCCGTGATTCACAAATTCGATGCTTGTCCTGCCCGTCTTTGTCCTGCCCGTCTAGGATGAAACAGTCTCTTCTGCGGGCACAAAAGTTACCTCTACAAAGTGTTCTTGAAGGTCGTTCGTGAGCGGAACGGTTTTGTCGGCGGAGGAGACATCATCCACCTTCACACTCATCTCTCCATCACCATTGGGTGACTGCAGGACCGTAATGTGGTAAACCGTTTCCCGGAAGCGGTAGTGCACTTTAAATCCTGTCCAATCTGCCGGGAAACAGGGCGCAATATGGAGTTTGTCGACCTCCAGCCGCAGTCCTAATAAGGATTCAACTGCCAGCCGGTACATCCAGCCGGCCGAGCCCGTATACCACGTCCAGCCACCACGGCCAGTGTGCGGCGCGACAGCATAGGTATCCGCCGCTATCACATAGGGCTCGACCTTATATGTTGCAATAGCTTCGCGGGAGCGCGAATGATTTACCGGATTGATCATGCTAAACAGTTCCCACGCGCGTGCGCTGTCGCCCATGGCGGCGAATGCCATGGCTGCCCAAATAGCCGCGTGGGTATATTGCCCGCCGTTTTCCCTTACTCCGGGGACGTATCCTCTTATATAACCGGGATCCAGGTTGGATTTGTCGAAGGGCGGAGCCAGGAGCTTGATGAGTCCGTGATCTCTATCGACAAGTTGGTCGTCCAGGGCGGACATGGCCATGCGCGACCGTTCCGCATCGCCTATGCCCGACAAAACAGACCAGCTCTGTGCGACAGAATCGATCTGGCATTCGGGATTCGAGGCAGATCCAAGCGGGGAACCATCATCGAAGTAGGCGCGGCGATACCATTGTCCATCCCAGCCATTTTGTTCAATACTCTGGCGCAGATGGGCCGCCTCAGACCGGCAACGTTCGGAGAAGATTGAGTCACCGCGACGGCTGGCCAAGTCGGCGAAGCGTATGAGTACCTGGTACAGGAAGAACCCCAACCAGACGCTTTCTCCCTTGCCGAGCTCACCCACCAGGTTCATGCCGTCATTCCAATCACCGGAGCCCATCAGGGGAAGTCCGTGTTGGCCTCGCTTGAGGCCGGCCATGATCGCCCGGACGCAATGATCGTACAAACTACCGGTCACTTCTGAACTGCCAGGCAAGTCGTAATAGGAATCTTCATCAGGTTTTACGGCATGACCTTCAAGAAAGGGGACAGCTTCGTCCAGCACTCCGGTGTCGCCGGTAGAGGAAACGTAGCGGCAAACCGCCAAGGGCAGCCACAAATAGTCATCTGAACAATGGGTGCGCACTCCCCGGCCCGAGGGAGGATGCCACCAATGCTGTACATCGCCTTCATGAAACTGGCGCGAGGCGCAAAGTAGAAGATGCTTGCGAATCAATCCCGGTTCGGCGTGCACCAGAGCCATCACATCCTGCAACTGGTCGCGGAAACCGAAAGCGCCACCCGACTGGTAGTAACCGCTGCGGGCCCATAGACGGCACGCCAAAGTCTGGTACAGGAGCCAGCCATTTACCATTACGTTGATGGACTGGTCGGGTGTATCCACGTTTACGGCGCCGAGAGTGTGCGTCCAGTAATGCCATACCGATTCCAGCACCGTGCGCGCCGCCTTCGTGCCACGGAAACGCTCTACCAGGCTGACCGCGCCAGCAGCATCGTGTCCGGCGCCGAGAATAAAGACGATCTCCTTCTCCTGGCCATTCAAAAGCTCAAACGAAACACGAATGGCAGCGCATGGGTCCACACCGGGCGCCACCTTGCCAGACAGGCGCGGCCTATGCATGCCGGCTGGATTCGAGAGCACACCGTTGCGGCCTAGAAACTCTGTTCGGTCTGCCGTGATCGTTCTTGCCGGTTGACTCGAGTCAAAGAAGGCGACCCGGCCAGGAAATTCTGAGTTGTAAGCGTTATGTGCGAACAACGCGCCAGTGACCGGATCAACCTCGGCTATTACGTGCATGGTTGACTTTGGCCGCATGTCTCCCAAGACCCACTCCACGTAGCCAGTAGCAGAGAGCCGGCGGGTGCGGCCGGAATTGTTGCTCACCTTAAGCACAGAAAACTTGACGGCAGCATCCGGGGCTACATAGACCTGTAGTTCTGAGGCGACGCCGTCCTCCGTATGCTCGAATACGCTGTAGCCGAAGCCATGCCGGGTAACATAGGGTCCCGTGCCGCGAGCGGGCAGTGGCGAGGGCGACCAGAAACTGCCGCTCTCCTCATCGCGGAGGAACATTGCTTCGCCGCTGGCATCACTCACGGGATCGTTGTGCCATGGAGTCATGCGGAACTCGTGAGCATTTTCACTCCACGTATAGGCTGAGCCGCTTTCGGAAATGACAGTGCCAAACTCCGAGTTGGCTATCACATTCACCCAGGGAGCGGGAGTCACATCATCATGGCCGATCGTAATCACATATTCGCGTCCATCGCGAGTGAATCCTCCCAAGCCGTTGAAGTGAATCAGATCGCGGCGTGGCAACTCATTCGGCTGGGTGTGCTGGGTGCGGCTGGTCCTTCTAAGCCGCACCTGCGGGACATCCGGTTCCACCGCCCGGCGCGTGTTGATCTGGGCGTGCAGCGAGCCGCGCGCATCGGTAATGATGGCCCGCGCAACTGCTTGAAACAGGAGACGGTCTTCATTTGAGATCTGCTCCGCGGCGCGGACAAAGATCTCTCCTCCCCGCTCGGAGTGGATGATTTGAACCCCCGCGGCAACCAGATCCATGATCTGTTCCTGCAGGAGTTGCCGGTATCCGGCGTGGTCCTCATTCCAGATCACCAGATCAACAGCGAGTCCTTTCAATCGCCAGTAGGCGTGGGCTTGGACAAGCTGGCGCACCAGATCGATGTTGGCGGCATCTCCGATTTGCAGCAGCACGATGGGCAGGTCTCCGGAAATCGAGTAGCCCCACAAGCCGGACTGCCCGCGGTGGTTGTTGTTCAGCAGAGAAGGTTCGGCACGCAGAGATGGGTTGGCGTAAAGGATGGAACTGGCAAGACGTCCGAAGATCTGCGCATCAGCGTCCGTTGCGTTGAGTTGCCGCAAGACTACCTGGCTATGGGTCCATGCAAGATCAAAGACGCGGTCTGCCAGGTTGCGATCCTGATATTTATCGACCAACTGCAGGCAACGGTCGCGAGTCTCGCCGACACCAGAAACCATGTTGATAATGGCCGATTTTCCCGGATCCAGGGTGACGTGATAGCGGATTGCCACGATGGGATCGAGAACAGAACCCTGGCTGGCTGACAACGGAGCGGAACTGTTCATCGCCTGGGGATTCGCCACTGTTCTCCCTCGTCCGATGAATCGCATGCGGTCGGTTTCGTAGGACACAGTTCCCACATCCACGCCATGGGTGACCATCAGATGGAACATCCAGGGCGACTGCTCATGGAGAGACCGAGAACGGCGCGTGCAAAGAATGGCCCGGCGCTCTTCCAGTACCTCCGTTTGCACGAAGAGATTGCTGAAGGCGGGATGCAAGGCGTCCGCGGCAGCCGAAGCCAGAACAACTTCCGCGTAGCTGGTTATCTCAATGACCCTGCGCTTCCGGGCACGGTTGGTGAGCGTGACTCGCCGCAACTCAACGTCATCCTCCGGGGAAACTGCAATCTCCGTGTGCGCTTCCAGTTCTCCCTCGCGGCAGCGAAACTCAACTTTGGCTTCGGAAAAAATAGCCTCGTAGTGCTCCAGCGGTTTGATGGTTGGCTGATGAGCGGACGACCAGAACCTTCCCGTGGCAAGGTCACGGATGTAGCAGAAGGTTCCCCAATGATCGCAGGTAGCATCTTCACGCCATCGCGTCACCGCCATGTCCTTCCACCGGCTGTAACCCCCGCCCGCGTTGGTGACCATGACATGATATTTGCCATTTGACAGCAATTGCACCTCGGGAGTGGGAGTGTTTGGGCTCTGAAACACCCGCACGCGAGTCTCCATCTCATCGGCAAGCCTGTGAGTCTCAGGCAACTCATCGGGCGCTGAATAGGATGCTGTTGCTTTTGGGACCCTCTCTTGCAGCAGCAGCGTGGTGGCCTGGAACATTGGCACTGACTCGAACCGGCGCTGCATCGGCCGGTCCAGCAGAACATGAGCGAAGGCCACCAAGCTCATACCCTGGTGATGGGCCATATGCTCCCGGACAATGGCATTCGATTGGCCACGAGGCACTCGCGATGGAGTGTAGTCAATGGCTTCATAGAAGCCGTATTTGCCTTCAACGCCTGCGGCCGCGAGCCGCTGCAGGTTCGCACAGGCCTGCTCCGGAGCGACCAGCAGGGCCAAACTCGAGGCATAAGGCGCAATGACAAGATCCTCAGCTAATCCGCGCTTCAGCCCAAGACCGGGTGTGCCAAAGGCCCGGTACTGGTAATTCAGGTGTACATCAACTTTGTTGTATCCGGACTCCGATATCCCCCAGGGCACATTTCGCTGGATGCCGTATTCGATCTGCCTTTCCACGGCTGCTCTGCAACTCTCATCGAGCAGCGTGTTTTCGTAGGTGGGCATGACCAGCAGTGGCATCAGGTACTCAAACATCGAGCCATCCCATGAGAGGAGAGTTGGTCCGGCCGCGGAGGTGGTAAGCTGGCGGCCCAGAGAAAACCAGTTCTCCTGCGGCACCTGACCCTGCGCGATCGCCACAAAGCTGGCCAGTCTCGCTTCTGATGCCAGCAGATCGTAGTAGCTCGAGTCCCGGCGCTCTTCACTGACGTCGTATCCAATCGTCATCAAGTGGCGCGCCTCGTCATACAGGAAGTCGTACTCGACGCGGGCAAAATCCTTACACTGCAGGGCGAGCCGATCAACTTCCGCAATCCGGCTCCTGGCGCGATGAATCGCCTGGCTGAGGAGCGGCTTTACTTCGTCCAGCCACTGGCGCGAGGCTGCACCAGAGTTATCCGGCTGCAGGAAGACGGAGAGGGACTCCGAATCCCATGCCGCTACGTCGCGCAAAGTGGGAATGCTGTTTAGTTGAAATACGTTCAGTTCGTCCAGAGGGTACCCGGGCACAATCCAGGGCGCGAGAAAGATCAAGTCTTCAAGCGCAGCCTGGCATTGGCTGGCGAGAGAGTCTCCCCACCACATCGTCAGGCTCTCCGGTTGGTCCCTAACGCTTTCCACCAGACGGCCGGCTTTTGCGAGAAGCTGCTCGAGACACAACCTGGCAGCCGATAAGGTAGTTGGCGGAGAAACACACAGGGCGTCCAATTCCGCGCGTAAATCAGTGGCGTGAAAAAGTGTGACCTTTGCCAGTTCATTCTTTCGCGGGATCCCTTCGTTCACAACATCCAGAAAGATCCTGAGAGTATCGCGAAGGCCGTGAAACAAGCGCGGAGCAAGTATTTTCTGATCCACGAGGGCAACAAGGCCAGGTTCCAGGGTGAGCACGTGGGCAACAAGATTCCCGCTATCGACGGTGGAAACATAGTGAGGCAACAGCGTTTTCAAGGTGAGCGAGTCATACCAGTTATAGAAATGGCCGCGATACCGCTCTAAGAAACCCATGGTCTGGAAGGCCTGGGTGGTACGCTGGATTAACTGTGCGCCAGAAAGATAGCCAAGGTCGTAAGCGGAAAGATTGGCGAGCAACGCCAGTCCCATGTTGGTTGGCGAGGTGCGATGGCCAATGCTGGGAACCGGCCCCTCCTGAAAATGGTCCGGGGGAAGCCAATGATCTTCTGCGGTGACGAACTTCTCAAAGAACGACCACGTTGTGCGTGACAGTTTCTGCAGGAAGATCGTCTGCTTAGGGGAGAGCTTTGTAGCGTCACGGGCGAGCGGCAGGCTGATCCACCACGCAACGGCCGGCCACGCAAACCAGATCAACAGGATCGGAGCAGCTGTGCCGAGGCTGGACGGCCTGGTCGAAGCCAGATAGATCAAGCCGGCGGCCGCGATAGCAGGCGCAACCCATATGCGACGAAAGGATTCCGCGAGACCCCAGTGCTTCCTGTGCTTCAGCTCGCTTGATGGATTCCACTCCAACAGCCGTCGATGCGAGAAAAGCAGCCGCCACATTGCCCGAAGAATCGCGTCAAGGCTGAAGAAGGCTTCGTATGGGAGACTGGCAAACGCCAGGAAGGCCTGAGCAAAGTGCCGGCGGAAAGAGCGCATGACTTCCGGCAGGTGCTGTCTTGGCTCCACATCGTCTGATTTATGCAAGAGTTGGAGAAGAGAGCTGAAGAAAGCAGGAACAAAGGCCAGCGCAAGGACCGCCAGGGTCCACGCCCAGACGGGCGATAGCCGCAGCCAGATGAAGAGAAGCAGGAGAACCAGTGAAGCCGGCACAAGACTGCGGCGAAGATTGTCAATAATCTTCCATCGAGAAAGAAGAGACAGGGGATTCCTCAGTGTCCGGAGATCCGGGCCTGACACTCGCGGCAGGATCCAGCGGGCGATCTGCCAGTCACCGCGAATCCAGCGGTGACGCCGGGCCACGTCCGCATCATAGGTTGCCGGATAGTCTTCGTAGAGCTGCACATCGCTCAACAGAGCGGACCGCGCGTAGCAGCCTTCTATCAGGTCGTGGCTGAGGATGCGATTCTCAGGGAAACGCCCACCCAGAGCCTGCTGGAAAACATCCACGTCATATATTCCCTTGCCGACAAAAGAACCCTCGCGGAAAATATCCTGGTAAACGTCCGACACCGCGCGCGTGTAGGGATCGATGCCCGGTTCACCACCCCACAACCGCGCATAACGCGAACGATTTGTGCCCGGAAGACTGATGGCAACACGAGGCTGCAGGATGCCGTAGCCCTCGGTAACCCGTTGTTTTACTTCGTTGTAAACGGGACGGTTGAGCGGATGCGCCATGGCACCCACCAGTTGCCAAACTGAGTCGCGCGGCAACAGTGTATCCGTATCGAGCGTAATGACATACCGAACGCCTTGCAGGACGGCTGTTTTTCCTGCGATACGTGAAAAGCGATCGCCGTGGTGGCCGCGCAGGAATGAGTTTAAGTCCTCGAGTTTGCCTCGTTTGCGTTCGTAACCCATCCACATTTGTTCGCGGGCATTCCAGCGGCGCGGCCGATGAAAGAGGAAGAACGTATCAATGTCCCGCTGGTTGTACTTTTTATTCAGGCCGGCGATTCTCTGCTCAACAAGATCCAGGAGTGCGTCATCTTCCGGCATGTTCTCCTGGGCCGCATCACCAAAATCCGACAAGAGGCAGAAGTGCACATTGTCATCGCGGTTGGCCAGGAACCGGACCTCGAGTGCTTCCACCAGATCCGCAACGCCTTCGGTGGTAGTGAACAGGCTTGGAACCACGACGAGCGTGCGCCACTCGGCTGGAACTCCGCGGGAAAAATCCATCCGCGGCAGCAGCTCTGGCATGGTCAGTTTGGTCATCAGAGAATTCAGCACTGTGATAACAAATTGGCTCACAACGACTAGCGTGAAAATGGTGACAAACGCCAGGGTTACATCGCGGGCGCCATTGGCGTGAGCCTTTTCAATCAGGATTCTGGTGAAGAAGGCAGTGGCTACCAGGATCGAGCCTAAATAAAGCGACAACGAATATCGCCGGCCGATGGCGCGTAAAAATCGTGCTATGGACCCGTGCATGGACACGGAGCGTTCGAGCGCCTCGCGCCCTTCACCGATCAAATAAAAACCAAGATGTCCGGCGCGACTTTCCGTCTTTTGCCAACTCTCATGCGCCAGTTGGACTGCCTTGCGGGCCACCTCCCCCTCCGATGACTTACTGTTCTTGGCAATCTTTTCGACAACGTGCCGGTAGCGGTCGCGGGTGGCAAAACTCATTTTGCTGTACACGTCCTGCGGGTCCTCACGCAGGGTGTGTTCGACGACGCTCATCGTCTCCACAAACTCTCGCCAGTCGGTCCCATCCAGAAACCTGAGACTGGCGATGCTGTTGCTGAAGGAAACCTGATCCGTGGCCTGCCGCTGGTTCTCGGACCGCACCAGTTGTTCAATGGACGATCCGGACTCTGATAGTCGCTGTTCAATCCAGGTAAGGGGCAAAGCCAATGCCGGACCTTGTCCCCGCAAACGACGCGCTAGTTCGGCAATAAAGGAACTCACCATGGGAGGATCCGAGCGCGCCATGTCTGCGATGACCAGAATCAGGTTCTTAGGATCCTTTTCTGCGGCTTCCGTCATCCTGTCCGCCCAAGTGTCAGCCAGGTTGCGGTCGCGTCTGTCGGCGGCAATCACTGCAGCAACGCGTCTGAGATTTTCGATGAGCGCAAGCCGCAGCATGATGGGAATGGCCCATAACTCTCCCAGGTTGAGGTCGGTGACGGTTTGGTAAGCCGCCACGAATCCGCTGAGACTCTCCGGATCTACCCGGGCATCACTGTGTGAAATTGCCTCCAGGGCCAGGTCATACACGCGCGGCAAACCTGAGGAAGGGCCCTGAAGTAAGCTCGGAAGCGCCTGGCTGTAGCCTCTGGGCAAGTGCCTCCTGGCGGTTCTGATCTGCTGTTCAATTAGATAGAAATTGTCGAGCAACCACTCCCCGGCAGGCGCAATACGCCGGTTCTCTTTTACCGCCGTGGTCAGAAGACGACAGGTTTCATTGAGTACTTTTTCGTTATCCGCCAATCTCGACAATAACTGGTCCGCTGTACGTTCGAGAGCCACCTCGTGAGAGGCCGCCAGGATTTTGCCATGCTGCTTCATCTGCTCACGGCTGAACAACTCGGAGCGTAGAGGCGCTTCTTTTCCCTGAGATTTTGACTCCCAAAGGGTGTTGCGCAGGCGTGCGCCAATTTGGACTAAATTCCCCTGCCTTTGCCGGTTATTCAAGGAATCATCTCTTTATCTTTCTTGAAACCATCTTTCTTGAAACCGCATGTCTGCGCCACTTGTCCGTCCGGCTTTCTTACACGTCCGGCGAAACCCAGTAACGAAGAGGTGCAAAGTGCTGTCCCCAGTACTGTCCGCTATAGCGAGAGGGCGACTAAGCAGCGCCGCCTCAGTGAGATGGGATGCACAAGTATGTTCCTTGGCAGCCGCCAAAAGATGTTCAAAATTGACCAGTTTGTTCGGGCCAGCTTGCGTATGCTGTCAGCAGACTGTCTCAAGGAGAACAAGGTATGGATACCGCCGCAACAGACCTTACCGAACCACATCCGGTTCCGGCCCCAGCGATTGCAGAAAAGCACGCACTGCCAAAACCGACCGTCGACAAGTTTACCGAGGCCCGAATGGCCAAAAAGAAGCAGCGGCGCGCAAGACATAGGGCCAGGTTGAGAAGATCACACACCGACGGCTAAACCAAGAACTTCAGGACACCGGGCCAATCCAACATTGCCCTGGCAGTTCGTGTACTGTTATTGCTCTCCGCTTGAATTCAGGTGTTGATCTTGCCGCTCTTCTGTGCCCCCGGTGTGCTCGTGTAATCGGCGCCAATTCCTGCTGGTGCAATGCTTTCCTTGTTTGAATTTGCTTTGTGACGCGGTCCGTGAAACAACAATTCCCGCAGCACTGAAATTCTTACCCTAGAACTTCAGTCCGGGCCAACATAGCAGGTTCCTCTTGTCATCCATGTGTTTGATCCACATTTAAATTCAACGAAAATAAAACAGAATTCGAGGGGATTTTTTATGCAGACAGGATACGAATTGTTTTTGCACGGCATGAGCGACATACTCGATGGCGAGCGTCAACTGGTGGAGGCCCTGCAGGAGCTGGAAAATGATTCCACAAATCCGCAGTTGAAGAAGGCCTTTGCCAGCCACCTCGAGGAAACTGAGGGCCAGGTGGAAAGGCTGGAGCAGTGTTTCGAGTTACTGGGGGAAACTGCGGACGACAGTCAATGCGCCGGCATTAAAGGGCTCATCGAAGAAAAGAAGGCATTTACGGAAGAAGATCCGTCGCCTGACATTCTCGATGTGTTCCAGGTTGGCGCTGCCATCAAGACCGAAAGCTATGAGATTTGCGAGTATGAGTCGCTGATCGGCATGGCCAGGGAGATGAAACACACAAAAGTGGCTCAACTGCTGGGGCAGAACCTGAAAGAAGAACAAGCGGCGCTAAAGAAGATGGAAGCTTTCAGCAAAAAACTGAAGCCGGAAGAGATGATGACGGAGGAACAGGTAGAGAAGGCGCAGGCAGCTGCAGGCAAGAAGCGTACAAAGCGCGCAGCGTAAGTTTAGCTTAAAGCTAGAGGGTTGCGCGATTTCCAAGACCAAAACGGACGTAAACAGGGCGGTGCTGCCGTGGCTTACAGAGTTCTGCCACGGCAACGCCTCTTATGGCAATCCTCACAAATAAAAAATCTCCACCTGGTTGAAGGACAAAGAAATTGCCTTTTTGGCCGTTCACTTCGGTGGAGATCTTTCAACTACACGCTTCGCGTTCTGGAACGGTTAAGCCTGCTTGCGCTCTTTCTGCTGCTCTTCACGCTCCGACTGCGGGCGCTTTTGCTCTTGGCCTTTCTGGCCATGCTGCTCCTGCTGGCCATGCTGGCCGGTTTGTCCGCCCGGGTTCTGCTGACCGCTCTTACCGGGTTGCCCGCCCTGTTTGCCTTGGCCGTGCTGGCCGCCTTCCTGCCATTCTTCGTTCTTTCGATTGTCTTGTTCAGCCATGTATTGGCCTCCCTCAGATTTTGTCTTACCCTTACTGAGATTCGATTCAATCGTGACACGACTAGTTGTCCGAAAACGTGCAGCAGCTCTGCAATCCTGAATTCAATTGAGCCCTGCCTTCTATTTTGTGATGGCTGAAGCCGGCGGATCTGAAGATGCGCTGGATTCAGAAACTTTGCTTCAAGTGGAAGAGACGAACTTCGTTTCGGTTACAGTAATACGTCTACAGGAGAACGACAAAAAAAATGAGTGATCGAATGAGTGCGGCAGTCGCAGTCATACGTTTGCTGGTCGGCTGGGTCTTTCTGGTGGAAGGAATTCTCAAATTCATGTTGCCCGACGAACTCGGCGTGGGTCGCTTCACATCCATCGGCATACCTGCGCCTCAGGTGATGGCGCCTTTCGTGGGCGTTGTGGAGATCGTATGCGGCGCCCTGGTGCTCGCCGGGCTGGTTACACGGCTGGCGTCCATTGTTTTGCTCATCAATATTACGGTCGCCATCGTTACCACCAAGATCCCAATATGGCTGGGGCATGGATACTGGCGCTTCACCGTGCCCAAGCTGA
The DNA here is from genome assembly GCA_035294925.1 of Candidatus Angelobacter sp. Classification (GTDB taxonomy): domain Bacteria; phylum Acidobacteriota; class Terriglobia; order Terriglobales; family Acidobacteriaceae; genus Angelobacter. The sequence continues at coordinate 39,995 of DATGJZ010000075.1, read as the reverse complement.
AGCACTATGGCTTTCTCAGCATGCTGCACGAAGCGCGAACTGATTTTTCCATGTTCCTGGGGCTGATTTTCCTCATCCTGGTCGGGGCAGGAGCAAGGTCACTGGATGCAAAAATATGGCAGTCACCGAGAAAGCCGTGACTGAAGCACTCAATGCGCCCAGGCGAAGGATCCTACGTGAGTTGGCTTTCCTGTATGCGCGCCTGGGAATCACGGCATTCGGAGGCCCGGCGGCGCATGTCGCGATGATGCAGGACGAAGTTGTCCACCGCCGCCGCTGGTTGACGCAGGAGCAGTTCTTAGATTTCCTGGGCGTAGTCAACCTGATTCCGGGCCCGAACTCCACCGAAATGGCGATCCAGATTGGCTACCGGGTAGCCGGATGGCCAGGATTACTCATTGGCGGCATCTGCTTCATCCTGCCGGCAGCGCTCCTCACGCTGTTCCTCGCGTGGCTCTATGTGAGGTATGGCACGCTGCCACAAGCTGCCGGGGTCTTATACGGCGTGAAAGCGGTCATGGTGGCGGTGGTGCTCCAGGCGATATGGAGCCTGTCTCACACCGCGGTCAAGGGCAGACTTTTGGCTGTGATCGGCGCGTTGGCCATATTCGCCAATGCGTTTGGCGCGAACGTTCTGCTGGTTCTTTTCGGCGCAGGAATCGTCGCGCTGGCTGCCGGGAAAGCAGCAGGGAAGTCCTTGCGGTCCAAGGTTTCGGCGTTGCTGGTTCCGCAAGCGCCGCTGATCTTCTCGACCGGAGGTTTAGCGGCAGCCCCATTTGGCCTCTTACCCTTATTCATGTTTTTTCTGAAAGTCGGCGCAGTTCTCTTTGGAAGCGGTTATGTACTCCTGGCTTTTCTCCGCACCGATCTTGTGGTGAGGCTCCACTGGCTTACAGACAAGCAATTGCTGGACGCGATTGCCGTTGGGCAGGTGACGCCGGGGCCCGTCTTCACGACTGCGACCTTCATTGGCTATTTGCTCGGCCGTGGGCCGGGGGCTGTGGTGGCGACAGTGGGTATTTTTCTTCCGTCCTTTGTTTTTATTGCTGTTATCGGTCCGCTTGTTCCTCGACTGCGGAAGTCAGTATTTTTTGGCGCATTCCTTGACGGGGTAAACGTGGGTGCTTTGGCCCTGATGGTTGTGGTTACCTGGTACCTGGGGAGGGCCGCGATTATTGACGTGATTACGGGCGCTCTCGCTTTGGTGAGCCTGATTGTTCTCATTCGTTTCAAGATCAATACGACCTGGTTGATTCTAGCTGGAGGCCTTCTGGGAATATTGGTTTTCAGAAGCAGTTAAATCAACAACAAGCCATTGGCTCTTCCGCGCCAACTTCTGCTCAATAGTTTTTCGCCAGAAAGTCCTGCATCTGACTCAGACGGAAGCTGGCATCGCCCGTTTCAACGGCCAACAGCAATTGCGTGCCGGCGAGTTGGTTGCGGAAGTCGAGGGCGGCTGTAGTGTCAACGTTATCTACCAGTTGCAAATTGCTTTCTAGCTCCTGCTCTTCATCCTGAAGTGCCTTCAACCTGGCCCTCTGGACTGAAATTCCGCTTGTCACCTGCTGTCTCAGGACATCCGAGTTACGTGTAACGTCGCCTTGTTGCACCTTCTTCCAATCGTCGAAAGCATTTGCGGCTTGATCGAGGTGTTCATTGATAGCGCGACTGGCGAGGTTGTAGCTTACGGTGACCGCACCGTACGCGCCCCTGCTATCGAACGGATTGATCTGCTGGCGGGCTCCAAAAGAGAGCGATACGTCCCAATCGCTCTGGCGGCTCAGCTTGTCTAACGTCTTTTGCGCGGCAGCTTCGCTCTGTTGCTTCTGAGCGACGAGTTGCTTGATCGGCTTGTCGCTCAAGTCCGGCGTATACAGGGCGGCAATCTTCGACTGAGTATCAGCCCGGTCCGCGTCCAGCTTGATGCGGGTTGTTTGCAGTGCAAAGAGCATGGGGCGGGTTACGTTTTGGGCCTCCAACATTTTTGTCGTCCCGGCGATGAGCGCATCGAGGTTCTGGGATGCTTGCTGAATTAGATCGAGCCGGTGCTCGAGTGCCTGCTTCTCAAGGTTCGGCAGCGCGAACTGGATGTCCTGCTGAGCGGAAGTAGTGGCCGCATAAAGATCGCAGTTCTTCTGCGCTACATCCACGGTGAGGCCAGCCTTCTTTATGGCTGACAGGCTGCTGGTGACTCCCCAGAAAACCTGCATGGGCAAGGCCGCGGTGGGCTGTGTTATACCTGTGGCCGCGCTGGGTGTGCGCAGCAGGTCCCTCTGTGCCTGGGCCTGCTGTGAGAGGTACTCACAATAGGCCTGCTGGTCGTTTTCAAGTTCCGTGGCTGGGGCGGAACTCTGGGCAACCAACCGCGTGGACAACATTAGTAAAACAACAATCGCGAATTTTCCTCTGTTTGACCACATGGCCCTTCTCCTTTAGAAGAACAGCGGTTTGCGATTCAAAAACAACGTCTTTGATCTTGCCGACTCGGGACGGTTCAAATCCATCTGGATCATGAAGCCGCGCATATCAGACCTGAAGATGGGATGGATGGCATGTTCTTCACCGGTAAATATCTGCTTCACGGTTCCCACCTGGCGGCACGGCACCATATTGAGGTAGCAGTCATACACTGGAGCGCCCACGGAGACGCTGCCCAGGTTGTCATAGGGCACGAAAGCGAAGTTGATCCTGCTGCCTCCGGAGACGCTCAGGTAATACGGGGTCTGCTTAGCGGTTGCGATGGCGCTCTTTAACCTGTCAATCTGTTGCGATTCTTCCCGTATCTGCTTTTCTGCCAGGTTGAGGGCGATATCCAGTTGCGCGATCTCCGATCTCAACTCGGCCTGTTTGTCGAGCACGTCCAGCGATTTGGTGCCGGTTGCGGTCTTTTCCAGCACGTTGTCTGTCAGCAGGACCTCATTGATCTTGCTGTCAGTGAACGCGCTTTGGGCCTGGTTCAGAGCTACGCGCTGGGTCGCGGCATCGCCTTTGGTGATCAGGCCGGCGGCCAGGTCCTTGTCGATGCTGGCTTCCACCTGCTTAACCTGGGCCATCACGTTCTGGGTCTTCACGTTATCAGCCTGCTTCTCCTGGTCGAGTTGTAAAAGCTGTGGGCCGGTCGCCCGGTTATGGGTTTTCTCGCGCGCGATGGCGGCCTGCAACTCAGGTTCAAGCGAGAGCAGGGAAGCGCGGTGCTGCGTCATTTCAGAGATGCTGCTCTCCAATCGCTTCTTATCCAGCGAGAGGTCTTCCAGGGATTGTTTGCTGGTCACCAGCTTTTGGGTGAAGTCCAGACTCTTATCGTCTGCCGGAGAAAGAATCACAGGCGCCGCCCAGGAGGTATTGATGGCGTAGAAACCCATGACAAAACCGTACGCCAGCACGCCAAGGAGCACCGCGTAGAGCGTAAGGATGGCAAAGATGCGGTAGAGCGCAACCACCCACTTGTACATCAGCATCTGGAAGATGCGCGCGCGGTTCGTATCCACGGAAACCTTCTTAACTGTTGCTGTTGCCACGGGATGCCTCCTGTTCTTTTTCTTTGCTGCGAGTGCCCCAGTCTCTGGAATCCATGGTGCACAGGGCCAGAGGCGTAAGGAATAAATTGCTGACCAGCCACCAGGCCACATAAGCGCCGAAGACCAGCGGGTGCTTCACTGTCTCCCTGGTGCTGTATTTCCTGATGGCCCAGGCGATCACTGCCGCAATCACCAGATACACAACCAGCGGCGTTGGGCCTGCCCACGAGAGTGGATCACCGGTGAGCATGGTAACGGCCATGAGCAGCGCGACCACCGCTCCCAGCGGCGTGAGCACCAGGTGCAACACCGCATTCGGGTGCAGTTTGAAGACGTGCTGCGGCAGACTCCTGAGGGTGAAGAATAGATCGCGGAGAATACTTTGCCGCCAGCGGAGCTGCTGTTTGAACAGCTCAGTCAGCGTGGCCGGGACCGTGGTCCAGCAAAGCGCATCATTGTTGAGGTAGGTTCCATATCCTTCCAGCAGGGCCAGGTGGGTCATGAAACGGTCTTCACCCTGGTTGACGGGAATACCAAACCAGTGGCGGCCGCGAACTACAGGCTCAATCCTGAGCAGCAGATCGCGGCGGATGGCAAAAAGGCATCCGCTGATGCAGCCAACGCTTCGCGTCCAGTTCTCTGGAACCTTATAAAGATGAAACGCCGCATAATAGATGAACGTCTGGATGGCAGTGAGAACGCCTTCGTTTGGATTTCTTACTCCCACTCTGCCGCCTACGGCCCCGATTCCTGGCTCGCTAAAGCATGCGGTCAACTCACGGATCGCCTCGGAGTCAAAAGTGCAATCGGAATCAACGGAGATGATGATCTCAGAGCTGGACCGGCTCAGGGCATTGCACACGCTGCGCGCCTTGCCGCTGTTCACGGCATTCCGGTCTACCGTGACTCGTATGTTGGTAAAGTCCTGCTGCGCCTGAAGCATCCACTGGTAGCTATCGTCTACGGAGCAATCGTCCTGCGCGATCACTTCAAATCTGTCATTGGGATAGTTGCTCTGGCTGATGCTCTCGATGGCTTCATAAACCGCCTTGCCCTCGTTATAACAAGGCAGAATCACGCTTACGGTTGGCTGATAGGCGTAATCTTTCTTCACCTTCGCGCCAGAAACCGACCACTTGAGAATGGCCCCCAGCGTGTACTTGACGATGGTGATCAACAGGCACAGAAACAAGATCAGCCAGATAAGTCCAAGAGCCATGGCGCGCGTCTCTTCCTCTGGCCGATTAGACCCAATCCAGAGTAGATTGTTCGTTTGGATTTCTTAAGATTTGTGAGAGTTGATGAGGATGAGTTTACTGGTCGCTAACAAATCCGTGCAGATCAGTTCAACCAATGTCATCAGTGGCAGGCTTTTGACTTTTGGTATTCCAATGACCCGATTCCTCAAACGCCGGTGATCTCTCCCTTGGAATCAACGTCAATGCTCAGGGCGCGGGAAACTTTGGGCAGGCCCGGCATCAACATCATGTTTCCGGCAATCACCACGATAAAGCCGGCGCCCGCCGAGATTGAAGCGTCAGTCACATTCAGGGTCCAGCCGGAAGGCGCGCCCAGAAGCTTTGCGTTGTCTGAGAAGGAGTACTGGGTCTTGGCGATACAGACCGGCAGTTGAGCAAAACCCCAGTCCTTAAACTGCTGCAGCTTGCCTCGCGCTTTGTCGCTGAAGATGACTCCGGCAGCGCCATAGATGCTAATGGCTACCTTTGAGATCTTGTCTTCCAGCGAATCCTCAAGGGAATAGATGGGCTGCACGTTGGGGTTGGGATTTTTTGCAATTGTTTCAACAACCTTTTTCGCCAGTGCTTCGACGCCAGCCCCGCCTTTAGTGAAGGCTTCGCTCATTGCGCTCTCTGTTCCATGTTCAGCGCAGTAGTCGGCCATGCGTTTAAGATCGGCATCGGTGTCAGTAGGGAAGCGGTTGATGGCCACCACGACGGGGACGCCAAACTTCTTCAAGTTCTCAAGATGCCTGGCTAGATTAGGAAAGCCGCGTCCCAGATCGCCCTCACCCTGGTTGCGCAGGCTCTGCACGGTGGTCACCAGGACAGCGCATGCCACACCGAGACCAGAGGAGCGCATCACAATATCAAAATATTTCTCCGCACCCAAGTCGGCGGCGAAGCCTGCTTCGTTGACCACGAAATCCGCCAGCCGGACTCCCATCGCCCGCGAGATTACGCTGCTCGTACCGTGGGCGATATTCCCAAACGGCCCCGTATGCACCATGGCCGGCGTCCCTTCCGTGGTCTGCACCAGGTTGGGTAGGACAGCTTCCGTCAGCAGGGCCATCATGGCGCCCGTCGCGCCCAGATCTGCCGCCCGCACCGGCTTCCCAGAACGCGAAATGCCAATCACAATTGCGTCCAGCCTGCGCCGCAGGTCGTCAAGGCCTGCGGCCAGAGCCAGGATCGCCATGATTTCTGAAGCGGCAGTAATGACGAAGCCGGTATTGCGGGTGAGCGAACCCTTCTTCTCGCCAATATCGATGGTGATCCGCCGCAGGGCGCGGTCATTCATGTCCATGGCGCGCGGCCAGGTGATCTGGGCAGGATCCAGTTCCAGATCGTTGCCGTGAAACAGGTGAGCATCAATCAGCGCCGCGAGCAGGTTGTGCGCGGAGGTGATGGCATGGAAATCGCCGGTAAAGTGGAGGTTGATCTTCTGGCTGGGCTCAATCTGCGACTTTCCACCGCCCGCCGCGCCTCCCTTCATGCCAAACACCGGCCCCAGAGAGGGTTCGCGCGAGGTGATGATGGTGCGATTCCCAATACGCTCCAGCCCCTGCGTCAGGCCAATCGAGGTCACCGTCTTGCCTTCCCCGGACGCCGTAGGCGTGGTCGCGGTAACCAGAATGATTTTGCCGCGAGGAGGGAACGCCGGGTCATTCAGCAAATCCAGCTTGATCTTGGCGGCGTAGCGGCCAAGAGGTTCGACGTAGGCGTCGGGTAACTTCAGCTTGCGGGCAATAGACTCAATAGGCAGTAATGATTGGCTCATAAAGGAAACTTATGAGTCTACTGCCTGGAGGAGAAAATAGGCAATTTGCTCAGGAGTTATGAGAGGCGTTCGTGCAGGATACCGGTCGATGATCTTGGATCTTGAAATTGCTCTTAGTCCTGTGTCAGCCGGTTTTTCTCCGTTTGGGCCTTCCCCCTAATCTGCCATTTGCCTTCGAAGCGGCTCGCTTTGCTGCGCTCCTTGATCTGCCGCCCGCTTGGCCAAGCCTGGATGCCATCCATCTCTTTGATCCGAGAAAGCCCTCCAAAATTGCCGGAAGATAAAGGTCCGCGTCCAGCTTGGGAAAATGAATGCCGAAGCCGGAAGGGCTGATCTTGATTTCTTCAAGTTGGGACGGTCTGGCTTTTTCCAGACCTTGAGCATCGTGGGGCGAGAAACTCACATCCAGCTTTGAGCTGAGTTGAATCACGATGCGTCCGTTTCTACGGTCATAGCGGGCAGAGACGGCCTTGGGCATTGACGATTGGAGATCCTTAGCCCGCCGGCTTGCTAGTTCAAAATTGTCATGCAACGCCATGAAGCTACTTTGCAAAAAATTGGGTCGATTTTCACTGAAATGGAATCTCGCCTGTTCACATTTCCTCAGGCTGATTGTAAGCGAAAAGCGAAAACAGAGAATGCATTCACTGCTTCCTGAGTACACGCACATAGAGCCATGTCATTCTGAGCGCAGCGCCTCGACGAACTGTACCTGAAGCAGACCCTAGAGCGCGGAGCCGAAGAATCCCCTTACTGCTTAACCGACCATGCTGTCCCAGGGCGTTCTTACGACAACGTTCTGGTTGAAATTCCCTGATGCTGAATCGCACATTAAAAATCCTCGGGCCCCTTCGACTCGCCCTCGCTCCTTCGTCGCTCGTGCTCACTCAGGGTGACAGGGGTGCAGGATTACTCTGCATTTAAACTTTGTTGCATTTGCCGCAACGGGCAAGAATTAACAAAGCGGGAACGACTTTGAGCACCGTTCCCGCATCAATGGTTGCTGCCGATCCGGGCTCAGCCGCTTCTCTCCGTAGTTTCGCACGGTCCTAAGTCTACCTTCACGCCTCGGGTGCGCCCTGTCCAGACTGCAACGCAAACCGGCTGAACCAGCCGCCGGCTGCTACGAGTTGATCGGGAGGGCCTTGCTCCAGGATTCGGCCTTCATCCAGAACAATCACGTTGTCCGCGTCCTTGACCATCGAGTACCGGTGAGCGATCAACAGCGTGGTGGGATGATAGCTTAAGTGGCTCAGGGTCTGTTTTACTTCTCTTTCGGTGGCGTAATCCAGATTGGCAGTTGCTTCATCCAGGACCAGGACTCGCGGCCGGTCTACCAGAATGCGCGCGATTTGCAGGCGCTGGCGCTCGCCCACAGAGAGACCCACTCCCTGCTCGCCAATCTCCGTCTGCAGGCCATCGGGTAACCGCTCCAACATGTTGCGCAGACCAGCGGCCAGCGCCGCTGCCTTTACTTCTTCGTCCGTAGCGCTGGGTCGCTTGTAGCGAATATTATCCGCCAACGTCCCGCGAAAAATCGCTCCTTCAGCCGCTACCACTCCAATTGCCTGACGCACGGAGGAAGGATCGACGACGGAAAGCGATTGGCTATCTATAAGAATCTCTCCTGACTTAGGCTCCCAAAGCTTCAGCAGCAGGTCCGCGGTAGTGGTCTTGCCCGCGCCGGAGGGTCCGGTAAGCGCAGTCACCTTGCCAGGTTCGGCGGTAAAACTTAACCCGCACAGCACCTCCCGCCGGGGCACATAGCCGAAGTGAACGTCACGAAACTCCACCTTTCCTGGGCCGGCTGCCAGGGGCGCGCCGCTAGCTTCCTCCGGTCCGGTCAGGAGCAATCGGATGGCCCGGTTCAAAGAGGCCAGATTCTGCTGCAAACTTACGGCGATGCTGCTGAGCGAATCGATTGGATCGTAGAGCTTGTCCAGGTAGGCAACGAACATCACAACGTCACCGGGAGTGAGTTGGCGTGCCAGCACCATCCAGCCTCCAAATCCCAGCACCAGCGCTTTACTCAATTGATTGAGCGTGTTTTGCAGGAGCAAGTAGCGGTTGCTGAGCCGGGCCCGGTTCAGGTAATCATTGTAAGCGCCCTGGGAGGCGGCCTTCAGGCGGCTCAATTCTCTCGGTTCGGCCCCCGAGAGTTTTACGGTCTTGATGGCGGCCAAAGCATCCTGGATGTGCGCGGAGACGTTCTCCCACTGCATGTAGTACTCCGCCATTCCCGATTCCAGGCGGCGGGCCGCATGGCGTGCAATGAAGAAATACAAAGGGACTACTGCAAGCGCTGCGAGCGCCAGCCTCCAGCTCTGCGTCAGCATGATGGCGCAGATTCCCACCACCCGCAGGACCTCCGGCACGATCTGCTGCGCAAACGCAGAAACAATGGGCGCCACCTGGTCCGATTGATCAATTCTTTTCCCCAACCCACCGCTGGAGCGCCGGCTGAAGAAGGAGAGTGGCAAGCGCAAGACATGTCCGAAGGTGGATTGAATCAAGCTCGCCTCAATCCGGTTGGCCACCACCGTGCTCTGATAGTCTGCGGCCAGAGACAAGACATGCCCGACCACGCTGATGAAGAAAAGCGCGACAACGGCCCACAGCAGAGTCGTCAGGGTTTCCTGGTTGGTGCGTGGGGCCACAAAGCCGGGACGGTGGGCTTGTCGTGGTTTGACTGTTCGCTTTGTTTGCTTTGTTTGCTTGGCATGGCCTTTCTTGGCAGAGGCTGCCGGACGCGGCGGTGATACAGGTGTGGGCGTTTGTGGTGTCTCTACTTCTGTTTCTGCTTCTTCTGCTTCGGGAGGGTGACCTACAAACAAGCCTGCCACATCGTTGATCGCCACGCGGTAGATCAGCGGCTGCATGAGGTCAGCCGCCGTTGCCAGAAACGCCAGCAGCGCAATGACGATGAAACGAGTCTTGAAAGGCCGCGCCAGTTGCAGCAGCGCGCGAAGTGTGCCCGTGTTCTCGCTGGAGCCTGTTTCAGCCATGGTGAACTTTTTCGATGGTAGCAGTCTATACAATGTCGCCACATGTTTGTGGACCAAGGCAAATGCCTTCGAAACCGCGAAGCCATGAGACCAGCCGGGAGGCCGTCCTTGACAACGTTGACGGCTGACTCTTAGACTCCCTGCCACTCCCGGCAAGCCGGCTCCGTGTGCTGGGTTTCATAAAGGAACGCGGAATGGAAGCTGACACCATCCTCGAAACCAAAGGCCTGGCGAAAGAGTTCAAAGGCTTTGTCGCCGTGAGTGACGTGAACCTGAGAGTTCGCAAGGGGACCATTCACGCCTTGATCGGGCCTAACGGCGCCGGGAAAACCACGGTGTTTAATCTGTTGACCAGGTTCCTTGCGCCGACCCGCGGGAGCATTGTGTTCAAAGGCAATGACATTACCCGGGAGAAGCCGGCAGAGATCGCCCGGCGCGGCATGGTTCGGTCTTTCCAGATTTCAGCGGTCTTTCCGCATTTGACGGTGCTGGAAAATGTGCGCATCGGCCTTCAGCGGCAGATAAAAGCGTCCTTTCGTTTTTGGCGAAGTGAAGCCGCATTGAAGGTATTGGATGGGCGCGCCCGTGAACTGCTGGAGCAGGTGGGGCTGGAATCGTTCGCCCACGTGGTGGCCGTGGAATTGCCCTATGGCCGTAAGCGGACGCTGGAAATCGCCACAACCCTGGCGCTTGATCCTGAGTTGCTCCTGCTGGATGAGCCTACGCAGGGACTGGGCCTGGAGGATGTGGATCGTGTAAAAGATCTGGTTCGCAAGGCTGCGGCCACCCGCACCGTGCTCATGGTGGAGCACAACATGAGCGTGGTTTCCGATCTGTGCGGCGTGATCACCGTCCTCCAGCGCGGTGCAGTGCTGGCGGAAGGCAGTTACGCTGAGGTCTCCACCAATCCGCAGGTCATGGAAGCGTATCTGGGAGCGCACGCGTGACGGATATTCCGGCAGTCGAATACCTGCGGGTGAGCCGCTTGCACGCCTTTTACGGCGAGTCCCACATCCTGCACGGCGTGGATTTCACCGTCAACCGCGGAGAGTTGGTAACTCTGCTGGGGCGCAACGGAGCCGGGCGGACGACCACGGTAAAGGCGATTCTGGGATTGGTGGAAAAGCGGACCGGTTCCATCATGGTGAATGGCCGCGAGACCATCGACTGGCCTGCTCATCGCATTGCGCGGATCGGCGTAGGATATTGCCCTGAGGAACGTGGTATCTTTTCCAGCTTGACCGCAGAGGAAAACCTTCTGCTGCCTCCAATACTTTCCAGTGAGGGCATGAGCCTGGATGACATTTACGCCATGTTTCCCAATCTGAAGGAGCGCAGGCGCAGCCAGGGCACGCGCCTCTCTGGGGGCGAACAGCAAATGCTGGCTATGGCGCGCATTTTGCGGACGGGGGCGCGCCTGCTGCTTCTGGATGAGATATCCGAGGGCTTGGCGCCGGTGTTTGCCGAGAGCTTGCGGCGTGTGATTGCAGAGCTGAAGCAGAGAGGTTTCACCATTGTGCTGGCGGAGCAAAACTTCCGCTTCGCGTCTTCCATTGCAGACCGCATGTATGTCGTCGAACGAGGGCGTATAGTTTTGGAGGTCCCAAAAGGCCAATTGGCGGGAAGCCGGGAAACGGTGGAAAGACTGTTGGGTGTTTGACAAATCTATTCTTGAAACACGCTCAAGGAGGAGTTCATGAAGCGCACACTAATGGGCATGATTGTAGTCTGGTCTCTGTTCTTTTGCGGCCAGGCATTCTCGCAAGCCAAGATCTCTGACGGCGTGGTGAAAATCGCCGTGCTAACTGACATGTCTGGACTTTATACAGATATAGGCGGTCCCGGCTCGGTGGCGGCGGCGCAGATCGCCATCGACGAGTTTGGCGGCAAGGTACTGGGAAAGCCGATCCAGTTGGTCTCGGCCGATCATCAAAACAAGGCCGACGTGGGGGCCAACAAGGCCCGCGAATGGTTTGATACCCAGCAGGTGGACCTGATTGTCGACGTGCCCAATTCCAGCGTGGCCCTGGCAGTCAGCAAGGTTGCGAACGAGAAACACCGTCTATTTATGGTTGACAATGCCGGCACCTCGCGCCTGACCAATGAAGATTGCAACCCTTACACCATTCACTATGTTTATGACACCTATGCGACCGGAGGCGTTACGGGAAGGGCGGTCGTCCAGCACGGCGGCAATACCTGGTTCTTTATTACCGCGGACTACGCCTTTGGCCATTCTCTGCAGGATGACACAACTAGGGCAGTGAAGGCTGCCGGTGGCCAGGTCTTAGGCTCAGTCCTGCACCCCCTCAGCGCCCCGGATTTCTCTTCCTATCTGCTGCAGGCCCAGAATTCGAAAGCCAAAGTAATCGGCCTGGCTAATGCCGGAGGAGACACCATCAACGCCATCAAGACGGCGGCCGAATTCGGCATCAACAAAAGTCAAACCCTGGCGGGTCTGCTGGTTTTTATCTCGGATATCCACTCGCTGACGCTGAAGGCCACGCAGGGCATGTACGTGGCTGAAGGCTACTACTGGGATATGAATGACGACACCCGAAGGTTGGGCAAGAAATTCTTTTCCAAGATGAATAGGATGCCCACCATGAGCCAGGCGGGCGTCTATTCCTCCGTGCTGCAGTATCTGAAAGCCGTGCAGGCCACAGGCACGGACGATGCGGACACGGTGATCAAGAAGCTCAAGGAAACAACCCTGAATGACGACTTTGTCAAAGGTGGAAAGATTCGCGCGGATGGACGTATGGTCCACGAGTTTTATCTTTTTCAGGTAAAGTCGCCCAGCGAATCGAAATATCCCTGGGATTATTACAAGCTCGTCAGCAAAATTCCCGGGGACCAGGCCTTTCAGCCGCTCTCTGAATCGCGCTGCCCATTGATCAAGAAATAGGACGCTACAGGCCAACTACGTGATGACGATCTTCGGTGTGCCGGTCACCGCACTCTTGAGCCAACTTGTAGTAGGGCTGGTCAATGGCTGCTTTTACGCCATGCTCAGCCTGGGCCTCTCCATCATCTTCGGCATGCTGAACATGGTCAACTTTGCCCACGGCGCTTTTTACATGCTGGGCGCGGTCTTCACCTGGTTTGCATTCACGCAGTTCGGGATTGGTTACTGGTGGTGTCTGCTGCTGGTTCCGCTGGTTCTGGCGGCCATTGGAGTGGTGATCGAGCGCAGTCTGCTGCGCTGGCTGTATGGCATTGATCCTATTTATGGATTGCTCCTGACATTCGGGCTGGCCTTGGTGCTGGAAGGCGCTTTTCGGTACAAATATGGTGTTTCCGGATTGCCTTACTCCATTCCGGACGCATTTCAAGGCGCCTTCAACCTGGGATTCATGTTTCTCCCCCGGTACCGGGCCTGGGTGGTGGTTGCATCCCTGCTGGTATGCCTGGCCACCTGGTTCGTAATTGAACGAACGCCGCTCGGGGCTTACCTGCGCGCAGCCACGGAGAATCCCAATCTGGTGCGCGCTTTTGGCATTAATGTCCCCGCCATGATTACCATTACTTATGCCATCGGTGTGGCGCTGGCGGGACTGGCAGGCGTGCTGGCCGCGCCGCTTACCCAGATCAGTCCGCTCATGGGGACTAATCTGATCATCGTTGTCTTTGCTGTGGTTGTGATCGGTGGAATGAGCTCCATCCTGGGCTCAATTGTGACCGGCCTTGGCCTTGGACTGGTCGAAGGCTTCACCAAGGTGTTCTACCCGCAAGCCTCCAATACGGTAGTGTTCTTCATCATGGCGATTGTGCTTCTGGTTCGTCCTGCGGGACTTTTCGGCAGGGAGAGGTGAAGCCCGGCATGAAACATCGCATCGTCGGCTATGTTGTGGTTGCTGTGCTGCTGGCTGCCGGAGTGTTGGCTCCCTTCGCCATGTATCCCGTCTTTCTGATGGTGGCGCTGTGTTTTGCGCTGTTTGCATCTGCCTTTAACCTGCTGCTGGGGCAAGTCGGGCTGCTCTCCTTTGGCCATGCCGCCTTCTTTGCTACGGCCAGTTATGTCGCAGGTTACCTGATGAAAGAGAAGGGTCTTACTCCAGGGCTGGGAATTCTGGCGGGCACTCTGGCTGCGACCGTGCTTGGTCTCATAATCGCCAACCTGGTGATTCGGCGACAGGGAATTTACTTTTCCATGATCACCCTGGCTTTAGCCCAATTGATGTACTTCCTTTATCTCCAGGCCCCATTCACCGGTGGGGAAGACGGTTTGCAGGCGATTCCACGCGGCCGCCTCTGGTGGTTCATCAATCTTGAAAACGATCGCACTCTTTACTATGTGGTGCTGGCCATTGCAACCTTTGGGGTTTGGATGGTTTGGCGGACAATTCATTCCCCCTTTGGCCAGGTGCTCAAGGCGATCCGCGAAAATGAGGCGCGCGCCATCTCGCTCGGCTACGACGTGAATCGCTATAAGATGCTTGCCTTTGTGATCTCCGCTGCTTTGGCCGGATTGGCCGGAGCCACCAAGGCCCTCGTCCTCACCTTTGCGACTCTCACCGATGCAGACTGGCATACCTCCGGAGATGTGGTGTTGATGAGCCTGCTGGGTGGGATGGGCACGGTTTGGGGGCCGGTGGTGGGAGCTTTTTCTATCGTGACGCTGGAAAATGAACTCCCGGACCGCATCGCGCCTTTTGTTACCGTGATCATTGGCGGAATATTCATTGTCTGTGTGCTGATCTTCCGGCGCGGCATCGTGGGAGAGGTGGCTGGTCTTTATCGCCGCGTGGTAGGGAATCGGGAGCGATAAAACGTGAATATTGGATCATTGCTCGGCAGGCATGCTCGCTTTCGTCCCGGTCACACGGCGGTGGTTTGTGAGCACAAGAGATTTTCTTATGTCGAATTCAACCGCCGCGTGAATCGTTTGGCTCACGCTCTGTTGAATTTAGGAATGAGCAAGGGCGACAAGGTGGCCACTATCCTGCCCAACTGCCTGGAGGTGCTGGATGTATATTGGGCGGCTGCCAAGATCGGCGCGGTCGTGGTGCCGCTGAGCCCATTGCTGACTGCCAGAGGCTTCTTCAATCTGCTCAAAGATTCGGACGCCGCGGCGCTGATTACCTGCTCCGAGTTCACCTCCACCGTTGACAGCATCCGGAGCGAACTTCCCGGTATCCCTTCCGGTCGTTTCATTCTTACTGGCAGCGATAAAGTTCTGGGGTATGTCAACTATGAGGACATAACGGGCAGGGCAGGGGAGCATGATCCAATCGTCGAAATCTTTGATGAAGACCCCTACAACATCATCTACAGCAGCGGCACTACCGGCCAGCCGAAGGGGATTGTGCACACCCATTACGTGCGCGGCATGTACTGCATGCTCTTTGCTTCGGCATTTCGCATGCGTCCGGAGAGCATAGCGCTGCATGCGGGATCGCTGGTCTTCAATGGAGCATTTCTCACGCTGATGCCATCCATGTTCCTGGGTGGCACTTTTATCCTGCATGAACGCTTTGATCCCATCCACTTTCTGGAAACGATTGCCCGCGAACGCGTGACGCATATCATGCTCGTGCCTTCGCAGGCGATTGCGCTCCTGCATGCGCCAAATTTCTCCGCCGGCATGCTCGAATCACTGGAGATGCTCTGCACAGTGGGCGCTCCGCTGCACAGTGAGCACAAAGAGAAGCTCAACAGTCTTCTGCCCGGCCGCATGTATGAGCTGTACGGGCTCACAGAAGGCTTTATCACGATTCTTGATAGCACTCGCTATGCCGCCAAGATAAATTCCGTGGGCACGCCGCCTCCATTCTTCGAGATGAGGATCATCAACGAGGAGGGCAGGGAAGCCGCTGTTGGCGAGGTGGGAGAGATTGTGGGCCGGGGGCCTGTGATGATGCCCGGATACTACAAGCAGCCCGACCTGACGTGCCAAGCCATCATTGATGGCTGGTTGCACAGCGGCGATCTGGGGTATGTGGATGAGGACGGGTTCCTCTACCTGGTGGACCGCAAGAAGGACTTGATCATCTCCGGCGGCGCAAATGTGTTTCCCCGGGACATTGAGGAGATTATCGTGCGCCATTCTGCCGTGCGGGAGGTGGCTGTGTTTGGCGTCCCCAGTGAGAAATGGGGAGAAACACCAGTAGCGGCGGTGATTCTGCAAGACGCGGGAAGCATAACCGCAGAAGAACTGCGCGTGTGGATCAACGAGCGCGTGGACGGCAAACATCAGCGGGTCCACGAGGTGGTGATTATGGAGGACTTTCCGCGCAGTACCGCAGGGAAGACTCTAAAACGCGTAATGCGCGAACCCTATTGGGCCGGACGGGCAAGCAAAATTTAGTTTAGATCACAACGCCAGGGCCCCAAGGATCATTTTGACTTTCTCGCGATCCAGTGCGTCTTCCACGAGACGAGACATGCGAGCACCAGGCCGGCAGCTATACCGACGGTAAATTGCGCACCCGTATAAGGCGGCCCGCTCTTATATCCGCACCATAGCCTCTCCTGATGGAGGAATTCGCCCAGCGTATAGCACGGTGCAACTACAAAAACCGCCCCAAGCAGGAGCGGCAGGCAGATCCACAAAAGAAAGATCTTGATCACTTTGAGGCAAGCGTTCATTCGGACGAACTATAATACCCAGATCACAACCCCAACAGGCAGACCAATAAGGGAGACTCGTGGCTACTGGCCCGAACAACGAAGCGATCCAGCGAATCCGGAAGTTTGTCGAGAAGTATTGCGCCAAGTCGGGCACATGCACTCATCCTGATCCCAGTGTCACTGAGGCGGTGGTTCTGGGGCTGGCTCACCACCTGGAGACACTGGGGAAGCCCCTGTGTCCCTGCCGTTTCTATCCCGACAAGCTGGAAGAAGTGAAGCATCGCACATGGATTTGCGCGTGCGATGATATGCAAATCTATAAATACTGTCATTGTCTCCTGTTCGTGAATCAGGAAGGCCTCCCAATCACCGAGCACCTGCCCGAATACCATGAGGGTCGCAAGGCCTACGGATTGGTGAAAGACCCCACTCCGGATAAAGGCCGGGCCCTTCGCAACCAGGCCGAAGCTTGTGAAAGGGAGCGGCGGGAACGGCCATCCTGACGGGCGCCGCTAAAAAAGTTCGCGGCGTCCCTTTCTCCACAACCAGCGCGCGGGGAAGAAAAGGATAGCTGCCCACAGCAACAGGCTCGGTCCCCACGATGCCAGGAACAGAAGCAGATTAATCAACCCGGCCACCATCATCTGGTAACCTTCTACGGCGGCATTGCGAAGGCGCCTAGAGGTGGAGTCAGGCACCACCTGAACGCGCTCTTTATAGTCTTCCACGACCTTCAGGCTCACCGTGGAGAAGGCTACTTGTTTCTCCAGGTTCTTTTTCTCGGCCTCCATGCGTTCAATGTTTTCGCGTACACTCTCGATTGCCTGTTCCACTTCCAGCACATCAGAGAGTTTGCCGGTTCGCTGAAGGAGATCGGTCAGCCGCCGTTCGCTGTTGCGGGCATTCAAAAGCCGCGCCTGCAGGTCAACATATTGCTGTGAGACTTCCTCGCCCTTTTGTGATTCCGAATCCACGTGGCCCAGCATTTTCAACTCGGCCATTGCCGCATCCAACTGGCCGGCGGGTACACGCAATGTCGTGGTTAAGGTCCGAGCAGAATTAGTAGTTCCGCTCACGTTCAGGTCACCGAGATAACCATTGTGCCGCCTCAGAATCTCTTCCATGCGGGTGCGGGCCTGGTCGAAATCTGTGGTCGTGAGCGCGAGCTCAGCCGTACGTATGACCATGGGTCCGGTAGGGATAAGAAATTCGCCTATCGCCTTTGTCTCAGTGGCACGCACTTGATCCCGGAGCAGCCCCTCTGTTCCTTGATGGCTACGCTCCAGCCGGCCCATTGTGCCATAGCCTGGCGTTGGAGCTCGCGAAGGCTGTCCGTCGTAGGAATAAGCCGTTGTGCCCTTGGCTACACTTTGGGCCTGTTGAATCTCCTGTTCCTTAGGCCATAAACTAGAAAACTCAGCTCGAGGTACCGCCTTTCTCAGCATATTTGGGAGCGAAGCTGTAACGATTAGAACCAAGCCCGTCGCCGCCAGCGCCCAAGGCCAAACTCGCCGCCGTGGCCATAAAATTCTTAGTCCGGACCGACCGTCATTGTCTGTCTTCTTCTGTTGGGCCCGGTCATGGTCCTCGAGCGCCACCGATAAACGTGCCGTGATCTCAGCATCCGAGGATTCGATCTGCCACGTTGCCAGCTCCAGTGAGATGCCCCTGAGGTCATTCGCCAACGCCTTGCACTCTGCGCATGCCTCCAGATGGGCTGCTGCGGCTGCGGCCCGTTCGCGGGAGAGTTCACCGTCCAGATAGGCCATCAACTCCAGTTCTTCAATGGGATGGCTATTCTTTTTGATCATTGCTGCGCCTCGTCTTCATCTTGATCTTGCGTTCCACTCGCTGTAGTAGCGCGATGGAGCTTCATTTGCGGCTCCAGGTGGCCCTTTAGGGCCAGGCGTGCCCGAAATAACCGGGAACGAACTGTGTTGACCGGCAGCCTTAACAACTGGCTAATTTCCGCATAGCTGAGCTGCTCGTATTCACGCAGCATCAATATCTCACGCTCAAAACCATCCAGCTTTTCCAGGGATTGGCGCACCCAAAGCGCTCTGTCCGGGATTTCATCTATAACCGGCAGCTCATGATCACATTCATCGAGAGAAGCGCTCTTATGCTTACGCCGTTCCGCCGCCAGGAGCTTTAAGGCGATCCCGTAAAGGTACGTGCGGAGCTGGGCGCGAGGCTGATAGCGTGACACGGCGCGAATCAGGGCCAGAAAAGTCTCCTGGGCCAGATCCTCGGCGCGTTCGTTGTTCTCCAGCCGCCTGCGGAAAAAGCCGTGGATCGCGCCGCGATAGCGTGCAAACAGCTCTTCAAAAGCCTCGCGTGATCCACGCTGGAAGTCCAGCATCAACGCTTCGTCGCTGATCATCGTGTTCCCAACATCTCCCCCGTACATACTTGTAATGTCCCAAGTGGCGGAAAAGTTCCAGGAATTCTTGCCCAAATGGAGAACGTAGCTTCAGGCTATGCATGCATCCTCTTTGGCAGTCGGCAGGAGACTCAGCGGGGGCGATCGGAAGAAGACAACGCCAGATCGTCGCTTTGGGCCACTGGGTTGGTTTCGAGGAGGTTGCTAACAGTAATAAGTTGCTTAAGTGCCTCGTCAGGTCGTTGCTCTGCTTTGTTCGCCGTTTGCTGACGCGTGACCCTGCTTAAGACAGCCTCCAAGAGAGGTGTGATCCGCCCGAGTTGCCGCGCCCGGATCATCAGGTCCCACAGGAGCTCGAATTTCTTCCATCCGGCGGCATAGAAGAAATGCTTAGCCTGGTGTTTGAGCGTGCCGTGTCGCAGCGAAGCCCGCGCAATGGAACCCCAGCGATAAAACTCGCGGTAAGCCCAATCGTATCCGGCCTTGAGCGCCTCCGGCCGCAACTGGGAGGGACGATAAACAACGTGGCGCGTGTCATACAGATTCCAGTCGCTGGTCACGATGCGTCCTTCACCGAGCATGCGCGCATAGAGCCTGGTGCCAGGGTAGGGGGTCTGAATATGAAAGGTCGCGGTAGTGATGCCCTGCTGAATGGCCCAATCGACCGTGCGCCGAAATACATCTTCCCCGTCATCGTCCATGCCAAGAACGAAGCTGCCGTTAATCATGATTCCGAGGGAGTGCAGCCGGTCGGTTACGGCTTTGTAGTCCCGCCCCAGATTTTGCCGCTTGTTGCTGCGGGCCAGATTACCGGGAGTCAGGGTTTCGAACCCGACGAAGATGCTGCGCAAACCGGCCTCCGCTGCCCGTTCGATCAGATCGCCGCGTAGAATCGAATCCACCGTGGCTGCGCCCTGAAACAGCCGCCGCATGCCCCGCATGCCATCAAAGAGAGCTTGCGCAAAACGGCGGTCACCCAAAAGGTGGTCATCAAGAAAGTAGAGGTGGCGTCCGGGCAGGCGCGCAATCTCGGCCAGGGCATCATCCACTCTCTGGGTGTAAAACCCGCGGCCACCCTGGAAAAACGCATCTTTGTAACAGAAGTCGCAGTGCTGCGGACACCCACGGGTCACCACAATAGAATTTGGCACCAGGTAGTGGCTGCGGCGGATGAGGTCGCGCCGCAGTGGCGGAATCCGGTCCAATGTACGGCCATCGGTCGAAGTGTATCGTCGGCCAGGCTGGCCAATGCAGAAGTCCTGGAGGAATTGGGGAAACGTCTGCTCTCCCGGCCCGAGAAAAATCACGTCGGCGTGGGCAGCCGCCTCATCCGGAAGGGACGTAACATGCAGCCCGCCAAGGCCCACAAATACTCCCTTGGCCCGGTAGTGATCTGCAATGGCATACGCCCGGTACGCATTGGTGATGTAGACCTGGATCAGAACCAGGTCCGGTTCATCGTCCGTCCGCAAAGGTTCAACGTGCTCGTCTACGATGACGGCTTCATCTTGCGGACGCAGATAAGCGGCCAGCGTGGCTAATCCCAGGGGAGGGAACAAGGAGTACTTGATTGGGCGCCAGTAGGGGCTGGTTGCCTCAGTGAGCGCTGGAAGAATCAGCTTTACCCGAAGCGGGCGGTTCCCTTGCGCCCTCATTGCATACCACCCTGCCGCACTGGTATGGGTTTGTAACTGGGGCATTGGAGAGGGGCTCCGGCACACGTCCCGCGATTATTAGCATTTTGCATAAGAGAACAGAGTCATTTAAAGTAATGTACTTTGTATAACAAAGTACATTACTAAGCAAGACTATTGACATGCGGGACATGCACACGCAAATTGTGTTCTGAGCAGAGGAGGCTACTGGATGGTCTTGCGTCCTTTTCGATGACATGAGGCGATAGGTATTAGTACTCGCATCCGCTGTCCGTGGGCTGGCCCGCCTGGCCTGGTCCCCGCACCAGCAGGAGACGCAATGTCAACCAGGGAGCAGGATGAGTTCCACAATGGAATTGCGCCTGGCCCTTGACGCGATGGTACAAATCCACATCAGCGCCCGTATTACAGAGTGAGTTACCGTTAGATTGCCCGATCTCTGCAAGGAGCCTCGCACATGCTTTCTTTCGTTTCTGTTCGTCGTTTGATCAACACTTTCCTCGTCCTGGCTTTCGCGGCCGTTCTTTGCAGCGCACAGGATTTCAAGAAACAGGTCATCTATCAGATCGTGACCGACCGGTTCTTCAATGGCGATACCAGCAATGACAATCCTCCGCAGAGCGCCGGGCTGTTTGATTCCACCAAGACGAATTGGCGGCTTTACTGGGGCGGAGATTTGGCGGGTATTCAGCAGAAGATGGCATACATTAAGGGGCTGGGCGCCACTGCAATCTGGATTTCCCCACCGGTGGACAACCTCAACCTGAATGATCCCGTCAACGGCAGTCCCGCTGCTCCCTATCACGGTTATGCTGCGCGCGACTTCAAACGGATCGAGGAGCACTTTGGCGACGTCAATAATACCTTCGCTGCTTTTGACAATCTGGTCTCCGCCGCCCACGCTAACGGGATCAGGGTAATTGTGGATTTTGCTCCCAACCATACCAACGACAATTCTGCGGCTGAATTTGGCTCGCTCTACGACAACGGCACATTTCTGGCCGCCTTCAACAACGATCCCAATGGAATGTTTCACCATAACCCCAACATCAGCGATTTCAATGATCGCTACCAGCTCCAGTACTACACTCTGTTCAGCCTCTCTGATCTGAACCAGGAAAATGCAACTGTGGACAGTTATTTAAAAACCGCCTTGCAGCAGCTTCAGCAGCATGGTGTGGATGGCTTCCGCATTGATGCGGTAAAACACGTGACCTGGGGCTGGGAATACAGCATGGCCAATTCGGCATTTACATTTGGCCCAAGCTTTTTCTATGGCGAGTGGTTCCTGGGAGGCACAGGCGACCCGCTCTTTCACGATGCCTACAAGTTCGCCAACAACAGTGGCATATCACTGCTGGACTTCTCTTTGAATACGGCCATTCGGGACGTGTTTGCCAACAACACTAATTTTTCTGAAATAGACGGCACGCTGACGACCGAGAATTCCACCTTCACCTGGCAGAATGACCAGGTTACATTTGTGGATAGCCATGACGTGCCCCGTTTTCTTTCCGTCAACAACAACACCAACCGGCTCAATGAAGCAACCGCCTTTCTCTTGACCTGCAGGGGAATTCCTGTGATCTATTACGGAGACGAGCAGTTTCTCCACAACGATACAAACGGTGGTGGCGACCCCTTCAACCGGCTGCAGATGAGCTCATTCAGCACCACAACCACGCCTTATAAGCTCATTGGCCAGCTCTCCACCCTGCGTCAGAGCAATGATGGGATTGCCTATGGCGGCTTCCAGCAGCGTTGGATGAACAACGACGTCTATATTTATGAGAGAAAGTTCTTTAATGACGTGGTGCTTGTGGCCATCAATAAGAATGACACGACCGGCTTTTCCATCACCGGGCTGAATACGGCCCTGCCCGCAGGAAGTTATTCCGATTACCTGGCAGGCCTGTTAGGTGGTTTCGGAATCGCTGTGAGCGCAGGAACCGGCGGAAACAACCCCGTGGCTTCATTCACGCTTCCAGCGCATACCGTTGCTGTTTGGCAAACAACGGCTACCGCCACGGCGCCGGAAGTTGGATCGATTGGTCCCACAGTTGGGCAATCCGGAGTTAAAGTCACAATCGCCGGAAAGGGTTTTGGGGCTTCCACCGGGAGTGTGCTTTTCGGCACTACGGCGGCCAGCGTGGTGAGCTGGTCGGATTCGCAAGTAGTCTTCAACGTGCCCAATGTGACCGCCGGGATCTATAACGTTCAACTCAAGAATTCCGGCGGCACGGCAGGGAACACGATTCAGTTCAAAGTCCTGACCGCCAAGCTCATCCCGGTTACCTTCACCGTGAACAATGCGACTCCCACCAATGTTGGCGACTTCATCTTCCTCACCGGAAGCACCGTGGAACTGGGCAACTGGGGCACTACCTTTGATACGGCCATCGGGCCCATGCTGGACCCCAACTATCCCAATTGGTTCCTGAATGTCTCGGTTCCGGCGGGACAAACCATTCAATTCAAGTTCATTAAGATCGCGGCCAATGGAGCGGTGACCTGGGAGAACGGATCGAACCACACGTTCACGGTACCCTCCAGCGGCAACGGATTCGTGAATGTGAACTGGCAATTTTGATGTAAATAGCGCTCCTATTCTGCAGACTCCGGAAAGACCGGGCCGCGCCGACCTTCACACCGGGCCTGCCGTCCAATTACCATGTTCGTCTGCCGGAGTCTCGGGCAAAGTGAACATGAAATCACTGTTATGTATTCTGAAGCCGTTATTGGCCGCGATCGTAGTGGCCTGCGTTGTTTCCGGACAGGAAGCAAACGAAAGTGCAAAGTTTGCCAAGCGTGACGCAGCGACCCTCCCAATCATTCAAAAAATTCACATTGGTGGCGATCCCGATTGGCTTAGTATCGGTTTCGGCTCCGTATGGGTTTCAGTGCCCAAGAACAACGAGATTGTCCGCGTGAATCCGATCCGCAACACGGTTCAAGCCAGGGTGCCGCTGGGCGAAGATAAGGAACCTTGTTATGGCATCGGAATCGGACCCGACCGAGCTTGGGTGTTGAATTGCCAGAGTCAAAGCCTCGCCCGTATTGACCCTGGGAAGAATAAGGTCGATCTGAGAGTTCCAGTCTCCATCGATCACTCCGGCGAAGGAGGAATCGCTGTGAGTCGAGACAGCGTTTGGTTCGTCAGCAATGAAGACGGCCATTCCAGCACGCTGACGCAGGTCAATTCCCACAGTGGCCGCACCGTGCGGAAGATTGCAGTGGGTAAGGACTCTGCGGTGGTCAAGCTGGGCTTTGCCTCAGTTTGGGCAGTCAGTTCCGGAGAAGGCAAGATCTATCGGGTTGATCCCCGTAAAGGCAAGGTTGTGGCTACGATCCCGGTGAATGCTGGGCCACGTTTTGCTACAGTGGGAGCGGGATCGTTGTGGGTGCTGACTCAATCAGACGGCAATGTTGCCCGCATTGATCCGGTGAAGAACAAGGTGAGCGCAGTGATTCCAGCGCAAGTTCCCGGCGCAGGTGGAGAGATCTGCTATGGCGGAGGATTCATCTGGGTAACGATGAGCGGCACGCCGGTCATGCGCATTGATCCCGCGCGAAATAGAGTGGTGGATCAATACGGCAATTATAAAAATGCGGATGCCATTCGCTTTGGCTTTAGCTCAATTTGGGTGTCAGACCATGGAAAAGGTGACCTCTGGAGAATTGATCCCCGAAAAATGCCGGCCCGCTAATTCACTGTCTGAGCGGTCGTTTGCGTGGGATAATGTTCTGAACCAGCCATAGAGGCTGCCTCTTTCAGGGCATCGCCAGTTCTGCAAGGCTTATTTCATGGATGTGCGAGAGGGGCCGTAAGAGTTGGGGGGCATGAGTATGTACAGACTTCTTCTTACCGCTATTCTCGTTCTCTCTTTGCCGGCCTTTTCTCAGGACTGCACTACGTCAGTAGTCGTAAATGCCTTCGACTTCCGCCTGGGTGTCGACATTCAAACTCTGAAGGCTGATGATTTTAAAGCTCGTATGGATGGGACTCCGCTCGAGATTGTCAATCTCCGGCAAGGTTATAACAGCCGTCTTCTGGTTCTGCTTGAGACCGATGGCGCGCAAGACAATGAGAAAGTCAGCGAGGTAGTGGATACAGTCACCCGCATGGCCCGGCAGGCGCCGGAAGGGAAGCCGGTGGCTTTTGGCGTGTATGCAGCGCGGGCCGAGTTTACCAAAGGTTTCTTCGCAGACCAGGAAAAAAGGACTGCCGAGATCAATGCCATTGTCGAGCAGGCAAACTCGCTGGGTAAGAGGGTAGCGTTATTTGATGCGCTGCATCAGGCTCTGAGCATGTTTGGCGAGCACCAGCCGGGAGACACCATCCTGTTGGTTGGCGTTCCTTACGATGACAAGAGCAGCCACTCCGTGGCTGACATTGAAAAGGAATTTCTGGCCACCGGCACGCGGTTGATGGTGATGTTTCGGGAGCAGATAAGTCACACCTACCGTGACTTCATGTGGAACACTCATCGCCCGGAAAGAAGACTGTTTTCGGATGTGCCGGGAGAAACCGGCGGAGCGGATAGCGCCTTCGATCCGCACTTCTTCGGATTTACGTGGCGCGGATACTTGATGGAGCTTAGGTTGCCTGAAAGTGTACGCAAACCGCAAAAGTGGCAGATGAAACTTCAGCAGAACATCCCACATTCCAAACTGTACTATCCGCAGGTATTGTCGCCCTGCCGCGTTGCGTCAACGGAAAAGGGCAATGAGTGAGCAAATGGCAATGAGCCATTAGCCAAACTTCGAACATTTGTTCGTCCACTCTTGCTAATCAGCAGTTGCTATTTCCTGTCTGCTCCGTAGACACCAATCATCCCGCGAAAGTTCCTGTTCTGTAGTCATTTATTCTTAAGTACTTCCTGAGTACTTTCCGCTCAAAAAGCCGCAAGAAGAAGTGGGAACCGCGTTCTCCTGTCGAGTGTCAATATAGCTGCATGAGTCTTGATAGCAGCTTTGATGGAGATGCGAGAATGAAAGAGCAAAGTGAATTCAGCAGCGCATCACGGCGCTGGTTTTTGTCCCTCGCGGCATTGTTGATGATCGCCGTCGCCTTGGTCGTGATGGTACCCCGCTTTGAAGCGGCAAGCGGCGACGCCTCGATTACCTACACGCGGGGCATCCTGCATGTGACGATCCCCTACCAGACCCTTCTTGCCGGCACAGGACGATTAACCTTGGAAGTCGTGAACCCGGAAGATGAAGTGCTCGGGCGAGTCGAGCACATGGTTGATGTCACCCAGGGCAAAGGGCGCTGGCAAGAAGAGATCAAGCTGGAGAAACCTCTGCCCCTGGAAGACCTGGTATGGAATCGCATGCGCTATCACTTTGAATATAGCGACGCAAAGGGTGCAGCGCTGGAGGGCACAGAATCCATCTCGCAGATCATTCGCACGCCTGTGGTCCACATCTTGGGGCAGCAATCGTACTTGAGTGGCGGACAGGCAGCGATACGAGTCATCGTCACGGATTCCAAAAATGAAGCGATTGCCGGTTCCGGCTCAGTGCGAATTGAACTACTCGCTCCAGACCAGAAACCGCGTCCTCTTTTCGCGGGACGGCTCAACCATCGAGGCACCACGGAAGCCCAGTTTCAATTTCCCGCGGGTGTAGTCGGCAACTATCAGTTGCGCTACGTTGCCGATACGCCCATCGGCTCAACCGAATTCGCGCAATCCGTTCGTCTGGAAGATAAGGTTTCGATTCTACTGACTACCGAAAAGCCGATCTATCAGCCTGGACAGATCATTCACGTCCGCGCGCTGGCGCTGGACCGCTCCGATCATGAAGCCGCCGCAACGCGCAAGCTGACGTTTGAAGTGGAAGATTCACGCGGCAACAAGGTATTCAAGAAAGCCACGCAGACCGACAAGTTCGGAATTGCGTCGGCGGAATTTGGCTTGGCCGACGAGGTAAATCTTGGCGCCTACCACCTTCGTGCGTTGATGGGTGAAGCCGATGCGCCCCCGACGAACACTGCGGAAATCGCCCTGAACGTCCAGCGATACGTCCTGCCCAAGTTCAAAGTTGCTCTTGATTTTGCCGGAAAGGACAACCAAACCAAGCGTGGTTACAGACCCGGTGACCACGTAACCGGGACCGTACGCGCCAACTATTTCTTTGGCAAGCCGGTAGATGGTGGCGAGATCACCGTGAAAGCCTCCAGCATGGACGTTGCGGTATATGAAATCACCTCGATTCAAGGCAAGACTGACCGCGATGGCGCCTACCATTTTGACCTCAAGCTGCCTGCCTATTTTGCCGGACGCCCCCTGACCCAGGGCGCAGCCCGGGTGTTGATCGAGGCCACGGTAAAGGACTCCGCCGAGCATGCGGAAACGCGCGGTGAACCGATCACGGTGACGGAATCGCCGCTGTTGGTGACGGCAGTGCCTGAAGGCGGCACACTGGTTCCCAATCTGGAAAACCAGGTATTTATTCTGACTTCCTACCCGGACGGGACTCCGGCCAGCGCTGACCTGCGCGTACATGCAGGCGAGAATTCAGATCAGCATGTGGTCACGGATGATGGCGGAGTGGCAGTTGTGCATCTCAACGCTGGTTCCGGAAACGAGAAACTGGAGATTGAGGCTGAAGACAAAGAAGGCAACCACACTTCGCGCACCATTCAATTGGAAGCGCGGCAGGGTGAGGACCAGATTCTTTTGCGGACGGAACGTGGGCTCTATCGTGCCGGAGACCGCATTCAACTGCACGTCTTCTCCACCAAACAGCGAGGCACTGCTTATGTAGACATCGTCAAGGAAGGGCAGACCGTGCTCACGCGTGACCTGGACATCGAAAATGGCCGCGCCGAGCTGACCATGATTGCCACGCCGGAAATGGCGGGAACGGTGGATTTCAACGCCTATCTCTTCGGTCGTGACGCCCGTCCTGTTGGCGATCATCGGCTGGTATTTGTGCAGCCGGCAGACGAGCTCAAGATTGAAGCCAGAGCAGAAAACGCGGTTTATCGCCCAGGAGAAGATGCGCGCGTGCGCTTCCATGTGACCAACTCGCGCGGCCAGGGCGTACAAGCTGCTTTGGGCCTGCAAGTGGTCGATGAAGCCGTCTTCGCACTGGCGGAAAAGCAGCCCGGCTTCGCCAAGGTTTTTTTCTACCTGGAGCAAGAGGTGATGAAACCTCGTTATGAGATCCATTCCATCGGCATGCCGGAGATCGTTGAACCGGTGGAAAAGGCGCAGGTAGAGCAACGCGACCGGGCGGCGCGCGCCTTGTTCTCCGCTACGGAACTGGTGAGCACCAACAAATTTGAAACGGAATTTGGCCGCACGGTCCCTGTAACCAAATACGCGGATTACACGAAACGATACGAGGTGCGCTTCCTGGATCAGGTGCGCCAGCTATCGGAGAACCTCAACCGAGCTTACGCCCAGAACCCCGAGGCCACTGACTTGGTCAAGGTGATGGAGAAGATTGCGCCGGTCAGGGATTCCTGGGGAACCAATCTTCATCTTGAACCGGTCTCCTGGGGTCCCAGACAAACCTATTACCTGGTCCGTAGCGCGGGGCCGGACAAACGGTCTCAGACCGCGGATGACTTGATGGTCTACATTGAATTTCGAAAGCGCAGGGTGGTGGGCCGTCCAAGCACAGGACCGAGCAGCATTGATGTCAAGATCGAACACGATCACGGAGCTTTCAATGGCAGCGCTGAGATAGAAGGAACTGCGGTTGATCAGTGGGGCGGGGCACTGGAGAGCGCTACGATCAAGGTGCGCGAGATCTCCACGGGCAAAATTCGTACCTCTCGGACTAACGCGGGCGGACGATTCCACCTGGCAGGCCTGCCTCCCGGCGAATATCAACTGGAAGTTTCCAGCAAGTCTGAAAACGTTTCCAGCAAGTTCACGGTTGAAGCTCGCGACCATGCGACCCTGTCCGTTTTTCTCCGGCATCAGCCCGGCGAAGATGTGGTGACGATCAGCCCAACGCTTGGGAGGTTCGGAGCTGTAGGTGGAGTTGTAGGCGGGGTCCCTGGTGGAGTCGCTGGCGGTGCTCTCTTCGGTGCGCCTAATCGCGCTTTCGATGTTGCCACCGGTGGCCCGATAGACCTTCGTGCCGTGCCCGTGCCAATGGCGATGGCAAAGTCTAAAACAGTTGAGGTCACTGCGGATGCAGTGGCTCTCAATACTGCAACCGTCATTGGGAGTGAGTCCGCGAGCCCGCACGTGCGCTCTTACTTCCCCGAAGCGCTCTATATCAATCCCGAGATCATCACCGATCATGACGGCATGGCGAGCGTTTCCATTCCTCTGGCGGATTCCATCACCACCTGGCGCATGGCGCTGGTGGCTTCCACCCAGCATGGAGCGCTGGGTAGCGCCAACTCCAGTCTTAAGGTCTTCCAGGATTTTTTTGTTGATCTGGACCTTCCGGTCACGCTTACCCAGGGTGATCGTGTCTCCATTCCAGTCGCGGTTTACAACTACTCAGGCGGGCGCGGAGACGTCAGCCTGAAATTGCAACCGGAAGATTGGTTCTCCCTGGTGGATGACGCCGCGGAAAAGAATGTTTCGGTGGAGTCCGCCCGCGTAGGTGGATCGCAATTCACGCTGGAGGCCAGGCGTATCGGGAAATTCAAGCTGACGCTTTCAGCGCGCATGAACGGGGAAGCCAACCGTGCCGACATTGTAGTGCGGGAAATCGAAGTGGTGCCCAACGGGCGTGAGCAGAGCGTGGTCTTCAACGGCCGCCTGGAAAACACAGTGCAGCATCAGGTGAATTTTCCGGCGGGCTCCATTCCAGACGCCAGCAAGATTTACGTTCGCCTTTATCCTGGTCCGTTGAGCCAGGTCATCGAAGGCATGGATAGCCTGCTGCGCATGCCTTACGGCTGCTTTGAGCAGACCTCGTCCAGTACTTACCCGAACGTCCTGGCCCTGGATTACATGAAGCGCAGCAAGAAGCTAACGCCGGAAGTTCACGCCAAAGCTGAAGGCTTTATAGCCAACGGCTACCAGCGGCTCCTGACCTTTGAAGTGGCTGGCGGCGGCTTCTCCTGGTTTGGCCAGGCGCCCGCCAACAAGATCCTGACCTCGTACGGCTTGATGGAATTCTATGACATGTCCAAGGTCCATGACGTGGATCCGAAGCTCATCATGCGGACGCAGGCCTGGCTTGCCGGACAACAGCAGGCGGACGGTAGTTGGAAGCCGGATACCTCGTTTATCAATGAAGGCGCTACCAACCGCTACAACACAGATGTGCTGCGCATTACCGCTTACATCGCCTGGTCTCTGGAGAATACCGGATACCAGGGATCGGCGGTGGAGAAAGCCAAGCAGTTTATAGAAAAACACATGAGTGTCAGTTCCAAGCTGGACACCTACACTCTGGCGGTGCTGGCCAATTTTGCGGCTGACTACGGCAAAGACCGCGAATTCATTCGCGAGACAACGCAACTCCTGCTCGATGCGCGTACGGAGAAGGATGATCAGGCGTGGTGGAACGCCGAGGAAACCAGCGTCTATGCTACCGGCACCAGCGCCAGTGTTGAGACAACGGGGCTGGCACTACAGGCCCTGCTCAAGTGGGGGCAAGCTTCTGGCACGGCGCGCAAGGCTCTCAGCTACATTGCCGCCAAGAAGGATGCTTCCGGAGCGTGGGGCACGACCCAGGCCACCATCATGGCGCTGCGCGCGTTGCTCCTGGCCACAGAGAAAGGCGCTGCGGACGTTCGCGGAACCCTGGAGGTCTTGCTCAATGGCAAGCCTGTAGAGAAGCTCGAACTGACCCCGGACAACAACGACCTGCTCCATCAGTTTGTCTTCAAAGGAATGGATGCAAAGGAGAGCAGCACAGTAGAAATCCGCTTTGCGGGAAAAGGCGGCTTGGCCTATCAAGTTGTGGGCAGCTATTTTCTGCCCTGGGACCAGCAGGCGGAAAAGGAACCGCTTGCCATTGATGTGGCGTATGACCGCACGCGTCTTGCGCAAGATGATATAGCCACCGCCACCGCCACCGTCACCAACAATCTCAATAAGCCTGCGAACATGGTCATGGTCGATCTGGGCATTCCTCCGGGATTTGATCTGCTGAGTGAAGACCTTCAGGCGTACCAGGAGAAGAGTGCAGGAAAGAAGAGTGGCCGTCTGGAGAAGTTCAGCCTCACCGCTACGCAGGCCATTCTCTACTTCGATTCTTTTGCTCCGGGAGACACGGTCACGCTGCGCTTTCGCCTGCGCGCCAAGTATCCCATCCGTGCGCGGACGTTCCAGTCGCGGGTCTATGAATACTATGATCCCGAGGTAAGCTCGCTGGCCCGCCCCATTCAACTGGAGGTGCGTGGGCGGTAGTCACATTCCCGATGGTTTACTGCTGCCCATCCCCAAGCTGCTTCAGTTTCTGCTCGGCACTGGCCTTGATGCCGTCACGCCGGTCCTGCGGATCAACAGTATCGGACGGCAACAGTTCGAGCGCCTTCTTTGCATTTTTCCGGGCTAGATCCTTCTCGCCGTTGGCAAGATAGGCATCGGACAGGCTGTCATAGACATTGGGCGAGTCAGGATAGGCGATGGCATTCAGTTTCTGGATTTCCACCGCTCCTTTGGTGTCACCGGACTGGATGTGCTCGTAGCCCATAATGTTAACAATTGCCTCTGGGAACAAGACGGCCTTGGGATCTTTCTGGCGCGCTTCCCTAAGCTTCTGCGCAACCTTAGCCGCGCCACCCGGCTGGTCAATCAAGTCGAGGAGATGTGCCTGCGGCGGCACTGGCGCAGAATCTTTGGAGACAGGCGCGCGCCCCGGCGTTCTGATCAGCGTCGTCACATACCAATCTACAATCGCTCCCGGCAACTCCGGATGAACCGGAAACATGTCCGCCCCATGACCTCCGGTTTTGTAGTGAACAAACTTCTTGCCTGAATTTGTTGTCAGCGAGTACAGCCACTCGATGGCTTCCACGGTTGGAGGGAACTCGTCGTTGTCGGCAACAGAGAAGAAGACCGGCAGGTTGGACTTGCGCAGGAATTGACGGCCATTCAGATCGGTATTGCCGGAGAGCAGCACCAGCGACTTTACCTCCGGATGCCGGCGCGCTGCCTGGATGGAATTATTTACCCCGCAACTCGCTCCGCCCACCCCGATCACCTCGCGTTTGACGCCACTCTGGGACACAAGATACTGAAAGGCCGTGTCTATGTCGGAAGGCCACTTCTCAGCCTGTATCTGCGCTGCCTGCTGCGGAGGCAGCTTGTCCATAGGCTCGCCACCGCTTTCGCCAAATCCGCGCAAGTCCAATGTGAGCACATTGATTCCTGCCGTTGCGAGCTGCTGCGCCAGACCGTCCCAAACCTTCCGCTGGCGATTGCACTGATGCAGCAGCAGGACCCCCGGCCCGGGCTTGCCGGCAGCAAAATACGTCGCTTTAAGCTTTGTGCCATCCGCCGCAGTCAAATCGACAACGCTGGGAGCAGGAGGTTGCTGCGCTATACCAGCGAAGGTCATCATTACGATACTCAGCAGCAGGAACACGAATCGAGGCTTCATAGGGATCTCCAGTCTATTGGACGTGGAACCTATCAGAATTGGGTCAGATTTTTCCGCAATCGCAATAATGATTGGCTTGCTTGTTGGAGAAAAACATAAAGTGCTACATGAATAGTTACATATAAGCCATTATTAAATTTATTGTAATATCACTGCCTCGGAAAAAGCGATCCGTTCATAAACAGAGGTGAAGGTATCCAGAGGAATGGTAAATATTCCTTCGGGATCGGGGTGGTCGCCCCAGGGGTTGCGCAACGTAACCGTCTTCTGGTCCACATTGAAGCTCAGGATGGTGTAAGCGTGGCTCTCGACGTACCAGTCTTTGCCCGCTCCCAGTGAGCGGAACAGGCCGAGCAGTCTTGGCGCCAGCCCGCTGCCCGTAGAGGCCGTGATGGCGAGATGTGACTGTTGCGCTCGGCTCAGCGCAGCAACAAACTGGCTGCTGGAATTCACATTCACCCCGTTTGCCTTCCCGGTAAAGGCTGCCAGCACCTCCTCCGGCAGCCCGCCCTGGCCGATGGCGCGATAGGCGCCGAATAATTCGCCATTAGTTTCGATCTTGGCTGCCAGAGCATTGAAATATCCTTTTGAGTCCAGCATGTGCAGCAGCATCTTGCGCGTATCAGCGGGGATAGACACCGCCGCCATTTCTTTATCAAGATTTGTTGCCAGGAGCTTTTGGTTGATGTCGCCCTCCTGGCTCACGGTGGCGCGAACCGCCCGGTCGTAAACCAGCAGCAGCAGATCATTGGTGGAGAAAAAAGAAATACCGCTGGACTTGATCACCACAGGGAAATCGCTGGCTTTCACAGCTTCCAGCAGTCCTTCACGCATGATCCGTTGAGCATAGGCGCGGAACAGGATTGAAACCCAGAGACCCTCCGAGCGGTCAAAGCCGCTGTTGCGGGCGTACTGCACATCGTCCAGATAGACGTTCTCAGTCTTGCCGTCCGCGAATCGGACCTTCCATTGACCTTGTTTGCCTGGCTCAATGGCGCGCTTTAACGCCTCCGGCTCGGTGGCGGCAATGGCGGCAATGGCAGAGTGAAAATAGCAACTGCCCAGGCTGCCCTGGCGCACGGCTTGAGCGCGAACACCAGATGGGCCGTACAAGTCAGGGATTTTGGCGGAAAGAGAAAAAGGCAGAATCGCAAGCAAAAGTGCGATTGCGGCGACTTTGTGAAGCACAAGAGGTTTCCTCGGTTGGACGAAAGACCCGGCCCAGAGAAAACTTCTGCTACGTTGATCCAATGTATCCAATGCTTTCCTCACTGCAAGATTTCTCGACTGCCGGTGGCAAGGTCCCAGGTCATCAGCAAAAGACTGCACTTTCGCTCAACTCCCCGGCGGGCTGTTAGAAAAAATCAGAAGCAACAAACACAACGCCAGTATTACCAGGAAGGTGATCGGAACCCAGCTAGCGGTCCTGAGGTTGCGCTTGGCGGGCCGGTCCTCTGCTTCCTGCGGCTCAATCTCCCGAACGCTGACAGGCTCATTCACACTGGGAGCAGAGGCGGTAGCCATCTCCGTCTTCTTGACAGGCGGAGCCTGTGCTGCCACAACCGTTGGCGCCAATGCCGGGTCCCCTGTCACCGTCTTGGCTTGCTCCTGGTCGCGAACGCGCCCGATCTCAACCGCCATCTCATCGGCTGTGGCATAACGGTCCTCCTGCTGTTTGGCCAGGCCCTTGGCCAGAATCGAGTCAATCGACGGCGGATAAGTTCTCACAAATTGGCGCAGTGGCGGCGCAGGGTCCATGAGGATTTTCTTCATCACCGCAGCCGTATCAGCTCCCTCAAAGGGCAGGCGATTCGCCAGGAACTCATACAGCACAATGGTGGTGGCGAATATATCGCTGCGGCCATCCACGCGCGCGCCGTTGAGCTGCTCCGGGGACATGTAGTTGACCGTCCCTACCATAAGGCCGGTACGGGTGATGGTATTGTCCGCAATGTGGGCAACGCCAAAGTCGACGATCTTGGGCGTCAGGTCAGCCAGCAGAATGATGTTCGCCGGCTTGATGTCACGGTGGACCACACCCTGCTTATGCGCATAGTCCAGGCCGCGACAGACCGCAGCCATGATCTCCAGCTTTTTGTCCAGATCCAGGGGCCGCTGCTGGCGGATATAGTTTTCCAGCGGTTCGCCTTCCAGATATTCCATCACCAGGTAAGGGCTGCCTTCATGCTCACCGGCATCCACCACGCTGACAATATTTTCGTGCTCCAATCTGCCCACCACCTCAATCTCACGATGAAATCGCTGCACCAGGTCGGGTCTCGTGGCAATCCGGGCATGCATGAGCTTGACGGCGAAAAGACGGTTGCGGCGGACGCGCACATGCCGGGCCCTGTACACCACCCCCATGGCGCCTACGCCAACCTGCCCTTCGATTTCATAGTTGCCGATCTGCATACTGATATAGCCTGCGCGCCTTACTTCTTGGCCGCCTCAAACTTATCCAGCTTCAGCACCCTGACTGCTTCCGGCCAGGCTACGCCGCTGGTTTCATCTTGAACAATGCCAATCACGCCCTCCGGAGCGACGATCGGCGATCCGAATGTGGAGCTGTCCACCAGTTCACCCAACTCGATGCGATTGCCATTCCTCTTCGCAGGTACAACAATTAGCTCAGGTTCCGCCGAGCTGCCGCGTAATCCATCCCGGAAGCGAAAAAGCGCCACCGAATCCCAGGCAGCCGCCCCCGGGTCTCCCGCTACTTGCAGCGGGCTGAAGTTTGTGAGCGGTTTAGCCACCCGCAGCAGCGCCAGGTCGGAAGAGCTCTCGCGTTTCTCCACAGAAATCCTCTGCGTCTTGCCGGAATCTTCCAATGCCAGGATTTTGTGCTCGTCGTGATCCGGCATCTTGACCAGGGAAATCTGCCGATTGCTCAGCCGGATTGCAGTGTCAACATTCAATTCCTTGTTCGGTTTAAGCACGGAAGCAGAAACCGGCCATAACCAGAGATCGTAGCTTGCAGCATTCAGGGAAAGGCGCTTACTGTGAATTGCATCGGCAATCTCCGCATCGAACCTCCACGGCTCCACGGCCTCTCGTGGAACCAGCAGCAGATCAGGCGCGGTGGCCAGGGCTACGCCGCACCACCGGACCGCTGTTGTCTTGCCTTGCGGGTCGCGCAACTCAAAATGTGCGTACGCCAGCAACAAATGCGGCGCATACTGCTGCATGGTCTCGTGCCGGAATCCTGAAGCCCGATTGCGGCCGCCGGCTACAGCGCCGCTAATTGCGTGTAGCGCCTTATCCGTAGCGTGGAGGACAGCCAGCGAGGCATTCTTGCCAATCTGGCCGCCGGGTACGGTGAAGGGAAGTACATCCTCATGCAAACTCATCGCTACATCAACGCGCTTGGAGAGGAGCATTACCGTGGCCAGCGGACTCAGACGAATGGTGGCGTATGCCGTGCCGTCCAAAGTGGTGTGGCCATTGGATATGGCTTCTTCCAGCGGGGAAACAGAATCCAGATCGCGCAGGTACACCGTGACTGGCAATGGATCGGGAAGAAGAGTCTTGTCGCCGGAGTGGAGCTGGATGCGCTGCTTCACCGGGGCTGCATAGAGTGGAAGTCCATTGATCCGCAGGCCGCCAAGCACGATCTGTTCCACGGTGAGGTCCCGCTTCGAGCTGATGGCCAGCGTGAGTCCCAGGACGAGCTTGCTGCTCGAATAACTCAGCACACTGGTCTTCACCACCTGCATCTGCACTTGTCCGGTAAGGTCCGGTTCGCCCTCGGACTGCACTACTTGAGGCACGCTGCTGCCGGATAACACGAAAACTAGCGCTGCTATGAAGTACGATTTAACTCCCACAAAACTCCTTAACAAAGGCGGCTGTTTCAGTTCGATATAGGAGATACGCCTTTTAAACTCACGCCTCCAGCCCGGAGAACACCGTCTCCTCCGGCACATCCGTCGGGCTCTGGAAAGAAAGCTTGTAGCCATCAGGATCCGAGACATTCGTGACCCACATGCTGTTTCCCACGAACGGTCTCGCAGCCTGGATTCCACGCGCAGTAACTTCGCGATAGATCGCCAGGGCATCCTGGCACTGGAAGCAAATGGATACACCCTGGCCCACTTTCCCTTCCGGCGCCTTCCTGAACTCCTGTAGCATCAATGCGGCATCCCCGATCTGAAGCCAGCACCAACGGAGCCTGCCTTCGTCAATCCATTTGTTCATCATCTTGAAGCCGAGGCCGTCAATGTAATAGCGCAGAGACTGTTCCATGTTGGCCACAAGAAAAAACGGCACAGCTTGCTTGACGTTTACTTCGGTCTTTGTTTCAGTGTGCATCGATTCACTCTCTGAGTTCTTTCTGCAACCGTTTCCTTATCGCGCTATTTCTCATCGGGCTGCGCTACTTGCGGCACAGCCTGGCCAAGCTGCTTCATCTTGCGATCGACATACTTATCCAGCATCCGCGGCAGCTCGCTGTTCAGCCTGGTCATGAACTGATCTTCTGCATCTTTCATCTTTGCGTCCACCTGGTTCAGCCGCTGGTCAAACGTGGTAAGCCGCTGGTCCAGTGCGCCGAGCCGCTGATCCAGGGCCGGTGTAAACTGGGCAACCGCGCCCTGCGCCTGCCTGCGCATGTCATTTAGCTCTGCCCGGTTCTTATCAATCTGCTGGCTTTGATAGAAGATCACGCCCAGGAGCACGGCCACCATGGCCACCAGCAGGTAAACCAGGTTTCGGAGTGAGTTCAGTTTCTGTTCGATCATCTCTTCTTCCTCCCCGGAAAGCCCGGATGCAGTTCCGCGTTCACTTAAAGAAACTGGCGAAGTATGGTTGAAATCCTCAGCTTGCTTTGCTTCCATCCGGTTCGCATCCGGCGGTGCTATCTCGGCAGGCTTGGCGATGCGGGTCGGAGCGGAGCCCGGGTCAGTCCGGTCGATTCGAGTCTCTGCCGATGACGCGTTGCCGGCACTGACTACCGTCCGGGCGCCCTCTGCGGGCTGGTCTTCGATTACTTGAATTTCAAATTCTGGACCATCTTTCCCCAGGCTGAACCGGTCCAGCTTGGTGAGCATTGCGCTGGGCGTCCGGGTTCCATTGACGAACGTTCCGTTTGTGCTTTGGTTATCGGTCAAGCGAATCCGGCCATTCTCAATGGTCAGGATCGCGTGCTCGCGAGAGACCATGGGATAGCCCTCCAACGGAAGGGCCACCTCGCATCCGGGATCACGGCCAATTCGCGCTCGCAATGTGGCCAGACGCCAGCGGCTCGATGTGCCGAGCAGATGCAATTCAACCTGCATGCGAGACCTTCTCCTTTCGCACCAGGGCAAAAGCTATCCCCGAGCACATCACCAGGGTGAAAATCCCCAGCACGGTCACGTACTGGAGCACGGCCGGGGACGAAGATGGCGCGGTCTCCGCGCCGGTAACGTCCGTTTCCAGGAAAGCCCGCATGGTTTCTGCGTCGTGCGGATGAAAAGTGACGGAAACGCTGTTTAACAGCGCATAACTGTAGCGCTCGTTGTCATGAACATAGAGATCGGCGAGCGACTCCAGTCCCCATCGCGCCACCATGAGCGGTGAGAGTCCATAGCGGAAGGCTTTGCTCATTCCATGTTGCCGGAGCTCCGGCGGCACATCTTCCACCTGGAGGCGATCATTCACAACCCTGGGATAGAACGGATGCAGCGTGGCCACTGGAATCAGTAGTCCTGCCAGCAAGAGCTGTGGAATCATGCAGAGGGGAAATGCGTATAGAGCTTTTTCCGCGCTGGACGATATGGCCGATATCAGCAATCCAATCAGCCCGCCTTGAAACCCTATCAGCCACGTGATCCCCCATGCGGCAAGAAAATGGCCCTCCTGGGTTCCCATGATGGTCATCACGCCCATGAACAATCCGGTTTGCAGCCCACTCACTCCTGCCAGATAGGCCAGTTTGGAGCCTAGGTAGCTCGTGATCTTCAGGTCCCGTTGCCGCTCCCGCTTGTAGATGGGCGTTTCATCCACAATCTCTCGAACGCAGGCAGAACAGCCAAACCACAACGCCACCAACACCATCATGAATAACGATTTGGGCTCGTTCGGACCTTGTTTCATAAAGCCCATCAGGACGGCAATCAGCGCCGGCGGCACAAGCAGAGCGGCCACGTTGCTTTTGTCTGTTACTTTTAAGGTCAGCTGCCGGGAAAGCAATGTGAAGAATTGTCGAATGGCTGAATGACGCACTCTCAACTGATCCTGGGGAACAGGAACTCTCTTGTTTATTGCGGGGGCTTCCTGCCCGATCGGGTCGCTGATGTACTGACGGCACAGCGAGGACTCCCGGTAAGCGTTCGCCCACTGCTCCGGGGGCCGCTCCTGCAGCCGGTCGAATACTTCGTGGGGCCGCTGCGCCTTGAAGTAGGGAAGCATCTCCTGGCTTGGTCCGAAGAAGGCCAGCTTGCCTCGGACTAGCACCGCCACCTTGTCCAGGAGACTGAACGAACCCAGCAGATGGGTGTTGATGACAACCGTCGCGCCTTTATTGGCGATCTCGCGAAACAGCTCCATTAATTTTGCTTCTGTGCGTGGGTCCTGTCCGGCGGTGGGTTCGTCGACAAATAACAAACTGGGCTTGCTCAGCAATTCAATTCCCAGGCTGACCCGCTTGCGCTGCCCGCCGCTGAGTTGGTGAATGGAATTCTCCGCGCGCTCGGTGAGTTCCAGGTCGAGCATGACTTCATGAACGCGCGCGCGGATTTCCGCGTCTGTGTAATCGTCTGGCAGGCGCAACCTGGCAGAATAAAAAAGACACTCGCGAACCGTGAGCGATCGGTGCAGGATATCGTCTTGCGGCAGGTATCCGATCAGCGATCGCAGGATTGCCAGGTACTCGTACAGGCTCCGGTCGTTCAGGAACACCTGGCCCTGAGATGCGGGGCGAAAGCCATTCAGAGCGTCCATTAAAGTAGATTTGCCTGCTCCTGAAGGGCCAAGCAGACCGACGAATTCACACGGATCTAGGACCAGCGAGATATCATCCAGCAGGCGCAAGGTGCGGCCGGTGTGGAAGTCCGGTACCTCTGTGCGCAGTTGTTGCGCCACCAAGCGGACGCGCGTGCCATCCGCCTGCTGTTCGAACTGCTGCCCGTTAAAGACGAACTGCATTGCGCCCAGGCTGATCCGGTCCCGCCTTTGCAGCACCTTCCGCTTGATCCGGAGGCCATTGACGAATGTGCCGTTGCTGGATTCCAGGTCAATCAGTTCAAAGTCGCCATTGCTCTTGCGGATTTCTGCATGGACTGCGGAGACCGTGGGATGTTCGAGGTGGATGGTGTTGGATGGATTGCGCCCCAGCCGGATTACCGGTTGGTTCAACTCGATCTCGCTGAGCTTCTGCGTGCGTGGGCGCGAATCCCGGAACAGCAGCAGATAGGTCTCACAGGCGCCAAGTTGCACCAGGTCGCCTTCTTCCAGAACCTTGCCGGTGATGCGCTCCCCGTTAACAAAAGTTCCATTCAGCGATTGCAGGTCTTTGAGCGTGGCGCGGCCATCGGCCGCTACAGTCACTTCCGCGTGTGTCTCTGAAATGGAAGAATGGTCAATCGCGAATCGGCCTTTGCCAGGCGTTCGACCGAGTATCAGCCGGTCATTCTGCAGTGGAACATCCTGCACCGCATACTTATCCAGCACAAGTTGGAAGCGGCAGATCTGCGAAGGCAGATCTTCGGCGGGAGCTACCAGGGTTTGCCTGCGCTGGATTGCAACAGCCTGTGCCAGCACAGTTCCACCGCCCACAGGCCGGTTTGCGTCCTCCGTTTGTGGCGACTCAAAGACAAAGGTATTGGCTTGATTCAGGCCAAAGCGGATGCGGTCTCCGGAGCGCAGCGGCGCATCTTCCACGCGTTGGCCGTTGACGAAGGTTCCGTTGGCGGAACTATCCTGTAGACGGAAATCTCCCGCTGGAGAAACCAGGATGGTGGCATGAAAGCGTGACACTTCGGAATCTTCCAGTACGACCTGATTCTGGCCCGGCGTGCGTCCGATCTTGCATGCATTCCCGGAGATGGCAAACCGCTTGCCTTGGATTGCCCCGCTCTCACCCACCAGCCATGCTTTTTCCTGGGTCTCCATCAGTAGCGATTTCTTCTCTCTAGGTCCGCGATCTTCCTCGTCGGGTTCCTCTGTGTCGAAGCTCTTGCCTTTGACTTTGCTAAGTACTAACTAACCAAGGCTTCGCCTTGATATCCATTGCAGATCAGGATTTTCGCCTTTGATTTTCAATTACTCAATTACCAAATTACCCGATTACCCAATTCTCGGAGACGACGATCCTGCCTTTGCCGTAACGAGT
>DATGJZ010000074.1:0-108921 GCA_035294925.1 Candidatus Angelobacter sp. | reverse complement strand
GCGGGTTGCTCTCCAGCAGAGCCCGCTTGCGCTTCACCAGCCGCCACGATTGTGAACAAAAAGGGTTTTGTTTGAATAGTAAATTCCAT
Organism: Candidatus Angelobacter sp.; assembly: GCA_035294925.1. Lineage (GTDB taxonomy): Bacteria > Acidobacteriota > Terriglobia > Terriglobales > Acidobacteriaceae > Angelobacter. The sequence continues at coordinate 108,832 of DATGJZ010000074.1, read as the reverse complement.
CTAACGGCACGTGTAACGATTGCCTACTGTCTCACCTCAGGGGTGCAGTCCAGGCGTTTCTGATTGACGCCATCCGTAACTCATGGGCAAAAGCGACCGTTTCGGCTGCGTAAGCCTGGATCGCCGGCAGGAGGAAGGTGAGGCTGTCGCTTCCAACTGGACCGGATTTTGGAAAATGAAGACACGTCAACCTCTTCCTGCCGTTATCGGGCCAGGCGACAATCGCAGAATAGCCAAGGGGAGGATGTGATGCAACTTTAGTACACCTAAATTTCTGGCTGATTTTTCAGCAGCTTAGATGTAGTCAAACATGGATTCATACGGTTCCGACCGGCACAAGTGCATCTTCCTGGGTGGAAATATGTGGAATGTGCAATGTTTTCGGACAATCTGCTAAATGATTTAAGGAGAATCCGGGTGAAAGCATTGCAAGAGAGAACAATTCTTCTTAAGCTGTTGCCTCATGCGGACTGGCCTTAGCAAGACATTCCACTGAAAAGGAGCAAATCATGTCGAACCGAGTATTGAATCGCGTGGGCGCCCGGGAGTTGACGCCCGCAGAAGCCGAGTACGTTGTAGGCGCAGGATCAACAGGAACCGGATGTGTGGGCACCTCACTTCACCCCCATGGTCCCATAATCGACCAGAAGTGCGATATCGATCTGTAATTCGCAACGCTCACGCCAACCTGACACACCGTCAATATCGCCTGGCGGCTTTGACGGGACGCAAAAAAGTGCTGTCACGATGTTTTCAAAGTGACAGCACTTTTGCCGGCTGTATTGAAACTTCAGTTACTCATCCTCATCGGTATCGGTTGGCCCTTCGGCTCCCGCCGCCGTTCTTCCTGCCGGCTTGAGTTCGTAGCCGTGTGGGGGTTCCGCGCCCATCAGATAGCGCACAAAATAATCCCAGCGGCGCCGCGTCACGTATGGCTCATTGGCATAGCCGTGGCGCCGATTGGGCAACAGCAGCAGATCAAAATCTTTATTGGCCTTAATCAGTTCGTTGACGACGAGCAGAGTGTTATAGGGAGGCACATTGTCGTCCATGGTGCCATGCATGAGCAGCAGATGGCCTTTCAGATTTTTGGCGAGATTCTGGTTGGCCTGATCGTCATAGTTGCTTGTGCCATCGGGGTTACGGGCCAGCAAACCCTGGTATCGCTCGCCCCAATCATCTTCATACTCGCGGTTATCGTGGTTGCCAGACTCAGAAATGCCGACCTTAAAGAAGTCAGGGTAACGGAACATGGCATCGGCAGTGGCGTATCCCCCGCCGGAATGCCCCCAGATACCGGTGCGTTCAATGTCAATCCAGGGAAATCGCCGGGCCAGCTCCTTCATGCCTGCCACCTGGTCGGGCAGCGTATTGTCACCCAGGTTGCCGTAATAGGCATCGTGAAATTTCTTGGAGCGCAGAGGATTGCCCATGCCTTCAATCAGGACAACAATAAAACCCAGCTCCGCCATGCTCTGCGCATCACCACGCGCCGCGGAAAATCCCCAACCGTTAACGCCGACGCTGCCACCCTGTGGACCCGGATAAACCCTGTTAATAATTGGATATTTCCTGTTGGGATCCAGATTCGCAGGCTTAAACATCATGCCGTAGATGTCGGTTACGCCGTCGCGCGCTTTTACGGAGAAGAGAGCAGGGGGCTGCCATCCTGCAGCCAGCAAGCGGGAAATGTCGGCTTTGGCAACGGTCGACAGCAGTTTGCCGGAGGAGTCACGCAATACCGTGACCGGAGGCACATCCGGCCTGGAGTATGAATCGGTGAAAAACTTTCCTGAGGGCGCAAGCTCAATGGTATGGTCGCCATCTTCAGGCGAGAGGAGCGTCAGGTTTTTGCCGTCAAGATCTACACGGTACAAGTGGCGGAAATAAGGATTCTGGCCTGGCTCCTTTCCAGCGGCCAGGAAATACGCAACACGCTCTTTCTCATCCACGCGCACAAGCTCGGTTACTACCCAATCGCCGCTGGTGATCGCATGTTTCAGCTTGCCGGTGGAGAAATCATAGAGATATAGGTGGCCCCAGTTGCTGCGCTCGGAAAACCAGATCACTTCACTGGAGCCTGCCAGGTAATACCAGTTTGTGCGACGCCAGCCGGATTCATACTGCGTGGCCACTTTTTCTTCCAGCACATCCCGGACTTCACCGGTGGAAGCGTTGGCCACTCGCAGCGTCGCCTGCTTATGATCGCGGGAGCTGGAGACAAATACCAACTGCGACGCATCCGGACTCCATTGCACGTCCGACCAATCCCTGCACTTAAGATCGTCACAGAGGGTGGTTCTGTGCTGATCGGGCGGCATCTTCAACCGGATGACTTTGCGTGCATCCAAATCAATGATCACGCGCTCGATCATGGTCACCACATCGTCTCCGGGCAAGGGATATTTCCATGCCTGCAGCGTTGGGTGACCTACCTTGGTCTCCACCAGGTACATCTCACCCACCTTGCGCTGGTCCTGCTGGAAGCTGGCGATTTTCCTGGAGTCGGGCGACCACAAGAGCACGGGATCATCGCCGTGGACCCAGCCCGCGTTGTTGGTGGCGTAGCCATAATCTTTCACGCCATCGGTGGTAAGCTGGGTCTCCTTGCCAGTATTGGCATCCCGCACCCATAGGTTGTAACCGCGTATGAACGCTGCGCGCTTTTTGTCAGGCGACAACACTTCGTTGGGGCGCTCGGCACCGGCCAACTCCGCGCAAGAGCTTCCCGCGGAGTCACAGCTCCATCGTTTACCAGCAATCGCAAACAAGATCGACTTGCCGTCGGCCGAATATTCAAAACGGGCGAATGGCAGATGCGTTTTGCTATAGCTCTTACCGGCCGCCTTGGAGAGCGCAGCTGCAAGCTTTTCATGATCAAACGCAGGCTCACGGATCTGCTTGACCGGATCGAACACTATAAACTCGGCTCCATCAGCAGAGGCGTCGCGGTACCAGAAGCGGCCATCCGGCAGCCATGCCGGCTGAATGTTGTGCGACACCAGGGGATTGACGTTGTAGCCCATAAACTTTTCGGCGCGCGCGTAGTCTGCGGACGTCAAGGCCTTCTGCTGGGCCATGGCGGTACTGAAAACAAGACAGCACGCCACGGCGCACCACGCTTTCAGGGAGTACAACCGTGACACAACAGGGATTTTAAGCGACATGGATTGCATCCTTATTGTTCGTATACACAAGATGAGTTGCGAGAGTTGGATGATTATACAGAAAGCTATTGATCCAGTATCAGTCAGTACTCATCGTCGACGATCTGGGAATACGCAACCTGCCCTTGACCGCCGCTGAAAAACTCCTGGAGATCATCATGCGACGTTATGAACGAGCCAGTACATTGTTGAATTCGAACCCGTCGAAGACTGGGGTAAGCTGTTGCGTGACGCTGCTGCAATGAGCGCAATGCTAGACCGTCTTTTCATGTGCTCAAGTGCGGTCCGCGAAGCTGGCGAACTAAGTTGGATCCGCGTGAACAGCAAGCAGCGTAGGTCAGGCGTGTAAGGAGGGTTGTGAGTGCTATAGCGATTTTGAATAAAATGAGACATGGCATGCGTTCCTAAACTCACTTCTCACCCGAAATCCGCGCCCGGTGATTTCTATGTAGTGAAGGGAGAATGCCTGGCTTGCGGAATTCCTCACGTCGTAGCGCCTGATCTAATTGGCTGGACAGGCGAGAAGATTCCACACTGCTTTTGGAAGAAACAGCCGGAGACCCCGGCGGAACTCGAACGAGCTATTGCGGTTCTAGACGCCCAAGAATTGGGATGTCACCGATATGCAGGAACCGACCCTGCAATTCTTAGCCGGGTATTGTCCACATACTGCGACTATCCGATGCGGTCACCGAGCATACTCGAACGGACCGACCCAGAGACGCCACATCTTTCGCCCCTGGATGATCGACCCGGTCTACTCGCCAGAGTGTGGAGGACTATCACAGGGCGTAAGGGCTAATCCAACGTCCGCAGGTTTGTTAGTTGGCGAAACCGGGCGATAGCGCTCACGACGCGGGTTCGCTGCCTTCGCATTCCGTCCGGATCACGAGCAAACTGGAAGTTGAGGACCTCCCTGCCTCGGAATGGTGTATATCCAGGGCATAGCAAGCGGTCGATCGACGTCTGTCTAAAGGCCAGGGGCCCGCCACGGCGGCCCCCTGGACGCTGATCCACGGCACGCCGGGACAGGTACTCGACGTCCCCGCGGCTTGCAATCTATGGCGTTCTGAGTCCCTGGCTGCGGATGGGAGGCCAGCGCTTGAGTACACGAACGTTGCCGGTCTTCACAATTGTAGTAGTCGGCGTAGAAGGTCAAGCCCGGCTCAATGTCAAAGTGCAGAGCTGTTTTATCCTGAAATTCGAGCGTGATGGAGTGACAACCACCCGTGGTGAAAAGCCAGGCTGCTTTGGCGACCTTGCCCTTGACGCCGGGAAAGCTGATAAGGCGCCTCCAGGGACGTTTGCGCTCCGTCAAGTCGAAGCGACCGCGAGTGGATGGTTTGGCGGATCTTTTTGTGGTCTTCATGGCAGCACCTCGCCAAGGCCACAAAGGAGGCAAAGGAAAGAAGCTACGGGTTGAGTTGAGGCGCAGACGCGAACCCGCCAGGGTTGCGCCGAAAGAATGGAGTATTTAGCTTTGTTGGTAGCCATATTTGCCTGTTCCATAGGCGAATGCGGTCAGGGGCGTGTCAGTGTTTCTGCACTGGCATGTCCCGTATGGTCTTTTATTTGGCCTGCGTGCTGGTGGCCGCAGGATATTTTGCCGGCGAACTGGTGCTCGCAGGGTGTTTGGACTGCTTGTTCTTGAGTTGCTTGTGTGGCACCGCCGCTCTCGGCGGTGGCTTTTTCTTGGTTTTTCGTTTTGTCTCGTCTTGCCGCTTCTTTTGATATCTTGTTTTCCTGCCGTTCTTGATCTTGGGGAGAAGTTGACGGACACGCTCGACGTCCCCGTCCGTCCACAGGTGCACTGTGATCCCGCCTGTTGTCACCGACTTCGGCGTGGGAATCTTGCTCTGGACAATATACTTGCTTAGAGTTGCTACAGGTATGCGCAAGAGCTGAGCAGCCTGACGTGACGAATAAGTATTCATTCAGAGATAGTGTCTACTATGGACTATGGTAATAGCAAGAGAAAAGTTTTACGACAGGCTAACAACTCTACGCACGCGCTGAAACCACCCCATCACGCGCAAACAAAAACCGCGCGTGCGCTTACGTCCTAATTTCTTAAGTGAACAGTATTGGGACTAAAGCCCAAGACGGTGGAGGAGACTGTTTTCGCGGGCTACGAGCACGGGCCGCGTTTACGTGATTGCCCAGAAACAGCCCCCGGTCAATAGATGCTAAAAGAGTGGAGGATCATTTGCCGAGGAGCCAGTTCTTGGTTCCAGAAGATGAATGAATCTACAAACTTTTAAATAGCTGCCCGGCCCCCTCCGGTTTCACGTATTTCTATTTTGCAATCAATGCATTTTCCGGAAGAAAGGTGAAAATGTTTGCGCATTGTGTGGGTCGTTGGCGCTCTTACACAGGATTACATCATGAATAATTTGTAAATTTATCGTAATCGCATTCAAAAGGCTCCAGAGTAGGTGTATCGTTGTAGGCTGCTTCTACTCTCACTTGTCTTCTAGGAGAATGGTACATGCGTATTGCAACACGAGTAACCCTCTGCTGTTTATTGTTGCTGTCCTTAAGCACAATCGGTCTTGGCCAAGATGTAAAAGCTCCCTTAACGGGCGTTATCCCAGATATGGGCTCCCGCGGACCAGTTGACGCTACACGCGTGGCAACTGTATCGCTTAGTTCCGTGGTTTTCGATGCCGATACAGGCGCGGTGGTGGGCTCAACCAGCTCCGCCAACTTCAACCCCAACGTCAACGCCAGCGCGACGGCACAGTCGGGCAATGACGACCACTTCGATATCGATCATCGCCGGGCCAATGTGTCGCCGATCGATCAGGTCGACAGTATCGCGACATTTGATGGCGCATTTGTTGCTCAAGCCGGCCCTGATACTGACAATGACTTCCGCTTCACCATGATGGGCAACGACCCCAAACTCGGGGGGACGACAGTGTTCCCGGCCCTCATTCTGGAAACTTCCTGGCAGCTGCTCAACGCGGACGGCTCAGTGTTCAAGAATGTTCCGTTCGCGCCGTTTGAAAAGGTGTTCCTGGAGTCTCCGAATTTCGAGCCGCTCGATTACCGCTCCGGGCACAACATTGAATTTGGGGATGCCGTTCACCGCGCCCAGTTCTTCAACGTCATGAAGAATGATTGGCACACCCTGCTCATTCCTGCCGTGGTGGACCGGATCACGATCCAGGTTCCATTTTTTGTCAATGTCCGGCTACGAAACGGCAATGTGGTCCAAGCCCGGTCTTATTTCACCGGAACGGCGGCGGATGGCAGCACCTTCGTGCTGATGCTGAGCCCTCTGTTCAACCTGTTTTTTGACAATTCAGAGGTGAATGAGATCAACCTCGGCAACTTCCGCACCAATGCGATGAACATGTCGCTGTATCCCAACACCTTCCTGTTTAACCTGAACCAGAACAATCCCAACGTTCCGGGCGGCTGCTGCGTGCTGGGCTTCCATACCTTTTTCGCGAACTTCGATGGTACCTTTCCGCAACATCGCTTTGTCAGCCAGTTCGCAAGCTGGATCTCGCCGGGCATTTTTGGCGGGGGTTTCCAGGACGTGACCGCGCTGAGCCACGAACTGGCAGAGACATTTGCCGACCCGTTCATCAACAACAGGACGCCGAACTGGCAGTTCCCGGGCGAGCCGGCTACCGCGGCTGTTTGCCAGAGCAATCTCGAAGAGGGTGACCCAATCGAGGTCCTGGCCAACGCAACCGCACCCACTGAGGTTAAGGAGGGAAAATTCAAATTTCTCTATCACCCGCAAAACATTCCACTATTGCAATGGTTTGAGATGGGAGCCAGCTCCAGCGCTATTGATGGAGCGTTCAGCTTCCCGGATGAAACCGTGCTGCCACATTCGGCACTGCCGTGCCCGAACGGCGTGGGCTAAACTTCTCATGACAGGATTGAACTGCCAAGGGCGCCGGATCTCCGGCGCCCTTTTTTCTGTATTTTTTTGGGGTTGCCTCGAAGCGGTCGCGGCAGGGACCTCTCTTCGCGGGCTCAGGTTCGAGTTAAGCTAAAAAAGGCACAGTTTTCAGCGGGTTGCAGCTTCTGACAGGGTGAGCCGGCCCCGCAGCCGAATATCTTCCGACGAGCTGCCTACCAACAACTCAAACTCTCCGGGATCGGCCCGCCATTGTCTGGAGTCCGCGTCGTAGTAGGATAGTGCCCGTTTGTCCAGCCTCAGCGTGACCCGGCGTTTTTCTCCGACCCGTAAATTCACTTTGGCAAAGCCCCTCAATTCCCTGAGCGGACGTTCAACCCTGGAATGCTTATCGGCCAGATATAGCTGGGCCACTTCGGCTCCGGAGCGCTTTCCTGTATTGGTGACATCGAACGCTACTTCAGCGCTCCATCCTCCAGGGCTGCCGGATCCTTTGGCGTCCGGAGTGACGGAGAGGTTGCTGTAGGCAAAAGTTGTATAGGAGAGGCCGTGGCCGAAGGGGAACAGAGGCTTTTTGCCGCTGTGCTCATAGCCGCGATAGCCGACGAAGACGCCTTCTTTATATATGACTTGTTTCACGCCTTCCTGAGGATAGTAGCTATCATGAACGGGATTATCCTCCCAGCGCTTCTCAAACGTGACCGGCAAATGGCCCGAGGGATTTACTTCTCCAAAAAGGATTTGCGCCAGCGCTGTGCCTCCCTCCTGGCCCGAATACCAGGCCTGCAAGACAGCAGGAACGCGATCCAGCCAGGAATTCATGTCCACCGCGCCGCCGCTGGTGATGACCACGACTACATTCTTGTTGGCCGCCTGCATCTCCTGGATGAGCTGTTCCTGTCCCGGCGGGAGGCGGAAGGTGCGGTCCGCGCCTTCGCTTTCGGTCTCCGGGTCGAAGCCCACGGCAACGACGACCACGTCCGCCCGCGCGGCGAGGAGCTTCGCCTGCTGATCTACTACACCATCATGGGGAATGACGCCAAGCTTCAACTTCGAGCCCAGCCAGCGGGAGCGCCCTTGATGCTCCAGGACAAATTTATGGGCAGTGGCCTCCAACTGAAGGCTGGCCGAATTCATGATTGCCGTGGTTTGCTTCTGGTTGTCAAACACCAACTTGCCATCCACATAGAGGCGGTAGAAACCTCCATCTTCTCCGGTCGATTCGACAAAGATGTCATACAAACCGGGATGTTGCGGAAGGTAATATCCAGTCCACCGGTCAGACGAGGTGCGCTCAGGGAAGCTATGCCCGGGACCAAAGTCAACGTGCCGCTCCACGCGCGATACCAGCGGGGCCCCCTCAAGATCGTTGCTCTCAAAGTAATCCACGCGAAGACCGGGCTGGCCATCCGCGGCGGCGGTGAGAAAATTTGTAGCTTCAGCCATCTCGCTTAGAGTTGGGATTCCCCGACTGTAGTAGACCGGAATGGCAGTCCCCAGGTAGTTGCCCAAGCCCTCAAGAAAGCTGACGGACGCAAAGGGCTGGACCTGCGCGCTGCCGCCTCCGACGGGTACGGCGGGATAGGAATCGGGGCCGATGACGGCAATGGACTTGACCTTGTCTTTGTGCAGCGGCAGCAGTGCGCCCTCATTCTTGAGCAGCACCATGCTTTCGCGCGCGGCCTGCAGGGCTACCTCTTTCCCTTGCTGGTTATAACGAGGCACCGTGAGGTCTGTTTGCTCCCGGTCAAGCCAACCGAATTGCATCGCCACCCGCAGGATGCGGCGGACCTTATCGTCAATGGTGGCCACAGAGACTTTGCCCTGCTGGATGACCGGCAGGAGACTATCGCGATTCAGGTACAGGCCGAATGGCATTTCCAAATCCAGGCCACCGTTGGCCGCGGCAATGGCATCGTAGGTGGAAACCCAATCCGACATGACGAGACCGCTGAATCCCCATTCCTTCTTCGCGACGTCCGTGTTCAAACGGCCGTTTTGGGTCATGTGCTCGCCGTTGACCAGGTTGTAGGAATCCATGATGGCGCAGACGCGCGCCTCTTTCACCGCCGCTTCAAAAACCGGCAGATAGATTTCACGCAGGGCCCGCTCATCAATGACTGAGTCCACGTTATGCCGGTCGAACTCGGAATTGTTTCCCAGAAAGTGCTTTACGGTTGCGCAGACCCCCTGACTCTGCACTCCCTTGATGTAGCCCACCGCTGTGCGTGAGGCCAGGAAGGGGTCTTCACCGAAATACTCGAAATTTCGTCCGTTCATGGGAGCGCGATAAATATTCACGCCCGGCCCCAAGAGAAAATGCACACCTTTGGCGCGCGCATCCCGGCCGATTTCAGCGCCGACCTGCCCGGCCAAGGCCGGATTCCAGGTTGCCGCAAGCGCAATTCCACCGGCCATGGTTGTGGCCGGCCCATAGTTGCGTACTCCCAGAGGTCCGTCCGCCATTTTGAAACGCGGTATACCTAATCTGGGAACGCCGCGAACATAGAAGCCATCGACCCCGCCCAGCAGGTCAATCTTCTCTTCGATCGTCATCTGGCTGAGGATGGAGTCGAGGCGGCGCTCGATTTGCTCTGGCGAGGCCGGAGCCGGCTGCGCCATTCCGCATAAGGCTAAGAGAACGGCCATGGCCGCAATGGCCGCGATTCTTGCCGCGCCGGCGCGCATCACAAACGGCACTTTCCAGTTGCACGGCGATGGCGTGAATTTGAGCGCGACGCGCTTCCCGATAGAACCTATTATGAAATACGAAGAAATCTTTCTGTTTCTCCCCATGGCCGGTTACCAGTCCTTCGCGGTTAGAGTCGTCAATTTCAGGCAGCGTGCGTCGCGGGTGGCTTCACTACTGATGTTTTGCCGTAGTTTGAGCTACCAAATCGATTTTATACGCATCCGCAGGCTGATGAGTGTACCCCCCAATATATTCATTATTCACAATTACGTCGAGGCCGCCGGCAATGGGACGGTTCGTGGCGAGCAAGATGGAGCTTCCGCGGCTTGCAGCAAATTGACGAGCGTTTCACCGAGTTTTGGCAAGCGGAGTCCCAGGGAAGTTATACCTCTCTTGATCTACTGGCTTCAGGAGAGCCATCCATTGGCTTGTCAACTGCGTCGCATCCAGGTTCCTGAACACATCCGGGAATTTTGATTTCAACTTCACAGCCGGAGGTGTCTTCACGATTGCGAATCGCGAATGTTCCGCCGTGAGCTTCAATGATCTGGCGGCTCAAGAGCAACCCTATACCCGTGCCGGTTTCCTTGGTGGTGTAGAAAGGGACAAACAAATTAGAAGTGTCGAGCAAACCAACACCATGATCACGAATCCACAGTTGCAGATCCTTGCCGGCCACAGACCAGGAAATAACGACGGAAGAAGGCGAAAGCTGAGCGCTTTGCCTGGAGAGAACGGCATCCACGGCATTCTTGCAGACGTTGATGAGCACCTGTTCAATCTGGTCCGGATCAACCCTGAGCAGCGCCTCCGGGCCGAGCACTATGGAAACCGCAACCCGGTGTTCAACGGCTGCGACCCGGGTAAGAAGGTCCTTCAACCGAACAACTCTCTTGGCGAGCATGGGAAGCTTCGTCAGCCGGGCATAGCTTTGCAGGAACCGGTTCAACGACTCGGCCCGCGAACCGATCACCTCCAGGCCGTGGGTGAAGTTCTCCCGGTCAGGCTCAGGCACTTTCTGGTCCGAAAGACGCGAGAGCGTGCGAGCGATGGACTTAATGGGAGCGAGGGAATTGTTGATTTCATGGCTTAACACCCGCACAAGGCGCTGCCACGCGAGCCGTTCCGCGGCCCGCAACGCCTCCGAAACCTCGGAGAGCATAATCAAGCGGTGGGGCAGGCCCTGCTGGCGGAACTGCGTTCGGCGCACGAACCAACGCTTTTCGACTCCGGAAGTAAACCGGGACATTGTTTCCGAAGGCGGCCCATCGACCAGACCCTGGATTCCTAATTCCTCAGCCGTCCGGTTCAGCACCTGATCTTCATTCTTTCCCAGAAACGCGGCGGCAGCCCGGTTCAGCAGCTTGATTTCTCCACCCGGAGAGACAGCAAAGATTACCGCCTCCACCTCAAAGATTACTTTTCGCAGCAGGCTGCCGGCTTCCATGGCGCCCAGGCGTTCGGACTCAATGGCATTGGCAAGCTGGTTGATTTCGAGCGCCAACTCCCCGAACGCATCTCCCGGCATACCCTGGATTGCGCGAAAAGAAAAGTTATCTTCCTTGAGAGACAAAACTACGTTCGACAAGACTCGAACCGACTGGACCACCGAATCACGGGCAGAAAAACTCAGCCCAGCCCATAGAAACAACAACAACGCCGTGCCTTCAATCTTATGATCGAGAGAATAAGGATTGGTCCATAGCAGGAGCAAGCCCAGAAGTACGCCAGGAAGGCCTGCCGCCAGCACAGAAGCCAGCAATCGGATTTCAGACCCGCCTGTGGTCCGGCTGCGCCGCCGGTTATTTGTCTTTCCGAATAGGGGAAGGAGCATAAAGGCCGTGCTTTTCCATTCGCCGATAGAAAGTTCCTCGGCTCAGACCCAGGACCTCAGCAGCCTGACTGATGTTTCCGCTAAAGCGAGCGAGGGCCTTGCTGATGAGCAAGGCTTCCGCTTCTTCCAGGCTCATGTCCTCCAGATTGGCAGAACGGGAGCGCGAAGGGGATTGCAGTCCGAGGTTGCCTGGCTGAATCTGTTCCTCGCGACACATGATCACAGCGCGCTCGATCGTGTGGTCCAGTTCCCTGACGTTGCCCGGCCAGGAATATTCCCGCAGCTTCTCCATGGCTTCCGGAGAGAACGATTTGATTGGCTTCCTGTATCGGGCGGCATGCTTGGAGAGAAAGTGCGCCGCCAAGGGAGGCACATCCTCACGCCTTTCCCGCAGAGGAGGTATATGAATCTCGACGGTGTTCAGACGAAACAACAGATCTTCACGAAAATTGCCGGCCGAACATTCCCCGGGCAAGTCGGCATTGGTCGCAGAAACCACGCGGACATCCACCTGGCGGGTGCGGGAAGAACCCACGCGCTCCAGTTCTCCCGTCTCAAGAACGCGCAGCAGTTTGGCCTGCTGCCTCATGGGGACGTTGGCAATCTCATCCAGAAACAACGTTCCCCCATCCGCCATTTCAAAGCGCCCAATACGATCGACCTTCGCGTCCGTAAAAGCGCCTCTCACGTGGCCAAACAATTCACTTTCGAAGGTGCCTTCCGGCAAGCCGCCGGTGTTTACCGCAATCAACGGTTTGTCCCCGCGCAGCGAAACCGTGTGCAACATCTGGGCGACAACTTCTTTGCCCGTACCGTGCTCTCCGGTAATCAAAACGTTGGCATCAGAAGGCCCCACCTGGGCAATAGCATCCACGCAGGGACGCATGGCGGCAGATTCGGCAATAAACGTGACTTTACCCTGGGCACGCAAAAGCCGGTTCTCAGCTTCCAGACTTTGCCCGCGACGAAGCGCACGGTAAAGCTCAGCCTGAACTCGAACCGTGTTCACAAGCCGTTCGTCGTCCCAGGGTTTCTGGATGAAGTCCCGGGCGCCCAAACGGACCGCCTGAACTGCAAGATCGATGGTGCCCCATGCGGTCATCACGATGATGGGCACCTGGCTGTCGATTGCCCTGATCTTGGTAATCAACTCGATCCCTTCGAGGCCTGAGGTGGTATCGCGCGCATAATTCAGGTCAAAAAGGAGGACGTCGTACTCGTGCATTGCCATTGAGTCGAGCGCAACCTGAGGCGAGCGCACTACAGACACATCGAAACCTTCGCCACGCAGCAGCATTTTGAGGGCATCGAGCACAGCAGGCTGATCGTCGGCCACGAGAACACGATAGGGTTTTTCCGTCTGAGCCATAAGGCTATTGTTTTTCCGCAATCCATCGCCGGATCAAAATTCAACGAATGGCCGATACCATGGTGCGTGGCCCCCGACGGGGTGCCGTCACTCCGCAGTTAAAGTCACAGCCGGTTCGATGGATGCCGCACGAACCGCGCTGAGTAAACTGCTCAGGGCTGAAACAGCCCCCAGTACCACTACAGCGCCGACGAGCACAACGTAAGTAGCACCGCGCACATTATAAAGCATGGTGGAGAGGACCTTAGTTTCCAGCGGCACGGCCAGCATGCCCAGGAGGGCGCCTAAAAGCACCAATCCGACTCCTTGTTTTACGATCATGAAAACGACCTCAAAACGCGGAGCGCCTACCGCCATGCGCACTCCTATTTCACGCGTGCGCAGCACGATCTGGTAGCTGAGCAATCCATATAGACCAATCGCCGTCAGAAGCAGGGCAAATATCCCAAAGCCGGCAATGAGAGAGGTATAAAAGCGCTGGCGCGAGAGAGAAGCGGAGAGTATCTCAGAGAGCGGACGAACCGACGTAACCGGCAAGTCAGGATCGGCGGAGTTGAGCAGGTCGCGAACGGACTCCGCAGGTGAAACGCCGTTTGCCGTTCGCACAAGGATCGAGATCAGGAATGTGCGATTTGTAAATGCAGTAATGCTATCCGGGGTCTGATCCAGGGGCACGAAGATGGTTGGCGCCGGTGGTATAGACAAAGCAGACTCATGAACATCCGCGACAACACCGACGATCTGGCGCGGAGCGTCGGAAAACAAGCCGTCCATTGTGCTGTTGACCGCGACATAGCGGCCCAGAGGCGAATCCCCGGGCCACCACTGCCTCGCCAGTGTCTGGTTCACCATGGCCACGGGCGTATCGTGGCTGAAATCGCCGGAGGAGAACGACCTTCCGCCGGTGATTGGAATTCGCATAGTCCGGAAATAATCCGGACTTACAATGCGATATTCCGCGTAAACGGTTTTCCCGGGCGCTCGAGTGGGATGCAGGACAAGGTTCAATCCTCGCTCGAGCGGTAGTCCGGTGATGGTGGCCGCCGCCTCAATGCCGGGCTGGCTCCTGATCTTTTCACAAAGCTGGTCCAACAACTGCGCGCTGGATGATGTAGTCTGATAATGGCGGGATGCGAGCGAGAGTTGGGCCGCCCAAAGATGGCGTGGATCGAACCCTGGAGGCACGGAGTGCAATCCAACAAAACTGCTCAGGAGCATTCCCGCCGCGGTAAGAAGAACAATGGTCAGAGCGGCTTGCGCAGAAATCAGAATCCGGCTTAGCCGGGCGTGGTGTGAACCGCTGGTTGCATTGCTGGTAGTCTGCCGCAACAGTTCATTCAGATTCACGTGCGCCATTTTCAACGCAGGAGCAGCCCCAAACGCAAGGGCAGTCAGCATGGAGGCCAGCGCGGTAAACAACACGACCTTGCCGTCAATGCTTACACCATGGGTAAACGACGCATCGGCCGGCGCAAGCAGGAGAACAAATGGAATGGCTTCCTTGGCCAGAATGATCCCGGCTATCCCGCCCAGCCCGGCAATGATCAGGCTTTCGAGAAGAAACATCCGAGCCAGACATGCCCGGCTCGCCCCCAAGGCGAGCCGTATGGCGACTTCACGCATGCGGCCAGCAGCACGAACGGTGAGCAACACGGCAAGATTTGTGCAGGTGATCAGGAGAACGAACAATACAGCGCCGAAGAGTAAAGCGAGGCCCCCGCGGACATCAGAAACCATGGAGGATTGCAATCCACTGAGCACCAGCCGCACCTGGTCTGCTTTGGAGCGCAGGGGGAATGTAAGACGATATTCCTGGGAAAAATCCAATTCGTGCTGAGCATCCTCCAGGGTCACGCCTTTCTTGAGCCGTCCAATTACGCGATACTCGTTTCCCGGATCAGCGGTAGCTGGACTCAGTTGGAGAGGCAGCCACAGATCTGCTTCGGGATAAGAACGGAAGCGGGCCGGCATGATTCCCACTACTGTGTACAACTCTCCGTCAACCCGAATTTGCCGCCCAATCACGGACGAATCCTGGTTAAAATGCTGCACCCAGAGGCCATGGCTGAGCACGACCGCATGCGATCCGCCGGGTTGTTCTTCTTCCAAACTAAAGCTTCTACCCATGGCCAGGGCAACATCCAGAGTGGCAAAGAAGGCGCCGGAAACGTGGAAACCTCTTACATATTGCGGCTTACCAAATCCACTCAGGTTCACGCCGGCATCGACGTTGGACATTGCGGCAAGACTCTCAAAGGAGCGTGCCCGGTCCTGCAAAAGAAAGAAGGCACTGGCGGAGATATCCGGGGAGATTAGTTTTCCCGAAGAATACCAGTTCACCACCGTTAACTGTGCGGGGTTGGGATAAGGCAGGGGGCGCAGCAGAGCGGCGTTAATTACACTAAAAACAACGGTGTTGGAGGCAATTCCCACAGCCAGAATGGCAACGGCGACAAAGGTAAATCCAGTGGTACGGCGCAGCGCCCTGACCGCCTGCACAATCTCCTGGAAATACACCATTTAGATTTACCCCGTCTTTAACTCTTCAACTCTTCAGCTTCAGGGTCTGGCGCAAGACTCCATGCAGATTAAAAATCGTGAAAGTCCGATCCTTGATCGCTCCCGGATTGTCGACCGAGTGTTCGAGAGGGCTTATGGAGTATGCGTTGGACAGCAACAACGAGCACGAAACTGGCCAATTTATTGCTGAACCCACGCCTTAACAGATGCCTTAATATTCAATAACTTAAAGTTAGGCACAGCCAGGCTTAAGTCTCCTAAACCGTCCAGACCTGGACTTCGATGTCCAAATGTGGACACTTTCCTCTCTACTGTTTCCTTCAATTTGAGAAGATTGGGCATGAGATGGTACCTTGTGCCACACCAAACACCGATTCATTCGCCGCATTGGCCGTGACCTTGCCACAATGGCGCAGCGCTTTCACGGGCAATGGTTACCTGCGCCAGATCGCGTCACAAGCCGCACGGAACTTTCAGAATCAAAGATTTGAAGGGCTTTGCTCCCTCTGGACAATCTGTCCATTGCTGGACAGGTGTTTCCAGCGCTGGACGATATGGGAATCGCGGTTCCCATCATGGGCCTTTCAGC
This sequence comes from Candidatus Angelobacter sp., assembly GCA_035294925.1. GTDB lineage: Bacteria > Acidobacteriota > Terriglobia > Terriglobales > Acidobacteriaceae > Angelobacter. Next base: position 92,781 of record DATGJZ010000074.1, on the reverse strand, counting down.
TGACCACTTTTCCCCTGATTTTCCTTAGAGATAACTAAGAATTTCCACATTCCGGTCTTTGGCCACTCCGTTGCATTTCTTCCAGATTGAAACGGCCCCAAAAAACAAATTCACAAAAACAGGAGATCCGAATATGCCAAACATTTTGAAACTTCAAACTCTCAGCCGCAAAGCCAATCTTGGAGATGCAGACAACATGTTGGGAAGCGCCATCAGCACAATTTGCCCCACACAGGCTGCTGACGGAGCGAATGGTCCCTTCGAAATGGAATAATCACCCGTTCGTTCCGTTCGTTCTAAAAAGAACAAGCGGAACGGACGGCGTGAGCTACTGTAAAGAAAGCACTCAACCCACGACCGAGCCCAAAGACGAAATAGTGATGGAGCCAGAGAATGCGGAGTAGACAAAATCCCTTATATCGGCTATTGGATAAGGACTACTACGAGACCTTTGACGCTTACGTGCCCCGCCGAGCCGACTTCTACGATTCAGTCGCATCCATGCTGCCACCAAATTGGCGCATGCAGAAAAAAGCGGTCTGGTTTCACTGTCATTCTCCACAGAGCGACACACCCATGCAGGGCTGGAAGATCCACATTTCGGCAACTCCGGCCAATGCAATGGACATCCTTTCGCGGGTGACCAACATTCTGTTCAGGCGCATGGACACAGACTTCAAGTTTGCCCTGGATATGTCCATCGTCTTTCTTATGAACAGCAAGAATTGGCCCCGCGGAGGCTCGGGAAAGTTCATCACAATCTATCCTCGTGACAATCACCAGTTCATCGAATTGCTTGAGGAACTATATCTTGCTACCAGGAATCTGCGCGGACCCTATGTTCTTTCCGATCATCGCTACAAGGACAGCGGCGTAGTGTTTTATCGCTACGGAGGCATGCGCCTCTATGAAGTTGTGAATGTGAAAGGCGAACGCACGCCGATGCTGGTTGGCCCAGATGGCAGTCATTTTCCCGACGAACGACAGCCGTATCCTGTAACTCCTCCATGGGCCAGCAAGGTGCTTCCCACCGAAGAACCGGTGGAACAATCAGAAAACGCACATTATCTGAAACAAAAACGGTACGAGGTGGAGGACGTATTGAGCTTCTCCAATGCCGGCGGCGTGTACCTGGCTACAGACCGGAGCACCGGCAAAAGAGTGGTTATTAAGGAGGCGCGCCCTTGTGTCAACCCAACCGCCAATGGCTACGATGCCGTGCAGTTGCTCAAGAAAGAATACCGGCTGCTGGCTCTGATCGAACACGCGTGTATCGCTCCAAAGCCGATTGATCTGTTCGAAGAATGGGAGCACTGGTTCCTGGTAGAGGAGTTCGTGGAGGGGCTGCCGCTTGCTTCACACTCGGGCGAGCACAATATCCTGCTCAGAACCAGGGCCGCCGAAGAAGATTTCTTGGTGTGGCGGAAGACATTTTTTTCCGTGTGCGCCAATCTGTTTGCGGCGCTTGAGGCACTGCATGATCACAACATCGTTTTCGCGGATCTCTCCACCAACAACGTCATCATAGAGGCCGCCACCGGGAAGTTGAAGCTGATTGATTTTGAAGGCGCTTATGAACTTGGCATAGACCGGCCGACTGCCCTTTATACACCAGGCTTTGTTTCGCAAAATCGTTTGGCCGGCTGTGATGCGGCAATGGACGACGATACCTATGCCGCCGGCGCGGTCTTAATGTCTTACTTGTTTCCGATCACTGGATTCTTCCATCTCAATCCCAAGGCCCGACAGGATATGATGGCTGCAATCCAGCGCGATTCGCGCCTTCCTGAAGCAGTTGTTCAGATGATCCTGGCGTTGATGGACCCGGATGCAACGCGGCGTCCGCGGCCCGGCAGGATTTCTGAGGTGCTGACTGTCTGTGCCGCAGCCGAGCCGGAGCCTCCGCAACCGGAAAAACTCACCCGCGATTACGAGGCTGTAGTTCAAGGCATTGTCATGCACTTGAACGATGTGGCTACGCATGCACGGCAAGACAGGCTATTTCCGACAGACCAGAAGCTTTTTGTAACCAATCCCTTAAGCCTGGCATGGGGTGCGGCGGGGGTAGGTTATGCGCTTAGCAAAGTAACGTGCGGCCCACAGGAAGATGTAGCCGCGTGGATCCTGCGTCATCCGATTTGCGCCGAGCGATATGCGCCGGGGCTCTACGCCGGGATATCAGGCATTGCCTGGTCTTTGCTGGAAATGGGAAAGAGCAGCCAAGCGGAAGAGATCTTCCAGCGTACTTTCAACCACACATTGCTGAATCACTCGTCAGATATCTTCTACGGAATTGCCGGATGGGGCATGACCTGCCTGCGCTTTTTCGTGGCGACGGGCAATCAACTCTACCTCGACCAGGCCAGGATGGCGGGCAGGCACTTACTGGCAACTTGCCAGAAGTCGCAAGACCTGTGCTACTGGAGCGATTCCGACGATGTACCGCTGGGTTTTGCGCACGGCGCCAGCGGCATCGCTGTTTTTCTTCTCTATCTTTATCTTGCCACTCATCAAGAGGAGTTTCTGGCGACCGGACGGCGCGGGTTGGAATTTGACCTGCGTCACACAGCAATCACCAAGGATCTCGGATTATCCTGGCGGCGCTCGGTTCAGGGCAACTCACCTTTATACCCATACTGGCAGAGCGGGAGCGCAGGGGTAGGCATGAGTGTTCTGCGCTACTGGCGTCTTTTGGGCGGTAACCAATACTGGTCCATTCTGGAAAAAATCTTTGTCGATGTTGACCGGAAATATGCCGTGTTTCCCGGCCGGTTTATGGGGCTGGCAGGGTTGGGAGATTTCCTGCTGGACATGCATGAGGTGAGCGGCGAGGCCCGGTTCCTGCAATCCGCTCACAAAGTAGCGGAAGGAATTATGAGCTTTCAGGTGGAGAGGCGGGGCATCGCCTTTCCTGGCGACTCGATTTCGCGGCTCTCGTGCAGCTATGGGAATGGGAGCGCAGGCATTGCCGTTTTCCTGAATCGTCTGCTGGGAGAGAGGGGCAACCACTTCATGCTGGATTGCCTGTTTGCGAACAACGAAACCAGCGGCAATGAGCTTAAGAACAGAGTCGGTCTGACCACCGGAGTTATCGCGCCGGGCAGGAGTTGAATCGAGGTCCGCCATTGGAAAATAACAACAGCAACGGTTTTGCCAGCCATGAGTTGGCGGACATTACAGCGAAGATCTTTTCTGAACTGTCGGACCGGGTTTTGCCGCCAGCATCAGCCGCTGCGAAGCAACCTCAGCAATTCCCTCCCCTTGGGCCTGATCTTTATGATGGGACGTCCGGGCTGGCCGTGTTCTTTGCCGCATATTATCGCGCTACGAAAGATCCGCAAGCGCGCAGAGTGGCGCTGGAATCCATTGCTCCGGTACGCGGGAAGATAGACCAGATGGTTGCGAATCCCGGGATGCAGCATAATGGCCCGGTTTCCATTGGGGGACTCGTCGGCCTGGGTTCGTTCCTCTACGCGCTGACTGCCCTGGCGGATTGGCTGAATGCCCCTGAACTTCTGGATTCAGCTTCGGCCCTTGCAGGCATCATCACCCCTGAACTGATTCACGCAGACCACCTTCTGGACGTAATGAAAGGAAGCGCAGGAACTCTGCTGGCATTGCTGCACTTTGCGCAGGTAGCGCGAACACGCGGAATTATGGCCGATTTTGCAGTAGATCGCGCCATGATCTGCGGCAACCATCTGCTGGACTCCCGGGTGGCGAATGACTCCAAACCGCGCGCATGGGTGAGCTCACAGGGACACCCTCTTGCAGGATTTGTGCATGGCGCCGGCGGAATTTCCTATGCTCTGGCCCGGCTCTATGAGCAGACAAAAGAGGAAGAGTTCCGTGACGCGGCGTTTGAAGGCTTTGCGTTCGAGCGGACGCTCTATGTTCCGGAGCAGCAGGGTTGGCGAGATCCTCACTCGAACCAGATTATGGAGCCGGGCTCCTGGTGCCACGGCGCGCCCGGCATTGCTCTTGCCCGCCTAAGCTGCGTCCGTTCCATGGATGAGCCGGCCGTCCGCCACGATCTTGAAGAGGCCCTGAGTATTGCGCGCAGCTTGCCGGAGGCGTCCGATGATCAGCTTTGCTGCGGGAACTTTGGCCGCATCGACGTTTTGCATACGGCGGGCAGTGTTCTGGGCCGCCTGCAACTCTCGGACTTTGCCAGGGAATCGAGCAGACGTATTGTCGAGCGGTCAGAGTCAGACAATTTTCGCTTTCGAACTCCGTTCCATGAGAATCTTGATGAACCCAGCCATACATTGAAATCATCGTTATTCCTGGGCCTGGCAGGAGTGGGCTATACGTTATTGCGGCTAAGCTACCCTGAGCTTCTCCCCTCGGTCCTGTTGTTGGAAGCACAAACATAGCAGTGTGGACGGTTTGAAAACGACATCGCTTCCCTGGCCTTTGTTCTTTGCAACATACTCTTACCTGCCAGATGAACTGTTGCCCATTGCTGTGCCCGCGGCACGTTCCGCAAATCTTCGTTACGCCGCTCATTTTTTCCGGTTCAAATCGTTGAGACTCAAAGGTATTTGGACCACTTGCCAGGCTGTCCATCAGTGGACGCGGTTTTCCAATGCTGGACAAAAGTTAAGCAATTCCAAGGCGCACGTCCGGCTTTCGTCGCCCAACAAACGCAACGCATTGTGCCTGCGGGTCATGATTGGCGCTGGAAAAGCACAGTTTAGCTTCTAAAGGTGTCCATCGCTGGACGTTAGCGAAAATCCTACCCAGCCAGATGTTGCCAGTTGCGGGCATGCGTTGTTTGGCATGCGTCTTGCTTTAAGAATGGCAGGTGTTTGGCGACCTCACCCGATCTATAGAGTGCCAACCAGCACCGGATCTTTAAGCAGGTCGCCTTCGAATTTTGTTACAACGCAAGGAGGATTCTATGTTGCAAGAAAGCGCCGTCAGCCTAAATTCTATGAGCCGCGTCAGTCCTCCAGTATCCGTGGAGTCGGAAGCAGACCCACGATTGGTATCGGCCCTGCGTTTCATTGATAACCACTACAGCGAACCATCCCTGGGGTTGAAGCACATCAGCGAGTCCGCCGGACTCTCCGTGTGGCATTTTTCCAGACTCTTCAATGCAGGCATGCAAATGGGACTGAGAGAATACCTGAAGCGCCTCCGGCTGAATCATGCCCGCAAGTTGCTGAAGTCAAGTTCTCTCTCCATCAAGGAAATCGCCGCCGCAGTGGGCTACAACCACCTGAGCGATTTCTATCACCACTTCAAGAGCGAGTACGAGATTTCTCCACTCGTATTCCGCCGTAACTCCCAGAGAAGCAACTTCACTCTGGAAAATCACATTGGGTATCAGGAAACAAGGACCCGCCAAAACCATGGTGTTGTCGAGACCTGTTACACATAAACAAGCACTGCCAAACACAACAGTTCACGGGGGATTCGAGCGATGAGCGAAGCAGCAATACTTGAAACAGGCCGAAAACCTGAAACCGGCAAAGTAGTTCGCTTTGTTCCCATGGGGATCAGCAAGGTAAGCGACGTTGAAGCCTGCGTTGGAGCCATTGCGGAAGATGGATCCTGGGTGCGGCCGGAAACACCGACATTGGCGGAGGTGAAAGCGAGTGACTCGCCCTTTGTGTACTTCCAGTGGGCAAATGCTGAATTGGTCGAGTCACTCGCGCGGGACCCGCGACCGGAAGATCATCACATGGTCCAGCGCGCACAATGCGAAGACTGGCTGGCGGAAGAAGAGCGGTTCGAGTTCATCCGCACCCACCTGGACGCAAGCGCCGAGGACGCTTTTGCCGGACTGCGCAGCCTGGGCCTGATCCAAGTGGCCGTGCGCAGGTTTTACATGAAGCAGTCTACCGGCGGCCGCGTGTTCCTGCGCGTTGAGTTTACTGATGGCCGGGGCGACACCTATGACTGGATCATCAGCGAGGTCGGGTTTCCCGAGAAAATTGCACCGTACCTGGTAAACGGTGATATCACTCCGGAATTTGCCAAGAAGCTGGCGGACATATTTCAAGCGGCCGAGGTCTACTTCGCCATCGCCTTGACCAAGCCGAATAACAGATTCCCGGGAAAGTTCCGTGGATGTCATCCCGTGGTAATCGGAATTCATACTATGCCGGATTATGCCGCGCAGTTGCGCGGTGAGAATCCGCACACAAGTTAGGATTGCTTTGTTTTCAGGCGTGGGCCTGGGCCCGCCGCTGTCAGCGCTGTATCCGGGCGGCATGACGGCTGCGGATCACGGATGAGGTGATTGCCTTATCCATAAAACGAAGCACAAACCCGGTAAATTTTTTTGGGAGACGATCAGAATGCTACAAGGACTTCGAATTGCCATGTACCACGTTGACAACCTGGACGAAGCCAAGGCGTGGTACACCAAGGTGCTCGGTAAAGAGCCGTACTTTGACCAGCCCTTCTACGTTGGATTCAACGTGGGTGGATACGAACTGGGGCTGAACCCGTCAGCGGATGGCATCACCAAAGGCGGAAGTACTTACACCTACTGGGGCGTAAAAGACGCTCGCGCCGAATACAAGCGGTTGCAGGAGCTCGGCGCCAAATCCCACACCGATGTCTCGGACGTGGGCGAAGGGATCCTGGTTGCCACGGTCAAGGATCCGTGGGACAACGTGTTCGGGATCGTACAAAATCCGAATTTCAAATTAGAAGAAGTGGCAGCTTGAGGCCACAAGCGGGGTCCCCGCACAGGTGAAACATCACTGCGGGCTGGCGATGATGTTAAGAAAAGGGCGAATGGCGGTCTTTGACAGATTCTTTCATGGCCTCCAGAAGCGTGTACGCCAAACAAAGGTTGCCGCGCCCCTTTCCCAGCATGATATCGGGCTTGTTTTGACCGTGATAGTCAGAGCCACCGGTAGCCAGCAGGCCAAAGTCGGCCGTGAGTTGTAAGAACTTGTTCGTGTCTTCGGGCTTGTGGTCACTGTGATAGACCTCAAGGGCCCGCAGACCACAGCCGGTCATTTCCTGAATGAATGACCGCAACGCCAGGTGATGAAAAGGAAGCCGCACCGGATGAGCAAGTGAAGGCAGGCCACCGGCGCCGCAAATTCTCTCAATGCCTTCGGCGACGGATGGCAGCTTTCGCTCGATGCCACCCAGCATTTCGTCGGAGAGATACAGATCGAAGGCCCTTTGCCGGTCCGGAACGTAGCCTTTAGCGAGCAACACATTCGCGAAATGCGTACGGCTGAGGGTCTGTGGCGGTAACGGAAAATCGGGCCAGTCGATGGCGAGATTTTTTGCCTGAAGATGCGCCATCAGCTTCAGATTGCGCGCGTAGCGCAGAGAAGAAATTGTTGTAAGCCATTCCCTGAAATGGGGTGGCGGCAGTTGACCGAGGAAGTAACCGAGGAGATGGACCTGGCTGCTGCGGCCGATTTGTTCGACATAGACCTGGGTACTCAGTTCCAGGCCGCAGATGAGCTCGATGCCGTGCTGCGGAGCTAACGGCAGCACGGCATCGAAGCCAGAGAATGTATCGTGGTCCGTGATGGCAAGAGCCCGCAGGCCGATGGAGCGCGCTTCCTGCAGCAGGGCTTCAGGGGTTGAGGTCCCATCGGAAAAGGTAGTGTGGGTGTGAAGGTCAATCATAGAACCAGAGGTTTGCCATATTCGTGACGTGCACAGCATTGAGTCCGAACAGGTTTTGCAGCAAGAGCGATTATATCGAGCCTAGAGCGCAGTTATGAACCGACGTTTATCACATCTCGACGCCCTTGAATCGGAAAGCATCCACATACTGCGTGAGGTGCGCGCCGAGTTTTCGCGCCCCGCGATTCTCTACTCCATCGGCAAAGATTCCTCAGTCATGCTTCGGCTCGCGCAAAAGGCCTTTTATCCGGGCAAGATTCCTTTCCTTTTGCTGCACATTGATACGACCTACAAATTCAGGGAGATGATCGAATTCCGCGACCGCATTGCCCGTGAATTCAATGTAGACCTGATTGTTCACACGAACCATGAGGCCATTGCCGCCGGCGCAAGTCCCTTCAAGCTGGGCACCTCAAAATGTTGCGCGCTGCTCAAAACCAAGGCGCTGCTCGATGCACTGGCCGAGCACCGGATTGATGCCGCTATCGGCGGCGCCCGCAGGGATGAAGAGAAGTCGCGGGCGAAAGAACGGATCTTTTCCTTCCGCGATCCCTTTGGACAATGGGACCCAAAGAACCAGCGCCCCGAGCTATGGAACCTGTACAACGGACGAATTGAAAAAGGCCAGAGCGTCAGGGTATTTCCTTTGTCAAATTGGACCGAGGTGGATGTATGGGAGTACATCGAACGGGAAGCGATCCCGGTAGTGCCTTTGTACTTTGCCCGGCCTCGTAAAGCAATCATTCGTGGCGACCTGGTGATCCTGCCCGAACACGACATGCCGGCAGAGGCCGGCGACCGGGTTGAGACTGTCACCAGCCGCATGCGCTCGCTAGGTTGCTCGTATTGCAGCGGCGCGATCCGCTCCCAGGCAGACACCTTGCCGGGCATTGTCGAAGAGCTTAAGGCATTCCGCAGGTCGGAACGCGAGAACCGCCTGATCGATCACGATCAGGAAGGCTCAATGGAATTGAAGAAGAGGGAGGGCTACTTTTGATCTCCGCCACCTCATATTCCGAGTCCCGTGATCTGCTGCGCTTTCTTACGGCGGGCAGCGTGGACGATGGCAAGTCTACCCTCATTGGCCGGCTGCTGCACGACTCGGGCGCCGTCTATGAAGACGAGCTTGACGCCGTGTACAAGGCCTCGAAGGCACGTGGATCCAAGTTCGATCCTTCTCTGCTCACAGATGGCCTGAAGGCTGAGCGCGAGCAGGGGATCACGATCGATGTTGCCTATCGATACTTTTCAACTCCCAAGCGGAAATTCATCATCGCGGATACCCCCGGACACGAGCAGTACACGCGGAATATGGTGACCGGGGCCACAACGGCCGACCTCGCGGTTCTGCTGATCGATGCCCGCAAGGGGATCCTGACGCAAACCCGGCGTCATCTATATACGGCCTGGATGCTGGGCATCCGCAACATCGTCCTGGCGTTGAACAAGATGGATCTGGTCAACTTCGATCCGGACGTCTTTCACCGGGTCAAGAGCACATTCCTGGAATACGCTGCGCCCCTGCATTTTGGTGATCTTCAGTTTGTCCCGATCAGCGCGCTCGATGGTGACAACGTTACTCAGCCGAGCGAGCGAATGCCCTGGTATGGCGGTCCCTCCATCCTAGATATTCTCGAAACCGCTGAGACGCGAGAATCGCGGGCATTCCAGAATGTGCGCTTTCCAGTGCAGTTCGTGATCCGCCCCAATCAGGATGTGCGCGCCTACGCCGGGCAAATTGCGTCCGGCATTATCAGGCCCGGGACAGAGGTAATGGCTTTGCCTTCCAGGCAGAAGACCATCGTGGAGCGCGTATTTCTCCACACCAACGAGCTCGAAGAAGCATTTGCCCCAATGTCCGTAGCAGTTTCACTTCGAGACCACATCGACCTGGGGCGCGGCGACATACTGTGCAACGTTGAAGCAGAGCCGCCGGAGAGCCGCCGCCTTCGCGCCAAACTCATCTGGATGTCGCCGGCCCCGATGTCCCTCAACGTACCTTATCTAATGAAGCATACGACGCAGACGGTCTGCATGAGCGTAAGCCATTTGCATCATAAGCTCGATATCAACACCCTGGATGAATTGCCGGCCGCTGCGCTCAACCTGAATGAAATTGGCGAGGTCACCATTGAAACTCACAAGCCGGTTTTCTGCGATCCGTACCATGTGAACAAGGTCACCGGCAGTTTCATCGTCATTCATCCCATTCAGAACAACACTGTGGCGGTGGGAATCATTACCGATGATGAACCATTCATCAGCAGGCACGGCGGCCATAGTTCTCTGGAGGAGCAGGTTTCCTCGGATGCCGATCACAAAGGGCTTACCGTGTGGATGACCGGCCTGAGCGGAGCAGGAAAAACCACTATATGCCAGGCCGTCTACACCGAGTTGTTGTCGCGGGGTATTCGAGTGGAAATGCTGGACGGTGACGCGGTGCGCCAGCAGATGGGCCGCAATCTGGGATTCAGCCAGGAAGATCGCGCAGAGAATGTGCGCAGGATTGGCTATATCGCGCAGTTGCTCACTCGCAATCGTGTGGTGACGCTGGTTTCGGCCATTTCTCCCTATCGCGCCGTGCGCGATGAGGTGCGCGCCAAAATTGGGCGCTTTATGGAAGTTTATGTAAATGCTCCCGTCCAGCTATGCGAGCAACGCGATCCCAAAGGACTTTACAAGCGGGCGCGTACCGGCGAGATCCGGAGATTCACCGGGCTGGATGATCCCTATGAACATCCGCTGTCTCCTGACCTTGAGTGTAAAACCGACCAGGAGAGCGTGAAGGAATGCGTTGACAAAGTGGTATCCGCCATTCTGGAGATTGTGAGCCATGATTAGATTTTTAGCGGTCTTTCCAAAAGCCGTCGCTACAGACGGTCCTTTCCCCAAGCAGGGGCGTGTCACGACACGCCCCGCGCCTCTCCTACCCTTTGCGTTTTATCTCGAACCCCGAGTCTGCAAAGGAAGGCGTCGCTACTCCTGATGACCCCATGACGGGCACTATCTTTGAAGCCTGACGTTGTTTCCTGAAGCACAATCGCGACCCGCCTGTCGCGGCGAGCAAGCGACAGAAGTGAAGTCGTCCTCAATCAATCGAGAACAACCTTAGAAGACATTTTGATACATACTCCAAGGCCTACGCCGGAGACACTCTCCTTTCCGACGTAAGAATCTCATGGAATTGCGAACCCCAGCTCACCAAAATATCGTTGAATCTCTCACCGAATCTGTCACCGTGAGAGCAGGTCGCGCTGCGAATCAAAGGTGGAAAACCGAATCCTCCGTGGAAATCACGAATGGACTTCTTCCACCCGACCCGTAGGCCACATCACCTCACATCGCCGCGGACGAGGCGAGCAGAGGCTTCAGCAAATCCACATTCTGAATCTGCATCCAGGAATTTCTGAGCGTGGCTTCATCGATATCCGGAGAAGCCTCAAAGTGTTTCTTTACCGCAGCCTTGGAACGCTCGAAATCCGGTTCCTCCAGAATCCGATCAATCAGGAAGAGCGCCGAAGGAGTGATCCTGACGCCGGCGCGGCCTTCACCAAAAATTTCTCCCAGCCATTGCAAGATCAAAGCCTTGGGATCAGCCGAGGGGAAACGCTGGGCCACGAGTTTGTAGATTTCTTCGCGTTGCGGCACATTGAGCAGCAAGGCAATAAAGAAACGGTGCGTCGCGTTGTGCACGGTGGTCCGTAGCGACAAGAGCCGGTTGATGCGGTTGCCTTCTTTAAGGCAGGGAAGGATGTAATCCGCCACCTCACGATTTTCTGCGCTGATACGGCCAAGCAGAGCGTTCCAGTTGGCTGAATCATCGGCCTTACGGTAGGCAATCGCCAGCACCTGGCACAGAGGGAAAGGATCGCATTTCGCAACGAGGTCGCCAGCCGTGCGCCAGAACCCATCCAAATCTGTGTCGAAGAGCGACTCCAGCATGCGTAACTGCACCACCTGCAGCCGGGGCAGGTTAATGTCATCGAATGCCACAAACGGCTTCAGGTATGCGTACTGCGGCCTTTCCAGATGCAGCTTTGGCGATGTCCGAACTACCAGGCTGACGGAGGGACGGTCCAGATGAAATAGGGCGTGGATCAGCTTATCGCCCGGAAGAATGGTCCGCACATCCCCCCGGTTCAACAGTTCCGAGGAAATGAATTCCGTCTGGCCAATGATGAGCCTTTCAGATGCCACCTTCTTCGGTGTGAAACTGTACGTACTGTGAACACTTGAGCCGTGGAGCACGCCGAAAGCGCCGGAAAATGAATGCTCGTGAATGGCTGTGGTGCTGTCAATCCAGAAGAGCGCCTGGATATAAAATCCATCGCCCACATACACGTTGATGGGCGGCTGCCCGAAATCGGTGGCGTCCTGGTTGGGTATCTCGTTCGAATTCATCAACCACGTGATGATTTCATCCGGGTCCACAGTGGTCAGCACTTTGGACGCAACCAGCGCCTTGGTGGCTATTTCGCTGAAGGCGTCTTCTTTGCGCCCTTGATGGTTCCATAATCTGTCGACTGCATTACCGAGTTCTTCAAATTGCTTGAGCACATTCCCTCCTGCAGCACCTTTCTTTTGCGCATGGCGCCGCAACCGATTCATGCGGAGTATGGCACATACATCAGGACTCTCAATGTGCCATCCTCCGCCTCTCGCTCTTTTGCAATTGATTTCGATCGGCACGCAATGAGGCGGACAACTATCTTCGGCGGTTGATTCTCGCCAGGGGCGAGTGAGGTGAGGCTTGCGATGAGCCGCTTTCTGAGGCGATTCCGGCCCGAATCGTGGCCATTTTCCCGCATTTCCACACTGTACAGCAAGAATTACCAATTGCGGACAACACCTCCCAAAACATAGCAACGTGTTCCAACACATTCGCCTTGTTTCACATGCGCTCTTGCCAAATAATCGCTAGCGATGCGAGAGGCTGCGATGAAGTGGTACTTAAGCCAGGGTTCGAGAGTAACAAGCGGAACAGATGGAAGACGCGCTCTGTGCCCGAAGCCAGGAACAAACCAGCAAGCAGCGCAGAGCGCCTTCGAGTGCGGCAGCAACCTGATATGAGATCACGGGTGGTAAAGCCATGATTGTTGCAATGCAGGAACGAGCATCGGAAGAGCAAATTGAGCAGGTAAGCCAGCGCCTCTTCAATCTGGGGTTTGAGGTGCACCGCTCGGCCGGAACCCGCCACACCGTGTTGGGCGCGGTGGGAGATCAAAAGCAAATCGATCCCAGGGACATCGAGTCCCTGTCCGGCGTGGAGGAAGTCCATCCCCAGGGCTCCAGCTACAAGCTGGTCTCCCGAATGTTCCGTCCTGAGGGAACAATCATCAGACTTCCCAACGGACTGCGCATCGGCAGCAATGAAGTTGTCGTAATGGCGGGTCCCTGCTCTGTGGAATCGCGTGAACAACTGTTTACCGTGGCTGAAGCGGTGGCCCGCGCCGGAGCCCGTTGCCTGCGCGGAGGGGCATTCAAACCCCGCACTTCTCCATATTGCTTCCAGGGACTACGCGAGCCTGCGCTCGAACTGATGCGCGAGGCCGGCGATACGTTCGGTTTGGTAACGGTAAGCGAGGTAATGGAGATCTCGCAGATCCCGGCGATGCTCCCCTACATAGACATTCTCCAGGTGGGATCGCGCAACATGCAGAATTTCGATTTGCTGCGCGAGCTGGGCAAGGTGCGCAAGCCTGTGCTGTTGAAACGCGGCATCGCCGCAACCATTGAAGAGCTGCTGCTGGCGGCGGAGTACGTGATGGCGGGCGGAAACTATGAGGTCATCCTCTGCGAACGTGGCATCCGCACCTTTGAAACCTACACCCGCAATACGCTGGACATTTCCGCTATCCCGATCGTCAAGAAATTGTCGCACCTGCCCATGATTGCCGATCCCTCGCATGGAACCGGCCGGCGGGACAAGGTGGCGCCCATGGCCCTGGCCGCAGTTGCCGCCGGAGCAGACGGACTGATCATTGAAGTGCACAACTGCCCGGACAAAGCCTTGTCGGATGGGGCGCAGTCACTGTATCCGGAACAGTTTGAAGCATTAATGGACGAGCTACGGCCGGTTACCACGGCCGTACGGCGAAGGCTCGCCTGAACAGGCTTATGGCGCGGCACAAAGCTTGCGCTATCAAGTGGCTGGAACAGCAGTTTCAGCTAAACACAGTAACTCAAAGGGGATGATGACAGTATGAGCATGACGAACAGTCAATCCAACGACCACAGAATTCTGCATTGCTGGAAAGAAATTGCAGACTATCTTTCTGCCGGCGTAAGAACGGTGCAGAGGTGGGAAGCCGAGTTTGCGCTGCCGGTACGCCGGCCAAGAGGCGCCAAGCGCAGTGCCGTGCTCGCTTTCTCTTCTGAGATTGATGACTGGGTGAAAACTCTGCCTGCAATTGCGCAGAACGCCGCAGCCGAGGCCGAAATGCAGCGCAATGTCATGGCAATCTAGCGGTAATTCCCGGCTGCCGGGTAACGCCGGCAGCTCGGGGAAGCAAAATCGGGCAAGATTGAATTCCCAAAGGTGCTGAATGCTGGGACGTCTCAGCAAACTCGAGACTGGTATTTCGCCGCCGGGCTGCCGCGCGTGGACCGGGCCGGTGAAATTGCTCATTTTCCAATACGGAATTCATCCGCTGACCAAAGTGCCCGTACCCGGATATCTCATCGAGAGCGCGAACGGCCATAGGGTTCTGATCGATACCGGATTCCCGTCCAGCCCTTCCGGTCCAACCCGCTCCGTTCACTGGTTTCGCGTTGCGCCGGAGGACCACGTGTTGCGAAGATTGAGCTCCATTGGTCTTCGCCCCACGGACATTGATTCGGTAATCTGCAGTCACTTCGATCCTGACCATTGCGGCGGCAATGACCTGTTCCCGCATGCAAAGCTCTTTGTGCAACGCAGGCATTATGAGGCTGCCCTTTCAGGAGCGCACTGGCGCTTTGAGATGCATCGCGCACATTGGGACCATCCAGCACTGCAGTATTGCCTGATGGATGGCGACCAGGAAGTGCTTCCCGGCATTTGGCTCATCGAAACCAGCGGGCACGTGCCCGGCCATCAGTCAGTCATGCTCCAGTTGCAGAGTTCGCGCAAGGTGCTGCTGGCCATCGATGCTATTTCCAATGCGGCAACCATGAACTCCCGGTTCCCCAGAGTGCACGCTTTCGATATGGATGCGGAAGCGACCCGGAAAAGTATTGCTAAGCTGCGGGCCCTTGTCCGCGAAGAAGAAATTGAAGAGGTAGTTTACGGTCATGACGCACTCCAATGGCCGGGACTCCTGAAAGCACCGGCTGCTTATGAATAAACGATCACCAGCAAGACGAGCGCGCGCAATCCAATGGGGCAACCGCATGTCCGTGGTCCGCGCTCTGACCTTCTCCGGCAAGCGGGATTTCCCCTCACGGGTGATTGTGATCTCGCCCCATGCTGACGACGCGGCTTTCTCGGTGGCAAGCACGTTGAAGACACTGGTCTCCGCCGGCAGCGCAGTCCGTATTATCAACTGCTTCACCCTTACCCGGTACGCTCCCTTTGCAGTCGCCAACGATCGCATCTCTGTAGTGACACGCCGCCGCCACGAAGAAGAGCGCTTTCTCCATGATCTCGGTGGAGACAGCCAATCGGATGACCTGGGACTGGCGGATGCTCCGGCACGGACGGGCAAAGGTCTACGCAGCATTCTGGCGCGATACGCTTCTCCACAAGACGTGTTTGAAACTGTCGCACTCCTTGGGGAAAACCTGGAAGAAGCCGGCGACGATACCGCAGTTCTGGCGCCACTAGCGATCGGCGATCACAGCGACCACTCCATTGCACGCCAGGCAGCGATTGCGAAGTACCATGACCGGCCAATTGCTTTCTATGAAGACCTGCCCTATGCCGCAGCCGTACCCGACGATCAAGTGAACTCCGCAGTCAGGGAAACCGCACGTCTGTTGGACGGCGGACTTCACCCGCGGCTCATCCATTGGCCGGGAGATTCGGAATGGAAGCAGCAGTGCTGCTCGCACTATAAATCGCAGATCTCTGAAGCAGGAATTCAGAAGATCGTGGACTACACCAATAAAAACCGGGGAGAACGTCTGTGGTGTTCCGCCCGTTTTACAGACCAGTGGAAGTGGCGATCGACGCGACGGCTGCCGGTGGTGTGGCAGGAGCCATATTTTGTGTAGCCGTACTGCCGGCGAGAGGGCAGTAACGACTACATTCAGGAAGTTTTGAAACAGCAAGCCAGTGCGAAAGTCACTCAGGCTTTGAGTATCCCTTCAGTGAGGTTAAATATGTTTGACCAGTACACAGAAAAAGCCAAGCGCGTCCTGTTTTTTGCCCGCCATGAGGCCGTTGAACTCGGCTCTGACCATGTTGAGAGTGAACATTTACTGCTCGCTCTGCTGCATGAAGATCCGGAACTGGCAAAATGTTTTCTCAAATCAAAGGCTGCACTCACAGTGATCCGGAAGCAAGTAAAAGCGAATGCGCCGGCGACAAAAAAAAAGGCGGCAGCCGTTGCCGTGGAGGTGCCCTTCGGCGGTGACTGCAAGCGAGTCCTGGCTTACGCGGAGGAGGAGGCCCGGCGCCTCGAGGAGAAGCACATCTCGCCCGGCCACCTGCTGGTTGGATTGTTGCGTGAGGAGAAATGCCTGGCAGCCCAGTTGCTGCTTGAACGCGGCCTGTGCACGGAGAGCGTCCGGGCGGTGTTGTTGCGCACCACGCAGCAACCAGCTCAGTACCAGCGGGCATCGCGTGAGCCCTCGATCCTCGCCGAGTTTTCACGCGATCTCACCCAGGCAGCAAACGATGGTCATCTCGACCCCCTGGTAGGACGCGGGACAGAACTGGAGAGGTTGATACAGATCCTGTGCCGCCGCACGAAAAACAATCCGGTACTGATCGGTGAACCTGGCGTGGGCAAAACCGCCATCGTAGAAGGGCTGGCGCAGCAGATTGTTCGAGGTGAAGTGCCTTCATTCCTTGCCGATAAAAAAATCCTTTCGCTTGACCTTTCTCTGATTGTTGCCGGGACCAAATATCGTGGCCAGTTTGAGGAGCGGCTCAAGGGCATCATGAAGGAGCTCACGGATAACGGGAGTTACATCGTATTCATTGACGAGTTGCACACGCTGGTAGGGGCTGGAGCGGCTGAAGGCTCCATGGATGCGGCAAATATCCTCAAACCGGCGCTTTCCCGCGGCGAGATACAGTGCATCGGCGCTACCACTCCGTCGGAGTATCGCAAACATATCGAGAAGGATCGCTCGCTGGAGCGCCGTTTTCAGGCAGTGAAGGTCGCGCCTCCAACTGAGGAAGAAGCCGTGACTATTCTGAATGGCTTAAAAGAGCAATATGAAAAATTTCACCGGGTCAGCTACTCGGCAGACGTTGTGCGTCATGCGGTATATCACTCCAGCCGCTATATCCCCGACCGCTTTCTGCCGGACAAGGCAATTGACCTGCTTGATGAGGCCGGCGCCAGGGTCAAGTTGCGCGAATGCACTGTGCCCGCGGAAGTGATCGAGGTGCAGAAGAAGCTCAAGTTCATTCTCGACCGCATGGAATATACAGTGATCAATCACGAATATGACAAGGCCCGTTTCTACTCCAGTGAAGAACGCAAGGAGCGCGAGAACCTGCGTGTTTTGCGCGAGAAATACCAGCTTGATGCGCCCGGTTCCGCCAAGGTGGAACGGGGTGACGTGGAAGAGGTAATCAGCCGCTGGAGCGGCGTGCCGCTTACGGCCATCAAGGAAGATGAGGGCCGGAAGCTGTTGCGGATCGAGCAGGAGTTGCACCGGAGAGTGATTTCGCAGGACAAGGCGATCAGCGCCCTGGCGCGCGCCATCCGGCGTTCGCGCGCGGGCCTCAAGTCACCGCAGCGGCCCATCGGCTCTTTCCTGTTTCTCGGTCCCACAGGCGTGGGCAAGACGGAAGTGGCGCGCACCCTGGCGCAGTTCCTCTTCGGCACGGAAAAGGCCTTGGTGCGGTTTGATATGTCAGAATTCATGGAGAAGCATTCGGTGAGCAAACTGATCGGGTCCCCTCCGGGATATATGGGGTACGAGGAAGGCGGCCAGCTTACCGAAACTGTAAGGAGATCTCCCTACTCTCTGATCCTGCTCGACGAGATAGAGAAGGCCCATCCTGATGTTTTCAATGTGTTATTGCAGGTGCTGGAAGATGGCCGGCTTACTGATGGGTTGGGCAACACCGTCAATTTCAAAAACGCAATGATCATCATGACCTCGAATATTGGCGCGCGCCATCTCATGAAGCGGAGCGGGCTAGGCTTCCAGGCCAACAACCAGGAGTTGATCGCCGCCGGCGTGGAAGACCGGGTGAAGGCAGAGGTGAAAAAGACCTTCAATCCGGAGTTCATCAATCGTCTGGATGAGATCATTATCTTCAACATGCTGGGAGACGAAGACCTGATGCGGATTATTGATCTGCTCGTCCAACAGCTCAATATCAACCTGGCCGACCGGCAAATCACCATCAGCCTGACGGAGCCCGCCAGAAAGTGGGTGCTCGATCAGACAGCCCCTGACCGGAGCTATGGCGCGCGGCCGTTGCGCCGGGTATTGCAGCGATCTGTTGAAGACCCTCTGTCAGAGGCTTTGATCCAGGGCTCCATCAGCGGCACGCCGGCGCTGGTGGAGATTTACCTGGAATGCGACCAGCTACGCTACCGCCAGATCATGATGGAATCGGAGAAGGGTCAGGAGGCATTGGTGCATCGGGGTTGAATGGCAGCTTGCCTTGCTTCCGCTCGCGGTCGTGCTGGCCAGGCGCCCCACAGATATTTCTGATTTTCATTGTCTCCCAGGGGAAAGCTGCGGGATAGTAGTCGCACCAGCATCTTGGGTTCAACTGTGGTTGCATTGATCTGCAACAGGATCCTTGACGAATTCTGTCAGGAGCTTGCTGCGCCAGCCTGATTTGAGCTAGGAATCATTAGAAAGCCACCATTGAAATCCCTCCATGCGAACGCGTTTCTCATATAACCACCAGCAAGAATTTCTGGGCTTTGTGGGTTTTCGCCGAGGTGTCCACCTAGGGCAGGACCCCAGCCGCAGTGAGGAGAAGAATTCTGCGAGAATGATTTCGTGAGAACTCCCTGGTGCTGCATGGGTCGATCAAACACCATCGGGATCTTTCGACTACGCCCGCCGCGGCGGGCTCCGCTCAAGATGACAGAGTTGGAGGTTTACAGCACCTTCAAAGTCTCGTCCTCATCTTTACATATCTCCAAATGTAGGGACTCCAGCGCGGGTTCTAAGAAATGCGCGCGCGATGGGGTGGTGCCTCCACGGCGCAAGTCTCGAACATCAGTCAGTGGCTTTACTCTCGGCAGCCCCGAGAATGATTACTCCCACCTGGCTGCTTCCTGATTCACCAGCCAGAATGAGGGTATTTTCTCCATCCAGGTGGCGGGCGATGGCCAGCAATCCATCGCCGGCGAGCGAATGGACCGGACCGGGCAATTCGAGCTGTGTGCCGGTTTTCTGTTGCAACTCCTGGGCGAGGGCGCGCATGCCGGAGTCGGCGGGACCGCAGAGAACGATGCGGTGAAGCGTGGTTGGCTGCAATTGGCAGAGCATTGACTCGGCTGCGCGCTCAATCTCTTCCGGCTGCCGCAGTGTGCTGGATATTTGAGCGGTCGCATGCACCACGGCCAGAACTTTGGCCCCGCGCTGTTGCGCTGTTTCTTCGCGCTCCAGAATTACGCTCGCTCCGCCTTCCACAAAATTATGGAGAAGCTGGCACTCACGCATCCAGTTGGCAGCCCGTCTCAGCCAGATATCGTCAGAATCGTAGCCCATGACCACCGCGGCCTGAGACCGGCCACACTCCAGCAGACCGTGGGCGACGGCCACTGCCTGAAGGCCGGAGGAAAGACTGCCACATACAGTGTGCGTAGGGCCGGTAAAGCCAAATTTGCGGCACACCATCATGGAAGCGATGTGTGCGCCAAAGTTATTCAGCGCGGTGCTGGGAAAAATCTGCACCGGATCGTATTGCAGTCCTTCACAGAGGGCAGAACTGGCTACAGTCCATCCCCCCAGCCAGACGCCACCGATCACCGCAACCTCCTCCGGAGGTAATACTGCGGGATCAGCCCTCAGCCCGGCAGCCTGGATTGCCATTACCCCGACAGAGCCGCCAATCCACGCGCTGCGGTTCATATTGGCAATGTTGGTCTCTTTTTCGATCCAGCGGTGGACGTCAAACCAGTCAAGTTCTTTGTCATCTTCAGCGCGTCCCGGAGCCTGCAAAGTGCCTGCCCCGCTCAGCACCACCCGCGACTTGACTGCCCGTCGGGAGGTCGCCACGGGCCCCAGCTCTTTGGCGGCAATCACCACGCTGGTATTGAGTCCGCCGCCTCCGCAGGCGTTGGAGATGGCGCGTTGCACTTGCTTCTTCTGTGCCACAGGACCCAGGACCGGGACCGGAATTTTTGGATCGGGATTCTCGAATCCCAAATTGCCATGCAGAAACCCTTCTTCAATTTGCACGATCGTTGCAATGGCCTCAGCAATAGCAGATGCTCCGGACATGTGCCCAGTGTGGGTCTTGGTTGCGTTGATCGCGGGCGGTTGAGGCTGCTCTTTCCACAGGGCAGCGATAGCCCGGCATTCCACCAGGTCAATCAACGGAGTACCCGGAGAATGCGCATTCACATACTCAATCTCATCCACCGTACGGCCAGCATCGGCCAGCGCGCGGCGCATGGACATCTGCAGGCCGATCCCATCTTCTCCCAGGGTAATGGCGGCAGCGCCCGGTTCGCACACGCAGGCGTAGCCCTCCAGCCAGGCCTTGGCACGGTCCCGGGAATCATTATTTTCGGCCTCTATAATAAGGACCGCTGATCCTTCACCCAGGACAGTTCCCTTCCGGTTGCAATCAAAGGATTGCAGGTCACGACCCACGAAGCCGGAGCGCTCAGCGCCCCACAGTCCCGGCAGGCTGAAGCGGTCCACCCCGATCACCACAACCATGCGGCAGATGCCACGCCGAATCAGATCCAGCCCCTGGCCCAGAGCAATGTTGCTTGAGGCACATGCATTGTTAAAGATGAGGCGCGGGCCGCGGATGTTGATGGTCTCGCCAATGCCGTCCACCAGGCTGCCGGCGGGGTAACGGCGCAATGCATGCAGCACGCCAGCGCTGATCTCACCTTGTTTTAGCCTGGCATAATTGGATTCTGCCGACTGCGTTTCCGCCCACACCGAGCCGATCACCAGTCCTGCATCATACCCGTCGCCGATGTCGCAGCCTGAGACCTCCATGGCTTCCTGGATGGCTTTGAGCGCCATGCGCGCCGAGCGGTCACACGAAGCCGGAAAATCAGCCAGGGCGAATCTACCTTTTCCGTGCGGCACGGGCATGCCCTCCAGCCAGCTGAGGTTTCGGCGGCCGGAGCGTAGTGCTTCGCGAAAAGGCTCAACCCCTGTTCCCAGGGAACTCACAACTCCATAACCCGTGATGGCGCATCTCATGCTCAAGGTCCCTCTTGGGAATTTTTAGTCGTGTCCGTTACTGCCAGCCAGAGCTTCTTCTTGATTGCTTTGGAACGCGATCATGCCATTGCTCGAACCTGGATAGGTTCTTCCATTCGCCGCACGTCCCGAGTAAGCCGGTGTGGCGGCCGGGACTTGCCATGCCGCAGGAATGCTCAGGTCGTTGGCATCGACAAAACCGGTCAGAGCGTCTTCTGCCTCGTCGGCACTCACAGTCATGCGTCCCACCCAGGCTCCCTTGCCGAGTTCAGGGAGTTCCGGACGGAAGATCGGTGGGCGGTCCCAACTTGGCTCCCAGGTCGCCAGCTTGTCATCTTGCGGTACCGCTACTTTTCTGCCTGCGGAGAGATCAGCCAGCACTCGCTTGATCAGACGCAATCCCAGAGGAAACAATACCTCACGCCACAGTGTTGCCGGCGTGTCCCCGGGACGAACAAAAGCATGCGCCTGCGCCGCAATGGGACCACCATCAAGAGTGTCAGTAAGCCAGAATGCCGTACCGCCGGTGATGCGCTCTTTCATGTGCAGGGCCCAGCGCACGGCATCGCGTCCGCGGTGCAGCGGTAACAATGATGGGTGATAGCCAATCGCGCCCAAGGCAGTGCGGCTCCGCGTCTTACGTCCCAGAAATGCGTGGCTGTGCGCGGCAATAATGAGATCAGTTCCTTTAGGCACAGAATCAGCGCGGAGCAGTTCCGAGGAAATCCAGGGTACTCTTGCCATTTCCGCAGCAAAGCGAAGCCGGTCTGGAAGTTGTTCTCCAGTGGTGGCATAAGAACTGGAAAGCGGTGGTGAAGCCACGGCCACCACTTCATGCCCTTCTGCTCTGCACAGTTTGAAAACCGCTGCGCCGAATTGTTTTTGCCCACTCACTAAGATCCGCATGAGTAACCCCTTGTACCTAAACTCCTACAAAGCTTTCTGCAAACAGTGGAGCCTGTTCGCCGCTCTCGTATGCGCCCAGTGCGTATTCAATGGAGGGCAGCACCTGGAGCAAAGATGCTGGGTCGGGCCTCTGCCCTGCTGAAACTTGTGGACCAGTTGAGGCCCAGTACGAACGGTCCCGGTGCCAGCCGCTTTGCAAGGGACGGTTCACATGCAGCGCCCACACCGGATCGCCCAACGGCAGGTAGCGATGGTCCTCAGGAAAGAGGATGAGATCGGGCGCATCCTGCATGCGCGTGCCTTCGTATATCTCTTCTCTGGTGGCTACGGAGGCAAATAAATTCAGTCCGGTATAGGGATTGATGGATGCGCGCAGCGCCGCTGCCACATCCGCCCTGGCTTTCTCGTAGTCCTGGCGGGATACTGTGCCATCGGCATGGCGGCCCTGAAGGTTGATGTTCACTCCACTCGAACCCTGTACAGCCTCGGCGGCGACCGTGTGCTCCCAATCAACCACTGTGCCCGCCTGCTTCCACTGGAGGAAGCCAGCCTTCGCCAGAATTTCATTGATGGAGAGATAGGCTTTCAGCGGACCGAAGCCGATTTCAGAAAATGCAAGCAGAGTGGTTTTGTCATCCATCCGATCAAGCAATTTATCAATCAGTTCGTCAGCGCATTGGAAAGCGCCCAGAATGGCAGACTCGCTCCTGACAACGCATGACCCCGGTTCGAGTTCCTGCCAGTAGTAATGGCAGGTGCGATCGATGCTCGTGAGATTTACAATTACGACCTCGGCGCCCTTGTCATAAAAGTGCAAAGCGAGCGCAACGCGCCTCCGATCAGCTTCGATGAGGCGGGAGACCAAATCGTTCCGCTCCTGCCCCTTGTACCAGATGGAGACATCGTGCGTGTAATGCAGCCCCTGCCTGGCCAGCGAGATGAGAAGATCCGATGGATAGCTTGCCTTCAACGTCTGACCCATCGGATAGGTAATGATCTCTCCCGGCATTGGAATGGGAGGATGGCTTCCCAGCACGTTGATGATTGAAAAATGGCGTTCAGAGTGCTCCGGGCGCAGCCAAAACGGCTTCACCCTCAGGTCTGCAGAGCTCAGGACGCGGGGCTTGTGGTCCTGTTCGTGGACAGTCCAGTAGGAATACCATCCGTGCTCAGAAGAGCTTGTTCCGGTGAAGGCGGTCATCAGGCCCGGTGGCTCGTATGGCACCACATGCGACGCCATTTCACCCCAGGCACCCTGACGCAAGAGCCTCTCGAAGCCCGGCAGGTAGCCCTGGGCAACGAATTCATGGAGCAGCTTGTTGGAAGCTCCTTCTGTAATCACTACAACCACTCTCTGCTTTGTAGCCACTTGTTCCTCCCGATTTCATCAAGCTAATTGATGCTCATGCTGAAAGTTTCTTCCATGTCCTGATTTCCAGTTTCCTGTGCCACGCGCCCGCACTCGAGCTTTATCACGCGGTCGGCGAGGTGAAAGTAGCGGTCGTCATGGCTGATGACGATCACTGTTTTGTTCCGGCGCTTCAACCCGGAGATGATCTCGTAATAGAAGAACTGGCGGAATTCCACATCCTGGTCCGCGGCCCACTCGTCAAAGATGTAGACCGGACGATCCTCAAGATAGGCTGTGAGCAATGCCAGCCGCTTTTTCTGCCCTTGCGACAAATTAATCGTAGATAGCTTTCCACCATCTACCTTCACCTTATGGTCCAGCCGCAAATGTTTGAGATAGCTTGTTGCCTGATCATCTATGTTGGAGAGGCCGTATAGCTCGTCGAAAAGATGGAAGTCAAAGAAGACTGAGGAGAATTTCTGGCGATAGGTATCAAGATCGCCCGCGGATACAGGCACGCCATCAACCAAAATCGTTCCCGCCTGAGGTTGATAAAGGCCAGCCAGGACTTTGATCAGCGTGGTCTTCCCGCTTCCGTTTCCGCCCGTGATGAACACCGTCTCTCCCGGCGTGATCGCAAGGTCCACCGGGCCAATGCGGAAGCTGGAATCAGGATCTCCGCTGTCGTAGCGGTATTCCACGCCTTCAAGAGCGATCCGCTGCCAGTGCGAGATGGTTCGGGTATCTGAATCAGTCACATCTGAATTCTGAGAAAGCTCTCCGGTCAGGTCCCCAAGTGTCTTGATCGCAGATTCTGCCTGTGAAAATGACGGCAGGGTGGAAAGGACGCCCTGAACAAACGGCATCAGGTACAAGAGGCTGAGCACGAATCCAGTCCCGATATCACGCTGGGTGTGCGTGACTACCAGGATTACCGCAATGGTAAAGAACATGCCCGCGGTGGACCACACTTCCGCCGCCCCGTAAAGGAAAGATGACTTGAGCCGATGCCGGGCCAGCCCATGCATAGGGGTTCCAATGGCGGAGGAAAGATGCGCTTTGCGCCGGCCACGATGAAGCTTAAGCTCCTTGGCGCCATCCACCAGCTCACGAAAACCCTTGAGGACGGCGCGGTAGTGGACGAATGCCGTCCCAAATTCCGCCTGGGCGCGGCGATTGACGCTGCGATAAGAGAACATGAAAGCCGATCCCGCGGCCAGGATCACCAGCAGCGCTTTCCATGAGAGCCACGCCATGTAGGCGATACTGCCGGCCGCCACGATGGTGTACAGAACCACATTCGGCAGTTGCACCAGGGCGTTGGAGATGGCCGGCATGCTTTCAGTAAAAACCGCCACCAGCCGCGCGCTGCCCAGTCGCTCGAGTACGGCAAGAGGCGCGGAAGTAACTCTTTTGCAAAACCCCATGCGCAACGCAACCAGCG
This sequence comes from Candidatus Angelobacter sp., assembly GCA_035294925.1. Taxonomy (GTDB): domain Bacteria; phylum Acidobacteriota; class Terriglobia; order Terriglobales; family Acidobacteriaceae; genus Angelobacter. Next base: position 67,951 of record DATGJZ010000074.1, on the reverse strand, counting down.
TGTCCAGGGTAACTTTGGTCAGCAGATACTGCGCTCCGCCTCGAGTTATGCCCAGAAACGTGCCCAGACCCAGCAGGGCAAAAATGAATATCCAACTAAAGCTCGCATGGCCGGATAGCATGCGGGTAACAATCGCCAGAAGAGCGATATTTGCAACTCCGCCCAGCAGGCTCAGGGAGATTGCCGTCACCAGCAATGCTTGCGTGCTGCGTCCTTCGGACGAAGATGTCAGGAAAAATTGAATTACCTTGCGCATCGTTCAAGCCCTCACTTCCGTTTATCTGATTTGCGCTTCAACAAACGGCACTTCCAAAACTTTGGGGTGCATGATGGGGCCGTGGCCAAAGTATCCATCTTCGCCAAACAGCTCACCGTGGTCCCCGGTAACCGTAATAAAGGTGTTCTTTGGAACTATGTCAAACAGCTCTTCCATCACACCATCGAGATACCGCACCGCTTCTACCTGCCGCTCGCGCATCTCCTTCAACGCATCGCAGTCTGGAAAGAGTTTGTTCTCTCCCTGCTGGGTCCCCTCCACGGTCGAGTCATCCATATGCTTGAATACACCGTGCAGGCCATGGATCTTAGGCCAGTCGGCAGGGTTTTCATGCGGCAACGCGTAGGGATAATGTGTCTCGCCTACGTTGAGCAGATAGAACGATGGCCGATCTTGCTCGAACCGCATCTTCCTCAGCATCGCCCGCATGTCATTGTGTTTAGGCATGAGCGTATAGCTATCGAAGCCGCGGTTCAGCACCGTCTTTGGATTCAATACCGGCAGTGAAACCATAGCGTGGGTTGCGTATCCCAGCTTTTCCTTCAGAAAGACCGGGAGGTAAAGGCTGGGCAGCATGGTTTTGAAATCCAGGTCCTTCGTGCCCAGCCGGGTCGCGTACTTTGAAAATTCGTGCTTGTAGCTGTCCGATGCCACCGTATAGCGTGGACTGTCATGCGGCATCAGGCCCATAAGAAGATTGAAATGAGAGGGCGCAGTCCAGGAAGCGTAAGAAAACCGCTTTTCCACTACGCCCAGCTTCCCCAGGGTCTTTGCTTCAGCCCCCACAAAGGAGTCATACCGGCAGCTATCAAACACGATCAGGATATAGTTGTTCATACCGGCAAATCTGGTTTGTCAAGCCCATGTGCAGCACAAAACGCATTGATGCCCAGTGCTACCTTCTCTGTGTAACGCGCGCCCAGGATGTCCATATGGGTGGCTCCGCCAACCCACCAGACATAAGCAAAGGGCAGCACGGCGGCCGAGCGGTGAACAGTGTAGGCGGCGTGGCTCTTGGTTCCGCCAATGAGCAACACCGGCATCTTCAGCGTGGCCAGACGCTCTTCGGAGACCGGATGGTTCGCGCGAGCGAGCAGTTCCATGCCAATCGCATGGGCGTTCTCCGTTGACTCAATCACGTATTTTGTATAGGCCTTGGCCAGGTTTGGGTCTTCGCCCAAATCCGGCTGCACCTTGTCCAGCATTTCCTGGATGGATCCCGCCTCATCCCCTTCCAGGGCTTTGCGTGCACGGCTGAGCAGCTCGTCACGTTCATTGAACAGCGCGGGCTCAACCAGAATGAGCGCTGAAATCTTTTCCGGGTTCTCCAAGGCGTAATGGACGGTAAAAAAAGCGGTATGCGAATAGCCCATCAATACCGGACGGCGCCGCGTATGTTCAACCAGCGTCGCAATATCGCCGATGTAGTTTTGCAGCTCGTATCCCTCACCCGGGGAGTGGAGTGTATATCGTTGTGCAGTTTCAGCCATTTCCTGTTCCTCGTTTCGACAAGCGGGGCGGCTCACAAAACCCTTGTCGAGATTGTCTCGCCGCCCCTTCTTTGTTTTTGGGTTAAGGTTTGACTTGCTTACCAGCTATAGCCGCGCAGTTGCGTGCTGTAGACGGATGCCGCAGGGGCCACACTCGAGCCACCGCAGGTAACGACTGCCATCGGGACAGCCATCTCGTTGCCGCTCTTCAGTTCAACCTGGAGAGATGCACCGTTGATCTGCACAGGGATTTCCGTAATGGTTTTCATTTTCTACTGTCTCCTTTTTTGACTTGCCTGTTATTTACTACTACAGGCAGGCTCACAATAGCTTTCTATCACTTGCTAGTCAATAGAATAAGACACGTTTGACCGCACCTGCGCTACTTGGCACAGCATGGCATATTTATATCCCCTTATCGATATGCACACGCACTCCACCGCACTATAGATTTGACATCTACACAATGCTCAAATAACCGTGCACCTATTGCATTGAATCGATTACGGTTGGCTATTCGGCTATGATGGCTGAGTGCCTGGTGTTGGGTTAGTTTGTCACATGTGGTCATCCGTATAGGCGAGAGCCGTAATGACACGATGATTCATGCCTGGAGCTATCCATTGTTTCGAAAATAAGGTCCTATCGCGGCTGTGGGAGTGCGAGTGTTTCTGGGCGTTTGTTAAAAATGTGGGGCGGCTTAGAAAGCTCTCGTTGAGATTGCCTTGCCGCCCCCCGTTTTATGGGTTAAGGGTGGACTTGCTTACCGGCTGTAGCCGCGGAGCTGGGTCTTGTAGACCGGAGCCTGAGCGGACACGGTGCCATCGGGGCACAGAAGGGCGACGATCGAGGTGGCCAGATCGTTTCCGTTCTTCAGTTCTACCTGGAGTGACGCGCCGCTAACCTGTGCTGGTGTTTCCGTGATGGTCTTCATTGTTAATTTTCTCCTATTTTTGAATTAGCCTGTCATTTCTCAATGCAGGCAAAGCGACAGTAACCTGATACACACTGATAGTCAATTAAATAACACATACTATACTAGAGCAGCAGCACTTGGCATGGCGTGGCGCACATAGGTCAGATCAAACATGAAATATTGTCAGATTGGTTAGATAATGATGAATATAACTATGTTCATCTATATAGTCGAGGGTGTCTATTGATAGTTAGATAGAAGGTTTGATAGTCGTATTTCGTCTGACTTCGCGATTTCTATGGTAGATATCAGGCAGGGTCTGCGCTAGACTGTTAAGAGTGATCCACGCATATTAATAAATTCTTCCACAGCGGCGGCAAACTGATCGCAGTCACTATCTGTATTTGGCAGTGATAGGACGATCATGCCGCGCCTGGCAAACCAGAAGCCTTTGGCCAATAAATCGAAGAAAAAGAGGTCGGCCAGATCTTTATCTGCCTTCGCAGCGTCAGCGGGACTGTGAATGGGGCCGATGCACATATGCACATTCAGCATGGAGCCGATCCCTGTAAATTGCATCTTCAGGCCGTTCTTCTTGACCAGGTCGTTGAGCCGCCGCCGCAGACCGTCGCCGCGGGCATTATGCTGTTGAGCCAACTCAGGGGTGTACAGGGACATGCCGGCCAGGCCAGCCGACATGGTCAGGACGTTGTTATTGAAGGTTCCGGCGTGCGGAAATGCACATGGCTGCCGTACATCGAAGTGTTGCATAATCTCGCTGCGCCCGCCAAACGCGCCGCATGTCATGCCGCCACCGATATATTTCCCCAGGGTAGTGATGTCGGGCAGAATGCCGTGCATCCCTTGCAGGCCACTGGGCGACAGACGGGACGTCATTACCTCATCGAAAATCAGGAGAATTCCATGCTCCCTGGTTGCTTCCCTCAATGCCCGCAGGAATGACGTTTCCGCCGGGATACACCCGCCAGCGCCCATCATAGGCTCTATCATCACGGCGGCCAGATCCTCTACATTCCTCTCCAGCAAAGCCATTGTGTAATCGAGGTCGTTATACCTCGCTACGACAAATTCAAACGGAGCGTTGATCGGATTGCCACCGCCGGCAAAGGAAAAGACGCCGCCATGATATGCGCCATCGAAAACCAGGACCTTGCTGCGCCTGGTAATGGCCCGGGCAGCGCTCACCGCCATGAGGTTTGCTTCTGTGCCGCTGTTGGTAAACCGCACAAAATCAATAGAGGGGAAGCGGCCGCAAATCATCGCCGCCAGTTTCGCCTCCAGGCCGTTCTGACTGCCCAGGTCGATGCCACGATCCAGCGCCTTTTCGATCGCTGCACGAATCACCGGATTCGAATGCCCGTAGAGCCCTGCCGTGTATTCACCCAGAAGATCTATATACTCATGATCATCAGCATCCCACAGGCGCGAGCCTTCGCCGCGAACCATGGTCAACGGAAAGGGCGGATAGAACAGTACCGTGCGCGTGTTCCCTCCCGGCAGCACAGTACAGGCTTCTACATGTTTTGCGAGACTCTCAGGGTTGTTCGAGGCGTATTGCTCCCGCGCTTCTTCAAGGGCGATCTTGGCATCAATGCTGGCGATCATTAAAAGACAGTGCCTCCTGCGCGCTCGCCGGCTCAGTAAGAACAATCGCGTGTATCACGCTGGCGCAACAATGCGAGTATGGCATATCACCGTGCCGGAGCAATGTGCCATCCTCCGCCACGCATCACCCTTCATCGTGATTCGAACAGCGGTCGTAGGGCCGCGAAGATCTGCCGGTCCGGCCCTCCGGAATTCATCCATTGGACTCCGGGCGCTTGAACAGCAAGAGCTCCCAAGCCTCAGCAATATCACCCAATAGATCGCAACCCATGCCAATAGAATCGTCTTGTTGTCGCTGGCTACCTGCCTAATAATGGCTGCGTCGCATGAGGCTGCGAGTGAAGCAAACTGAGGGATAGATCACTCCGAACCAGCACGGCGATGCAACGTGAAGACGCTAATCCAATGCACGGTCTTGATCGAAATCCCGCATACACAACGGAGCTCTAGATGGACACAATCACCAGCAGCGTTAACGCCATGTACGAAAGGTATCCATACCCCTATACCGGTGTAAAACCTGAGCCACTCATAGACCTCTACGTTCTGGTTCACATGCTGTTCGCGGAGGCGGGGATCGATGATTCCGAAATATCACAATACTCCTTCTTTGATGGCGGTTGCGGGTCGGGCCAGCGCATTCTCGGACTGGCCGCGGAATTCCCACATGCTTCGTTTACCGGCGTGGACATGACCGAGTCGAGCCTCAACATAGCACGGGAGCAAGCTGTGGAGCTCGGGATCAACAACGTCACGTTTCGCAAAGGCAATCTCCTGGAATTGAACGAGCGTGGCAAGTATGACGTGGTGACATCGGTCGGCGTCGTCCACCATCTGAGCAATCCTGCCACGGGCGTCAAGAACCTGAGCGATCTGGTAGCGGAATCCGGGATCCTGATCCTGCACGTCTATCACACCCTGGGTGAACACAAGCGGATGCTGCAGCGGGAACTGGCGCGGATGCTCACTGGCGCAAGAGATCTGGATTTCGGCATTGGCGTAGTTAAAGACCTGGGACTCAGTTTGCCGCCGGAATATTATGGAAAATACGGCTATAACTCGAATCTTACTGAAACCGATCAGCTCGCAAAAGACATAGATGTCTACCTGCATCCCAGGGTGTTCACCTATCGCTTCGCAGAGGGAGTTGAGTTGCTTAAGTCATCCGGTCTGGACTGGGTAGCCATCAACTCAGTCAACACTCCATCCCAATCCTACTTTGTGAGCGCGTCATGCCCTCCGGATGGGCTCGCTTTCGATCCTCTGAAATCGTTGTCTACGGACAGGCTGAGGGCTTCCTACGAGAGCCTTGCTCTCGGGGACCGGCTCCGGACCATCGAGCTGTTAATCGAGCCCACATCTTTTTCCATGATCGCGGGCAGAGATGACGGGCTTCACAAGATTGGACCGCGGTTGCGTGACAACCTGATCAGGCTATGAAGGTCAAGTTTGCGCGGAGCTGATACACCAGTACAAGGGGAACGGCCTTCTGAAGGCCTTTGATCTTCCCAGGAAAACTTTATGTGTGGCATCTGCGGCTACTTTGACGTCTCGGGTAAAGCGGAGAGAGTGGATGAAGGAGTTTTGGGCCGGATGGCCGAGAGGTTGGTCCATCGGGGCCCGGATTCATCCGGCCAGTTTCTCGCGCAAAACATCGGATTGGGATTCCGCCGGCTGAGCTTGATCGATCTGGAAGGCGGTGATCAGCCGCTCTACAACGAAGACCGATCCCTGGTCCTGATATGCAACGGTGAAATATACAACTACCGTGAGTTGAGGAACGAGTTAGTCAGTGACGGACACCGCTTCAGCACTCGCAGCGATGTCGAAGTATTGCTCCACCTGTATGAGGAGTACGGCGTCGAGCTACTGCATCGGATCAACGGCCAGTTCGCTTTCGCCCTTTATGACATCCAACAGCGCTCGCTGCTGCTGGCCAGGGACCATTTTGGCATCAATCCACTCTACTACGCGAACATAGACGGCCATTTCGTGTTCAGCTCGGAAATCAAGGGGATTCTGGAGTTCCCGGGGATGCGTCGCGATGTTGACCTCACGGGATTGGACCAGGTCCTGACGTTTCCAGGCTTGATCAGCCCACGGACAATGTTCAAGGGAGTCAGCAGCCTGCCTGCCGGCAATTACCTTCTCCTAAAGGATGGGCAGCATCGCCTTCAGGAGTATTGGGACCTTGACTATCCAACCCTAGACGAAAGTCACGACACAAGGCCGGAGCGGTACTATGCCGACAAGCTGAAGGAAGCACTGGCCCGGTCGGTCAAGTCTCGCCTGCATGCAGATGTGCCGGTGGGCTTTTACCTGAGCGGCGGACTTGACTCCTCCATGATCGCGGCGTTGATTGGCGAGGTTTCCAGCGACAGTGAGCGGCACTCCTTCTCCATCACCTTCACCGACCGGGAACTTTGCGAGTCGAAGTACCAGAAGCTGATGTCGCGACATGTGGGCTCCATTCATCACGAGACCCAGTTTGACTGGCGCCACATCAGTCATCGATTGAAGCAGGCCGTCTACCACTCTGAGTCCCCGCTGAAGGAGACCTACAATACCGCCTCGCTGGCCCTATCAGAACACGCTCGAAGCCAGGACATTCTGGCAATTCTCACTGGCGAGGGAGCGGACGAATTGTTTGCCGGCTATGTTGGCTATCGGTTCGACCAGCTGAGAAGGCAAAGCCGTAAGCCTTACGACGTCCACGAAGCGCTGGAAAGTGAAATGAGGCTCAAGCTCTGGGATGATAGCGACCTCTTTTACGAGAAAGATTACCTGAGTTATGCCGATACAAAAAAGGCGCTATATTCAGCCCACGCCGCGCATCAGTTCGATGAATTCGACTGCCTTCAGTTTGAGCTGGTGAACAAGGATAAGTTGCGGTACCGCCATTATATTCACCAGCGATCATATCTGGATTTCAAGCTCAGAATGGCAGACCACCTTTTGTCCGACCATGGGGACCGGATGGCATTGGCCAACTCGATCGAGGCGAGGTATCCATTCCTGGATTTGGACGTTGTGAAAGTCGCCACAGAAATTCCACCTGACATGCAGATGAAAGGGCTGGTGGAAAAATACATTTTGCGGATGGCCGCGGAAGACCTCGTTCCTAAAGCGATCCTGGAAAGAGAAAAATACGCGTTCCTGGCTCCCGGCAGCGCCTATCTGCTGGGCCAGAATATCGAATGGATCAACGACTTGCTTTCGTCTGACCGCATCAAGCGAGAGGGCTACTTTAATCCGGCAGCCATCGAAAGATTGAAAGCCAGATATACCAGGAAGGGATTCACGCTGAATCTTCCATTTGAGAGCGACCTTTTGATCATCGTGATCACATTCGGCATTTTTCTCGAAATGTTCGAGATGCCGACTCTAAACTGAAATCGCGGTGGTCGCCGAAGGGTGCCTACATGGCTCAAACGCAACTCGTTCCAAACCAATTTTTAGATGGCGAGGCTTGGCGCACTGCATTGCGGCGGCCCTATGGTAAGACTTGAGTACCTCGATTGAGGCGAGTGACTTGTGATGCGACATACCATCAATGAGGAGTGTATCAATGGAGCAGACTAAGCTACTAAGCCGTGAAATCCCGGACAGGCTGATTGAGTGCTTCAGGAATTGCCGGCATAAGGCTGCAATCGTAACGCAAGATCAATCTATTTCCTATGGCGACCTGGACCGGAAGTCAGATGCGGTGCGAGACCTGTTGTCAGCCGCAGGCATCCGGAAGAGAGCGATCGTTACGATTCTCATCGAGGACACGGTTGAGTTGGTCGCCGCCATCCTAGGGATACTGAAGGCAGATTGCATCTTCGTTCCAATCGATCCCCGTTATCCGGCCAACCGCATCCAGGCGATGGCTCTTACAGCTGATCCGCAGGCATTCCTGGTACAAAGACGGTTCGCAGGAATGGCGGAAAGGATCGTGACGAACAACCATTCGGACTGCTCCATCATTGCTGTTGACGAACCAATCGCCACTTCCATGGGGAATCCGGTTCGTGCTGGAGTGCCCGCGAGAGATTCAGGCTCGTCCAATGGGCGGCCCAGAGACGTGGGCTACATATACTTCACTTCCGGCTCTACAGGGCAGCCAAAAGGAATAGCCGGCAACCTCCGGGGACTATCGCATTTTATAAATTGGGAGACAGAGGCGTTGGGAGTGGACGAAGACTTCCGGGTAAGTCAGCTCACACCGCCCTCTTTTGACCCATTCCTCAGAGATATATTTCTTCCGTTGTGCGCGGGAGGCACGCTCTGCATCCCACCGGGCCGGGAGACAGTGCTCGACGCAGAGAAACTGGTGAAATGGATTGACGACAGCCGGATAACGCTGATGCATTGCACGCCGAGCCTGTTCCGGTCGATCTTGAATCAACGCCTGAGCCGCGATTATTTCAAATCATTGAAATACATCGTCCTGGCGGGAGAGCCGCTCTTCCCCGCGGACCTTAGAAAATGGTTCAGCATGTTCGACGACCGGATCCAGCTCGTCAACCTCTATGGCCCCACGGAAACGACTCTTGCCAAGTTTTGCTATTTCGTCCGCCGGCCGGACCAGGAACGCCGCAACATACCGGTGGGAAGGCCGATTGAGGGAGCGGAAGCACTTGTGCTCAACGACACTCGAGGGCTCTGCGCCCCCGGAGTGGCCGGCGAAATCTGTATACGCACCATCCATCGCTCGTACGGCTACTACAAACAACCGGAACTCACCCAAAAAGTATTTATTCAGAATCCGTTCAACCCAAATGATCCCAACGACCTGATCTATCGGACCGGGGACATCGGCCGTATCCTGCCGGATGGCGAATTTGAGCTGATCGGCCGCCGCGATAACCAGGTAAAGATCAGGGGTGTCAGAGTTGAATTAGGCGAAATAGAAAAGCTATTGCGCGACCATCCGGATATTTCAGATGCGGCGGTCAAGGACTGGGATGACGATAACAACCAGAAATTTCTATGCGCTTATATCGTCTCGGACAAAGAACTAGATACCTCAGCGCTCCATAATTTCTTGTCCCAGTGGTTGCCAGAGACGAGTGTGCCCTCCGTGTTCATGAAGCTCGACGAACTATCGCTGAACCTCAACGGAAAAATAGATCGGCGAGCTTTGCCTGACCCACGAACGAGAACAAGGGAAGAAAGCGGGTATGTGGCCCCACGAAATGACGTCGAAAAAAGAATCACCGAAATCTGGCAGCTCATTCTCGACGTGCCCAAAATTGGCATCCACGACACATTCTTTTCGCTTGGAGGCCACTCATTGATGGCGACCCGGGTGGTCGCGCGGATGCGCAAAGAGCTTCAAGTGGAAGTGCCTTTGCGCCTGCTGTTTGAACATCCTACCGTCGCGACGCTGGCGGAAGCGTTGCAGAGCCGGCTATCGCAGCGCCCAGGGCCGGGGTCTGCATGCCCAGCACCAACTCTTGCTGCAACTGGAAGACAGACGCAAGACCATGCATATTCGACAAGGGTTGGCTCAACAGGTTCGGAAGCGTGGGCAGATGCGGCAGTGGTCTGAGCAGGCGGGTTGGAGGCCCATTCTCGCCGACGTGTTCAGGTTGCGATAGCGCGCAGCCTGGGCCGGAAAGCAGCCAACCCACGCTCTCCCTTGAGCCGCGGTCTTCGATGCTCCTCTTAGACGCAACCGGGTTTTCCAATCCGCACAACTGGAACCCGTCTGTGAAAAGGTGAGTTGAACACCCATCGAGTCGTTGATTCAAGATGCTATCGCGTATGCCTTACAGCAGCACTCTATCCCAATTCAAGTTTTCGACTATCCAGATATCGACTCCTGAGTTATTCACACCTATCTCGCGCATGAACATGTATCACGCCACCAATCAACCGTCACATAGGAAGTTGCGCCAACCTGTCAATATCAGCGACCCGCATAGCTCAAACGCAACCAGTTCCAAATCAATTCCGAAATGGCAAGGCTTGGCGCACTCTATCGCAACAGCACTATGGTAAGACTTGAGTACCTCAGATTGAGGTGGGTGACTTCAGATGCAGAAGACGAAAGCTTTCATACTCGGGCTGGATGGTGGTACCTGGGACCTGCTGGACCCACTCATTGATGAAGGGCAGCTCCCCGCATTCGCTCAACTCCGGAAGGAGAGCGCCTCTGCATTTACCTCCACGACCTGGCCTGCCCACACCGGGCCCGGTTGGGCCACATTTGTAAATGCCTGTATGCCCGGGCATCATGGCATCTTCCAGTTTTTCCATACGCAGGATCCGGCGTATCGCGGGCGGATCGTCGGCACGCGAGAATACGGCCGCCAATCATGCTGGCAATGGGCTGCGGCAAAGAATCTCTTGCTGGGGCTGGTCAATATTCCCATGTCACACCCGGCAGTCGCACTGCCTGGATATCAGATTACCTGGCCTCTGAAGCAGACGACCAGCTACTGCAGCCCGCGCGATCTTTTGGGTGATCTCTCCCGTAACGGCTGCTACTTCCAATCAGATCTGGCAACCATGTATCGCGGCGAGCTGGACTATATAGATCACGCGGTAAATTTCGTCCCCGAGAGAATGCGCGCTGCGCGTTATCTCCTTCAGAACTGGAATGCCGATATCTTCGCCATCGTCCTCACCGAAGCAGACCGGGTATGCCATCACTACTGGCAATTTTCCGATCCTGCTCATCCACTCTATGACGCCGATGCGCCACCACGATACAGGGAAGCTATTCGAACGATTCTGCGCCTGATCGATGCGGAGTTAGGCGAAACATTGAAGGTGTTGCCTGATGATTGTTCGGTCATCGTGGTATCCGATCACGGGTTCGGATCCGGCCATCGTTCTCTTGCCGCCAACTCGGTGTTGAAGAATGCCGGATACCTCAAGACTCTGCCGGGAGCGGCATCGCTCCCGGACATTGCGAGTTGGTTCACCGAGGACGGGGCGACCATTGATTGGGAGAATACGCGGGTTTACATGCCGGTGCCCGGCTCTTATGGCTTGAATCTCAATCTTCGCGGGCGGCAGGTAAAAGGCACAGTCGACCCGCGGGAAGCCGAAAGCATTCTGAATGAAGTGACAGAGGTATTCCGGACAATCCGCATTCCGGAGACTGGAAAGCCGGCCTTCCTGAAGATTCTACGCCGTGAAGAGGCCTACCCTGGCCCGATGATGGACCAGGCGCCCGACCTTCTCCTGATTCCCGCGGATGAGCGGCTGATGGTCACTCCTTCCATGGGCGAGCAGTGGACCTGGAGCTATCAGACCGGCCTGCATCGCCACGAAGGCATGTGGTTGCACCGCTCGCCCAACGTGAAGAGCGGCCGCCTCCCTCATCGCATCCGGCTGATCGATGTGTTGCCCACACTATTTGAAGACCTTGGCTTTGACGCCTCGGAGGCTTTTCAGGGCAAACCCGTGTCATCCATTTTTTCTCATGCCACATCCAGCGCTTTGCCTGATGCCTGGCCGCAAGACGCCTCACCAGCTACCGAAGATGAGGAACTTGAAGCCGCGGATCTGACCGAGCGATTGAAAGCGATGGGGTATCTATGATGAAGCCTTCGCTGGATGTGGCTCTGATCACGCTGCTGGATGGCGACCTGGTGCAGCAGCCCGAGCACCTGGGCGTCGCCTATCTCGCGGCAGAGCTCCGCAAAACCGGGTGCACTGTTGAAATCTTTTCGACCGCGCCGGTCAATGAAGCTGAAGTGATTGCCCGCATCATCCGCATGAGCCCCAGGCTCGTGGGCTTCTCGCTCACCACTGCCAGTTTCGCGCGTGCTACGCACATTGGCCAGCAGATTCGCGAGGCGCTGGGGCCGGCTACTCACATCACAGCCGGCGGCCCGCTCGTGACTTCGCTGGGCGCATCACTGCTACGCAATCCTTCATGGAGTTTTCTTGACTCTGCCGTGCGCGGGGATGGTGAAGTGCCAATCAGCAATCTTCTGCATGCTTTGACCAGTGGCGGAGATTTGAACGCGATTCCCAGCCTTTGCCACCGCAGCTTTGCTGGCGTGGTATGCAACTCTCTGGCGGGTCCGGTCAATGACCTTAACTGGTTCTCGGTACCTTCACGCGATCAGGTCCGGATGGGTCCGCAGGCAACAGCGCGCATTGCCTCCAGCCGCGGATGCACCTCCCGCTGCTCATTCTGCAATGCACCCAACGCAGGCAACACACTCGCGGGCAAAGTGTGGCGGGGCCGCACTCCGGAAAGCGTGGTGGATGAGATGGAAGCAATCTACCGCGACCTGCGGCTGCACGACTTTGAGTTCGTGGATTCCACCTTCGAGGATCCCGGCGGTACTGACTGGGCAAAACAAAGGATCGCAACCATTGCCCAGCTTATTCTTGAACGCAAGCTCAACATTACCTTTGGATGCTGTGTGCAGTCCCAGAACTGGACCGAAAAAGATCTATGGCTCATTGACCTCCTCAGGCGCGCCGGACTGCAGCGAGTGCTGATCGGAGTGGAGTCCGGCTCGGCTGACACTCTGAAGCGCTGGCACAAGAAGGCAACGCCGACGGACAATCGGCGCGCCATCCAACTGTTTCGCTCGCGCTCTATCTACGTGAACATGGGCTTCATCATGTTTCATCCTCACTCCACGCGGCAGGAAGTCATGGAGAACGTATCTTTCCTGCGTGTCGCCGGCTGCCACAACCTGCGGCCGTTCTGCACCCGCATGGAAGTCTATCCTGGCACCGGAACTCTGGCCGCATTGCGGGGCGAGAATCTGCTTCGTCCCGAGTACGATCACACGCTCAACCCGTTCGCTTACAGCTTCGTCGATAAGGATATCGAGCGCCTGGCATATGCGATGGCGCTGCTGGCGGGAGAAGAGTACGCTTCGTCCGGAACCGTAGCCACGCCGCCGCCGCATCTTCAATTTGCTTTCGTCGATCTGGCCCTGCATTCGCAGCTCACATGGAAGATGCAGTCGGAGGCCAAGGCCGGCCGGCCCATGCACCGCTTTCAGGAATTTCTGTTCGACTATCACGCCCTCTGCGATGACGTTGCCGCATTTAACTACCACCTGTTTCAAACCATCTCCAGCCGCGTGCTCTCAGGCAAGACCGCATATGAAGCCACCGCCGGGCTGGTTGACCATGCGCAGTCCTGGTATGCGGGAAAGATTGAAGAAGTTTCTCTGTTGTACAGCAGTTGCATGGATGAGCAGCCGCCGTTTGCTGCTCTCAATCCCTCTCAATATTCCGATTCTATGGCGGGTGTTCAGTGAAAAACTTGCTTGCAAACGACCTGGTAATTCAAGAAGACAATTGCAACCTATCCTGCAGGTACTGCCTTACAGGACAAAGCACGTACAAGGAAGGTCACCTCGACAAGATGATCTTCCAGCCGCCGCGCAAGTCAGACTGCGCGCCCGGCTCTACCCTGCGCGCGCGCATTGATCGCATCATCCAGACCAGCACGGACCGGATGAATTTGCCGATCCTCAAAATTACGGGTGGCGAGATCTTCCTGGTCAAGGGAATGATGGAGATGGTGGAAGAGCTTTCCGCTCACTTCGCCACACTGGTCGTCCAGACCAACGGTGTGCTGGTCACTCCGAATTACCTGGAGCGGCTCGCGGCCCTGGGCAATATCTGCCTGCAGATCTCCCTGGACGGCACCAGCTACGAAGCCAATGCCTACCGCTCTAACACACGCGATCTGCACACCAAGATCTACAGCCGACTGGATGCGATATTCAAATTCGGCATTCCCACTGAAATTTACTGTGTGCTGAATAATCAGTCATTGCCCGAGCTGGCCAGCACGCTGAATGATCTCAAGCAATATGGCGAGCATCTCTCAGTATTTCCCTTCCCCGTCCGTGGGCCGGATAGCAGTCAGTTCCAGGTAACACCGGAACAGATTTCCGTGCTCTCAACGATCTGGGAACACTATGACGACTTTCAGCCGGTCATGCCTCCGCGCGCCTATTGGCAAAGATTGATGCGTTTCTATCACGAGGGCGGCCGGAATTTCTCCTGCCATCTGCCGCGGTTTGCATTTACCACTTTTGACGATGGCTTTGTCACCTCGTGTCCCAACATCTGGTTCAACAAGATCGGAAACATGGTGACCCAGGAGACGGAGACGGTGGTTGAGAGTGTTGGCAACACTCCCTTCCACCAGATTCTGCTCGCGCCCAAGCCCAGGCTGGATGCGTGTAAAGGCTGCTTCACTCCGTGGGACACGCTTTCCATGTTTATGGACCACGAGATCACTCTTGATGAACTCTGTTCCACACCTATGTATCGCGCTTCCGCTGTGCGGCAGCGCCTGCAAGAGATCTACAGCGAATATTGGGAGAGCAAGACGTGCTTAGTGTAGTCATTCCCGCGGCGGGCGGTATTCCCAGACTCAGGTGCACGTTGACTTGTCTCGCTGCAGCCATGCGCGACCAGGCAACGGACGTCGAGGTCATTGTCGTCAATGACGGCGGTGCGTCCGAAGTTCGTGAGTGCGTGCAAACATCTGCGCACCACGCTGCAGTGGACTTCCAATTAATAGAAATTCCCCGCGGCGGAAGGTCTGTGGCACGGAATGCCGGCGCTGCACGCGCCCGTGGTCGTCGCCTCTTGTTTATTGACTCTGACATTCTGGTGGAAAAAGAAGTCCTGCGCTTCCACTCAGCCCTGGACCATGAAGCTGCACGCCTGATCTATCGCGGAATGATCAGCCACTTGCCGTGGCTGGCTGCTTTCGAAGATCCGGCCAATGGAGAGCTTACTGCAGAGGCTTTGCGCTCATTGCGCATTCCCGCAAACAATGCGTGCCTGCTCTCCTCCCGCACTCTTTCCCCTGAGACGTTGGAGAGCCCTGAATTACTGCGAACGGGCGCCCGAAGCACTCCCTTCCAACGTGATCTCCAGCGCTGGTTTCAAAACAATGCCAGCGATGTTGAAGCCAGTTGGATCGGCTGCACCGGCGGCCAGATCTCGGTCGATCGCTCCGTTCTGGAAAAACTCGGTGGATTCGATGAGCGCATGGGGCTGCGCTGGGGCGCGGAAGACCTGGAATTTGGATATCGTGCTGTGCAATCTGGCGTTGCTATCCGTTACGCCGGAAATTCGCGCTGTTACCACATGGACCACTCGGTCAGCGGCCGCGCCGGAGACCACGATTGGGCGCTCAACTACTTTGCCCGCAAACATGACAACCTGGGCGTCCTCCGTCTTCTCGATTACTTTAGCGGCAAGTGCAGCCTGACTGAGGTACTGGAGGCATGCCATGCCCCGGCTTGATCATCTTCTCACCATGGGAGCCCTGCGTGATCCTTCGCATTTCTTCCTGCGCGGCGCGGAGGAATGGACTTATGCGCAAGCCGACGAAGAGGTAAGCGAGCGGGCGGCGCGTTTTCGCCGTCTTAGCTGTGGACTGCCAGTGTGTCTGCGCGCTGCGAATGGTTCTTCGTGGGTTCTGAATGTGCTCGCCCTATTGCGCGCCAATATCCCCGCCATCCTGGTTCCTCAGGAATTGACCGAGCGTGAAACCAAGGCGCTCATGCAGGTAGCGGGAACGCAATTCCGGATTGAGAGAGATAGATGGGATGCAACCGGCGCAAAACCGGACGTACCGGATTGGCTGGGAGAAGACATCGCGGTCGGTTTCCCCACGTCAGGTAGCACGGGTGAACCGCGCATTGCTTTGCGCTCGCACTCGAGCCTCACGAATGAAGGTCACCGCTATCAGAAATTGTGGCAGGCAACGGCCAACGATGTTTTTTTTGCTCCCGCGCCACTCTACCACGCCTACACGTTTGGCGCGGCGCTGGCCGCAGCGCTTACAGCGGGCGCCACTCTGGCGCCGGCCATCTTCAAATCGCCGCATTCCATCTCAACCCAGATTCAACAATTGGGCGCAACGATCATGCCGCTGGTCCCGGCCATGGCACGCGCGCTGGCCCTGGTGGATCAGGGCAAGCCGACGCAATCGAACCTGCGCATTGTTATGTCGGGCGCCGGGCAAACCAGCGATGAAGTCTCGGCTCTCTTTTCTTTACGCTGGGGTGTAGGACTCTCGCGTAACTATGGAAGCTCAGAGACCGGAGCCATCCTCGCCAGCCTCAACCCGGCAGCGGGGGACGTCACCGGCGAGCCTATGCCGGGAATTCACTGTGAGCTGGTAGAGAGTCCGGGGCAGGCGGCAAGCCAGCTCTGGGTGCGCTTGAAACATCCACCGGCGGGATACCTCGGCACCAACGGGTATGAAGCAGCCCAACTCTCGCCTGGCGGTTGGTGGTCCATGGGCGATCTTTTCGAGCGGAATCCCAATGGTGGTTTCCGCCTGATCGGAAGAAGGGGCTCAGCCATCCGCAGAGGTGGGCATTCCATCCAGCCGCGGGAGATCGAAGCCGTGCTTCTCTTGTCGCCGGCAGTGGCGGAGGTGTGCGTAAAAGGTTCCACAGACAGTCACGGCGAGGAATTTGTCGAGGCTCATCTGGCTTTGAAAGAACCCGGCTTAGTCACTGCGGAAGATCTTCACCAGTTCCTCAAGACCAGGCTGGCGCCTTACAAGATTCCCAACCGCTGGCATTTCTATGACAAGCTGCCACAGACGTGGTCCAACAAGGTCAGCACGCGCCAGCTGGCAGCCGATGAGGCTCCACAGCCTCCCAGCCTTGTTCAGGCAGTGCAGGGATTCAGGCTTTCACATGCCATATTTGCTGCGGAGCAAATCGGATTATTCCGCGAGTTGCAAGGAGAAGCACGGCCGCTCTCATCTCTGGCGGAGAAACTGTTGTGCGATGCTCACGCTCTCGAACTGTTGTTGGATTATCTCAAGTATCGCGGTGTTATAAGCGGATCAACAGCCGGTTATAAGCTCAGTCGCAAACCCGATCCAGCATGGTCGGCGATTTTCGGGCTCGAAGATCGTCTGCGCACCACCTGGCTCTCGCCGCGGCAAATCATTGCCGTTCTCCGCCATGGACTGCGCAACCGCTTATTTGAGCAGGAAAAGGAAACCGCTGCATTCTCTGACCTTTATCAGGAAGCATTCTGTGGACGCTGGCAGGACTTTACCGCGCTCATGCTGCAGCGCAAGCTGCGGCTGCCGCTGAAAGGCACGGCGCTGGAGGTGGGACGCGCTGCCGGCCGCATCGCCCTGCATTTGCGCCAGGCATTGCAGATGAGCTGCCCTTTCTATGCATTGCAACCTTCACCCAACCTGGCGTGGCGCGAACTGCCGGAACACGAACGCTCAAGGACCTATTCGTGGGAAGAGTTGCCGCTCGCTCCGAACTCCCTGGATGCGATTGTCCTCACCAACGTGATTCACTGGCTGGAGCCTGGCGAAGCCCAGTCCACCTTGCTGCGTATGGCTGAAGCCCTTCGTCCCGGTGGCTCGCTGGCCGTGATCGACATTTTCGTGGATACCACGCCCGAATCTTCACAGTTCCTTTTGGACTGGATCACCCACGGTGGCGTGTACCATCCGCGTCTTCGAGATTTGAGAGACCTGCTTTCCCATGGCGGTTTTTCAAATGCAGATGCCGATGCCATCCGTGAATCAACTGTGCAGTTGATAACGTGCCGCCGGCCCGGATCATCACCAGAGTTACAGAACCTAACGTTTGCGGAGAAGACACAATGAATGACATAAAAACACAGCTACGTTCCATCATCGTACAAGCGCTCCATCTGAACCAGAGCCCTGAGACGATACCAGATACAAATCTGACATCGGCGCTCGGCCTGGACTCCATTAACTCACTCGAACTCCTCATCTGGGTTGAGAACCATTTCAAAATCTCGATCAGTGATGAGGACCTGTCCGTCGCCCTGATTGACTCGCTCGACGTGCTGGCTGCGTATGTCGAAAAGCAGCTCAGTCTCAACCAGCCGGTCGGCGCCTGAGCCGGCAGCGAAGCATGATCGCTCAGCCGGAGTTCCGGATTGCTGCCATTTGTGCCGCCGGGTTCGCTGACATTGAAACAGATGTCATCCAGCCGGTGGACCTCATGAACCGCACTATCTCGGAACGCCGCATTCGCACGCAGTGAGGGACACCGTGGAACAGGAAACACAACCCGCAGCAGTGGTAACCGGCGGCGCCGGCGGTATCGGAAGCGCGCTTTCGCAGCGGCTCGCCCAGGACGGCTTCTATGTCTACGTCTGTTGCAACGGCAACAAAGAAGCCGGCGATGCCCTGGTGGAGAAAATCCGCTCGCGCGGAGGCAGTGCGGAAGTTCTGGCTTTCGATGTCAAAGACGCCGCAGCCACTGATAGAGCCCTGAAGCAGGTAGCCGAGGGGCCGCGGGAGATAGGCGCTGTTGTCCATGCTGCTGGCGTGGTCAAGAGGACCTTGTTTGCCCAGACATCTTCCGATACCTGGGACTCGGTTGTGGGAGCAAACCTGAACGGCTTCTTCCATTCGGTCCGTCCTCTGCTGCGGCGCATGATTCGTGGCGGCCAGGGCTCTGTAGTCGCGATCAGCTCTGTAGTTGCCGATCGCGGTCTGGAAGGCCAGGGTGCCTATGCCGCCAGCAAGGCGGGGTTGATCGGGGCGGTGCGTTCTCTGGCGCGCGAGGTGGGCCCGTACAACATCCGGGCCAATATTGTGTCGCCGGGATGGATTCGCGCCGGCATGAACAGCGGTGATCCTCCTGACCAGGTGAAGAACCGCATACCTTTGCGGCGCGCCGGAGCAGCCGAAGAGGTGGCGGAAGCGGTTTCGTTTCTGTGTTCGCCGAAAGCGTCCTACATCACCGGCGCAGTGATTCCCGTCTCCGGCGGGCTGGATATGTAAGGAAAACTGTGATCTTGAAACTCGGGGTGACTTATGGAGCTTCATGATTTCGATGCAGTGGTGTTTGACCTGGACGGCGTGCTGATTGATTCCCGGCCGCAAATGGAGTTTGTGTTTCGGGAGTGCTATCGGCAATTTGGCAACGGAGGCGAACCTCCGCTGCGCGAGTTTTTTCACCGCATGGGCATGCCGCTGCCGGAAATCTTGCGTGAACTTGGGCTGCCGGCGGAGATGTCCGCCATGTATCGCGAGATGAGCCGCCAGCTTTATAAGCAGATTCGCGTGGTGCCCGGCGCGTATTCAACTCTGAGCCTGTTAAACGGAATTGACCTGCCCCTGGGATTGATGACCGGCAAAGACCGCGAGCGTACTCTTGAAATCCTGGGTCACTTTGGTCTCAAGCACTTTTTTTCCGGGATTGTCTGCGGTGACGATCGATATCCCGGCAAACCCGCTCCGGAAGGGTTGTGGGCCCTGGCGAGCCTATTGGATGCATCGCCGGAGCGGACGGTAATTGTGGGAGATTCGGTTCTCGACGTTCGCTGCGGACTGGCCGCTGGCGCCATTACCGCGGCCGTCACCTGGGGATTTGAATCTCCGCAACGCATGCTAGGCAGCGGAGCCCATGTCTGCTGCTCATCTTTTAATGATCTGGATTCCTGGATTCTTGCCTGTCTCAGGCATTTCCGGGCCGGCACAGATCTGGTCTATCAGGAAATACAGGCAGATTGAGGAAGTGAAATAGAAATCCAGTTCGTGAGTCAAGGAGAGAGCAAATGGGCACTTTGAGCGTCATTCAGCCATCGCCGGCAGCACCTAATGGTGATTTTAAATTCGAGCTTCATCCGCTGGTGACAGACCCGGCAGCTTACCGCGTTGCCTTCGTGATTCTGCTCGATGGCGACCTGGTCATGTCGCCGGAGCATCTTGGGGTCGCGCTCATGACCTCAGTCCTACGCCGGGGCGGCTTCACCGTTCGCATCGTCGAGGTGAAGACCAGTGAGCATCAACAGGCGCTTGAACAGTTGCAGGCTTACGATCCTAAATTGATCTGCTTCACCCTCATGAGCCTCAACGTGGAAACCTGCAAGAGTTTCTGCACCTTGCTTCGGCAGGAAATGCCGGAGGTGGTGGTGGCTTGTGGAGGCCCTGCGGGCACCTACGCCGGCGACCAGGTCCTGGCCCACATTCCTGAGATCGACATTGTGGCCGTAGGTGAAGGAGAGCCCACAATTTGGGACCTGGTGCAGAAATTGTATCTGGGCGAGCCGCTCGAATCCTGCGCCGGAATCATCTATCGTAAGCTGGATGGCTCCATCCAAAAGGCTCCCCTGCGTTCGCTCATGCACAACCTGGATGCTCTGCCCTTTCCCGCTCGCGACCAGTTCGAGCAACACGGCAACGATCTCGAATATATGCGCCTCAGCACCAGCCGGGGATGCGTGGCCCGCTGCACCTTTTGCAGCGCGCCCAACGTCAGCAACATGATCCAGAAAGGCAAGGCATGGCGCGGCCGCTCGGTGGAATCCGTACTGGAGGAACTGAAAGGTTTGGCCGGCCGCTACAATTACCGCACCTTTGACTTCATCGATTCAACTTTCGAGGACCCCGATGGCGGGAAGCTGGGCAAAGGACGCATCCGCAAGATCGCCCAGGGTATTCTCGATGCCAAACTCGATATCTATTACAACTGCTGCATGCGGGCGGAAAACTGGAAAGACGATGACAATGAGCTTCTTGACCTGCTCTTCCGCTCCGGCCTGGAAAAAGTGAACGTCGGCATTGAATCGGGCACGGCAGAAGAGTTGATACTCTGGGACAAACGCGCCACGGTGGAAGATAACGTCCGCATGATCCGCCTGCTGCGCGAGCATGGCATCTACCTGGCCATGGGCTTTATCCAGTTCCACCCGTATTCAACCGTGGATACCTTGCGCGCCAACGCCCTGTTCCTGAAGAACCATAACGGCCACAACCTGCGCCGGCTCACGGAGCGCCTGGAAATCTATCCCGGTACGGTGATCGTTTCCAAACTGGAGAAAGACGGCCTGCTGGAAGATGAGTACAAGACCACTCTTCATCACTTTGCTTACGGCTTCAAGGATGAAAGGGTGGCGCTGCTGGCCAAGCATTTTGCCTCGCTGTACAACAATGAGGACTTTCATGAGAACGGCGTGATTACCGAGCAATCATCGGTGTACAAGCTTGAAACTTTTAACGTGGTGCTGGAAACCTATATCTCGCGTACTAGAAGAGCTTTTGGGCATATCCCGGCAGTGCAGGAAGAGCTCCAGGCATTCCGTTCCCGCGTGCTGGAGATACGCCGCGAACTCTCCGACTTCAACTACAACTTCTTCATGAGCAATCTGGAAGCGGTGCTGGAAGGCCGCCTCACCCCCGAGGACCGGGCGAGGGATCTGCGGGAAATCGAATCTATTTTCCCCGCCAAGATGGACGAGATTCGCGTGGGCCAGCTTCGCATGGGCAAGAAGTTGAACCGCTGGGGTATTGATCTAAGCCAGATCGCCTCCAGCATCCACGTGCCCGATACCAACGGCGCCCAGAGAACCTACACGGGCAGCGCCCCGTGCTGGTAAGAACATTCTGAAATTTACAGTTTGCCGCAAAGCGGACGACGTATCGCTAGCCACAGCGTAACTGTCGGTAACCAGACGAATGCAACCCGGAGCCCGCGAAACGGGCGGAATAAGCTCCGCGGGTAGCCGCAAGCAGAGCCACAAGAAAAAACAAGAGTGGACCGCAGCCGCCGCCGGCTGCGTCCTCTTTCGTTACCCAAGCAAATCATCCCGGAAGAAGAGAATTCTGTTGATCCCGGGAGGCTGGAAACTTACTACAAGGTCACCAACAACAAAAGTGCATCCCTCAATTGGTCTCTCGATGTTCCAACCTGGTCAAGAAAGGGCTCAGCAGAAGTGAGAGAGCGTTCCAGAGTGGTCGCAATCACGTCTTTCTCTGTGTCCTCGGTTTTCTCAAAGAGCCTACCCTTCTTGAGGCGTTCTGCCTTAGGTGACTTCGTGACGAGGTTTGACCTTTGTATCCCTAATCTTTCCGATGTCCCGCTCACCCGATCCCAAAGATCTCCCTCAACGTCCTTGCATCCGGTTGCCCTGAGGCAGTGCCATCATGTCCAGCGGGCGCTGCATAGGTGAACGACCGGCCAAGGACAGGACCGATAATCCTGCTCATCAATCCTTCCGGGCCCATCGCCAGCATCAGGTTTGGCTGTCTGCACCTCTGCGCTGCCTGCATCAACCGCTGCACGGTGTCTTCGCCTTCAGCGCGCACCGCAACCTTAATTATGTCGGCGGGAATCGATTCCAACTCCTGGAGGATCGGCGCCAGCGGAGGGCAACCAGTGAAATTATGATAGGAAACGATTCGCGCGCAGCGCTGGCCAATCTCATCCATCCATGAGCACCTCTGGCGCGCAGTCTCGATCTCCAGATCGATTCCCCGGGCTCCAGCCTCCACAGCAGCGCCGAGCAACGCCAATTGTTCCTCGATCGACGCGTTAAAATTCCGCTCCTCCCGGCGGCAGGTAACCAGGACCCACGCGCCTGGCCAGTCACGCAGAAATTGTCGAACTATTTCCGGACCGTCATGAGGGTTCTCCAAAAACTCGAGGCAGAACTCGAAGAATGATTCTCCGCGTTCTGCCTCCGCACGTGCCAGCTTTAACAGCATCTCGGGGTTGCCGTGCCCGATGGACACACAAATTCTGGATGGCAACGCTACTTCAGCGGGCCCAACGCCACTGCCCATTAATCCTCCCTGATAGCCAGCAGCGGATCAACCGTAGCCGCTTTCTTCGCCGGCACATAACACGCAATGGCCGCCACGCCGAACAGCAGCAGCGTGATCAACCCGTACGTAGCCGGATCAAGAGACGAGATTCCGAAGAGAAACGCCTGCACTGATTTGCCCAGAATAATTGAGCCTGTGATGCCCACGGCGCCGCCAATCAAAGTGAGTTGGAAGCCCTGCCCCAGCACCTGTTTGAGCACGTCACTTTTCTGCGCGCCCAGCGCCATGCGGATTCCAATCTCGACTTTTCTCTGCGTTACCGAATAGGCCATTACGCCATAAGTGCCGATGGCCGTAAGAATCAGGGCCACAATGGCAAAGACTCCCATCAGCACCGCATTGAAGCGCGGCTGCTTGATCGCTTCTCCCATCAACTCTTCCATGGTGGCGGCTTTGGACACGACGATGCTTCGATCTTCAGCATGGATGCGCTGCACCACCGTGCTGATGAGGTTGTTGGGGTTCTTGCTCCGTACGATCACATAGTTTCCGTAAGGAAATATAAGCTGCGTACTGGGACGATAGTAGGCGGGTGTAATTTCGCGATTGGCGCCCTGGTAGTGGACATCTCCCACCATGCCCACGATCTCCATCCATGGCCGCGCGCCGCCATCGTCGCTGGAGTCAGACTCGCGGAGCCTCTTGCCGATTGGATCTTCGTTCCCGAAAAAGGCCTTAGCAAATGCCTGGCTTATAAGCACCACCGGCGGCGACGTCATGGTGTCGCTTTCGGCGAAATCCCGGCCGCGAAGCAGTGGAATTTGCATCGTCTTGAAATACCCGGGGCTGGTAATGGGCACCGGGACGGCAGGGCTCTGTTCCGGCTTCATCGCTTCCCGTCCTTCAATCTCGAATCCATTGGCAAAGTTCATTCGGTTGGGCGGAATGGAAAACGATATGGCAGCGTCCTCCACGCCGGGAAACTTCTTGATGTCAGCGATCAGTTGCGTGTAGAACTGCACCCGCCGCTCTTTGGTGTACTTGGGGCCGCTGGGATAAGTCTCCACGACCAGCAGGTTCGCCGGATCAGTCTGAAAGCCCATGTCTACGCGGTTCAGATTCATGAAACTGCGCGCCATAAGGCC
Organism: Candidatus Angelobacter sp.; assembly: GCA_035294925.1. Lineage (GTDB taxonomy): Bacteria > Acidobacteriota > Terriglobia > Terriglobales > Acidobacteriaceae > Angelobacter. The sequence goes on along the minus strand of DATGJZ010000074.1, from coordinate 43,983 downwards.
GCCGCCAATGAGCAGCGTAAAGCACATGGCAATCTCTAACACCACCAGCGCATTGCGGATCCTCAAGTTCTTTCGCAGATCGGTGCCGGCTCTTCCGCCCGCCTTCAGGGACTCGCTTAGATTGGGTGCTGAAACCCGCAGCGCGGGAAGAAGTCCGGAAGCAATAGCGCCAATCACACCCAGCAAAGCGGTGAACAACGCCACTCGATAATCGATCGCAACCTCCTGCAGCCGGGGCATGTTGGCCGGATTGACTGCTTTGAGATAACTGATTCCCTGCCATGCCAGCAGCAACCCGAGGGCGCTGCCCACGGCGGATATCATCAGACTTTCCAGCAGCAGCAACCGCACAATGTGCCGCCTTTTGGCGCCCAGGCAGGTTTGGACTGCGATTTCGCGCTCTTTTCCCAGCCCCCGGGCAAATGTGAGGTTGGCCACATTAACGATGGCGATGAGCAGGACCACAAAAACTACTCCTTGCAGGATCCAGAGCGTGGTGCGGATATTGCCCACCGTGTCTTCGGTCAACGAAAAAACAGGAAATCCAAGTTTCGAATATTCCTCCGGGTGCGCCTGCTCGATATTTCTGGCGATCACGCTCAATTCAGCCTGTGCCTGTTCCATGGAAACTCCGGGGCGGAGCTTGCCTATGGCTCGCAGGAAAGATGGTGAGCGGCGCGCGGGCGGATCCAGCCCCAGGGTCGCCCACGCTTCCACGTCGGCGCGAGGAAAACGGAAGGAAGACGGAGCCACACCGACAATGGTGTACGGCTTGCCATTGAGCGTCACAATCTTTCCCACTACATCAGACCTGCCGTCATAACGGCGTTTCCAGAAGCTCTCGCTCAGCACCACCACAGATTCATGACCGGGGTCGTCATCTCCAGGCTTGAATACCCGGCCAAGCAAAGGGCGTACACCCAGGATATTGAAGAACTCGGCTGTGGCGCGGGAGCAAATGGCATATTCTGCGGCATCGTTCTCGTCCGAAGGCGCCAGGTTGAAATGTGATACCTGGTAAGCCGCAATCTGCTGGAACTGTTTGGCATTGTTCTTGATGTCCAGAAAGTCCGCCAGCGCCATCACTCCTTTACCGCTGGTCTGTGCCTGTGAGCGCGTGTACACCATGGCGATGCGTTGAGGTTCTGGGTAAGGAAGAGGACGCAGCAGGACCTGGTTTACCAGGGTGAAAATAACGACGTTTGCGCCGATGCCCAGAGTCAATGCGAGGACAGCGGGAATCGTGAACTGCCGCTGCCGCCGTAGTGAACGCAGAGTCTGACGAATCTCTTTGAGTGTCATAGTTTATGCACCTTTCGCTCGCAGTATAAGCGTGGATTTCCGCAGTTTTGACGGGCCCGGAATTGATAGCAGGGCTTGGCAGCGGATGGCGCACCGCACCGCGGTGAGACTTGAAAATACGCTGTTAAACTAACGCTGTCCTGGGATGATGGCGGCACCAGTGGACGCACCTGCAGCCATTGAATGCCACCATCACAGGCGAGAAAAAAACGTTCGTGCAGCACTCATGGCCGGCTGGCGTTAACTTTTTTAAGGAAGGTACATTGGAATGCCGATATCAGACTTCAGGACCGATACTGCCATCGTGGCGGAGCAACCCTGCTCGCTGGAACGCTCAATCTGGTCATGGGCCAATGCTTACAAGGTCAGCTTCTCCATTTTTGCCTTGAACGAACTGGGCGTGCTCAAGCTTCTCACCGCAGACTTCCTTACCTCCGGTGAGATAGCTTGCCGGCTCGATCTGGATGAAGCGCTGCTCACGCCCCTGCTGGAGCTGCTCGCATCCGCAGGCGTATTGCAGCAGAGCAACGGCGGATTCCGCGCACAGCAGGGGATAGAGACCATTTTGCCGCTTCTGGCCATGGAGTCCCGCCTGAGTGGCTCCCATGTGACGGCCTCGCAAATCGCCAAGGTCGTCCGCACGGGAGAAGCGGCGGATATTTTTCAATCCGGTAACGTTGAGGAATACATTCCAGTCTTCGCCGCAGCCATGCGCTCCAGCGCCCGCACCCTCGCTCCACACTTGGTCCGTTTTGGGAATATCCGCCAGTGCCGGCGCGTGCTCGATCTGGGAGGAGCTGATGGCTCATTGGCCCTGGCCCTCCGGCGCGTGGCTCCTCATCTGTCGATCACCGTGGTCGACCTGCCGAGAATGCAGGCCCCTTTCGAACAACAAATTCATGAGCACAGCGCTGGAGCCGCCATTGAGTTCCGTACCGCTGACCTGCGTAACCCTGAAACTCTTGCCGGACTGCTGGGTGAGGCGGACGTTATTGTCATCTCCAATGTAATCCACCTCCTCACCACCGGGCAGCGCCTGGCCCTCTACCATACTGTGCGGCAATCGAGTGCTCCCGGCACGCGTTTCGTGGTCTACGATCAGTTCATCAATCGGGTTGAGCCTCTCAATGCCACCCACTTCATGGCCGTTGACTGGGTCATCAATGGCGTGCAGTTCCGCGAAACTCCCGAGCAACTCTGTGAAATTCTCCAGGCAGCCGGATTCTCGGATGCGCAATTCCGCCGCTTCTCTGGCCTTCCCGGCGCAGTGATTGGCGCCAGGGTCAATGGGTAAATTGGTAAATAAGTAAATGGATGAATGAGTAAATGGAGGGTGGCAACAGAGCCCTGTCGGCGAACCGCAGGATAGGTATAAGATCGGCACCGGAGACCTGCGTAAAGTTCGAGTCGCTGCGTTTCAGTTTCACTCGATGGCTTTGGCGCCGGCCCCGGCAAGACGTGAATAAGCCCCTCGGGGTTCGTGGCTTCGAGCTGCACGCGTGGTTCCAGGACACCGAAACATTCAAGAAGATGCACGGTCAAAGTGGTGGTACCCAAGGCATCGATAACGACTTTGCCCTACGGTCTTTGAGAATGTCGGTGCTGGGATCTTAGGCAGCCTTATCCTTTGACATAAGCCAGCTTGGCCGCGACTTTCCCATCGCGCACCGTAAAGACGTCTACGCCGCGCAAGCGCCATGGCTGTCCATTGCGCGTTTTGTGGTAGACCCAGCGAACCACCGCGCGATCGGCGCTTACAATCATCTCTTCCGTTTCGAATCTGGCATCAGGGTTGCGCACAAACCACTGCCGCCAGAAATCCACTACCACCGCCTTGCCCTCAATGCGCCGTCCATCCGGGGCCGGGGAGGTGTCCTCGAACACCGTATCCTCGGTGAGGTGCGTCGCCAGTGCATTCGCATCGTGGCGATTGAACGCCTCATTGAACTGCTCAATGGCCGTGCGAGTCGTCGCCTCTTGCGATCGCACACTCTGCTCGTGATTCATGGGAGCCTCCCCTTTCTGGGCCGATCCCTGGCACACTGCCAGGAGCGCCACGACAACCATACAGTAGAACCCTTGATTTGTTTCCTGGCAAGTTCTCCCAACAAATCAGTGCTTTCCGCCGTTTCCGGCAAAGGATGGCGCACCCAAATCATTCTCTCCTGCTTCATACTCGTTTCGCGTACGTATCCAAACGGAGCGTACCGCGGTGACGAACATGCAGCTATTTGGAAGTCCAAAAGAGGAATGCATCCTGGGCGTGGACCTGGGCGCTACTTTCCTGCGCGTAGCCCGGGTGGATGCCTCTGGAGGCGAATGGCTCTCTGTGCCTACGCCTTCATCCATGGAAGCGGAAGAAGTTGTAACTTCCGCTGTCCGTAACGCCAGTCAAGGGATGAGAGTGCACTATCTCGGCCTGTCGCGTGCGCCCGGAATCAATGAGCAAGGTTGCGTGAGCGGCTGGCCCAGCCGGCCACAGTGGGCCGGACTGCCCTTGATTGCCTGGCTGCGCAGCGCTGCTGGAGCTCCGGCAATCTCAGCCGACGACGGTGTTTGCGCCGCTCTATGGGAGCACCGCTCACGGATTTATGCGCCTAAGAACGCTGTCACTGCCTGCATCAGCCTCGGGACAGGCCTGGCTGTGGGGATCATGGCGGGCGACAAACCTTTGTCCACCGGCGATGGCGCGGGCACTCTCTCGCACCAGCCCTTTGCGCCTCTAGATTTGCCCTGCCGGTGCGGGAAGCGGGGCTGCCTGCAAACGGCGCTCTCCGTTCAAGGTCTGGAGACAATCACGGCCGCCGGAAGAATCGGCGACCTGCAGGAAGCTTTCCAAGCCTTTATTGGCGCGTTAAGAGTTCGCTACAACGTAGACCTGGTGACCATCACCGGAGGTGGCGTGGATCGCTTTGGAACCGGCTTTCTCAGGCAAATGCTGATTCGCAGCGCTTTTGCCGCCGGCGTGATTCTCGAAGTTTCCGCTACGCCATCGCTCTCGGGCATCGGTGGCGCCTTGCTTCTAGCCGCCGGTCACACGCGGGAACCAGGCGCGTTGTGGGTGGAAAGAGTACGCGAGTTTATTGGTTGCAAGAATCAGAGATTGCAGAGAACGGCAGTGGGTTTCGCCGACCCTGTAAAGCGCGTGATTCGGGACGTTGAAATCATGCAGCAGTCAGAGACAAAAGCAACACAACATGCGTAAGGAGATCTTGGAATGAACGAACTGGCATTGAATGGCGGAAGACAGGCGTGCCCTCCGGGAACCATTCCGGCATGGCCCGCGTATGGTCAGGAAGAGCTTACGGCGGTACAGCGTGTGGTCGAGAGCCGCAAATGGTGGCGCGGGACCGGGTCAGAGGTAGAGCAATTCGAGCGCGAGTTTGCTGAGTTTCATGGCTGCCGGTTTGCCTTGGCGGTTTCCAATGGCACCCAGGCTCTTGAGATAGCGCTGTCATGCCTGGGCATCGGTTTTGGAGACGAAGTCATTGTTCCGGCTTTCACCTTTGTCGCTACGGCTACAGCAGTCCTTACGGTTGGGGCCATTCCAGTCACAGTGGATGTGGACCTCGATACCTATTGCATCAACGTGGCGGCCGCACGCCGCGCGATTACTCCCAGGACCAAGGCCATCATTCCCGTACATCTCGCCGGTCACCCCGCGGACATGGACGGACTGCTTGCCATTGCGCGCGATACTGGCGTGCTGATCGTCTCAGATTCTGCTCACGCCCATGGCGCTCAGTGGAAGGGCATCAGCCTTCCCAAGTTGACTCCAGCTTCCATGTACAGCTTTCAGAATCTCAAGCTGCTCGCCGCCGGTGAAGGCGGCGCACTCTTGACCGACGACGAAGAGATAGCCCGCCGCGCCTGGCTCAAGCACACCTATGGACGCCCCAATCGCGACACCAAGTACCAGCACCTGGAACTCGGCACTAACTGCCGCATGACTGAATTTCAGGGCGCGGTTCTACGTCCCCAGCTGGTTCGCTTCCCCCAGTTGCTTCTGGAACGTGAAGAAGGCAGCCAGCGGCTCGACCAATACCTGAGTGGAATCGATGGCTTGCATCTGCCCACGCGGCATCCTTCGGTCTCCACCCATGCGCACTATATGTACATGCTCAGAGTCGAGCCGGAAAAGATCGGTTTGGATCGTGACTTTCTGGTGCAGGCGCTGGTCGCGGAAGGAGTGCCTGCCTATCGCACCTATCCTTGCATTCCTGATCTTGAGATGTTTGAGAGATCGAGCCTGTGGAATGGAGAGCTGCCTCCGGCATTGGAAGCCCAGAAGATACGCCAGGCTCTGCAGCGCCATACCGTACCCAACTCTCGCGAGATTTCCCGCAATGCTATCTGGTTGCACCATGCGGTGCTGCTGGGCGGAGAACAAGTACAAAGCAAAGTCGCTGAAGCGTTCCACAAGGTGCTGGCGCACCGGGAGGTTGCGGCGGCTGTTTAAACCGCGTGGGCCGGCGAGGAACCGTGGCAACAACACCGATGGCTGGAGTTTTATGAAGTTGAATCCTCCTATTACGTTCGGACAAGCTGCAGCAAAAACAAAACGCCTCAGGGCCGAAGGCGGAGAGGAAAACCCTGTTCGTATCGCCGTGGTTGGCGCAGGCTGGATTGCCGAACACGTCTATCTGCCATGCCTGCTCAATCATGCTGGAATTCGAGTTGTGGCTGCTCACGATCCATCGCCCGAAGTAGTGCAGCGCTTTGCTCAGAGTGCCGGGCTGGCTTCCAGTTCGCTCGGGCTCGGGGCATGCTTTGCCCCACAGACGGATGGCCTGCTTCTATGCACGCCACCGTCGGTTCATGCCCAGCAGATTGCTCAATCGGTCTCGCTGGACAAGTATGTTTTGTGCGAGAAACCTGTTTTTCGCAACACCTCTGAGCTGGAAGGGCTCGGGCCCACTAGCTCTGTAGCCAACCAGCTCATGGGCAGCGCCAGTATGCGGCAGCGCAAGGATGTGGCGCTGGTATTGCGGTGGGTAACGGAAGGAGTCATCGGTCCGCTGGAGCAAGTACGCCTTGGCTGGTGGCGCGAACGGGGCGTGCCCGCCGCCGGATCCTGGCGAACGGATCCGCTTCATAGTCCTATGGGAGTCATGGAAGACCTTGGCCCACATCTGCTGGATTTGCTGGCTTCGCTGATCTCCAACCATGTTTGGCAGGAGCTTCGCGTAACCGGTGCAGCTCTCCGCTGTCGCTATGGTCAAGATCGGCGGCGCAACGCTAGCTGGTTCAAGGCCGAACCCGACTCTCCTTATATAGTGCCCGACCAGGCCTGCGCCTCATTCCTGTCTGACACCGGAACCAAGGTGGAAGTGGAAGTTTGCTGGGCGAATGAACTGCCCGGAGATTACTGTTCACTGTGGTTCCAGGGGCGGAACGGAATTGCGGCTTTCAGGGGATTGCTCGGTCTCTCAACCTTGAGGCGTTCTGCGGAACAGTCTTGTTATCTGGAACTGAAGGGCCGGCCCGGAGAAATTCATCACTTCCCCATTGGACCTGAAATTCAGATGCAGGCATTCGCCGATTCTGTGGACATCTTTGCCGGATTTTCCCGCAATGTCCGCGGCCCAGCCGCGAATTTCTTTGAAATCCGCCGGGTAACAGAATGGCTGACCGAAATTCAGGAAGCTGCCGGGTCCGCGGGGCTTCACTATCCCGGCCTCGCAGATTCCCAAACGATCACTTTGGAAGGAGAGATGAGATGAAGAATGGTTCCTTGAGAATGACCCCTTTGTTGTATGTCGACGAAGTGGAGAAGAGTCTGCCCTTTTGGACCGACGGATTGGGCTTTGAGAAGGTAATGGAGGTAGAGGATCACAACAAGCTCTTGTTCGCGTTGCTGCAGAAAGGCGAACAGGAATTAATGCTCAACGCGCGGGCACTCATTCAGCGCGAATCGCCCGCGGTCGCAGATTTCACCAAACCCAATGCACCCGTCTACGTTGATGTCGAGAGCCTGTCTTTCGTCCGCAAGCTGGCGGAGCAGCACGAGACAGTTGTTCCGGAGCACAAGACCAGCTACGGGACCAGCGAAATCATTCTTCGCGAACCGGGCGGCAACCTGGTGTGGTTTGCATCCCACGAATAACTTGGGTCGTTTTGGGGTCATGGGTCAATGAAGAGAATCCCCGTAAAGCTCCAGGGTAACAGCTATGACGTACTGATCGGCGCAGGCTTGCTCAAGCGTGCGGGCAGCGAGCTGCGCCGAAATCTGCCGTCTCCGGGCTCGCAGGTCTTTGTCGTTACCTCTCCTAACGTCCGGCGGCATTGGGGCGAACAACTTGAGCAAACGCTGACCCGCGAAAAGCTCACCTACCATCTGCTGGAGATGAAGGATGGCGAACCCGCCAAGCGACTGGAAACGATTGAGCGGCTGGCTGAGCAGATGGTCCGGACCGGCGCCGACCGCAAGACCTTGCTGGTGGCCTTCGGTGGCGGCGTGGTGGGAGATTGCGTCGGATTTCTCGCCTCCATCTTCATGCGTGGCATCCCGGTCGTCCAGATTCCAACCACCGTACAGGCCCAGGCGGATGCCAGCATTGGCGGCAAGACCGGCGTAAACCTCAGCGTGGGCAAGAACTTGGTGGGGACATTTCATCAACCCCGGGCCGTGCTGGTTGATCCCACAATCCTGGAAACCCTGAATGAACGCGAGTTCCGCGCCGGGCTGTTTGAGTCGCTCCGATGTGGAGTGATCCGCGACAGCAAGCTGTTCGAATTCATGGCGCGGCAGCCGGAGAAAATTCTGGCCCACGACCGCAAGGCGCTGGAGCGGGTGATCGTTGATTCCGTGCGTGTCAAAGCCAGCGTAGTTGCGGCGGATGAACGCGAATCCGGCTTGCGGCGCATCTTGAACTTTGGCCACACCATAGGCCACGCCCTGGAAGCCGCCACCGGTTACACTCAGCTGCTGCACGGCGAGGCCGTTGCCTGGGGGATGCTTGCGGCCACCGCCATTGCCCGTAGCGCCGGTTTTTGTGGAGCGCACACAGCCGAGCAAATCGTGAATGGAATCGCCGCTTATGGACGGCCGCCGCGAGTGAGCGTCCCGCCGGATGAGGTGATGGAGCTTATCAAGTCTGACAAAAAAAGCGTGGCCGGGAGAGTGCATTGGGTGCTGCCGGAGCGCGTGGGGCAAGTCATCATCACGAGTGACGTGCCTGAGCCAGCCGTCAGAAGCGCTATACAGGAAATTCTTTGTTCTTCGTGATCACGAAATAGCGTTGCCGGCCTCAACTGCCACACTGGCCAGGAAATTCAGGATGGACCGCCGCTTTCAGATGGAGTTGAGAGCGTGCCCGCCTTCCAACCGATTCAATAAGCCACCGCTGCGTGGCTTCCCTGCTCAAGACCTTCAGGGCTGAAATCCAACGCTCTTCCAGAGCGGCGCCGAATCATACATTCGTCCATTGATGACGACCCGGGCTACTTTGCGGATGTTGCTGATGTCCTCCAGCGGGTTTCCATTGACTAGAATCACATCGGCGCGCTTTCCTGGTTCAATCGTTCCCGAGTCGCCGGCTAGATTCATGGCTCGGGCGGGAACAATAGTCGCGCTCTGGATTGCTTCCAGCGGCGTCATTCCCGCCTTCACGTACAACTCCAACTCGCGGTAAAGACCGTAGCCCAGTAGCCCCGTGTCACTGCCGGCCACAATGGGAATGCCTGCTTGATGCAGAGCGCCAATGACCTTTTGTGTTTGCATCATTCGCTGCTGAAATCTCGCGCCCGCAGTTGCTGGCGTGCCGAGAGATATGTACTTTGTGGATAGGGTGAAGGGGGCCTTGGTGATTCCCGGCTCAAAAGAGGTAATGTCCATGCCTTGCGGATGCCCCGCCATCTCACCCCAGGAAGCAGTAGGATCAATCACGGTGTGATGCTCCTTCAAGAACTGGATCGCCTCTTTCGCCGGCGCAGAATCAAGATCAATATTGTCATCATTGTCTTTGCTCTTAGCCGGGTCCCGCAACATCGGGGTCACAAATCCCAAATGGTTGATCTGGTCCATCCCGGCCTTCACTCCTGTGATGGCATTCAAGGCTGAAGGTACGTGCCCGGTTACCGTCATCCCAGCACGGTGCGCGTCCTCGGCCAGCGCCTCTACCACTTCAGGCTTGAGCAGGGTATACAGCTTGATTTGCCTGAATCCCGCCGCTTTATATTGCGCGACTACCTTTTGTGCCTCCTCCGGCGTCTCCGCGCTCACGGCTCCGAACGCGTCTGGTCCGCTCGAATCCACCAATCCGGCAAGTAGCAGACGTGGACCAAGCCTGCCCTGCTTCTCAATTCCATCGCGTATGGTCGTTAGAAAATCAAAATCGCCGCCACAGTCTCGCGCCGTAGTGATGCCTGCCGCCAGCATGGCCGGGCTAAATTCCACCCCTGAGAAATGCGTATGCATCTCCCACAATCCAGGTAACAGCGTCTGCCCTGTGGCATCGATCACCTTCATGCCATGTGGTATGGGCAATTCGCCGCGTCTGCCCACCGCAGCGATGCGCCCGTCGCGAATGATGACCACAGAGTTCGCCACCGAAGGGTGGTTCGTGCCATCCACCAGCGTTGCACCCGTAATGGCAAAGCTGATCTGGGCAATTGGTGGAGCTTGCTTTTCCAATTCCTTGAGGTCTCGCAACTCCTGCGCCACGCCGCTGTGCATAAGCTGCTTTAAAGCCGGCTCGTATTCCGTGCGCACAATCTCGAACGGGAGCCCGCCGGCAAAATTCATCGCAGCCACAAGTTGCCCTTGCCCGCTAAACCAGAGTACCTCGCGGCCAAAAACAATGTTGCCCACGGTATAACGCTCGAGCACTCTGGCGCTGCCGCCAACGTTTATTGTCTCCCGGCCCTCAAATCTGATTTGTGCGGCTTGAGCGATGGCAACAGGACTGGCTCGCAGGATGGGAATGCTTTCGGGTTTTCCATGGTGCGTCCAATATCGCACCATCATCATCTGGATGGCGGCGGGCGTGTAGCCGAACCCCACAAAGAATCTGGAGGGCAGTGGAACATCGCGGCTGACCTGGCCCTCGTGGACTGCCGCGGTTCCATCATGTGTCTCAACTGTATCGGTGTTTGTCGAATTCCCGGATGTTCCCTTTACCTCTAGGCGCTCGGGCGTGAAATCATCTTTCATGCGGAGCACGCTCACGACCGTCCTCTTCCTGCCCCTGTCTGAATACTCGAGATGAGAATTCATGGTCAGTGCGCCGGTCTGAGACTCACGAGTGATTTGGTAGCTTTCGGCGCCGATGGGGTGCAGCAAGAGGTGCAGGGTGAACTCGCCTTTCTCCTCGATTGTCTGCGGTGCTATGTTCGCGTTTTGCCCTGCCAACGACAGGGCCATTGCTACGATTGCCGGCCAAAACCCCATAGATTGTCACGTCCCCACGGTCGTATTTATGGACTGGGCAGTGTATCACCAGCCTTAATGTATCGATCGGTAGCTATCAGCGCAATGACCGGTCTTCCGACGCGGATTGAGACCGTACCTTACTCATTTTATGTAAGTGAGCTGGCAGTGCGTCCGCTCTCCATACGAACACGTTGGTGCGACAAGGGTGAGGCGCTAGACGGACACGCTCGGTTTCCTCATCAAATTGCTGGCCACCCACAGTCCCCTCCTTAACTTTCTGCGGCTTGTGCCGATATGCCCAATGTGTAGAAAACTTTGAAGGACACCCTTGAAAAATTATGTGCTCCGCACCAATAAACACCTTATTGGGTTCCTGCTCGCCGTTGCCGGACTGAGCTATGGTCTGGCCTTGCCCTTGCGCTATTTCCCCGGTCTGCTGGCGAGTGGGGCCAATACCGCGACATCGGAAGCCAGCGGTGCTTCGCCTGCAATGTTTATTCCGGGACCCAATATCAGCGCGGTCAAGAGCCATAGTCCCGCCGGGCCGTTCCATCTGGGCGATACCATTACTTACAGCACAACGGTTTCCAACACCGGCGCTGCGAATGGAACCGGCGTCACCTTCACCGATACACCTGACGCCAACACCACACTTGTAGCCGGCTCGATCCAGGCCTCTCCGGTGGCGGCTAACGACAGCTATACGGCCACGGGCAACGTAGAGATTAGCGTTCCGGTTGGCTCCGGCGTGCTGGTGAACGATTTTCCAGGGCTCAATCCCACAGCCACCATCACGGCGTTCGATGCGATCAGCGCTAACGGCGGCGCCGTGGTCATCACCACGGCCGGTGCGAATGCGGGTGCGTTTACTTATAATCCGCCGCCTGGTTTTACGGGCACGGACACTTTTACGTATACGTTGTCCAACAGCGTCGGCAGCAGCGTTGGCACGGTCACGATTACCGTGTCCAACATGATCTGGTTCATCAATGATGCTGCCGCTGCGGGTGATGGGAGATTGCAATCGCCTTTCAATTCGCTGGCGGCTTTCGCGGCCGTAAATGACGGAGTCGGTAGACACCCTAAATCGGGGAACTCGATTTTCATTTACCAGGGAACCGGTTCTTACACCGGTCCGCTGACTTTGTTGACGAATCAAAGGTTGATCGGCCAGGGCGACCCGCTTAGTTCCACCACGCTTGGTTTCACCCCTGATGCCAATGGCCTTGCACTGCCAGGCGCAACCGCCAAGCCGACTCTTACCGGCACCATCACGCTGGCATCCGGTGTGAATGTCAAAGGGTTTGATCTTTCCACCGCGGGCAGCAACGGAATCGTGGGTTCGGGCGGGTTGGCTGGAATCACGGTCGGTGACAGTCCCAACACGGCGACCAACGGTCTGACTGTCACCACAACCACGGGCACGGCAGTCTCGCTCAACAACGTCGGCGGGACATTTACGTTTCTCAGCATTTCGGCAAACGGCGGAGCGAACGGAATCTCTCTGATCAGCACCACCGGCAGCTTCGCAGTGACCGGCGACGGGGCCACGGCGAACTCCGGCGGCACCATCCAGCACAACACGGGCGCAAACCAGACTACGGCCGGCACCGGGTCTCAGGGAATCGGCCTCTACATGAGCACGGCCCAGAACGTGGCGCTTTCCTGGATGCACCTTCACGACTTCGACAACTTCGCCATCCAGGGAACCAGCGTCACCAACTTCACGCTGGACCATACCACGGTAGACGGCGTCAACGGCAACAGTCTCAGCATTACCCCGAATAGCAGCGGTCAGAGTTCAGGTGAGGGAGCGGTCCAGTTCTATGACCTGCTGGGTACTTCGGCGTTCACCAACTGCACGATCTCGGGCGGGAAGTATGACACTGTCCAGATTATTGAAATGTCGGGGTCTCTCAGCAGCTTGACCGTCAACAACTGCACTATTTCACAGAGCGATACCACGGGCAACACCGCGTTTGCGATATTTGCACCCAGTAACAGCGTCAGTTCGACCATCAATGCTACGATCACCAACAACACCTTCCCCAGAGCGCACGGCAACCTGCTCGACATTATCAATAACGGCACAGCTGCCATGAGTACGACCATCACGAGCAATATATTCAGCGATAGTGACGCCACAACTGCGGGCGGCGGAGTCCACGTCGCCCAGACCGGCCATTCTGCCGGCAGCTCCAACCTGACGTTCGACATCGAAACCAACACCTTCGGCGGCACCGCGGCCAACGGGTTTAACAGCACCTGCGTCACCGCTGCGCTGCACGTCGAAAAGCCTGTTCCCACACCACTCGTCACCACTACGGCAACCGGCAAAATCATTGGCAACCAATTTGGTACAACGGGTCACGCGGGCTCTTCTACATCGGTCGGGGCGGGCAGCGATGCGTTCCAGATTGATAACGATGGCAATGGCTCGTTTACGGTGCTGGTCAAGAACAACAATATTCATGGGTTCGACGAAAATGCCATCTCGATGTTTGCCGAACAAGGCAACACTCTGCTGAACGCGACGGTGATAGGCAACACCATGGATACTATCAACGGCGCCTCTCCCAATAACCTGTCGGGGCTATTCATGGCCGTCGGCGCCCAGGCAAGCGACACAAATAACGCCTGCCTGCATATCGGACAAGTGCTGGGCGGGGAGGTTGTAGCGGACAAGAACTCAATCAATGCGGCCGGCGCCAGCGGCGGCTTCGTTTCCGATGTCATCCTGGAATCGTTCGGGACCGACCTGATCACTCTTCCGAGCTACCCCGGCCCCACGAATGACTCGGGCGGGCAGGTTGAAACCTATTGGACCAACGCTAACACTCTTAGCGACGCATCCCAAGTGACGGTGGCCGTAAACACGCCGAATTTCCATAACACAACGCCCGGCGGCACCGATTGCGCGCAACCGCCACTTAAGTTCGCAACCGGGGGCGTTGAAGCGGCGACCCCGGAACTGCGAGTTGTAACCAGTGGTCCCAGCGCACTGAAGCAAGAGCAATTGGACTCCATCGTGGAAGCAGCCCGGCAGCGTTGGATGACAGCGGGCCTGACCAGGAACCAGGTGGCAGTTCTGGGCGCTTTGCAATTTGAGGTCTCCGATCTGGCCAAGGAATACATTGGCTCCGCAGGCGAACACGTTACCCTGGTGGATCGCAAAGGCGCGGGCCATGGATGGTTTGTGGACGCGAATCCGTTGGCCGATGCAGCGTTTAGCAAAGCAGTTTCGCCATCCTGGCTGTACGCCGACCCGGGCAGTCCGGCTGCCGGCCATCTCGATCTGTTGACCGCGGTGATGCACGAAATGGGTCACCGGCTGGGCATGGGTGACAAGTCTGCCGAGCGAAACCGCGGCCACATTATGTATGGCGAACTGTCAGTGGGTGAACGCCGCCTGCCGGTCAAGAATGATTGGACGCTGATACAAGCCCACACGCTCCTTTCTGGAGAAGCCGCTCCAGACAGCGAGACCGATGACATCCTGCGCGCGGTGAAAGGCGAGAACGCGGACAAAGATGATGCTGCCAAACAGCCGAAGCTCACATCGCCGGACCTGAGTTGGATCGCGCAAGCGGCCATTGCCCGCTGGCAGGAAGCCGGCATTTCGTCTGACGAAGTAATGCGTTTGCAGGGGTTGAAACTGGAAATCATAGACCTGCCTGGCGACCAGTTGGTGGTGAACGCAGGGACCACGGGAGTCCAGGTGGATGAAAACGCCGCCGGCCATGGCTGGTTTGTTGATCCGTCCCCCCAGGACGATTCGAAATTTGCGCTGTCAATCTTCGACCGGGAATTCCAGGCTGATCTCGACAGCGCGCCGTTCAGCCACATTGACCTGCTCACCGCGATGATGCATGCTTTCGGCCGTATTCTAGGCAAAGACGAAGAACATGCCACCGATCTGGCCCAAGCCTGGCTGATGAAATCGTGGCTCTCCACCGGCACACGGCGCGTACCCAGAGCAGACGCGGCCCATTGGAATAAGAACGCGCAAGCGGCTCCCAAAAAGTCCGGCAAGGTAGCGCGGAACTCTCACAAGCACTCTGGAAATCAGGCCGAGGCCGCGCTGAAGGTACAGCAATCCTCACCTCGCGCCCAGTACGCCGCATACAACCGCAGCGGCCGCCGGCCCACTCTCACGCCGGTAGCATTCCACAGTGCGCAGGCACGCAATCTGGCTCCAATGGCAGCTATGTCGCCCGCCATGTTCTTTGTTCCGACCGTGAGTGTGAGCATTGGCGTCTTGCCCGTAGGTAAGAGCGTGATCATTGTGTTCGCTGTGACGATCAACAATCCTCTGACCAGTCCGGCCAACGCGACCTCGATTGTGAATACCGGGCAGGTGTCTGGCACGAACTTTGCTACGGTCAACACCAATACGGATACGGCCAACCTCTGCGTCCCTCCGGTGGTCGCCACTCCGCTGACCAACCAGCAAGTCGCTCAGGGAGCAACCGCGACATTTACCACCACGCTCACCGGCAGCGCGCCGTTTACTTCCGTGTGGAAGAAGAACGGAGCCACACTGGTCAGCGGCGCCAGCCTGGGAGGACGAGCCACCATCACCAACAGCACGGTGGGTAACAACACCACCACCACGCTGACCATTACCGGCGCCATTCCGTCCGATGCTGACACCTACACCGTGGATTCCTCCGACGCCGCCGCATGCGGCGATACCGTGCCCACGCAGACCGCGACTTTGAAGGTGGTTTCAACAGTAACGATATCCAAGGCCTTCGGCGCGACGACCATTCCGTTGAATGCCACGACCAGCCTGACCCTCACATTGAACAATCCAAACACCAACGGTACAGCGCTGACCGGGCTGGCATTTACCGACAATCTGCCGGCCGGGCTGGCGATATCGACGCCGAATAACCTAGTGAACAGCGGTTGCGGCGGGACGGCGACCGCCACAGCCGGGTCAGGAACGGTGACCTTGTCTGCCGGGACGCTGGCGGCGGGCGCTTCCTGCACGATCACCATGAATGTGACCGGCACGACAGCGGGCGTAAAGAACAACACGACCGGAGCGCCCAGTTCGAACGAGGGCAGCACCGGTGTGGCCAGCAACACGGCAACGGTAACCGTGGTCGCGCCGCCGACCATCAGCAAGGCTTTTGGCGCAGCGACGATTCCGTTGAACGGCGCCACCAGCCTCACGTTTACCATCAGCAATTCCAGCGCCACGGCTGCGCTGAGTGGCGTTGGATTCACGGATAATCTGCCCGCCGGCCTGGTGATTGCAACACCTAACGGGTTAAGCGCATTGACGGGTTGCGGCGGAGGCGCGTCGGTATCCTCCACGCAAAACACAGGAACCATCAACCTTTCCGCGGCAACAGTAGCGGCCAGCGGCACATGCACGTTCTCAGTGAACGTGACCGGAACCACCGCTGGAAGCTTGAGCAATACCACGGGAACCGTGAGTTCGACCGAAGGCGGTACCGGTACGACCAGCAATACGGCCCCCTTGACCGTAGTAGCGCCTCCCACGATCAGTAAAGCATTCGGAGCGGCCAGCATCGTGTTGAATGGAACGACCACGCTTACCTTTACCATCACCAATCCGGCGGCCAATACGGTGGCGGAAAACGGAGTCGGGTTCAGCGATACACTGCAAAGCGGATTGCAGGTGGCGTCAACGCCGGGCGTGGTGAACACGTGCGGTGGGACGCCGGTTGCCACGGCGGCAAGCACGGTGATCAGCCTGACGACGGGGACGATTACTACCCCGGGCACGACTTGCACGCTCACGGTAAACGTGACGGGAACGCTGTCGGGGATAGTGTCCAATACGAGCAGTCCGGCGAGTTCGACCAACGGTGGCGCCGGTGCAGTCAGTAACACTGCTACGCTAACGGTAGCTTCGCCGCCGACAATCAACAAGGTGTTCGGTACGTCGAGCGTTCCGTTGAACGGGAGCACGTCCTTGACCTTCACCATCACCAACCCGAACGCGAACATCGCGCTGACGGGGATTGCGTTTACCGACGCTTTACCGGCAGGGTTGGCGGTGTCTTCGCCCAGCGGATTGACCAACACGGGCTGCGGTGGAACGGCGACAGCCACGGCGGGATCCGGAACGGTGAGCCTGATGACGGGGACGCTGGCCTCGAGCGGCTCCTGCACGATCACAGTGAACGTGACGGGAACCACGGCGGGCGTCCGGAACAACAGCACGCAAGTGACATCGACGGAAGGCGGAACGGGCAACACGACGAACGCCAGCATCACGGTAGTGGGAGCACCGTCGATCATCAAGGTATTCGGAGCAGCCAGTGTTCAACTGAACAGCACAACAACCCTGCAGTTCACCATCCAAAACGGCAACACCACGCAGTCGCTGAGCGGCGTCGGCTTTACGGACACGCTGCCGGGCGGCTTAGTGGTGTCCACGCCAAACGGGCTGACCGGCTCCTGCGGCGCCGGGGCGATCACGGCCGTGGCTGGCAATAACAGCATCAACCTGACGGGCGGGATGATTGCCGCAAACAGTTCGTGCACGTTCACCATCAACGTAACGGGCGTCTCGGGTGGGACGAAGAACAACACCACCTCGAACGTGACGTCGACAGAAGGCGGCACAGGGGGCACAGCCTCGGCCAGCGTCGATGTGGTGGCGCCGCCGGCGATCTTGAAAGCCTTTGGCTCGGCCAACGTACCATTGAATGGGACCTCTTCGCTGACTTTCACCATCACGAACCCGGCGGTAAACGGAGTAGCTCAGGTGGGCGTGGCGTTTACCGATGCACTGCCGGCGGGCATCGTAGTAGCGACGCCAAACGGGCTGATCAGCACCTGCGGCGGCACAGCGACAGCGACGGCGGGTTCGGGCAGCATCACGCTGACGGGCGGGGGCATCGCGGTCAACAGCAGCTGCACCGTCAGTGTGAATGTGACGGGCGTGACGGCGGGCATCTACACCAACTCGACCACTGTTACTTCGACCAACGGCGGTACGGGCAACACGACCACGGCCAATCTGAGTGTGGCCACACCACCGACGATCAGCAAGGCGTTTGGGGCAGCGACGATTCCGCTGAACGCGACAACATCGCTGACGTTCACCATCAATAATCCGAACACCAGTTTGGCGCTCACCGGCTTCTTGTTTACGGACAGCTTGCCGGCGGGTCTGGTCGTGGCCACACCGAGCGGTCTGAGCAACACATGCGGCGGGACGGCAACCGCCACGGCGGGATCGTCGGTGGTAAGTTTGACGGGCGCCGGCGTGCCGGCGAATGCCTTGTGCACGATTAGCCTGAACGTGCAGGGGGCGAGTGCGGGAGTGAAGAACAACACTACGGGCGTGGTTGCAGCGAATGAGAGCGGACCGGGGACGACCAGCAACACGGCCACCATTGCGGTGGTCGCGGCGGCGGGGATCAGCAAGGCGTTCGGCGCGGCGAACATCCCCCTGACTGGGACAACCAGCCTGACCTTTACCCTCAATAACCCCAACGCGACCGTGGCGCTGATCGGCGTCGGATTTACAGACACGCTGCCGGCGGGCCTGGTAGTCGCCACACCGAATGGGCTGACCGGCTCTTGCGGTGGCGGAACGATCACCGCCGCTGCGGGCAGCGGCAGCGTCACCCTGACTGGGGCAACGCTGGCCGCCTCGGCCTCGTGCACCTTCGCGGTGAATGTGCGGGCCATCGCGGGCGGCGCCCAGGTGAACATGACTGGCGCTGTAACCTCAACCAATGGCGGTGCGGGCAACGCGGCCACCGCTACCATCACTGTGTTGTTGCCGGACCTGACCATCACCAAGAGCCACGCGGGCAGCTTCACGCAAGGGCAGTCAGTGGGCTCGGCCTACACCATCACGGTGACCAACTCGGGTACAGCACCCACAGCAGGCACGGTGACGGTGAATGACAGCGTGCCAGCCGGCTTGGCGGCCACGGCAATCAGCGGAACGGGCTGGACGTGCTCAACTCTGACCAGTTGCAACCGCAACGACATATTGGCGAATGGCTCGAGCTATCCGCCGATCACTCTGACGGTGTCGGTGGGGATCAATGCTCCGGCCAGCGTGATCAACTCCGTCACGGTGAGCGGAGGCGGAGAGACTAACATAGCCAATGACACGGCGACGGACGTCACTACGATCACGGCACTGCCGGGGCCACCGCTGAGCATCGCATTGACGGTGTCGGGTGGGGGCAACGTAACGGTGAATCCGGGAAGCCCGGCGACGTTCGTGTTCACGGTGACCTCGGGCAGTGTGCTGCTGGGTGGGATTAACTTCACGTGCAGCACGCCATTGCCACCAGGCTCGACCTGCTCATTCACCAACCAGGGCGAAACCCAGGGCACGGCACAGACGACGCTGACGGTGTCCACAACGGCGCCGATGGCATCGAACGCCAACAAGCCATTGAATATCCGCGACACGGCCCCGCTGTATGCGGCGCTGCTGCTGCCATTCTTTGGATTGGTGCAACTGGCAAGACGCGGCAAGAAAGGCAAGAGCATCAAATTGTGGCTGGCAATGTGGCTGGGCGGCTTGATCGTGCTGCTGGCGCTGGCTGGCTGCGGCGGGCACCCAACGCCGCTCACCGGCGGTACGGCGCAGGGCAATTATCCAATCACGGTGACGGCCACCAGTTCTGCTAACCCGGCGATTACCGCCACTGCCAATGTGAGTGTAACCGTGCAATGATTTCAGCAGAACTGCGGAAGATGGTGAAAACCAGGGTCAACGCGAGAGTTTCGGCCAAGCTGACTATTGGCAAGTAAAGAATGGCTGTACCATGCCCGCCGGTGGCCTGCTTCTAAATGTCGTAATACAGCGCGAATTCATACGGGTGCGGGCGCACTCGCATCGCGTCCACCTCCTTGGCGCGCTTGTACTCGATGTAAGTATGGAGCAGGTCTTCCGTAAAGACGTCGCCTTTGAGCAGGAATGCGTGGTCTTTTTCCAGCGCGTCCAGGGCTTCATCGAGTGCTCCGGGCATGGAAGGAACTTTTGCCAACTCTTCCGGCCCCAGATCGTAGATATCTTTATCCAGCGGTTGGCCGGGATCAATCTTGTTTTCGATGCCGTCCAGACCGGCCATCATCATCGCGGCAAATGCAATATATGGGTTGCAGCTTGGATCAGGAGGACGGAACTCCACGCGCTTGGCCTTGGGCGATGCCGAGTACATGGGGATACGGCAGGCAGCGGAGCGGTTGCGGCGCGAGTAGGCCAGGTTAACTGGGGCTTCAAATCCGGGAACCAGCCGCTTGTACGAATTAGTAGTCGGCGCGATGATGGCGGACAGCGCCTTGCCGTGTTTGATCAGCCCGCCGATGTACCACAGTCCCAACTGCGAGAATCCGGCATAGCCATCGCCTGCGAACAGCGGCTTGCCGTCTTTCCACAATGACTGGTGTGTATGCATGCCGCTGCCGTTATCGTTGAAGAGCGGCTTGGGCATGAACGTAACGGTCTTGCCATGCCGGTTGGCCACGTTCTTGACCACGTATTTGTAAATCATCATGTTGTCAGCGGAGCGAACCAGCTTGTTGAACTTGAGATCAATCTCAGTCTGGCCGCCGGTGGCCACCTCGTGATGATGGCACTCAACTTCCAACCCGCAGGCCTGCATGGTCATGGCCATCTCGGTGCGCAGGTCCTGATAGTGGTCCGTAGGTGGCACCGGGAAATATCCTTCTTTATAGCGAGGGCGGTAGCCCAGGTTGTTCTCTTTGCGCCCAGAATTCCAGCGGCCCTCCTCGGCATCAATAAAATAAAAGCTCTCATTCTCTTTCTGGTCGAAGCGGACGTTGTCAAAGATGAAGAACTCAGCTTCCGCGCCAAAGTATCCTGTGTCGGCGATGCCGGTGGAGACCAGGTACATCTCCGCTTTCTTGGCGATATAACGCGGATCGCGATCGTAACGCTGCTTGGTGACCGGATCAATCACGTCGGCAACCATAATCAGTGTTGGCGCCTCAGTGAATGGGTCCATGATGTACCAGCTTGGATCTGGAACCAGTAGCATGTCGCTCTCGTGAATCGCCGCCCAGCCGCGGATAGACGAACCGTCCATGCCAAAGCCATCTTCAAACGAAAATTCCGAGAATTGCGCCACGGGAAATGAAATGTGGTGCCAAAGTCCAGGAAGATCCGTGAAGCGCAGATCCAGCATCTTGGCATCGTTCTTCTTGACGAACTCTAGCACCGCCTTCGGATCAGCCTTGGTGTCTGCCATTGAAGATTGTCTCCTCTCCTGCTTGCGCCCATCATACGCGGTGATGTTGCGGATTCGGGCATTGATTGTTTTTATGAGGGGATAAACAGCGATTATGCGTTGGAAGTGCTTTTACTGCAGCATTTTTTGGGGGCTAGAAAAAGGAGCACTCAGCACTCGGCATCCAGTCAATCCAACATTCTTCACAGACGGACGAGCTAGGTCTCGGTTACTGATCGGAGGATGTTGCCGATGAAGTTCCCGGAGCCACAGCCTGCGCTGCCAGAGCAGAGACCACCGGTGCTGGTTCATCCTTGGTCATTGACGGGAACTTGCCGTACGTCATGCCACGCCACAGCCACTCCATGGGACCGAAGCGGTAGCGGCGTAGCCACCAGTTGCTGAAGGCCACCTGGGCGGCAAAGAGGAGCACGGTAGCCAACAGTCCCATAGCCGGTCCTACACGCCCGTACAGGCCCGTGGTGTAATGATAGAAAAACAAAGTGCAAACCACAGATTGCATCAGATAATCGGTGAGCGCCATTCGTCCAACTGCCGCAAATGGGGTCAGCAGCAATCGCCAGCGTTCATTGAGAAAAATCAAAGCCAGCCCGGAAGCATAACCTGCGCTCAGGATATGTGCGGACGGCAGAAACAGGACCCCGCCTGACCATCCCAGAATAGTAATTCGGTCTGGCGGCGCGAGCGTGAGCACCACCGTGACATACAGGTTCAGCACAATGCCGATGGGCAAACACCACATGCATACCCGCTTTAGCACCGGTTTATATTCATCCAGACGCTGGACAATCCCAGCCCGCCATACCCACATCCCGAGCAGAAACAAAAAGAGAGTGTAGAGCCCAAACAGCGCGAACGGAGCCTGGTGCTTCCACTCCACCCAATTTTCGAGGAGTATCTGCCGCACGCTGCCGTGCGCATAAATGTCAATGATGCCCCTGATCTTGCTCAGATCCGGCGGTTTCGGCGCCATCCACGAGAACCGCAGACCATAGAGATAGATTCCCAGGAAAACACTGCTCACCACGATTGGGACCGCGAACAGACTCCCGGCCCACCAGAGCAGGGTCTTCTGCTGGCGCTTGCGGAAGAGCAGCAGCAGCGCGCCTGAGAACGCATAGGTCAAAAGAATATCGCCGCTCCAGATCAGGATCCCGTGGATCAGGCCAAATAGGGCGAGCGCCAGCAAGCGGCGGGGATAAAAGCCCATGAAGCGGACTCCTCGGGCCTCCGCCCGGGTCATCTGCATGGCGAAGCCCAGGCCGAACATAAATGAAAATAGGGTGATGAATTTGCCCTGAATAAAGGCGTCTACGAAGCCCTGGGCGATCACATCGGCGCGGCTGTGAAAAAGCATGCCGATATTGCCGTAAATGTCCAGCGGCGCAAAGAACGCGCGCATGTTCGCGGCCAGGATTCCGAAAAGCGCCATCCCCCGGAGAACGTCGATAAAGAGAATGCGCTCGGAGAGACAGACAGGCCCACCATGCACCGGCTCACCTGGCATACGTCCACCTCACATTTACTCTAGAACTCTACGTACTTAGACCAGGTCAAGAGTAAAACGTTTTGAGTCACGAAGAAAAACTCCAGGAATGCTCAGAATGGTTTTCTTCATAATTCACGCGCTCAGAGCCGAACCGTGTTGCCGGTTCGCCGAACTTCGGCTTCGGAGATCGCGGCCCTATAGAGGGTCCCATGTTTGGCACTCGGCGACACTGACCGGCGTGGTCAACGGAGGGCCGGACTTGGAGCGAACCACCATATCCTGTGTCGAGCAGAAACTCTTCCCGCCTGCATTTGAGTTGGCGGGAGTGCCAACGGCTACATAGTCCTGGCAGCCTTTGTCATCGCAGGCGGCGGTAACGCTGTAGCGGAAACCACCCTTGACGCACCATGTGTCAGAATCACAACCCAGTTGCGCATCAAGAAGACACGAGTGGCTTTGTGAGGGAGCACAGGGCGCATCGGGACCGGAACCCAGCGCGGCCAGATTAGGAGCGTAACCTTTATCGTAGGTAAGAGAATATTGGGCTTGTGCGGTGTTCAGCGTTCGCACCGTGGCTGCCGCCGCCGCGTCACTAGCCTGGTTTCTGGTGCGCATTAGATTAGGAATAGCGATGGCCGCCACCAGAAGTGGGACGGCCACATCGAACTGGTGGCTGTTGCTCGTGGCGCGGATTGCATTCTCCTCTCCATAAGCGGCCATTACGCCAAACTTGTTTTGACTTGGCAACGACTGGAACAACTGCGCAAGCTCTGGTGGTAACTGCTGCATCATGGCAGCCATGGTGAGCGCGGTGTTCTGGAAGATGAGAGCCGAAGCCTGCCCGGAATGTTCCTGCGGCAGCACTTTGAGAAACTCGCTTGACTTGGCCAGACCCTTGCCCGTTCGATGACCTTCAATCGCGTCCTTCAATAACGCCGATGTGCTGGCAGCGATCAGATAGCCATCCGAGAATCCATAGGCAATCTCTTGATGCTTTTCCCCACTGAAGAACCCGAGGCTGTAGTAAATCTGCCCACCTTCGTTCTTCTGTTGCAGAGTTGCCCCTTTTCCATCGGGCGCCTTCCCATTCATGCTGGCCAGCAATTGCTTGAATGTTCTTTGCAGCCCATCAGGATCTGTAACTTGAACAATCACCTTCCATGCCGGGGTAGGAGACATGGCGCCTTCCAGGGCAAAGGCAAATTCCCCGCCCAGCTTGCTGAACAGGTCATCTTTCAGGTTGAGGTGCAGCTCCGTTTCCATCTGCGCCAGCCCCATGGTAGCCATAGGGTTAGCGGCCCCGGCAATGTTTTTGATGTCGTCAAACATCTGCGCCGGGCTCTTGAGCACGAACGCGCCGGCAGCGGCCGCATGGGTGGATACAAAATCCAGACTGCCGAGAGAGGCTGGGGGCGCCAGCCAGGCGGCAATTCCCTGCCGCGGACCGTTGAAGGTCAGCTCCACGCTGCTCGAAGAACCCCCCGCCCCATACCTGCTGGAGATAATCAAATACTTGAGATTGGAAAAGCCGCTCTGCTGAAAAATGGCCTCGCTCTGCTGTTGATTCCGTGGCCGCAAGGCCAGCAGTTGCTGCAAATCAGCTCCCATCACTCCAGCCACACCGCCCTGGTAGGCTTGCGCCAGCCGCTGTCCGAAAGGACTTGAGGCCAGCGTGCCCGCGCCACGGGTGAGTTGAGCGTTAAAGCTGCGCAGCGTGGGAATGTCAGATGACACAACAAGGAAGTCTGGCCGTACCAGCATCAGAACCGGGTTGCTTTTCGCCGTCGCTTTGGCTGTGAGCAGTTGCTCCGGAGTAAGTATGCGAACAGGAGCGTTTTTGCCGCCGTACTGTTCCAGGAGCTGTTGCAGAAAAGCTTTGAGTCCGGGCTTTCGCACCTCAGCGACAATCAGCAGCGATCCACCTTTGGGCTTCACATTGCCCGAAATCACGATTTCATCGCCCAGGTATCCGGTGAATTGATGAATCTGCTCAATGGCGCCTTCCACCATCATCCCGGCCATCCCCACTTTGTTCTGCCACCAATCGCTCAGAACCGTGCTTTCATGCAACTCCTGATTGAAAATCTGATTGCTCTGGTGCAGGGCTTCTCCGTAGTTGGCAACGCTCAGATAGACGGAGGTTGACGCCGGCAGCAGCCCCAATAACTTGCTCTGGGTGCGAGGGGCGGGGACTTGCACTCCTTCCTGTATCTTGGCCGCAAGATGGGCGAATTCAGCGATCAGCGGCCCGTATTCACCCAGGTTCGCTGTCTTGTGAGAGGGGGCTTCCTGAGTGTGAGCCACTGCTGCATGCGAGGGTTTTCTAGTAATGGCATGGACCGCCGGACCATCCTGAATAGCAAAAGCTGCTGTGGCCGCCAGAACTACAACGCTGATGGCGACCCTTCTGAAATGTTGCGCCGGTTGCGGTTGTTTTACCCGTCCGCCTGGTTGCATGGAACTCTCTCTATAAGGCATTCTGCTCCCTCTACCTAATTATGGTGGCTTGGGCCTAAGATAATCCTTTTCAATCGAACTTACGAGCAGATTTACGTAATCAAAGTGACCAAAGTTCCCTGCCCCTGGTCACAGTACTTTTCCCTGGATTCCGAATTCGAGTGGCCCAGGGTTGCTGTAATTCCGGACATGGTGGAGCAGGCTTTAATTTCATCCCCTTGGTTTTATCATTGGAGACCAGCCAAACCATTGTGACCTGCCTTGGCTGGCCGTAGATCAGTAGATCAGTGGATCAGTGGTAAGTTTTTTGAGCTTTCATTCCATGCCGACGACCTTCTTTGAGGATTGCCACGACTGTACGCGGGCTCTCCATTGACTGCTCGCCAAGTCATTGGGACCAGCAGGGCACTTACCACATCGAGACATTGGGTGTTTTCTTCCGATCACCCGATCACCCGGTCACGTTGCGATCACCCGATTATTAAAGCGGCCCAACTCTCGAACAGCAGTCAGCGGCTTCTATGAGCAGCGCTCTCAGCGCGGCGACCCGGCTGAATGCTGAGTGCTGACCGCTGATTGCTTTGCTATGGTTTAGAATTTCCCGGCACATGCATATGGATCTCCCCAGACAGTTCAACGCCGCTACCCATTTTGTTGACCGCCACTTGCAGGAGGGGCGCGCCGATAAAGTGGCCATCGAGTGCGGCGAGGAGCGCGTCACCTACCGTCAACTGGTGGAGCGGGTGAACCGCACCGGCAATGGGCTAAGGAAGTTAGGAGTCCGCCAGGAAGAGCGCGTTGCCCTGCTGCTGCCGGATACGCCGGAGTTTGCGTACAGCTTTTTTGGCGCCATCAAGATAGGCGCGGTTCCCATACCCATGAACACGCTGCTCAAGCCCGCGGAATATCAGTACATGTTGAATGATTCACGCGCCCGCGTCGCCATTGTGAGCGAGTGGCTCTACCCCCAGATCGAAGCCATTGGCCGGGACAACCTGCGCTATCTGGAAACCATAATCATTGCCGGCGAGCCCAGGGCAGACTTGGGCTGCTTGAAGCAACTCCAGGATGAAAGCCCGGCTGAACTGCAGGCCGAGCCCACCTGCAAAGATGATCCCGCGTTCTGGCTCTATTCCTCCGGCAGCACGGGGTTTCCCAAAGGCTGCGTGCATCTTCAGCACGATATGGTGGTTTGTTCCGAGTTGTATGCCAAAGCCACGCTGGGGGTCACGGAAAATGATCGCCTCTTCAGCGTGGCCAAGCTGTTTTTTGCTTATGGCCTGGGCAACGGATTGTATTTTTCGCTGTCAGTGGGCGCCACCAGCATTCTCTTTCCGGGATCGCCGTCGCCGCCCAATATCTACGGCGTAATTGAAAAATTCAAACCTACATTGTTTTTTTCCGTGCCTTCCAACTACTCGTCTCTGCTCGCCTATCATCGCGAACCTGGTCCTGACTTTGATCTTTCCAGCGTGCGCTATGCGGTTTCCGCCGGGGAGGCGCTGCCCGCGCCACTCTACCATCGCTTCAAGGACCGCTTTGGCGTGGAGATCCTGGATGCAATCGGGTCCACGGAAGCGCTGCACATGTTCATTGCCAACCGTCCAGGAGCGGTGCGGCCGGGATCCAGCGGACAGATTATTCCCGGCAACGAAGCCCGAATCGTGGATGAAAATGACAGAGAGGTCGCCGACAATCAGATTGGCAACCTGCTCATCAAGAGCGAAGCGGTCTGCGCCGGTTATTGGAACCAGCACGAAAAAACCAAGGAGACTTTCCAGGGACACTGGTTGCGCACCGGCGATAAATACTATCGCGATGCCGAGGGTTATTACTGGTACGTGGGCCGCTCCGATGACATGATGAAGGTAAAAGGCATGTGGGTGAGCCCGGTCGAGGTTGAGAGCGCGCTGCTGGAGCATCCTTTGGTGCAGGAAGCGGCGGTGATTGGCTATAACGATGCCAACCAACTGGTAAAACCGGCGGCTTATGTCGTCCTGAAAAACGGCCAGAACGGCGGGCCGGAATTGACTGAGGAGATCAAAGCCTTGCTGGCTTCCCGGCTCGCTCCTCACAAATGTCCGCAGGTCATTGAGTTTCTCAGCCAGCTTCCTAAAACGGCAACAGGAAAGATTCAGCGTTACAAGCTGAGGCAGTTGGTCGGTGGATCGTAACGGAGCCCGCTCCATGCAGTAACGCACGTGAGGTTATAATGTGTCGCCGTTTTCCCATGCGGCTGATTGACAGGTGACTCTAAGGAGAATCTCGCATGAAAACATCTCAGGTGAAACTGATTGCTGTTGGCATTCCTATTATCCTGCTGGGCGCTCTTGCTTTCGCAATGGCGGGCCTGGGCGGCTACCACCTGCTCAAGAAATATCCGTTGGGCGCGGCCGAGGGCAGCACCCGCGAGTACTTTGATTACATTACGGTCGACTCCTCGGCGCGCCGTGTCTACTTATCGCACGGCACGGAAATTAAAGTCGTGGACGCCGATAGCGGCACGCTCATCGGCAACATCACTGGATTGAAACAGGACCACGGGGTGGCCGTGGCTGCTGAGTTTGGCCGGGGATTCATCAGTGACGGCGCGCAAGGCAAGGTAATCATTTTCGATCTCAAGACCCTGAAAGTAATTGGCGAGGCCAACGCTGACAAGGATGCTGACAGCATTGTCTATGATCCGGCGAGTAAGCGCGTCTTTGCCATGAATGGAGACCCGCATAGCTCTACGGTCATTGATGCCAAAACAGGCGCCGCAGTGGGAACCATTGATCTGGGCGGCGGTCCCGAGTTCGCTGTCGCCGACGGCAAGGGAACCATTTACGTGAATGTGGAAGATAAGAACGAGGTGGTCTCTATCGACTCTCGCTCGCTCAAGATCAAATCGCGCTGGCCAGTGGCGCCGGCGGGCGGGCCCACAGCTCTGGCGATGGACCTACAGCATCGGAGGCTCTTCAGCGCCGGCCGTAACCCCCAGATGCTGGTGGTGATGGATGCCGATAACGGAAAGGTCATCCAATCATTCCCCATCTCGGGTGGTGTGGATGCCGCTGCCTATGATCCGGAGACAGGTCTCATCTTTGCCTCTACCCGCGAGGGGATGATCCATATCTTCCATGAAGATTCGCCGGACAAATTCAGCGAGGTGGAGACCGTCAAGACGGAGTTCGGAGCCAAGACGATGGGTCTGGATACAAAGACGCACAACGTCTTTGTGGACACAGCGGATTTTAACCCGCCCTCAGCCCCGACGGCAGAGCGTCCTCGCCCGCAGCGCACCGCCATTCCGGGAACATTCCACATGCTGGCCTATGGGCGATAATGGCGATAATGAATGAATGACGAGTCACGCCTTGCTTCTGTTGGCAATGACGATCTTAGCCGTGGTGATGGCCTGGCCAACGTGGCGCTGGGTGTGATCGGCAACGTGGACCAGCAGCCCGCCGATGGTGGTTGGAAGTTGCTTCTTGCCTACATGGCGTGGGTGCTCAAGCTCCTGCGGAGAGAAGGCCCGGATCCGTTTGCCGCTGTCGTCGAGCTGCGCCGTCAGCTCTGCAAACAGCTCTTTTTTGGTTGCGCCGGGCTCCAGCTCCGTCTTAAGCGCGGCTATCTGTTCGCCGGATAGCTGTGCGCCCTCCGCATAGGTGAGCAGGCGGTCCATGCTGCGCGCTATATGGCGCAGGTGAAACGCTACCGGAGCAATTCCGCCAGGTCGGGCGTTGACTTCGGTGTCGCTGAGGTCGTTTGTCCAGCGTTTCAGGTCTTCGCGAGCCAACTCCAGGGCGTGCAGCACGCCACGCTGGACTGCCGGAACATCTGTAAGCGTGGCTCGGAGCCACGGCTCCGGCTGTTCAATTTTGTGCATCGGTTCCCATCCTTACTTATTAAAAAATCTTCTTTGGCTGGTCGATTCTCTCGTCTCGCCCCAACAATTTAATTAAGATTGGTCTGAAACAAAAGGAGCTGCTCCATGCCTCTCATGGATGTGATGCGTAACCTGGAAGCCTTTAACTCCGAGGGCAAGTCGAAATCAACAAAAGCGCTGAGCGCCGCCGAGGCGGCACAAGCATGATTTCCGATTCGGTGACGTCCAGTTCAATGACGTTCGGTTTGGTGACGTCCAATTCAATGACGTCCACTTCGGCAGCTATGAAGCAGGCGGAGGCACGGGTCGGCTGTGCCGGTTCGCGCTTCCAACTGCCAACTCCCGCTCTTATTGTTGATTTGGACGCGTTCGAACGCAATGTCGCTCGCATGGCGCAACGCGCTGCTACGGCCGGCTTGGCCCTTCGTCCGCACGCCAAGACGCACAAATCGGCAACCATCGGACGCCGCCAGATAGAGGCCGGCGCCGTAGGGCTTTGCTGCGTCAAGCTCGGGGAGGCGGAGGCTCTTGCCCAGGCGGGTCTGCGCGGGTTGCTGGTCACTTCTCCGGTTGTCGGCAGCGATGCAGCGGCGCGCGCCGCAACGCTGGTGCGCGCGGATCCCGATTTGCTGCTGGCGATCGATCATGGAGAACAGATTAAGGATCTAGCCATCGCCGCAAGCGCGGCAGGAGTGCGCCTCTCCTTGCTGATCGATATCGATGTAGGGCTCGGGCGCACCGGCGTCACCACACCGGCAGCCGCAGTCGCCCTGGCCGGGCAGATCGCCGGTTGCCCATCGCTTCGCTTGGCGGGTGTGCAAGGCTATGGTGGACATTGGCAGCATATGGTTGGCCTAGCTGAGAGGCGAAATGCTGTAGAAGGCGGAATGGCGCGGCTCGCTGCGACAGTGGACGCCCTGCGAATGGGCGGCTATCCTGTGCCGCTCATCACCGGCGGCGGCACCGGTACCTTCTCGGCTGATGCGGCGCTCCGGGTTCTCAACGAGGTCCAGCCCGGATCCTACATCTTCATGGATAACCAATATCGGGACGCTCTTGGCGATGACGCCGACGGCGCGTTTGAACAGAGCCTTTTTGTTCAGGCGCAAGTGATCAGTATCAATGCAGAAGAGTGGGTCACCGTGGACGCGGGATTGAAGGCCTTTGCCACCGACGGCCCTGTGCCGCGGCCGGCCGGCAAACGCTTTGCCAACTCGCGCTACTTCTATTTTGGCGACGAACACGGTGGGTTGATGCGCCCCTCCGGCGGCCCTCCCGTTGCGTTAGGCGAACGCGTTGAACTCATTCCGCCGCATTGCGATCCCACAGTCGATCGTTATGACGTTATGTTCTTCGTGCGCGGCGATGTAGTTGTCGAGATAGCCGCCATCGAGGCAGCCCGGCGGGCGCAATGATGTTTCTTGGGCGTTAGGTCCAATACTGTTCACTCAAGGTGAACGATTAAAAAAACGGTTCGTCATCCCGAGGGTTTACCCACGCGTCACCGGCAGTAAATCGGAGGGACCTTGCGTTTTTGCCATTGACTCAAAGGTTTCAAACTCTTTAAGTGAACAGTATGGAGCGTTAGGTCTGACGGTTTAGTCTATGAGCCGTTGCCGCCACGCGGGAGGAAAGGCGCACTTTGTCCCCTGAAATCCACTCCATCGGCGCGGATCCCTTACCGGCCTCGACATTGCCAGGTCCGGCAAAGCCGGAACCTGGTCTGCGACGCATTCTGGGGTTGCGTGATCTTGTGCTGATGATCATCGGAACCGTGATTGGATCGGGAATCTTTCTTGTCCCTGCTACCATTCTTCGCAACGTGGGAAACTCCGTTGCGCTGGCTATGGGCGTCTGGCTGGTTGGGGGCGTGCTCTCGCTTCTAGGCGCTCTCAGCTATGGAGAGCTTAGCGCGATGAAACCCCATGCCGGCGGCCTCTACGTTTACATCCGAGATTGCTTTGGGCCATTCCCGGCGTTCTTGTTTGGGTGGACACTGTTTCTCGTTATCAGTTCAGGATCAGTCGCAACCCTGGCTGTCGCCTTCAGCAATTACCTGGGTGAATTCGTAACCCTCACGCCCTGGATGGCAAAACTCGTATCGGTTGCGGTGATTGGAGTGATTGGCGTAGTGAACGTGCGCGGCACGCGCCAGAGCGCTAATCTACTCAACGTAGCCACCACCATCAAAATTCTGGCGCTGCTCTGCATGAGTTCAGCTTTATTATGGTTAGGCAAGACGCCGATTCATCTGACCGCGGGCGCAACCTCACCTTCACCTGCGGGTTCTCTGTTTTCTGGTTTTGGACTGGCCATGATCAGCGTTCTGTGGGCCTATGAAGGCTGGCAGTATGCCACCTACAGCGCCGGAGAAACTGTGAACGCCAGGCGTAATTATCCGCTGGCGTTTCTTGTCGGTTCGGCTGCGCTCATGTTTATCTACATCTTTGCCAACATTGGGTATCTCGCCGCTTTGGGAGCTGATGGCGTTGCCGGCTCCAACCGCGTGGCCGCAACCGCCGTAGCCACGGCGATCCATCCTGCGATAGCAAAACTGGTCACCATCACGATTTTGATCTCCATCTTCAGCGCGGCAAATTCCGTGGTTCTCACCTCTCCGCGTGTTTACTATGCCATGGCAAAGGACGGGTTGTTCTTTAAACGCCTGTCAGAAGTACATCCCCGCTTCGGTACACCGGCTTTTGCCGTGATCGCTGCAGTCGCGTGGTCGGCAGTGCTGGCTGCCAGCGGAACTTTTGAGCAGTTGCTCACCTATGTTGTTTTTTCGAGCTGGATTTTTTATGCCCTGGCTGCTGCATGTGTATTTGTCTATCGCAAGCGCGAACCCAACGCCGAGCGTCCGTATCGCGTAGTGGGGTATCCATTCACGCCCTTGATTTTTGTCGTGACTGCCGGCGCACTGGTAGCCAATGCCATGGTCGCTCAACCCGGGCGCGCTGCCATCGGGCTTGGAATTGTCTTGCTGGGAGCGCCCGTGTACCTCATCTGGCGGCGCGGCGCTGCCTGAAAACCAAGCATTTTGCGCGGCCGCAGGGCGCGGTGTAGCATAGCGGAGATAGCATGTTTGATTTGGACCAGTTCGCCGCCGATTGCCGCTCCGCTTTAAAAGAGGACGCCTCCCACGCCTCGGTGCGAGAGGTTGTGGCCCGAGCCGTGTCTGACCCGGCGGCGGTGCTCAAAGCCCTGGGCGAGCCGCAGCGGGCGGAGATGCAGCCGCTCTATCGCTCCGACGATCTCACGATTCTCAACGTAATCTGGGCGCCGTGGATGACCCTGCTGCCTCACAACCACCAGATGTGGGCCGTGATTGGCATCTATACCGGCCGCGAGGACAACATTTTCTGGCGTCGCCTGCCCGGCGGTTTAGGCAAGGTGGAGGCTGCGGGCGCAAGGGCGCTCTGCGAAAAGGACGCTCAACCTCTGGGTCGCGACATTATCCACTCGGTCACCAATCCCATCCCACGGCTGACGGGCGCTCCTCACGTCTATGGCGGCGACTTCTTCGGTGTTCCACGCAGCGAGTGGGACTCCGAAAGCCTGCTGGAACAGCCCTGCAGCGGCGAACGCATGGCCCAACGGTTTGAACAGGCCAACGCACTCTTCAAAAGTAAGCTAACGCCAACCACGAGCGGTTTTTAAGGAATGCATTTTTTCGATTTCCCCCCTCAGATTTATCAGTGGAAATCAATTTGGTCCGTGTCATCCGTGGTAAGGTTTTTTGTCAGTGGACTATTGCTAAAATCCGTTCGACTCCCTCTGCAAAATCCTTCTCCGGCGTAATCAGGCTCACCACCAAAAAGCCATCCTGGTGAAAATCATAAAAATGCCCGGGATGCACATAGACTCCTTGCTGCTCCAGCAACTCCAGCGCCAGATCTTCATCGGAGCGCGTTGCGGGGACGCGCAAGACCGCGTACCATCCACCCTCCACCTCCAGCCGGCTACAGTTTTTCTGTGTTGTCAGCTGGCGGTCCAACTCGGCCAGATTTTTCTGGATACGGGCCATCACCTGCTGCTGAAATCCGTGCCGCATCTCCAGGAAGACCGGGGCCGCTAGTTGCACCGGCGCATTCAAGGAGAGATAGGTGTCCGCGATCACCTCCAGGCGGGCCAGCGCCTCCCTCTTTAACTCCTCCGGCCCGCTCACCACCAGCCATGCCAGCTTCATCTGCGGCAAGCCCGAGATTTTGGAGAGTCCGCTCAAGGTAAAGGTGAGCGCCTCCCGGTTCGAACAGAAACTGAATGGCGTCTGCGGCGCAAGCGAAAAATCCAGAAAGACCTCATCGGCGATGATGGCTGCCTGCCGTGCCGCGCACAGCTCGACCAGCGCAGCAAGTTCCGCGGGCTTGGTGAAGTGTCCGGTGGGATTGTTAGGATGCACCACCATAATGCCCCGCGTGCGCTCCGTGACCGCCTGCTGTAGAGCGTGCAGATCCATCTGCCACCCGTGATCGTAGATCAGGGGATAACGCCTCAGCTTCACATCCTGGATCTCAGCCAGAAAATCAAAAAGAGGGTAGCTCGGAGATGGAATCAGTAACTCGTCGCCAGGATTGCATAGCAAGCGGAAAATGAAGGAATAGGCTTCGCTGGTGCTGGTGGTAAGTATCATGTTCCCTGCCCCGGCTTTGGAACCACGCTCCCTGTAATAGGTGGCCACAGCCTGGCGAGCCGTTTCCAGCCCTTTGGGGTCAGGCCGGTATTCAATCGTCTGCGGACTGCACAACGCCCGCATGATGGCGTGGCTCGCGTATTGAAACCCGCACTCCGTCGGATTGGAGGCGCTTAAGTCCAGCAGCGGCCTCCCGCTCGCCCTGTAGCGGCTCAGGGCTTCGCTCAGCCGGTTCGCGGTAAGGTTCCAGTTTGTGCGGTTGGAAAACATGATTCTTTGAGCTCATCGCTCTTTGAGTTTATCTCTCTTGAGTTTATCTTTTCTGTGTTTATCCCGAAGCGAAGCGAGCGAACCCTACCGTCATCAAAACTCTAGATTTCGCCCTCGGTACATTCAGGGAGATTTTGCCTTTGCTCTTCAATTACCCAATTACCCAATCTTCACTATCAATTCAACGAATTCCACAGCATCCGCGTAGCAGAAGACAATGAGCAGGTCTGTCCTCGCCCTCCGTCATTTCGAGCATCGCCGGCTTGCCATTCACCTTCCGTCATTTCGAGGCATCCGCGGCTGGCCACCTCACCCTCCGTCATTTCGAGGCATCCCCGGCTTGCCGGGGATGCGGAGAAACCTTGCGGTTCCTCTCTGCATTGCGTTGTCCTTCCTGAGCAAGACCCTTCACGTCATACCAACCCTCGCTCAGATCTCTCCACTGCGGATTCATTGTTTCTATCAAAGCATTCTTCTTCTCTCGTCTCCATGCCTTGACTTCTTTTTCGCGTGCAATAGCTTCTCCGATGTAGGAAAACGACTCGTAATAAACCAGGCGATGGCACTTATATTTCTTCGTGAAACCATCCCCAACGTCATTCTTGTGCTGAAGCACCCGCTCAGCCAAATTATTCGTAACGCCGGTATAAAGTGCCCGCCGTGAACTGCTCGATAGCATGTAGACCCAAGAGTACTTGTCCAACAACCCCGGTGGCTTCTCTGGAATATGAAGAGCTGACAATTTGTCTGACATTTTTGTTATTTTGGTTCTGCACGAGAATCTGAAAAGGCTAAGCATTTTAAGCGGCTTTCTGTAAAACGATGAATTGCGTCTTGGTGGCTGCCAGCCGTTGCGCCTTTAGCAGCAGATAGTCCAGGTCACTGTAGCCACGGCCACGACGCAAAAGCGCTTTGATGTTCCCGTTCACGGCCTCCACCACACCCAGCGGCACCTTGATCCGGCAGTAGTTCAAGATTCCCTCCAGGTGATCCAGCAACATCCGTGCCAGCTTTTCCATGAGTTTGAGCCGCTGCCAGCGCAACTGGTCGATCCAGCTCTTCAGGTAACGCAGCATGGCTCCCTCGTAGCGATAGCTCCACAGCCGGTCTAAGCTCTCTTTCAGGAGATAGGCTTTCATCATTCGCCGGTTCAGCGCGAACAGTTGATTGAGCTGCCGTTTCTTGTCCGTATTCAGATGCACCCAGCGCGACAGCAACAGCCAGCGCTTTCCTTTCACCACCTCACGTGTCGCACCACCTTTACGAAAGAACTCTGCACGCCGTACTTCATCCACCGCCGCCCCGGCATGCTGCATAATGTGAAACTTGTCGTAGACGATGCGGCAGTTCGGTGCCCACTGCTCCAAGCTTTGCCGGAAGGGCTCCCACATGTCCACGCAAGCGGCCCGGATCGCGCTGCGTTGGAAGCTGCTCAACTGCTGGGCGAAGAACTCATCCAGCGTCTCTTTTTTCCGCTCCCGGCCAAACCACAAAGGCTCGCCCGTCTCCAGATTGCTCACCACGGTGAGGAACTTTTGCTTCTTGCCCAGATGAATCTAATCCACTCCCATCTGCCGCAAAGCCGGCTTTCTCCTCCCCGCCGCCCAGCGCTTTAGATAACGCAAATCCATGCCTCGCACCGTACTCGCCGCCAGCCCATACTGTCGCGCCACTCGCCTCACCGCCGCACTCTCGCAGGCCAGTCCCACGGCCTCTTCAAAGCGCTTGCTGAAGGGTGCCTTGCTGGGCAGTTGCTCCACCCTTTCAGCTTTGATCCCACAATTCGGTCAGCGCACCCGATGCAACTCAATCACCACCGTCGCCCGATACTGAGACCAAGGCAGATCCCGCACCTCCCGCTCATAAGTCGCGACGATTTCATGGATCCGATTTCCGCAGCCCGAGCACACCAGCTTGCGGTTCCCGCGCTTGCGCCGTACCCATAAACGCAACGTCTTGGCCGATTCGTTGATCTCACTTCGATAGACCCGGTAGCCCGGCCAACCCAGAATCTTGCTCCATTCATTGTCTCTCACGCCGCCCAGTGTAGCCAAAGAACTGCTACTCGGAAACCCTTTAAATCCACGAGTTTTTCAGATTCTCGTCCAGAGCCCAAAATCCGACTACAGTACCCTCCAAGATCCTCTGAGACTCCTTTCGGAACTGCTTCATTAAAGGAATAGTGGCAGGCCTGTCCAGGCCCCCCCTAGTGCTGCACCAGACGGCCACCAGCGTAACACTCTCGCAGCTACAAAATCGATTGCAGGGCCTGCCGGCCACGATGGGTTCTCTTTCGCAACCCCATCAATTTAAAGAAATAGCGGTTGCACACCCTGCTTGGTAAGCCCTCTGGTGCCGTGCCAGGCAGTTTTGAGTGGCGGATTTCTACTAAAGCCGGGCCTGTGCATATTTTGTAACGTTTGAGCGTTTGAGTGGTTTTTCAGCACTATTCATCAGGAATGGTTTGAGGGGATGCCTATATGCCTGGAATGTGGGCAAAACTTCTTTTCACTTACGGTCCTTATGGCCTGCTCGTCTTCTTCGTCTTCGCGGCTGTTTGGGTAAGAAACAGCATAAAGGATGAGGCCGGCATTCAATGTTGCTTGATCGGTATGGCGCCAACAAGCGACTTCAGGAGCCCATTTGAAGATCTCTACATGCGCCGCGTTTACGAAGCAAAAACTCAATCTGACTTTCAGTGGCGAATTATTTTCCAACAGAAAAAGTCACCAAGAACGATTGTCGATTTCTACATCGACCAAAGCATTGCCCAGCACGACGACATCAAAATCTACAGACTCGCGATACAGGATGATTTTTATTGCCAGGAAGTAACTCTTACTTATGATCAGCAGAGCCACAAACTATTCCTCGATCAAGATAAGGACTCAGTCCCGTTAAAGGAGATGAATACAACGATTTTCTCTAGCGCGAATTCAGAGTCTCGCTTTTTCCGGCTCGAGTTGATTCCGTCCGCCTACGCTCAGACCACAGACCATAAGATGCCTTTGGATCCAAAAATCATGGCAGAACGTCTTGAATCAAATGACTCCATCGTCCGGCCGCAAGCGCGGGCTGATCTGGCGGCACATGGGTCCGACGCATTGTCTGTTCGACTTAAGCGGCCCAAGTTTTTACTGGCGTCCTTCAGGATCCTTACGGCGCTCCCCTGTCTGGTATGGAACTGGAATTGCTTTCTGGAACCAAGATAGTCCATCACGTCCGGGCAGATAATCAAGGAAGATACGACTTTGGAGACGTACCTGCAACTATTGAGCTTTGAATAATATAGTGACATTTCTAAAACTCTATGCTACCCTGCGCTTATGGGAAACCCGGCAGGAGTACGTCGTGATTTTCAGAAGCTAGAGGAGCGACGGTTGGTCGCCGCTCGGCTGTTGCGTCAAGGTGTGCATCCGGCGGAAGTCGCCCGGCAAGTCGGAGTCCACCGCCAGTCGGTCAGTCGCTGGGAAAAGCAACTGAGTCAAGGCGGTGTGCGAGCTTTGAAACAAGCGGGGCGAGCGGGACGCAAACCTCGCCTCAACGCCCAAGATTTGCAGCGCCTGGAGCGCGGGTTGAAGCGCGGCCCCCAAGCCTTGGGTTATGAGACTACCTTGTGGACGGCTTGGCGCGTGGCCCATCTGATTGAGCATGAGTGTGGGGTCCGCTATACCCCCTCACAAGCTTGGCGGATCCTGCGACAACTGGGCTGGAGTTGCCAACAACCCGCTGGCCGTGCTTTGGAGCGGGATGAAGACAAGATTCGCCAATGGAAGCAAAAGCGCTGGCCGGAGATTAAAAAAAAGCCCGCGAAGAAAGGCGAACCATCGTCTTCATCGACGAAAGTGGATTGAGTGAACGTCCGCACCGCTGTAGAACCTGGGCGCCCAAGGGGGAAACGCCGGTATTGCAGTATCACTTCAACTGGAAGAAGCTATCGGCTATGGCGGGAGTGACATGGTGGAACTTTTACTTCCGCATGTTTCCCGGAAGCATCAAGAGCCCGCAAGTGATTGAGTTTTTATCCCACCTGCAACGCCACATTCCCGGCAAGCTACTCATTATCTGGGACGGATTGACGGGCCATCGCAGCCATGCCACCTGGCAGTACATACGCGAGCAGCAGGGTCGTTTGTGGGTGGAGTTTCTTCCCGGTTATGCGCCCGAACTCAATCCCGTGGACTATTTATGGGCGCACTGGAAACAACATGAGTTGCCGAACTTCTGCCCGGAGAACTTCGCGCAGTTAAGCCAAAGAGCCCGGAAAGCACTGGGGCGAATGCGGAAACGACCGACTTTGGTGATGGCCTTCTGGCAACAAGCTGAACTGTTTCCTTTGTAACTATATTATGCAAAGCTCAATAAATACCGCATCCATATTCAATACGGGGGTGATCCTTTTTGTGCTCCCAAGGCACAATGTGGAGCGCAGGGATGCAGTTTGCAGCCCAAGCTCATGCTCAACCCCAAGAATGTTACTCGCGTGAACTGATCTTCCTTAGCCAAGATCGCCGACGCCCAACAGCAGCACGGTGAACTTTAAGTATGACCCGTTTGGCAGGAGAATCCAGAAGAACAGCACGAATTACGTTTATGATGGAGCCAGTGTGATTGACGAAGTAGACCAGAGCGGAAACATGCTTGCCCGGTACTCGCAAGGCATTGGAATCGACGAGCCCCTGGGTGAAACTCGTTCAGGAGCAACGAACTACTACGAGCAGGATGGGCTTGGGTCGGTCACCTCGCTGAGCAGTTCCGGTGGTTCCCTCGCGAACACATATGGCTATGATTCCTTTGGCAATCTCACGACCGCCAGTGGAACGGTTACCAACCCGTTCCAGTACACGGGCCGGGACTATGACCCTGAAACTGGCCTGCGGTACTATCGCGCCAGATACTATGACCCGACATCTGGCCGCTTTTTGAGCGAGGATCCGATTGGGTTCTTAGGCGGTGTTAATTTCTATTCATATGTTCACAACAATTCGCTCTTGCTCCGTGATCCATTTGGAATGTGTCCTATGTGTATGGGTGCGGTTGCTCGAGGGTCAGGTGTCGTGTCCTTCTGCAATGAAAATCCCACGGGGTTCAATTTTTGCGGAGAGCTAATCCCTGTGCAGTCGCCTCCGCCAGTTCTTTTAGGCGCACTGCCGATAATCCCATTGCCGCCAGATAACTCTGGGGGAAACGGGAATGCTTGGCCAGACCCCAGCGACTTTGCCCCTCCTGTGCCATCACCGGCGCATTGCGTTTTGCGGGACATTCAGAACCAATACGACGCCTATCGCGACTGTGTTGGCGATCATCCCTTTGGGGAGCCGAAGTTACCTGTCCCCACAAAACTAAACCCTTTCAATACACAGAGGGGACCAGGGCCAGACTTTGGATCAAAGGGGCCTGGAATGGGTCCAGAACCTCCTCCAATGCAAATGCCGGATCCTGATGTCGTTGTGGGCATCGGTCGGATGAAGAATTGTTTACGTAGGTTCCCGCTGGCAATCTTGGATCCACGCTTCAATGACATTCAAGCCAGTGATATAGAGGAGCCGGTGTTTCCGTTTTGATTTAGGCCAAGGGTATTTACTGTATTTTCCAAGGACAAGTAGCGATTGTTTGCCGGGACCGATAGTTAGGAGGATTCACACTGAAGCTGACCTCGAAACGATTGCTTGTTCCCGCAGCGATTGCCCTCATGGGCATTGCGGTGTGGATCGTTTTCTCGCTCCGCAATGATGATTCCGCTTTGCGCGTAGTGGTGAGGGTGTTAGCGAGAAACATGGGCTGGTCTGCTCCCTCAACAACTGCTGAAGTCGTATCAAGAATGTCTAAAGACCAGGAGCGGGGCCGGGATGAAGATGCTATCAAAACCGCAGTCGACTGGACGCAAAAGCACCCGGTCGATCCGGGGAATTATTGGGTTTATACGAGCGTCTCCGGACTTTATTTGAAAAAAGCCCAGAAAGATAGCGGGCGTAAAGACGAATATGTGATTCAGGCGATCGTTTACCGGGACAGGGCGCTTCAGTTCCAAGAGCAGAGCATTCCCGGTCTGCAGGATTTGGCTTCTATTTCCGAGCTTGCAGCCGATCTGTCCAGCCGCGACCGTTGTCCCCACTATCGGAATGCAATTAAGCTTCTACAGCACACGATCTCCCTTTTGGATGAGCAACGAAATCATTCTGTAACGCAGCAAGCTCATGCACGCGAGAGCCTTACAGCAGACAAAATAAAGGCGCTGTCCGGAAGCGTTGAGCAAGCAATTACTCGGGTTACCGGCAAGCTACAGAGTTCAGGCTGTCCGGTCGACTAGTATAGATTAGTCAGGATTCCACTGGCTCATCCACATATCCGCCCTTAGCGTTTATCGGCCCATCAGCGCACCGATTCCAGAGTGATAAGGCAGGGATGGAAGGCAGGAGCTTGCGCCTCATGTCGGTTCAATTGCCAAACACGAATTACGTTTATGGACGATGCCGGGCGGCTGACTCAGGTGCAGGGCCACGCAGCAACATGAGGAAAATCAATGAAACTGACGAGGCACGTTCTGACGTCAACAGTTGTATTACTAGGAATGATCCTTGCCGTCCGGTCGAAAGCGAGGGATTGTACAGTGTCAAAGGAATTTCGGCTTAAGCGGGCCCAAGCCCTTGCTGGCGTCCTTCAGGATCCTTACGGCGCTCCCCTGTCTGGTATGGAACTGGAATTGCTTTCTGGAACCAAGATAGTCCATCACGCCCGGGCAGATAATCAAGGAAGATACGACTTTGGAGACGTACCTGCAGGTAAATACCGCATCCATATTCAATACAGGGGTGATCCTTTTTGTGCTCCCAAGGCACAATGTGGAGCGCAGGGATGCAGTTTGCAGCCCAAGCTCATGCTCAACCCCAAGAATGTTACTCGCGTGAACTGATCTCCCTTAGCCAAGATCGCCGACGCCGAACAGCAGTACGGTGAACTTCAAATATGACCCGTTTGGCAGAAGAATCCAGAAGAACAGCACGAATTACGTTTATGATGGAGCAATCGTGATCGAGGAAGTGGATCAGAGTGGAAACCCGCTTGCCCGCTACACGCAAGGGGCTGGCATAGACGAACCTCTGAGTGAAGGGCCAGAAGCTGATGTGCGACTTTCTGAAGCGAGCCATTAAAGCGAGTAACTTCGCACTGCAGTTTCCAGCGGCGGACCCGTTTAGTGCGCAAGGGGGCGTCTTCGGCAACCGTCAAATAAACCACGGTTCGCCCGGGCGCGGTTTTTATGCTTTGCCGCAGATTGAAGGGTCAAACAACACCTTCTGGGGCTTAGGCAGATGAGACTCCATCTATTACTACCAGTGCTTTTAATCTCTGGTGTTATGGGCGGCTTAGCGCGAGCACAAGTTCCAGAGAGCGCAGCTACAATTTCGACGAAGATCGAGTCGGGCAACTCGGAAACGGTCCGTCGATGGGTGCAGCTTTCGTGCGTTGGCTCGTATCAGGCAAAGTCCAAAGCCGTGGTTTTAGACGAGCAAGGCAAGAAGCTTGTTCTCATCGTAACAAGTTCAGGGTGTGACGAATTCGCGGTCATCCTGTTCAAGAGATCCGGCGATTTCGAAGATGCCTGGTCATATGAGCAGACCATCCGGTTGCAGTCGCGATATGAGACAACTCCAACTGTTAGGTATCCTGAATTTGCCCAGAGCGGTATCCACGAGATATTTATCTCTGGGGTAGTGACTGACTCGGGCTCTGGCGTCACTCAGCGAGACTGTGTTGTTCTGAAGCTCATCGATGGTCACCTCACCATGGTGTTCAATGAGAGTGAATTCGTCAGCTTGTCAACCAAGAACCTAGAGGTGCTTCAGAAGAGTAATTTCGGCATTCGGGATTCTTCACCCGCGAACATGTCAGGCAATCAGTTCCTGAGAGAGGACCAATCAGTCACCGTAAATGGGAAGCGCATCGAACGCGTGCGCAACTGCTTTTGGGACGATTTTCTTCGTCATTTTACGTGCGTCGAAGG
This sequence comes from Candidatus Angelobacter sp., assembly GCA_035294925.1. Taxonomy (GTDB): domain Bacteria; phylum Acidobacteriota; class Terriglobia; order Terriglobales; family Acidobacteriaceae; genus Angelobacter. The sequence continues at coordinate 2,363 of DATGJZ010000074.1, read as the reverse complement.
GGTTCCTGGATCGTCAGCCCACATGCCAGACAAGTCGAGTGCCCCAGGCGCACACCGCGTTGTTCGTCACTAACGTGAAATATGCGTACAATGCAGGTCGGATACGTGTACGACCACGCGTCGTACTACCGCGCCAGATACTACCACTCGAACACTGGGCGCTTTTTGAGCGAAGATCCTATCCGGTTTCAGGGCGGGATCAACTTCTATCAGTATGTGCGGAACAATCCTTTGAACTGGACCGATCCATGGGGCAATCAGACACGGAAAGATTGTTACACACTGAGCATGCAGGGAATACACTAGCAGATGACGACGATTTATTAAGCGAGGCGCACCAGAGGCATGGAAAACCAGAGCACAGTAAAGAAGACCCGCTTTGGGGTCCCGATTGTTCGTGGAATAATCGTAGTCTTGGCGTCGTGTGGCTTCATCGCATTTCTTTCACGAGTTCTGTCTGGGGGAGATCCCTCAGTGGGCTTGTTGTTCTTCGTGGCCGGCACTCTAGCCTTGGGGTTGCTCACCCCTCCGCCAGACACTCTACCTGCAATCGGGGAAGGAGGAGCCAACAAATCGAGTCAGCGCCGGACGCCCTGGTCTCTTGTCACACTGTGCGTCATTATTGGAGCAGGCTACAACTGGACGTGGATATTCTTTGCTTTCGAGCAGCGATACGCCTTTTTCTCCGCTCCAGTCGTTGGTGCGATGGGTGTCATTATGGCGTTCTACGCCCTGGTCGCGTTTCTTGTAGGTCGCCTCACAGGGGGCAATTGGCGGATGATCTTAATGGTCTTCGCAGCCGCATCATGTTGCTTGGGTGCCATCGTCTTGAGATTGATAAAGTGGTGACTGGAGGCTACGTGATGAAGGCATTCTCTATCGAGGGCGCCTTTCGGTGAGCATTCAGGGAGCTATCGCTTGATGTGAACAGTTGTCAGCCGAGCGTTGAGGGCGAGCACTGGTGCCCACTAAGAAGCTGGCACTAAGGTCACTTGCGTCTGTCTTTCTCGTGTACTGTAATTCAACAATGAGGAAGATCTTTTCCATACTGTTCATTTCTCTACTCACGACTTCCGGCATGGCAAGCGGCCTCGCCCGTTCATTCAAGGAAGCTGCGGCACTGGCAGATGCAGAAGGTAAGGACCGCGCAACACGAATATATGCTGCAATTGATCTGACGGACTATTACGAGCAGAAATACGGGCCTATCTTTGAGTCCTGCGCGAAGTCGACTGATCATCCGGATACATCTGCGTTCTCATTTATTGTGGCACTAGGAGCAGATGGTCATGTCTTACGGCTCTACGTCGATCACGAAACCAACATTTATGCTTGTATGCGGCCGGCGCTCGAAAAGGGCAAATTTCCACACCCGCCATCAGCTCCCTACTACATGCACTTTGAAATGAGCTTTGCCAAATAAATGGGACTCTGTGGAACGGCGGAGCATCCGGCTCAGTGGCCTTGGTCCTGCCTCCAACAATATTCTTATAGCGCCTCTAACCTGTTGAAAAATTAGCCACAAATTTAGGGGCCCTAAAGTTGCGCACCGCACTTCCATGGGCTATCCTGCCGCCGAGCGCCAATCCGTTGGGAGTGTGGCCAAAACCATGGTGCGAAAGTGGCGCCACGCCCGTTCCCTTCTCAATTGTGCGCTCGTCGCCGGAATGGCGGAGGCGCTCGTCAGTCGAGATTGCTATGCGCTCTTTGACAACTTGAGCTGTTTTGCGGGCGTGAGCGAAGGCGCAACCGAAGCGGGAGTCCGCTGGCGAAATCCTCCAGCAGAGCGAAGGATCTCGTTCCGGGCCATTCTGCGAGTGCATGCCGGGCGGCCTACCCGAAGCGAGCATTGCGCAGATGAACTCCCGCAGCGATCCTGGTCTCTCATGCCGTCATCTTCGCAATTTTAAGACGGCAGACAGCAGACCAGGATCGTTGTCTGGGCGATTCCCGACTTCGTCCGCGGCGAACAATGTCGGACATAACCGTCAATGATGTTACGCCCAAGGGCTAAGAGCTAAAGGCCAAAAAGCCGATCTTGATCAATAAAGACGCGGGTTGTAACGGAGTTACGCATGGTCGTGCATGATTCTTTTGACGGCCCGAGGTCGCTTTCGAAGCCCGCGATTCCCGACTTCGTCCGCGGCGAACAATGTCGGACATAACCGTCAATGATGTTACGCCCAAGGGCTAAGAGCTAAAGGCCAAAAAGTCGATTTTGATTGGACTGAACCCCAAAAATGAGACAGTGAGGAACGTTACACTTTGCAGTAAAGGGGTTGCAAAGTGCAAAAGAGGAGAAGGAACGGGCGGTATACGCTGGAGTTCCAGCAGTATGCCGTGGAGCGAATGAAAGTGGCGAG
>DATGJZ010000073.1:0-15365 GCA_035294925.1 Candidatus Angelobacter sp. | reverse complement strand
GCTTCGTAGACCTGATCGACCAGAACTTCGTCTTCCAGCACCCTATCGGCGACCCGCATCCAGGGTTCCCATAACGAATCCAAATCCTCTTTAAAAACTCCTGTCCATAGGCTCGGTTGTTCATGCCGCAACTTGATCACGTGTCTCTCCTCCGTGAAAGCGAAATCAACTGCTCAACTCAACGTTGTAGCACGAACCGTCTTCCCTGCATCCGCATATTTACTGCATCAAGTTAACTATTTTTGCGCCGGAAAGTAGCCTAGGTACTGGCGGTAGCAGTAAATTTAATGTAAATTACATGTCATGATTGATGTCGAAAACATCTACGCTCTAAGCGACTTCAACCGAAACTCAAAGGGCTTTATCCGCAAACTAAAAAAATCTGGCAAGCCGGCAGTGCTGACAGTGAACGGCCAAGCGGAGGTTGTGGTGCAGAGCGCCGAAGCCTACCAGAGGCTTCTTTCGGACCAGGAATTCCTGGAGACCATCCGTGGAATCGCCCGGGGGCTCGATCAGGCGAAGCGCGGCGCAGGACGACCCATGCGAGCGCTCCTCGAAGAGCTGGCCAATGAACGCGGCATCTCACTTAAGTGACCACGTACGACGTTGTGGTTACGCCCGAGGCTGAGGCAGCCATCATTTCGGCATTCCAATACATCGCCGACCGGGCTCCGATGAATGCAGAGCGTTGGCTCAGGAAGCTTTATTCGTGCATCGCTACTCTCGAGACCTTGCCACGGAGATATGCGCTTGCACGGGAAAGCGAGTATTTTGAGGAGGAACTCCGGCAACTCATTTTCAAGTCGCACCGGATTATTTTTCGTATTGACGAAAAGCGAAGCACTGTCTGGGTGCTCTATTTCGTACATGGCCGGCAACGTACCGTTGGATCACTCGATGCCTACGGCTTGATCACTCCCCGCGTCAAATAATCGCTTAAGCTCAATGTAATCAGAATCATCAGCCAGAAGAAGCCCGCAGCCACTGTGAGCATGGTCAGCTTGCTGGAGTAGCGCACGTGCATGAAAAAGAGGATCACCAGCGTGGCCTTGGTGCAGGCAATGGCGAGCGCAATGATCGGATTCAAGAACCCCAGATCAATTTTTGCAACTACAAAAGTTAGTACCGTACCGATGACCAGAGCGAGAAATACCAGGTAATAGACTTTATGAGTTGGATGTGCGCCTTCAGTCATATGTAAATCCTCTGTCGACCTACTTCCCATGCGTGCGGTTAATCAGGTACAGCAAGGGAAAAAGATAAATCCAGACAATATCCACAAAGTGCCAGTAGAGGCCGCCTAACTCCACCGGCGTGTAATACTGCGGCCCAAACTCGCCATGGCCGGCGCGCACCAGCAGCCACGTCATCAATACCAAGCCCATAATCATGTGCAGCGCGTGCAGCCCGGTCATGGCAAAGTAGAAGCAGAAGAAGATCTGTGTCCGCTCCGCAATCTGACTCGCGGCCTCTGGAGTCTTCCCCTCCTTTTCGACCAGATCGTGAGCAATGTCGGTTGGAGCGAACGTCTGAAAAAAGCCGCCAGGTATGTGGTGTTCGTCATACTTCTGCTTGTACTCAATCGCCTTAACACCCAGAAACACCGTGCCCAGCACCATGGTCAAAACCAGGAATACCTGCTGTTGGCGGCGGACGCCCCTCTGAGCGGCGGAAACTGCCAGGGCCATGGTAAGACTGCTGCCAATCAACACCAGCGTGTTGATAAAGCCCCACGTCACATCAATGCTCGAGCTCCCCGCCACAAAAGCGTCGTAGTACTTGAGACGGTAGATCAGGTAGGCGGCAAAGAGTCCGCCGAACATCATGATCTCGGTCAGCAGAAACACCCACATGCCGAAAGTAGAGGCCTCCTTCTGCTGAACCATATCGTCAAACTGGTGGACCAGGGCTGGATGGTCGGTGGTTGTCGTCTGGCTATTGGACAACTCTGACCTCCTCTTCGGTGCCGTAGTAGTACGGTTCCTCAGTGACTACCGGCGTTTGATAAAAATTGTGTGTTGGCGGGGGTGAACTGGTCTGCCATTCCAGACCAGTTGCCCCCCACGGATTGGGCCCGGCAACCTCACCATACTTGAGCGACCACACAAAGTAGATCGCCGGCAGGATAAAGCCAACCGCCAGGATGGAAGCGCCGGCGGTGGAGAATACATTCAGCACCTGAAACTCCGGAGCGTACGTCGCATACCGGCGCGGCATTCCCATGTATCCCAGGATGAATTGGGGGAAGAACGTAAGGTTGAAGCCGATGAAAGTGATGAGCGCAGCCAGCTTCGCTGCCGCTTCCGGATAGAGCTTTCCCGTAATCTTGGGCCACCAGAAATGCAGTCCTCCAAGATAGGCCATCACCATGCCGCCCACCATCACATAATGGAAGTGGGCGATTACAAAGTAGGTGTCATGGATGTGAACATCCAGGCCCAGAGCGGCCAGGAACAGTCCCGTCAGCCCGCCAACCGTAAACAACCCAATAAAGCCCAAAGCATAGAGCATGGGCGTATCCAGGCTCACCGACCCTTTGTACATGGTTGCGGTCCAGTTAAAAACTTTGACCGCTGAGGGAATGGCTACGGCATAACTCAAAAGCGAAAACACCATGGCGGAATAGACAGAGATGCCTGCCACAAACATGTGGTGCGCCCATACCACGAAACCGAATACCGCTATGGCAATGCTGGAAAACGCAATAAAGGAATATCCGAAGACGCGCTTGCGCGAGAAGCAAGTGACGATCTCGCTGATCACGCCCATGCCCGGCAGAATCATGATGTACACCGCCGGGTGGGAATAGAACCAGAACATGTGCTGAAAGAGCACCGGATCGCCGCCCAGCTTGGGATCAAAAATTCCGATGTGGAATCCCCGCTCCAGCGCCAGCAGGATCAACGTAATGGCCAGCACCGGGGTGCCCAGGATCATGATCAGGCTGGCCGCGTAGTTGGCCCACACCATGAGTGGCAGGCGTCCCCAGGTAAGCCCTGGCGCTCTCATGCGGTGCGTAGTGACGATAAAGTTCAGGCCGGTGAAAATAGAAGAAAAGCCGGCGAAAAGAATTCCCACCGCCATGGTAATGACGTTGGTTTTGACGTACCCGGAGCTGAGGGGCGTATAGAAAGTCCAGCCCGTGTCCACTCCGCCACTGACCATGGCGATAAGGGCAAAAGTTGCGCCACCCATAAAGATGTACCAGCTCAGCAGGTTGATCTTGGGAAAGGCCAGGTCTTTGGCGCCCAGCATGATGGGCAGAATGAAGTTACCCAGCACGGCCGGCACAGACGGTATGAGAAAGAAGAAGATCATGTTCACGCCGTGCATGGTGAACAACTTGTTATAGGTATCAGCCTGGAATAGCTCTCCGCCCGGAGTAAGCAGATGCAGCCGGATCAGTGACGCAAAGATGCCGCCAATAAAAAAGAAGAAGGTGATGCTGAACAAATACAGAATGGCGATGCGCTTATGGTCTTTGGTTAGCAGCCACGACCTGATTCCATAATTGTCATTCAGGTAATGCCTGGCCGGCATCACATGGGTTACGGGTTGCGTTGTGCTACTCATGGTTGTTTCCCTGGTGGTTTCTGGTTCTGGTTGTCCTGCTGCATCTGCTGCTGAACATTAGGCACCTCAGTATCGCGCAGCTCGGTTGGTGAAGTACGGTTGTTCAGCGGCTGCCCCGACTGTTCAGACATGGATTTTAGGTAAGCAATGATCTGCAGCAATCCTTCTTCGCTGATCACTCCACGGAAGGTTGGCATGATCGGCTGGAACCCGTTCACAATCTTGGCATTCGGATCCAGGATCGACTCGCGGATGTAGTTATCATCCGCAACCACCACCCGATTATCCTGCAGGCGCACCGGACGGCCGTAGAGTCCTTCCAGGTTGGGCCCACGGGCGCCGGAATCGGGACGATGACAGGTGGTGCAGCCGAACTGCTGGAATAGTTTTTCCCCGTTGGCAGCCAGAGAGCCTTCAGCCTTCCCGCTCTCCATCCACGCGGCGAAGTCGGCGGGTTTCATCACCACCACTTCGCCGATCATCCCTGAGTGCTTGGTTCCGCAGTACTGAGAACAAAACAGGTGATAAGTCCCAGGAGTGGTCGCCGTGAACCACGCCGTCCTGTACCGGTTGGGAAGCACATCTTGTTTCACCCTGAACGCAGGCACAAAGAAGCTGTGGATCACGTCCTGAGAGATGAGAGTCACCTTGACCGGCTGCCCTGTGGGGACGTGCAGGGAGTTGATCTCGCGCTGGCCTGCGGGATATTCAAACTTCCACATCCATTGTTTGGCCACCCCATAGATTTCCAGCGCATTGGAAGGCGGGCGCTGCATGTGGAAATACAGGAAAGCGCCCCACAGGAAAATCACCATGGAAATGCCCAGAGGGATGACCGTCCAGACAATTTCCAGCAGGGTCGAGCCGTGGATCTGCTCCGCCGGACGCCCCGGAGTTCTCTTGTACTTGATAGCAAAGTAGAGGATCAGGATTGCGATGAGCAGGGAGAAGAAGGTCGTGATCAGCACCAGGAACAGATAGAGGGCATCCACCTGTCCAGCCACTGTCGAGGCCTGCTCCGGAAATAATCGAAGTTCTTGCATCTATTCAGTCGCCTTAAACAACCCGTTTCGCCTGGCCGACGCGTTTTCCCGGCGGAACATGATGAACATGAATCCGCCAAGCACCAGCATCGTCGCCAGGGCACTGACTCTCAAAATGTTGAAGATTGCCGCGCCGTACTTGCCCTGCGTGGGATCGTAGTGATAGCAGTACAGCAGCACCTGATCCACGAGCGTGCCCACTTTGCCATTGGAAGCCTCAATGATCCCAAACCGGAGATCGCGCGGAGCATATTCAATGCCGTAGTAATACTGGGCAATATGACCATCCGGCGTGAGCAGCATAATGCCGCTGGCATGAGCGTACTGCTGGTTCTCCGGGTCCCAGGCGTAGCGGAAGCCCAGCGCCTGCGCCAGAGCATCAATTTGATCTTTCTTGCCCACCAGGAAATGCCAGCCTTGATCAGAGGTGGTGCGGCGATAGCGCTTCAGGTATCGATCTTTGTTTTCCTGCGCGGCCTGGGGTGTGTCCCGAGGATCAAAGCTGACGGTGACAATATTGAATTCGCGGCCCACGTTAAAACCGGACATGCTGTTCAGCGCTCCGGTGAGCCCGCTCAGCACTTGCGAGCACAACATGGGGCACTGGTAATAAACCATGGTAATGATGACCGGTTTTTGACCAAAGTACTGGCGCAACCTGACCGGCTGGCCGTTCTCATCTACAAAGCTCAAATCCAGCGGGACCTGCAGGTTCAAATGCTGGTCGATTCCCACTTTCTCGAGAATGGAAAGCGTCTGGTTGGCAGGCGACTGACCTAACTCTTCCTTGGGAGCAGCTTGCGCCCACGCGCCGCTGCAGGCGAGAAGGATCATGCCGGCCATCAAGCTCCGAATTTTCACGTTACCAATCACTGCATCACTTCCTATTTCTTCTTCTGCTGGCCTTGCGCCGTTGCCTCGTTCACGCGGCGCTGGGCCGCTTCGGCAACTGCTTCCAGGCTGCCTTGCGGCGGCTGCGGAGTAAAAGTTCCATTCACCGCAGGCAGCCCGCTCCTGGACAGCACATCAATGGCCTGGTCAATGTTGATGTGAATGCTTCCGTCCGGATCCTTGCCTGTGCTGTTCAGCCGGCGCTTTTCGGAGTCGAGGAAGAACTTCATGTCCTCGGCATCGTCATACTGTAGCCGCGGCGTGACGAATGTCTTTTCCAGCACCTTCTCGTCCACTTCTCGCTGATACCAGTCAGGCTGCGGTTTTATGCCTTCCTTCTTCGTGGGCGTCTCGCCCCTCTGCTCCCTGAGCTGCCGCTGGACTGGAGTTGATTTAGCGTCAATGTACTTTGTCTCAAACCACTCGAACCCTATCAGCAGGGCCCACGCGGCTATAAAGGTCAACACGCCTGAGAGCGCCAGTATCACCAGGAACAGAACGATGCCCCGAATACTGAACTCATCTCCTTCATGTCCACCCTTCAGGTGCATGCCGCCGGCTTGAGGCTGAAAGTTATCCATGTTTCGCCTCCATCATCTCCGAAAAATGGGAATCGTTCACCGGCATAAGCGAGCGTTTTCCCAACTGCCAGTAGAAGATCGTCAACCACACGCCGCCTATGGCGAGCACATTCACTGTGTTCATGATCACCGCTTGCCACGAGATGGGCGCGAGTCCGGAGAGCTGGCCATGCGCTTCAACCGACGGATGAAAGCTAGGCTGCACCAGCCAGAAGAGGTCTACCAGGCGGACGACCATGATCCAAAATGCCATCCGCACCAGCTTGCGTGGCTGGCGTTTCAAACTGCGCGACAGCATGATGGAAAACGGCAGTACGAAATGGAAAAAGATCAGCAGGGTAGCAACGAGCTTCCAGTGGCCGTGCACGCGGTCCAGATACCAGCGAATTTCCTCTGTAAGGTTGCCGGACCAGATGATGAGCCATTGAGAGAAAGAGAGATAGCCCCACAGGACCACAAAGGCAAACATCAGCTTGCCGTAATCATGGTAGTACTCAATCTTGATGATCCGCGAGAGCGGCTCCGTCTGCGCAAACCGTGCCAGTAGCCAGATAGTAAACGCAAAGGTAGTGAGGCACTCGCCCACCATGAACAGCATGCCCCACACGGTGGACCACCACATCGGGTTCAAGGACATCACCCAGTAAACCGAGGCAAAGGTGATGGTCAAGCCGTACATGATGATGCCGGCGCCGCTGAAGTTCTGAATGCTCACGAACCGTTGCGGAGTGCCATCGCCTCTCTCTTCTATCTCCGACCACCGGTTCAGCCGCCATGCCCACAACATCCAAAGCAGGAAAAAGATAATGCCGTAGATCGTAAACGCCCTTGGGTTCAGGAAGTACTTCACGCGGTCCGCGAGCAGCTCTTGCAACACCTTGTTATCGTGGGTCGCCCACGGATACACAAGCTTCATCCCAAATACCAGGGGCAGCCACATCAGGAACATAAAGGGCAAAGTTTTGGTGGCCGCCTCCCAGAAGCGGCGTCCCAGAATTCCCCACTTTCCACCGCTGACGTATTGCAGCATCAGCAGCGTCAGCGAGCCCAGCGTAATACCGAGCCAGAACATGAAACCCACCAGCCAGGATTGCAGAAAAAGCTGCACATTCCACGCCGCTCCAGCAATGGCGATGACGGAGAAGATCGCTCCCACATACATTGCCGTTGTGCGGAACCTGTTGACCATGGCTGGAGGCGCGAATTCACCGGGAGTCACACGGACGGTGGTGTTCATCGCTTCACCCCCCCGGCAGGCGACTCAGGCGCTGGCTGCAAGCTGTTCTTTGAAGTTGGAGGAATTTGAATCTGATCGGAAGTGGGGCCCTTCAATTGGGCCCGGTCCTTTTCCGCCACATCGGTTTCCCGGGCGTGCTGGCTCAACTGCAAAGCGCGTATATAAGCCGCTATGGCCCAGCGGTCTTCCGGTTTGATCTGTGCCGAATAGTCGGGCATGGCGCCAAAGCCATTGCTGATCACGTCAAAGAAATGTCCCAGCGGCGCATTGCGCAATCTGTCTTGGTGAAAGGAGGGCGGCCGCTTATATCCGCGCTGGACCACCATGCCGTTGCCATCTCCAATCAACGAGTGGCATGGAGTGCAGTAAATGTCGTAGCGCTCCTGGCCACGCGTGAGAACGTCTTTTAATGCCATGGACTTGAGCGGGTCCGGCAGGTCGTTTTCCAGTACGCCGTTGCGTCGGCCGCTGAGCAGATAGCTGTCAGGATCAAGTTGGGCGGCATCCACCGCCGGATCAGGGAGCTGGGCTATGGTTCCGGGCACTGGGTAGCGGGCCGAGCGGCGATCAGGGAAAAACTCGCTGGAACGCAACGGGACGAACTTGGGCTGGTTGTGCATGTCCTGGCGGCAGCCGGAAAGTACCAGCCCCATGACAAAGACGCTGCAGAATGCCAGCACTGCGGAACGGATTGGCGCCGAGACTCTAATACGGCACCTCCGTGATTTCCTCCGGGTAGAAGCCCTGCAAGAAACGCCTGGTCTCGTCCAGGCGGAACTTAGGGTCCTGTGATTCAATGCACAGGAAAAACCGGTCACGGCTGGCGCGCACAAAGTTGGGCGCATTAAACACCGGATGATACGGCTGCGGCAGCCCATTGAGCGCCAGCATGCCAAACACGGCGGCCAGCGATGCACCCAGAATCGCGCACTCGAAAGTCACGGGAATGAAGGATGGCCAGGAATGAAACGGCTTGCCACCTACATTGATGGGGTAGTTCACCACTGAGACCCAGTACTCCAGCGAATATCCGCCGCACATACCCAGGATTGCGCCAATCAGCGTAATCAAGGGCACACGGTTATGGTGGGCGCCAATGGCCTCTGCCGCCTCCTCCAACGGATACGGAGTATAGGTGTCCATCTTGCGATAGCCGGCGTCAAATGCGCCCTTGGCTGCATGGACCAGGTCGGTGGGAGTTTCAAACTCCGCCATCAATCCATAGATCGGTGCTGCGGTTAAATGAGAGCCGGTCATTCTTTCACCTTCGCTTGCGGCAGCAGCGTCCGGATTTCAAAGATTGAGATCGCGGGCATGAACCGTATGAACAGGAAGAACAACACCGTGAAGAAGCCCATGGTTCCCAGCAGCGTCATTATGTCCCACTTGGTAAACCAGTACATACCCCAACTGCTGGGCAGAAAGTCGCGCTGCAGGCTGGTGACCACGATCACAAAACGTTCCAGCCACATTCCCGTGTTCACCACAAGGGACACCACGAAAAGCTTCCAGGGCGTCGACCGCACCTTACTGAACCAAAGTGCCTGCGGCAGAACGATATTGCACAGGATCAGCATCCAGTAATAGAACTTGTAAGGACCAGTCATGCGGTTCCACATCATGGCCCGCTCATATTTGTCCGGGCTATACCACGCGAAGAAAACCTCCATGGAATAGCTGTAGGCCACAATCAATCCGGTTGCCAGCATGACCTTGGCGCAGTTCTGCAGATGGCGCAGAGTGATGAAGTCCTGCATGCCGTACAGATAACGGAACGGAATGGCCAGGATCAGCACCATGGCAAAGCCGGAGTAGATAGCGCCGGCGACAAAATAAGGCGGGAAGAACGTGGTATGCCAGCCTGGAATGATGGAAGATGCAAAATCCAGGCTGACCACGCTATGCACCGAGAGCACCAGCGGCGTAGCCAGACCGGCCAGCAGCATGTAGGCCGTCTCGTAGCGGTTCCAGTGCCGGGCAGATCCGCGCCAGCCCATGGCAAAAATTCCGTAGATCCGGCGCACCACCAGGCTCTTGGCCGAGTCGCGCAGCGTGGCAAAATCTGGAATGAGGCCGATGCCCCAGAACAGCAATGAAACTGTGAAATAAGTTGAGACCGCAAAGACGTCCCAGATTAACGGGCTGCGGAACTGCGGCCACACACCCATGCTGTTGGGATAGGGAAAGAGCCAGTATGCCGCCAGCCACGGACGTCCAGTATGGATGAGCGGGAAGAGGCCAGCCTGCATGACGGCAAAAATCGTCATGGCTTCCGCAAAGCGATTAATCGAAGTTCGCCAACCCTGCTTGAAGAGCAAGAGAATGGCGGAGATCAGCGTCCCGGCGTGGCCAATACCGATCCACCACACAAAATTGATGATGGCAAATCCCCAACCGGCTGGAATGTTGATGCCCCAAATCCCGGTGCCCTTGGCCAGCAGGTAGCCGACAGCGGCATTCAACACGCCGAACAACGTCGCTGCCACGCCAACCACCAGGAACCAGAAAACCGGTGTGTGCTTTTGCAGCACAATTCCGCCAATGCGGTCGGTCACCGTTCCCAGGTCGTGGCCCGGCCCAAGCAGCGGCGGCTTCACTCCGGGCGGCAATTTGTTTAAATCATCTATCTCGGACATCAGTCTCAGGCCTTCTCCGCAAGTTCAGGATTCGGGTTCCGCACTTCGGCAATGTAAGTGGTGCGCGGACGTGTATTCAGCTCAGCCAGCAGCGAATAATTGCGCGTATCGGCCTTGAGCTGGGAAACACGGCTGTTTTTGTCGTTGATGTCGCCAAAAATGATGGCCTCTGTCGGGCAGGCCTGTTGGCATGCCGGCTTGATCTCGCCATCCTTGATCTTGACGATGTTGCCTTCCACGCTCTGCTTTTCCGCATTGATACGCGCGGCTGTAATGCGCTGCACGCAGTACGTGCACTTTTCCATTACACCGCGGCTACGCACGGTTACATCAGGATTGCGCATCAGCTTGAGGCTGGGCGTCTCATAGTCGGCAAAAAGCAGGAAATTAAACCGACGGACTTTATACGGACAGTTGTTGGAGCAATAGCGCGTGCCCACGCAGCGGTTGTACACCATGTCATTCAGGCCTTCGGTGCTGTGTACGGTCGCCCCTACCGGGCACACCGGCTCGCAAGGCGCGTTCTCACACTGCATGCACGGGACCGGCTGGAAATAGACTGTAGGATTGGCTGGATCGCCTTCGTAATAGGCATCAATGCGGATCCACTGCATCTCGCGTCCACGCTGTACCTGCTCTTTGCCCACCACAGAGATGTTGTTCTCCGCCTGGCATGCCACCGCGCACGTCTGGCAGCCGATGCATGAATTCAAATCAATCGCCATGCCCCAGGCATAGCCCAGCTTGTTGTAATCTTCGTTCTTGTAGGGGAAGTTGTCCGGACGATAAAGCGTTTCATCCGGCCCAGGTTCGTTCTTGGCTTCATGGGCAAATCCGGGATTCTTCCGGAACTCCTCCAGATTGATGGCCTTCACCGGGTCGCGCTTTTCCATGCTGAAGTGCCCCTGGGTAACGGCTACTGAGTAAAAATCTTTGGTAGGAGTTACATTCGCGTCCTGACCGGAATATTGCGCCGTGCTGGGACGCACCGAGTACGCATCGTAACCGGCGCCCGCGCCCGTCCGTCCAGTGGTCTTCTGGCCATATCCCAGGAACAGAGTAACTGCATTATCAGGATGTCCGGGCTGAGCCCAGTACGGTGCGCGGACCTTTCTGCCCTGGAACTCAATCTCCAGAACATTCTGCGCATCAGACTGGTGGTCTGCCTGGTCATCCACCTGGTCCAGCTTCCAGCGCGCCGCCATGGCCGGACTGATCATCGCCACGTTGTCCCATGTCGTCCGGGTGAGTGGCTTGGGAGTCTCCTGCAACCACCCATTGTTGATGAACTTGCCATCGTAGATGCAAGGATCAGGACGGAACATGATCTCGTATCCGTTCGTGCTCGCTGGAGCAGCCGGCGGCAGAGCGCCCAGATTGGCACTCACCTGCCGGACCGGAGAGGCGCTGCCACTGATCACGCCGCTGTGTACAGAGCTGCGCCACCATGTCTCGAAATCAGCGCCGCTATGCTGCGCCTGCCAGTAACTTCTCACCAAGTCATAGGCAGCAGCGCCCGGAATGTCCTGAAAAAGGGCTATCAATTCATGGGCAGATTTACCGTCATACAAAGGAAGGATGAGCGGCTGAATAATGGTGGCCGTTCCATCATAGGAACGCACATCGCTCCACGACTCGAGATAGTGCGTCTCCGGAATGTGCCACTGCGAATAGTTGGTGGTGTCGTTCTTATGCAGTGAGAGCTGCACGGTCACCTGGTCCGGGTTTTCCAAAAGCTTTTCCAGCGCACCCGCAAAGTCCAAATCCGCAGGGGCCTCATAGACCGGGTTCACGCCCATCATCACCAGCACGTCCACCTTGCCGGCATTCATGTCATTAACCAGGTCACGAATGGATTGCGTATGCTCCACCGGATCGATCTCCACGGGATCGATGTAGCTCACCGTCTGACCCACGTTGCCCAGGGTCGCATTCATCGCGTGAGCCAGCGCCTGCACCGCCGGAGTCTGAAATTCCCCGGAAACAATCAGACTTTTGGCCCGATGCTTCGTGAGATCAGCAGCTACCGCGTTTACCCATTCTTGTTGTTCGAGCGTGCGGGCTGTTGTGCTGCCGCTGTTGTTGATTCCTAGTTTGGCGGCCAGCGCCCGCGCGATCGTCTCCACCTCTGAAGGACGCAGGTTCAACCGGTGGTCGGCCTTCATGCCCGTAGTAGTAGGAGAGCTCTCCGTCACATACAGCCGGTTCATTCCTTCCGGTGTCTTGCGACGGCTCATGAAGTCGCGAGCATAACGAACGAATCCGGGGAACCGCGCACCGGAAAGGAAATCGCCATCCAGGGAGACAACAACATCCGCGGCGTCGAATTTATAGATGGGGTCATAATATCCGCCCAACGCCATGCGCGATCCCGCACGAGCACTGTCCCGGTGTACTGGATCATACCGGTGCCATTTGGCCTGCGGGTACATCTGCTGGATCGCCTTCATTTGCGATCCCAGGGTGGGCGAACTCACCGCCCCGGTCAGGAAGCGCAGCCCGGCCCCCTGTTTCTTTTGCTGATCTACCACGTATTTACGAATGGCGCCGGCAAAGTCGCTCCACGTCCGCGCCTCACCCATGTGGGTAAGGGTTGTAGAGCGGTCCGGATCATAAAGACTCAGGATGGAAGCCTGCGCAAAGATGTCCGTGGCGCCCAAACTGCCTGGGTGCTGAGGATTGCCCTCGATCTTGGTGGGGCGATATTCATGGCTCTCCACCAGCACCGGAATGCCATATCCGGCAAAAGGCATTGCCGTAGCGTAAAAAACGGGCTTGCCCGGAATGAGTTCTTCCGGCTGGCGCACGTAAGGAAGGATCTGTTCCAACGGCTGCTTGGTGCATCCGGCAAGGCCCGCGAGCGCCAGGGAAGCCGCCGATAGCTTCAGGAAATTGCGGCGCGAAACACCATCCACCCACTCGGAGGCCTGGCGAGGAAATTCACGCTCCAGCAGTTCGCCAAACGCTTTCTCGTTGGCAAACTCCTCCAGGGTGCGCCAGTACTTTGGGCCTTTGGCCTGCACCAGCTTGCGACGCACAGTTTCCACGTCGGGGCTCGCCGGCTTGATCTCGCTGGCCGGAATCAGATTGAAATTTGAATCGTTCTTCTTGGACATTCTCTTCTATTCTGTCTTCTGCGTTACCGGTGACATGTGGAGCAACTGGTGATGTCCTGCGTTGTACGCAGGTGATACTTCGCCCGCAACGTTGCTCCAAGCTTTGCCTGGCTGTCATAGGTCGTGCCATCCCATGTCACAGAATGGTCGCGGTCCGGCTGCTTATAAGTCATGCTGAACACCTCTTCTTTCGGCCGGAGAAATTTTTCCGGCTCCCGATGGCAGTTCAAACACCACTCCATCTGCAACGAGTTTTCCTGGTACATGAGCGGCATCTGGTCTACCGGCCCATGACAGCTATAGCAACCCACGCCTTTATTCACGTGAATACTGTGGTTGAAGTAGACGAAGTCCGGGAGGTCATGGACTCGCGTCCACTGGATCGATTGTCCGCTGCGGAAGCTGTAACGAACCGGCTCCAGCATGGACGCATTGGTCCAGATGAGGGCATGACAATTCATGCAGGTTTTAGTCGGAGGGATCCCTGCGAAGCTGGACTCTTCAACCGAGGTATGGCAGTAACGGCAGTCGAGCCCCAGGCCGGTTACGTGGTGCTGGTGGCTGAAGGGAATCGGCTGCTCAGGCGCAACATATTGGCCGGTTACGTAGGGAGAGCGCTGAAGTTTCAGGAGCGCCGCCCCCACCACAGAAAGAAGAAGGACAATAGCAAGAATGCTAGCGCGAGCCAGCGTATTAGAACTGCGGTGAAAGATTTGCGCCATGAGTCCAGTAGTAGTTTGAGGAGAACCGTCGCGCGATCCCAACCAGACGCGACCAGCAGTCCCCCGTGGGTCATCAGTTGAATTACAGGTTTAGCTGTGAAAACTGATGATTATAGCAAGAGCAACTAAGTGAGCGAACGCTTTTAAGGAAGAATTTTGAAATTTTTTTTGCCGAGCATCAAAAATTTGCAGTCGCGTACTCCACAAAACTCTTCCATGTGTATCTGTCTTTGCGTTTGTTAGGTAGTTGCCGCAAACAGCCGCACGATGGCCTGCATCCTACGATTGAGAGTTCTAATTGTGAAAGGGAGTTGCCTTCAGGAGCACGCCAGACGCGGATCTTGTGGCGTTGGGTTTGTTTTTCCGATCCCCTGATCTTCGACAACTCGCATCGCCCGGCCTATTCTTATGGCGGCGGTTAGAAGCAAATTCCGAAATCAGAGAGGATCGAATATGGACATTGTCACTCGGCTGGAAGCGGCGAGGAATCAAACCCTGAAGTACTTTGACTTGGCTCCCGAGCGACTCGACCGAAGTTACGGGTCAGGCAAGTGGCCGGTCAGGTTCATTTTGCATCACCTCGCTGACTCTGAGACAGTTTTATTCGACCGGATCCGCCGGGTCCTCAGCGAACCCCGGCAAGTGCTCTGGGCATTTGATCAGGATGCGTGGGCAACCGGACTCGACTACTCGCGGCTGCCACTCGATCTGTCCCGGGGAATCTACGATGCCGTCCGGGCCGGGATCATATATCAGGCTCGTCTGCACTATGACGCCGATGGCCACCGAGAGTTCGTCCACAGTCAAACGGGCGTTCGAACGCTGCGTTCCGAATTCGATAAGGTCGCTTCCCATAACGAGCACCATCTTGAACAGATCGAATTGGCATTGAAAGGGTTCGGAGCATAACGCCCTAATGCTGTTTAACCTGACATTCGATGGCAAACTACCGCTGGTTAGTCGATTGGCTTGGCAGGGCCGAACCGCCCAGGCATCCCTCTGCCCTCAATCCACGCATTTAAGGCGAATCGCAATTCGTCTTGATTGCACCAGTGTTCGAGGATTTGTCCATCCGCACCTACTGGTGACACGCTAAAGCCCTCTTCGACGTCTTCCCAATAAATAGCTTCGTCTCCTTTTCGTGCCACCACAACTACAGTCTCGTTGTTCTGGTATCGGATAATCGGCGCGACATATGGCTCTACTGCATACTTATTGAAAGCGCTGATCTGCTCGGGGTCACAAGCCCTCAGGTCTGTAGTGACAATGCGCTTAACTTCCTCGATGGTGGCTGGCTTCCATTCGTCCATTGAACTATTCTCGCGCCGACTCATATTGCCGTCGACAACCAGCCGAAAATGGTTCTGCACTTCAGTTGGCCCTACGTGTTTATCCAACCCAGATTTGGTGGTTTGCCTGTCGATGTGGGTGCGCGACATGAAAGTAAGGATCAGGCCCGTCGGGCCTCCCAATAGTCCTCAAATCTACCACTGAGACGACAGCAGCGGAGGGCAATGATGGCATTGGCGCCACGAATGGTCCAGAACATGCCGGACAGTTTGAGGC
>DATGJZ010000072.1:0-10026 GCA_035294925.1 Candidatus Angelobacter sp. | reverse complement strand
GCTTCAAATCCGAAGTTGGTTTGATTACACTCTGCAATAGTCAAAGGTCGCTCCTCCTTGGCGTTAACTGCTTCTTGTCAAAACAGTTATGCCATAGAGCGCGGCCTTTGCCTATTATCCTTGTGAGAAATACGGGCTAGTGAGACGAAGAACCGAAAGGACATAAACATATTTATTTTCAACAGCTTGGAACAAAGAAGCGGAAATTACTAGGACGACCTCTTCCCTGCAATGAAATGGTACGGAGGCCAGGGACCGCTCATCACTACTTCAACTCCCGGAAGGTGACGAGTAGCCATTTGATAGCGGTTTTGGTACTTCTGGACCTGCTTGTGGTCTATCAGATGGGCGATGTCGATGAGCATGCCGCCGGAATCAACCTTGCGGCAGCAGACATCCTGGTCGAGAGGACCGAAGATTTTATGCACTTGCACGGAAAGGGCGCGGGCTTTGGTCTGGCGCTCCCGGTGGCGGGCCGCCTTTTCTCGCAGCTTGCTGAGATATTCACTGCCTACAGTGGAGGGAAGCTCAATCTCCTCCAGTGCCTCACGCAGTGACCCATCCCGGATCAGCAGTTTCAAATGCATTTCTGCCTTTCCCTTGAGTTTGCTTACGCCCTCCAGAAAAGCCTTGCGGTTGAGGCGCACAGCGCGCCGTAACGCATCGTCGGTATCAAACACTGTGCCAAACCGGAAAGGCAGCACGGTGGTGCGCTTGAAACACTCACTCACCACATGCGCATGCTGCAATAGGGCCGCCTGCCCCAGCTCGCCCACAGGAACATATTCGCTTACAATTACAGCGAATTCACCGCTGGGATAGCCAAATGTCTGCGCATCGCCTATCCCTATCAAGCCTTCAACGGGAAATGGGCGCCGGGCGCGAGTACCACCTTGAAAAGCTTCTTGCTCAGTAATGCAGTATGCGTACCATGCCATCGGATGCCTCTCCTGTTGGAAAAACGTTAGGGCCGGTATCGAACTGTAACGGGCGTATTTACGGCAGAGAAATGATGACCCAAAAGACTAGCCATCGTTGAGCCGGCGGGTTTTCCGGCGTGCAACCATCGTATTCCGAGACAGTAATAAATGCAACAGCTATGGAGCGTTAGGTTGAAAATTTCTTAAGAAATATCCATAAAAACTCATAAGCAACCACCGGAGCCTTACTGTCGTCTCAAGTACACCAGTTAAGACATTTATTTTCAGCATTTTACACGGTAAGTACTGAATTCCCGGCTCGGTTTCAGTCATCCCCGGAAAATTAGCTCGGGAATGCATGGAACGGGACTCGCTGTCACCATGTACCATTGCGGAAGCGACTCCAGAAAAAGGCCACTCCCTCTTGTGAGTTTTCCCCACAGACAGAAACGGCATCTCACAACCTGCATAGCGAAGTTAAGACGTTGGTGTTTTCGGAACTTATAGGATTGCTCTCGATGCCGGCCTCACAGGCGCCACAGCACGCTTCTTTGCCGCCAGAACGCTTCGTGGTCGAGGTCTTTTCAGAGCTGAACCAGCAGACAATTCAGGACCGGTGGCAGCACCTGAACGTGATTCTTCGCCTCAGCATGCTCACCGGTCTCCAGATGCAGCTTGACGCCACCCTGAACCTGATGTGCGATATGACCGCGGAAATCACCTGCTTCGATAAGGCCCTCATTTATTTCTGGGATGAAAGCCAGGACCAGGTGCAACTGCGAATCGCGCGCGGCTTCGAAACCAGAACCAATGAGCTCGAAGGGGCGCCGAACGGCAACATCCTGAACTTCTGGGCAGTCAAGTATTCACGTCCACTGCTGGTGACCCGAGGGCATAACCTGCAAGCGGATGCACTGCTGGACATGGCCGGCGTCAACGCCGCTTTGACCATCCCGCTGTTTGTGAGCAACCGGGTCATCGGATCGCTGCAGCTCTTGAGTCATGCGCCGGACCACTTTAACACTGAGGACGCACAGCTTTTGTGGATCCTCGCGCTGGTCGCTGAGAACCTGCTTACCCGTGAGTATGCCAATGAAGGCCTGCTGCGGTTTGCCTTCACCGACTATCTCACCGGATTGAGGACGCGCGGTTACTTTGAACAGCAGTTGGAGTTGGAGTTCAAGCGGGCCGAGCGCAGGCGGCAGAAGTTTTCCCTTCTCATGATTGATATTGACCACTTTAAGCAGTTGAACGACACCTTCGGCCACCACGTCGGGGATCAGGTATTGCGCGACATCGCCTCCATCCTGACCAAAGACATGCGGGAGGTGGACACTGTAGCGCGCTACGGCGGTGAAGAGTTCGTAATGATCCTTCCTGAAACCACGGAGTCCGGCGCGACCTATGTCGCCCACCGGCTCCGCCGGGCCGTGGAGCAAGCCAAAATTTTTGCCGGTTCCCCCCAGGCTATTCAGCATCTCACTATCAGCATAGGTATCGCCGTGTTTGACACTGACGCCCAATTCAAACGCGACCTGATTGAGTTTGCTGACGCCGCGCTTTACGCCGCCAAACACAATGGTAGAAATCGGGTTGTCTGTTATTCAGAGTTGGCGGGCCAGGAGAAAGTCTCTTAAATTGCATGGCTTCCGTTCTTTTGCCCAATTCATCGGCCCGCACCCTGAGCGGCATCTCCCAGCCGGGGGCGGACCGGCAGTTCCACAAGCTCCCCACCGTTAAATTGAAGAACTGGCGAGTGATCCATGCCTGCGAATACGCGCATGACATCCTGCCCGTGGTTGAAGGGCAGGTCGCTGCGGGAATGCGCCCTTACATCGTTACCCCGCAGGGAGCGGGTACGGCGGAACTTTATCTGGCGACGAAGGACATGGGGCAGCCGGGAACGTTTTCACTGTTGCGGGCCTGGCAGGATGTTCGCAACTGGCGGAAGTCCCTGCTGGAGTGCGATCCAGAAAACAGCTCGGATGTCGTCCATACTCATTCTTTCGCATCAGGAATGGCTGGCGTGCGGAATTTGTCGTGCGTAGTCTATGACCTTAATGCCTGCATTGAAGAGCTCGCCATCTCCGCCGGTTTATGTGAACCGGGCAGTTGGATGGGTCGCTCCTTTCGCGTCGCCGAGCAGTTCATCCTCTCCCGCGCGGAAGCCGTCATTGTTCATTCGCTCGGGATGAAAGCAGCCGTAGAGGAGCGCGGCGCGGCGGCAGAAAGCGTATTCCTGATTCCCGATCCGGTAGCCCTCAACGGAGACGACGTTCCAGGGCTGGAAAATAACTTTCCGCCAAACCGCTCTGCCCCCGAGAGCGCGACCGTCAACTATTTCGTGCCCCAAGCCACCCCCTCGGACGATGCAGATCTGTCTGAAACCCTCCTGACCGTGCTCGAAGCCTTTGCGCTGGCTCAGCCGGAAGTCCCGCACTCCCAATTGCTGATCGAGGCCTCACCTGCAGCTTTTGCGGCTATCCGCAACCATGCGGAACGCCTTGGAATCGCGGAACACGTTCGCGCTATTGAGCCGAACGATCTCTCTGCCTTTCTGCAGACCGCAACGGTGGTGATTGCCACCAGCGGGTCACCGCATAATCCAGTCCAGGCTCGCCAGCCAAGCGACGTTTGCCTGCGGTCGCTCACCATCGGCAAGCCGCTCCTGGCAGCCGATGTGCCTTGCAATCGGGAAACCAGCCCGGATGGGAGAGGATGCCTCTGGTTTAAGGAAGGCGACGCGCGCGACCTTGGCTACCGCATGGCATTTCTGGGTCGCAATCCGGATTTCCGCGAAACTCTCGCCGCTTCTGGCCGCGCATATATCCGGGAAGCTCGAAACAGTACGGCTATTGGACAACAGTACGACGCTGCCTACCGCCACGCCATCAGCCGCAAGAAAATTGGCCGGCCGGGACAACAAGCCCCGAACCTTATCCCCATCACTTCTGCTTTCGGATAGAGGCTACAAAACTAAGACAACGGCTTTGCCTTGATATCCCTAGGCCGCAACTATCTGCTCTTCAATTATCCAATTACCCCATGGCCAATTCTCTGCCAGCTACAACCAGATCGAAGTCCGTGTAAATGCCAAGCATAAAACCTAAAACTCCTGCCGTGCTGCAGTCTGTTGCTCGCCGACGCGGCCGGCAACAATGTCCGCACGAAAGTAGTTCTCGCTCCGAATTGGGCATCCGGCCAATCGGCGTAGCATAAGGATCTGGCCCACGTGGCTCAACGAATCTGCGACAGCACCCTGCAAGATCTTTTCCGCCGGGAAACCGAGTGGTGAATCGGAAGCCAGATAGTCATCGAACGCCTGCAAAGCCTTGAACCACCGTTGTACCTCCTGGGTCCACGGCAATGGGGTCGAATCATGCCACGCCTGTTTCCCTTTGGCGCAGGTCAGGGCCCAATCGTAGAGGTCGCCCATATGGGCCAGGATCTGTTCTGGCGTCCGGCTTTGTTCTCCAGCCTTGAACTTGGCGAAGTTTTCCGGCGCGCCCCGAAGGGCCTTGCCTCCGCGATATGCCACAGTTGCCACCGCATGACGCAGGAGTTGCCGGCTTGTAGTTGCAGCTTGGGTTGGTGCTGTAGGTTCCATTGGTTCGCTCCCGTGAAGATTTGTATCGCAGTGCAAGGACCCAGTCAAACTGCGGCCTGGGTTGCCTTTCTCCTTCCAGGCAATGCGTAGAATGGGCATGGTCACCCTTTCGAAATAGATTTTGCCAGTTCAGACGATGTTCGTCGCAGCCGCCGCGACAAAAGCAAAGCCACTGACTTGTAAAAACGCGCTTCCAGGTGGGGGTAGCTGGAGAAAACCTCGCTCACCTGCGGCAAGTCAAATACTTCGACTTCAGTCTCCGTCTCCGCCACCACAGAAGCGCTCGCGACATTGTTTTCTATGAACGCCATCTCACCGCAGATGTCTCCTGTTTTCAGCCGCGCGATGACTTCACCTCTCGTCACCTCAACCGTCGCGCTTCCCTTTTTCAAGATGAAGAGAGCGCTTGGCCGCGAGTTGATAGAAATAATCACCTCTCCTCTTCGGAGGGACAAGCTGCGTGAGCGCGAACGAAGCAATGCCCAATCGTTCGGCGTCAGGTATTCGAGGCGCATCGCAGCAGATACTACCATGCGCAGGGGAGAGGGCATACAGATACAGGTTTTGTAGGCTATTCCGAGCGCAGCGAGGGAACCTGTCGGCCGCGCCATCCCTTTCACCTGTCACCTGTAACCTGGTTTGGCTATACTTTCCGAAACCCCTGAGGAGCCTGAACATGAAGCGTCGTCCAGTGCGAACAAGTCTTGTTGTTGTCGTGGGACTCCTTTTCATGCTTTTGCTCGCTTTGAACGGGCCGAGTGAAGCCAGCCGGCGATTCTCCGCTGCCCAGCAAACACTGGCGCAAGCCAAACCCGCCTCACCTGGAGCTACCGATCCCGTGGCCGGCGTTGAAGTGACCGCTCAGGCGCTTCCTCCAAGCAAATTCTGTGCCTTGGGTCCAAACGCTTATATGGTCTATGTGCC
This sequence comes from Candidatus Angelobacter sp., assembly GCA_035294925.1. Taxonomy (GTDB): domain Bacteria; phylum Acidobacteriota; class Terriglobia; order Terriglobales; family Acidobacteriaceae; genus Angelobacter. The sequence continues at coordinate 4,575 of DATGJZ010000072.1, read as the reverse complement.
CATGGACATAACCGTGGCCAATGGAAGGCGGACGCCTATTATTGTGACCCGCTACCTGCACATCGAGCGCATATTCGTGGGAAAGAGCAGTGACGATGTCACTGCGCACAAATACGAACTGGAAACTCCGGTTCATACCTATCGCAGCTTCGGTGAGGGTATGAGCTTTGGGCCGCAGCCTTCGGATGACAGTTTCGCGGTGCTGAAGCACAATCAAACCTTCGAATTTACCGCCGTGGAAGGCATTCCCGTACGAAACAATGCTGTCGATAAGATTCCCGGAACTGCTTTTCCAGGCAGCCTCGCTCTGAGCATCGAGCTTCAGACCTGGCCCTTTTCCCGGAGCGCTGCTTCGCTTCAAGCAGACTGGGCCAAGGTCGGCGACCTTATCTCCGGTCCTGTGATCAGCTATCCAACCTTGATTCAGCTTCCCGCCAATCCGCCCACAGACAAGTGTGGCCTGTTGGCACCGTAGAAAAAGCGTTCAGGAGCAGCGGTCAGATTCTCTCTCTTCGCGTTAGCCTTGATCGGTGAGATCGCTCTAATCATCGTGATCAGTCGTAAGGTTTTTTTCTGAACGCTTCTCCGCATATTCGACCATTGCTCCCACCGCCTTGGCTACCCGTCGGGCCCGCGACTCCGGATTGCTGTAGTAAAAGATGCCCAACAAATGAGACCGGCGGTGTGATGGCGGCATGAGCTCCCATCCAGCCTGGGCTTTCGGATTGTGCCGGATCGCCACCTGAAGCACCGGAGGCAATTCGCGCTCAGCCTCCATGACTGCCACTAGCCGCTCGGCAATCTGCTCGGCGCGCCGCCGGCGCGTCTCTGGCTGCTTCCCTTCGCTGACCCAGAGCGCAATCTCGTGCTGCCTGGAGTAATTCAGCGACTCAAAATACTTTCGCAACTGCTTTGATTGCCGCAGGATGCGCAGTAGCTCTTCCGGAGGCCTGATTTCGCGCGGCGCCGTATCTGGTTCCAGGCGGAACTTCGCCTTCGTCGCAGGCATGGCCTTGCCACCGGCCTGCATCTTTTTGTTCACCATCAGGATATCGCCGCCCTTACCAGTGGGAAACAGTGAGGTTCGGAAAGCAAAGCCATTGATCTCGCCCTTCACCCGGAGTTGGCCGCGCTTGCCCCAAACCTTGGTGACATCAAACGGCACGCGGATAATCGTCCAGTTCAGGCGATCGCCGCTGCGTTCCAGCATGGCCTGAAATGTTTTGGCGATAGGTTTGGTCGTAGCCACGCGGAATAGTGTAACTGGAAATTTGATTACCGGTTGGCTGCGCCGGTCAATCTTCTCCCTGGTTCATCAGTGAAGATTCGTTAGAATCACCGTCAGCAGTGGTAAATTTTTTGAGGCTTCGTTCCCATGCCGACGATTATCTTAAGGATTGCCAAGGCCGTACGCGCCCCTGAATGCCGAGTGCTGACTGGTGAGTGCTCCGGGTGGTAAGATTTTTCTCGCAGCAGGTTACGCACCAAAAGGAGCGGCACGCACGTGTCAAGAGTTGACATAGACCATTTGTCGGAACAAGAACTGATTGACCTTAACCACAAGATCGTGTCCCGTCTGCGCTTTCTCCGAGAGATGCGGTCCCACAGGCAGATGCTGGATTTTCGGATCGGAGAGAGGGTGACCTTCCACCCGCCTGATCAACCTGAGATCACAGGAACGCTGACCCGATACAACAAAAAGAGTGTCACTGTAGTAGCGGATAACGGCCAGCGATGGAATGTACATCCAGGGCTTTTGTTCAAGGTAGCACCCACTACAACAGAGCGCGGCGGTGGCCAAGGTCAGGAAGGATCGGTCATTCTGTTCCGGCAGCCGGGAAACAAACCGGGTTCATAAATCACTTTCATGGGAAGAAAACGAAAACTCACGCCGCGCGAGAAGGCGGCGAAAAAGAAGCGGCAACAGGAATTCATGACCATTTTTATAAATGGCAAGCAGAAACGTGTCCGACGTCCGCCGACGATCGATGGAATTCCTGTTGACGAGCTCATACGCCAAAACGCTGATCCAATCTGGCTGCTTCAAAATGAAATGTATGAGCTTTTAGAAGAAACGTTGAACGAGAGCCAACAGATTTCTTCGCTCCGTTCGAGCGATCACGCTGCCAATTACGGACAACGACATTCCCTTTTGACTGGAATAACAGGGGATTCAGTTGCTATCAGAGTAGCCGCCCTACTTTCCAGAATGGCGACACTTGAAAACTATGGTTTGGCTGGGGGCTCGATGCGGTCATGAAACCGGCTAAAGAGCTTTTGTGCCGCTTCCACCAGGTGCGTCTCTTCAGCTTTGTGTCTGATAGCAAATTTCGGCTCTTCCCTGGCTATCCACATCGGCTTTTTGTTCTTGTCATAGACGGTGAGGATGATTACGTCGACTGAGGGCTTAGGGGTAGAAGGCTCCGCTTGTTGCTGGTTCCCCCCGCGGACGTTCGTCTTGCTCCCTCCGGAGTCCTTCTGATCCTTATTGCTATTGCTGGAGCCCTCGTCAGGTGACTGGATCTCAATGGCCATGTCCGCATTGTCCGGAGAGTCCACAAGAATGTAGCGCCCCCAACTCTCAAAGTTGCGGCTAATCACATTGAAAGGAATGTCGCTGCCGCCGACATTCTTCAGAAACACGGTCTTTGCGGCCGCCATGCGGTCATAGTGCGCTGCGGCCCCGGGTGTTGCGGGCTGCTCCGATGGTTTGGGCTGTTGTGCTCCAGCCGCTGCCATACTCATGGTAATCAAAGCGAAGAGCGCCAGCTTGATACGAACAACTTGTAGCAACGCCTGTTTCATGAACGCCCCTCCAAATGCTGCCGGATCAACGGAACCAACTCTATCAAATTAGATCGCAGGCAACCAAATGGCAAAGATCGGAGAATTGCAGACGTGCGGCACGCGCGGAATGGCAAAGGAAAAGGCCAGATTGATTACTCAATCTGGCCTCTATAGGAGCCCCCAACAAGCGCTTCGCTTGTTGGGGACGCTTAATGCGGCAACGACCTACTCTCCCACACACTTTCGCGTACAGTACAATCGGCCCTGTGGGGCTTAACTTCCGTGTTCGAGATGGGAACGGGTGGAACCCCCACGGTATGATCACCGCAAGCCTGATGCAATCGGCGTCTGGCAACTAAGCTTATCTGCCAATTGCTGATTCTATCAATGCGCGGCATCAGGTCAGGTTCTACTTGGTATCCCGCGCAAGGGGCCCTTTAGCAACAAAGGGCCAAACTTGTAGCCGTTCTGCAGGCGTCTGAACCCGCAGGCAAAACCCCGAGCGGTTCTTGCAAGGGATCTCTCCGGCAGAAATTTCAAAGAACATGAGAACGAAATCTCACAACTGAATAGATTGCTTCACTACGCGAGCTTTGAGCCAGCAACTAGTGGCTAGAAGCCAGTAAGCTGCTTTTTCTGCTCTGAGTAAATTTTATGGTCAAGCCGAATGGGCGATTAGTACTCGTCAGCTTCGTGCATTTCTACACTTCCACTCCGAGCCTATCAAACAGGTGGTCTTCCTGTGCCCTTCTTAACCCTTGAGGGTTGGGAGATCTAATCTTGAGGAGTGCTTCACGCTTATATGCATTCAGCGTTTATCACAACCGAACTTCGCTACCCAGCCATGCCATTGACATGACAGCTGGAACACAAGAGGTTCGTCCATCCCGGTCCTCTCGTACTAAGGACAGGCCCTCTCAAATCTCCTACGCCCACACCAGATAGGGACCGAACTGTCTCGCGACGTTCTGAACCCAGTTCACGTACCGCTTTAATAGGCGAACAGCCTAACCCTTGGAACCTTCTACAGCTCCAGGATGCGATGAACCGACATCGAGGTGCCAAACCGGAGCGTCGATATGAACTCTTGGCTCCGATCAGCCTGTTATCCCCGGCGTACCTTTTATCCGTTGAGCGATGGCCCTTCCATACAGAACCACCGGATCACTAAAGCCTACTTTCGTACCTGCTCGACTCGTCTGTCTCGCAGTCAACCACGCTTATACTTTTGCATTCGACGGCTGATTTCCAAACAGCCTGAGCGTAGCTTCGCACGCCTCCGTTACAATTTAGGAGGCGACCGCCCCAGTCAAACTACCCGCCTTACTATGTCCCTCTCCCGGATTACGGGAGTAGGTTAGAACCACAGAACTCGCAGGGTGGTATCTCACCGTTGGCTCCCCCAACCCCAAAGGGCTGGGTTCAAAGCCTCCCACCTATCCTGCGCAGCAAGTGCCATAGTTCATAGTAAAGGTATAGTAAAGGTGCACGGGGTCTTTCCGTCTTGATGCGGGAAACCGGCATCTTCACCGGTACTACAAATTCGCCGAGTCGCTCGTTAAGACAGTCGTTCGATCGTTACGCCATTCGTGCAGGTCGGAACTTACCCGACAAGGAATTTCGCTACCTTAGGACCGTTATAGTTACGGCCGCCGTTCACTGGGGCTTCAGTTCAAAGCTTCGCCTTGCGGCTAACCTCTCCCTTTAACCTTCCAGCACCGGGCAGGCGTCAGCCCCTATACGTCGTTTTCGACTTAGCAGAGACCTGTGTTTTTGTTAAACAGTCGC
>DATGJZ010000071.1:0-7625 GCA_035294925.1 Candidatus Angelobacter sp. | reverse complement strand
CTGCTTCCCCTCAACCCAAGTCCCCAACTCTTGTCATCCTGGAGGGCGCGTGGGGTTTGCTAGCCTGTCCTCGAGGTGAGCTTGCGAAGCCGAAGGAAAGGACCTATGCACTCTGTTAACCCTACGACTCTGCGGCGCGCTAACGCGGATGTGAAACAATTCAAAGCGATCTTGGCTGCCGAGATCATCAAGGCTCTTGATCGGGAAGCGCTGAGTGTTCGTGGTGCGCACGCCCGCACCGGGATTGCGGCGGCCGACTTCTCCCGCATCCGCAATGCCGACCTCAGCCGGTTCACGGTGGATCGCCTCGTGTCCATCATCAATCGCAGACAACATGGAAGTCACATTCAAACGTATCCACGGGGTCGATTTCAGCGGTGCCCGAGACGCTGGCAGAAAAGCGTGGATTACAAGCGGTACCAGCGAGGATGAGATGCTAGGTATTGACGGTTGGGAGCGGGTCAGGTGAGGACGTGGCATATTATTTCCTAGAAAGACTCCTTGAATCTACGTTAGACGTTTATGAAACACAGACCCTACTAACCTTCATTATGAAGGAAGCAAAGGCATCAGTAGGAAATGTTGGCCGAGAGACGGAAATGCTGATAGTAGACCGGGAAGGGTTTAAGAATGAGTCATTCTTCGGGCAAAGCGAAGAAGCAAAGGCTCCGCACCTATTCCATTGTATTCAGCAGTTCTGGAAAAATACGCCAAGGAGTTAAGATAATTGAGTTTGTGCAGCCAAAGCCTTCGCCAGCATCTCTTTTCGGTATGCGAAGATTTCACGATTGGTTTAGGCATCAGGGCGATCAATTCCTCAATCCCTCAAACGCGGTCAGAGAGTTTTGCTTCCATCGCGGGAGTGACCCGCAAGGTCTGATGGTATTAGGCCAGTTTTCAATTTCCACACGACCAGTAACCACGAAAAAGCACCTTGTGCAACTTTAGGTGTACGAAAGTTGCAATCATCAAAAATAAGGGGATAATCTGTGTCTAACATGCCATCGGCAGCCTGACAGTGAGCCGGGCGGCAGGCTCGCGTGATGCAAGGGATTTCCATCGTCTAAGAGCTAGCTTGCGCTGGCACGGGCGCACGCCAGTTTGCTGTTGATTTTCATGCGCTTTTGCGGCCTCAGGCAAGCAATCTGCGCTCATCTGCGAAATCTGCGGCGAATCGAACTGCAACCTGCGCCGACACCTGCCAATCCTGCCATGCTGCCGGTTGCCGCAGATTTTCAATTTTGGCAATTACGGCCCGCCGCGGCGGGGCAATTTTGGCAATCTTTCTCAATTACCCGACCACCAATCTCTCTAACCATTTGCCTTGTAGCATCCGGGTCTGCCCTTCACCTTTGCTTTAATATCATCAGTTCTAAACGTTGGTGGCACGGACGCATATTCCATCAACGCAAATCACCAGCCGAGAGGTAGCCATGCGCCAGCCGTTCGTCTTCCTCCAGTGTTTCCTGACCGGTGTTTTGTTGATGGCCCAGGGCCAGCCAACTCCTGATGGGTCGATCCAGGCCAGGAACAGAGCCGTAGCGCTGCGCGTATTTGATGAGATTTTCAACCAGGGAAGGTTCGAAGTAGCGGCCGAAATCTACGCGCCGGATTTTCAAAACCATGGACTTCACCGATCAGTGGATCTGAAGACAGACCAGGAGGCCGTGCACGCTGAAAAGAGGGCATTTCCAGACCTCCGGATCACCGTCCAGCAAATGGTCGCGGAAGGGGACAAGGTAGCTGTGCTATGGACATTTCAAGGGACCCATACCGGCTCCGGTTATGAAGGTCTTCCTCCGACCGGAACAAGGGTGGAGCTTCGTGGCATCACCATTTGGCGGATCGTGGACGGACGGATCGCGGAGGAGTGGTCCAGCTTCAGTGAAACCGGAGCCTACATTCGAATGTTTGCCCATCTGAAGTGGTGGTTGGTGTTTGCGGGGTTGCTTATCCTGACCCTGGTGATCGCCATCGAACGTCTTGTTTGGAGGATGGTCAGGAAAGTGTTTGCCTATCGGCGGCTCCACGAAAAGCGGCAATAACAATGCCTGACAGTGAGCCGGGCGGCAGGCTCGCGTGATGCAAGGGATCCTCATCGTCTAAGTGCACCGCCTATAGCGATTTCTCGCAATCTCTGAACACCAACTTCAGTCTGTCATTCCACTCCTGACCGCAGCGAAGGCCAGGAGTCTGCTTCGGCTTTTGCCGTTGCTGTTGATGTTGCAGTTCATGCCAAAGGTCAGAAGACCCCGGCGTGCCGTGGCAAAGGCTAAGGGCCAAAGGCCAAAGGCCCTCTCTTCAATTACCAACTTACCAACTTACCCAGTTACCAACTTCTTAGGAGTCCACCATGTCTAACAAAACTCAATCCGACGTTGTCTCACAAGTGAGTGAATTCATCGGTCGCTATCTCCAGTGTTCCGAGCACCAGCGTACCGTCCTCGCCCTCTGGGTCCTCCACACCTACTGTTTCCCCGCGGCCCAGGTCACCCCTTACCTCTCCATCCGCTCGGCCCACAAGCAGTCCGGCAAGACCCTTTGCTTGCAACTGCTCGCCCTCCTCTGTGAAGGCTCCGCCCTCACTTCCGGCGGCTTCAAGGCCTCCGATCTGGCCTTGCCCATGCCGGCCAAGCCTATCTCCGCTCTCCTGCTCGACGAATGCCACGCTACCATCGGCACTCGCTCCCGCAGCAAGGGCCCCACTCTGCGCGGCCTCCTCGCTGGCAGCTTTCATCTCCTCCATGGCCACGGCAATATCGCCCAGGAGCGCAACGCTTTCTGCCCCAAAGCCTTTGCTGGCTTCGGTCCCCTCCCCGAAGATCTCGCCGACCGCTCCATTCCCATCATCCTCGAACCCTTAAAGGTCCCCTCTTCGCTTAATGCTGAGCCTGGCACGCCCACCCAGAAAACTTTCTGCGCGTCCAGCGAAACCCGTGCCCACCTGCCTTCCAATTTCGACGATTTTGCCAATCACCTTGTTCCCTGTCCCCTGTTTCCTGTTCCCTCCCCGAGCGCTTTGATATCCGCCACGCCATTGACCAGGTCCAGCCCATCCGAAACCGCCTCAATCATTGGGCTGACGTGCACCTGCTGCCCCTTCTGCATAAATTGTCGCCCTTGCCCCGTTCCGCCTTTCCCCCCAACCTCTCACCTCGCCAGCAGGACATCGTCGAGCCTCTCCTCCAAATCGCCGGCCTGCTCGGCGGCCCCTGGCCGCGCCGTGCCCTCCAAGCCTTCGCTATCATCTTCAACCTCCAAACCCGCTTCGATCTCCTCCCCAACCTGCAACTCCTGGCCGACGTCCGCAACTGCTTCGCCCATCACAGCTATCCCGAACGCCTCTCCACCGCCGCCCTGCTGGACTGGCTGCACTCCCTCCCGGCGCGCCCCTGGGTTACAGAGTACGATGCAGACCGCCCACTTACGGCCTACAAGCTAGCCCGCCTGCTAGTGCCGTTCAACATTCGTCCCCGCTACCAACGCATGCCATCAGGGAAGAAAAACACAACCGGACCGCAGCCGCCGGGGTCCCCAGCGCGAGCCGATTTTGCTCGCGATGGGGCGGAGCCGCCGGGGTCCCCAGCGCGAGCCGATTTTGCTCGTGATGGGGCGGAGCCGCCGGGGAGGAGTCCAGCCCGCGGCTACCAGTTGGAAGATTTTAAGCAGGCTTGGAAACAACATCTGGGCCTTGACCTCGCGGGTGAAAGCCCCAAGCCAGGAGCCCGCCGCGGCCGGCAGCCAGAAGCTCAGGCATCAGAAATCACCAATAAAATTGCGGTTTGTAGCACTGTTTCACTGGATGCCGACCTCGCCGTTTCCCCCGCAGCAGACAATCCAAAATCAAAAATCAAAAATCTGAAATCGCGAATAGCCTGTTCCCCGGAGTGCGAGTTGAAAGTTGGCAGCGGGAAGCTGAAAGCTCAAGATTCCGGCTCCGCCAACCTGCCAATCCAACAACTCCGGCAACGGATGGAAGCGCTCATGCGCGAACTTTCCCCGCTGTTTGCACAACGCGTCCCCCTTGGTTCATCGCGAAACGCGGTAAAGCAGCCAGAAAATGCTCCGCCAGAAAAATCCCCTGCACAAAAGCAAAACCGCGCAAGCAACGATAAGAAGCAGCCCACAGCGAAACCAGCACCCGTACCGGAGCTAGCAGCTAGTGGCCAGCAGCTGGCAGCTTCTTCATCACAAATCAAAAATCAACCATCCGAAGAATCTCTTGGGCACCATAACGGCACCCCTGATCAGCGGTGCGGTGATGTATTTGACGATAGATTCCAGGTTGCTTTTGGGCTCAAGCGCTAACTCTGGCAATCAGGCTGTCTCCTTTTCCTCGATATTGGCGGCTGCATCCCCCGGAAGCCTCCAATCCAAAAGTGCTGGCATCGCAAAACCCACCTCGCTAGGATTTGCTCAGGCTCCCGGTTCCGTTGTCCGCACAAGTGCTTTCAAGCGAAGAGTAGAAGCCTGAAAACGCAATTGCCGTCGCCGGATCAGTCATAGAGCCTGCGATTAGAACATCCCCGGAAACTCCTGGATCACTTGGCTGCACGGTAAACACGTAGGTGCCTCCGTTTACCAGGCTGCTGCTGATAGTTCCGGAGGATAAGCAAGTGCCGCTGAAGGTCACCGTACCGGAGACGGCAAAAAATCCGTGTGCATCCGGCCCGGATTGCATCAGTGTGGCGGATACCTGGGTAACCTGCCCGTTCACCGATGTTAGAGTCCCATGCCAGCTCCCGGTCGCGGGTGGAACCAGGGTAGCGGTGATCGTTCCCTGGTCGGCCGGCGCGCAGGAAGCTCCGCTCAGTACGTAACTGCCGCTTAAGGATCTTTCGGAACCCGTAGCTGTAACGGTGAGGGTCTGGCCGTTCACGGGGTCTGAGGTGAGATTCAAAGTTGAACCGTTGACCGTCCCGTTTATGTTGATGTCCGTGATCAGGTTGAAGCATGGCAGAAGCAGCAGGTGCATGATTCCGGAGACGTTCGTTCCGGTCTGGTTCAGGCTCGTACCGCCGCCAAGAGAGCGAGCGCCGGGGTTGGTAGTGGAAACGGCATTCACCTGCCAGTTTCCAGCTGTCAGGCTCAGCGTTTGACTGTTGTTGGTGTTTCCGCCTGAACCGCATCCACAAGCCAATAAGCACCAGGGAACGATGACGAATCGTGCAATGAAACGCATGGCAATTCTTCCTCTTTTCTTTTTCGGGTGCCTCAGAAATCGCTCTCCGGAGTGAAACTACAATGGAGCCCTGGATGCCACAAGCGACAAAGGACGGCGCAAGCGACAAAGAACGACAATGACGGGACGTTGAGTTGATAAATTCACATTCCTGCACTTTCGCCTCGAGTCATTTTGGAGTATTCTCGTTGCCGTTTCCTTTGGTTAGTCCAGCGCAAGAGAACGTTTTCAGAATGGAGTGCAAAGTCATGATGAGACTACGTTGGAAGATGGCGGTGTCGATACCGGTAGTGGCGCTTGTCCTGCTTATTGTTGGTTGGCGGACAGCTTTTCAAGTTCCTCCTTCAGGAGGCCCCCAGGCGGTCACCACCTACCACTATGACAACCTGCGGACCGGCTGGAATCAAAATGAAACGGTGTTGACGCCGGGCAACGTAAACAGCACAACCTTCGGGTTGCTGCATTCGGTCACGCTGGACCAGCAGGTCGATGCGCAACCGCTCATCGTTCCGGGTGAAGATATCACCGCGGGAGCGCACCAGGGGAAGCACGATGTGGTTTATGTGGCCACAGAAAATAACACCATCTATGCCATTGATGCCACAACCGGGGTGGTGCTGCTGAATCCGAATTTTGGTCCGGCTGTGCCCAAACCCCTGGGATGCGGCAACAACTCGACCGTGGTGGGAATTAATGGAACGCCGGTCATCGACTTGGCCGCCAACAGCATGTATGTGATCGTTTATACGCTGGGAAACCCGAATACCAACTTTTTGCCCGCAGTTCCCACCTACACCATCCACGAGCTTAATTTGAGCGACTTGAAAGACAGGTTGACGCCGGTGGTGGTTGCCGGCTCCCATAAACTGGACAACGGCGCTACTTACACTTTCAATGCTACGGTGCAGCGGCAGCGTCCGGCGTTGCTGGAAGCTAATGGGAACATCTACGCCGGATTCGGCAGTTTTTGCGATTTCAAGACCAGCAGCACGCGCGGCTGGGTCCTGGGCTGGCAGAAGGGAACCCTTACCCCGCTTTCCGGCAACAAATTGACTGACACGCAAACCGCTACCACCGCGCCCAAGAGCAGCTACTATCTTTCGTCGGTATGGATGTCAGGGTATGGACTGGCTGGAGACGCTTCCGGCAATGTCTATTTCACAACCGGCAATTCAGACCGCAACAATAACGTGTATGACGGCGTCACCGATATCCAGGAAAGCGTGGTGAAGCTGACGCCAAGTCTGGCTATGAGCAGCATCTTTACCCCCGCGGACGAATTCACCCTGGATCAACACGACCAGGACTATGGCTCGGGCGGAGTCCTGTTGTTGCCTCCCCAGGCTGGGCCCATTCCCAATCTGGCGGCGGCAGCCGGCAAGGAAGGCAATCTGTTCCTCCTGAACCAGGCGGCCTTGGGCGGTTTTAGCGCAACGAACAGTGGAATTGTTGGCGTGGTCTCGATTGGCCGGTGTTGGTGCGGGCAGTCGTACTTTAACAGCGGGGTGCCGCACGTCGTAAGCAGCGGCGGCCAGACGGTAACTCTGTGGAATCTCGAAACCTCACCCTCGGTCAAACTGGTTAAGGCAGGCGCAGCAAACATCACGAGTGGACAAGATCCTGGCTTCCTCACCAGCGTCTCGTCATCTGGGTCAAGCAACGCCATTATCTGGGCAGCGTCACGTCCGCTGAGCTCCACGAACACCAGCGTCACCCTTTACGCCATCAATGCTCAGCCGTCGAGTGGGACGCTCCCGGTCCTGTTCAGTGCGACGGCCGGCTCATGGACGCATCTTGGTGGCAACGCCAATATCGTTCCCGTAGCCGCCAACGGCCATGTCTACGTGGCCAGCGACCGGCGGCTCAGCATCTTCGGCTTGCTGGCGGGAGCCACAAGCGAGACCGTTACTCCCGATCCAGTGACGCAGAATGTCCCGTCTGATAACACCCAACATGAAATTTTCGGTACCATCAGCAGCGTCAACGGCTCGCAGGTCACCGTCCAAACCAGGACAGGGAGCCTGTTGCAGGTGGATGCTTCGCTTGCCATCCAGAATGACCAATGCATCGGCCTGGAAGTTGGCGCCGCCGTGGATGTGCAGGGCACGTTCGATGCGAACGGCACATTGCTGGCCAATTCCATTCAGCGCGCCAAAGATTCGCCGGCCTTGTGGCCGAGCGACATCTGACGCGCGTTCCAGCTGTTAAGACCGGGCACGAGCCTTCAGCAATACCAGTGCAGAGAAACCTGCTCCATCTTTGATCTTTCGATGGAGCAGGCTCGGCTGGGTTTAGTGTGAGTATGCCGTGAGCGTTACGTGAACCGCATCTTTACGAAGCGGCAGTGGTTGTGATTAGTAACTCGGACAACCGCTGAGCGTGACGCAGCTTCCACCGGTCTGGCAGCCATTCTGCCAATTCACTCATTTTGGTCTGGGGCAGA